>NZ_JADEWI010000004.1 GCF_015207705.1 Nostoc sp. LEGE 06077
ACCCTCCCCTTGCCAAGGGCAGGGTTGGGGAGGGGTAATTTTGTACCTCACCAGAGTTGGAAACGCTAGATACCCGACATTCTTCAAGAAAGTCGGGTATCTGAAAATAAATGAGTTTTACATATCAAATATATTAATTATGAATACTACTTGCACTTAAAACTGGTACAGGCGCAAGACTGATACCGCGGACAAAAATATCAACGCAAGTATTTATATATTCTTCACTGGTATAACTTTTGTTCTTGAGTTTGGCATTGTGGCAAAGCATACCAGCTAACAGCATCCCGGTAAACATATCGACTGCTGGCGTGGGGTCAAGTTCAGGTATGACAGTACCATTTTTCTGACAAGATTGGAGATAGGCAATTAATTTTTTGCTTAATGGTTGAACAGCTTCTTGGATAACTTGTTTAGCTGCTTCTGGATGACGTTTAGCTTCGCCAATGAAGGTACGAATTAAGTCTTCTTGAGCTTCCAGCATACTGTTATACAGTTTGGCATAGTTTCTCAGATCAACACGGAGATTTTGTGTCCAAGTTTCTGGGTGAGCCAAAGCTTCTATTTGGAGTGCAAGAGCATTTTCCATAACTGCTTTGAGCAGTTGTTCTTTGCTGGCAAAGTGACGAAATAATGTCACCTCATTCACGCCAGCAACGCGAGCTATTTCGCGGGTAGTTGCGCCTTGCACACCTAAACTAGCAAATACCTGTGAGGCGGCTTCGATTAAACGTATACGGGTGAGAGTTGATGAACGGATGTTTTTGGCCATTTTGCTTGCAAGTACTTACTTGCATTATATTTAAGGTTGAAAAATGTTTTATTGAGCAACTTACTATAATATTTAGCAAAAAGTTGCAAATTTAAGAAAGACGGAGAATACTGAGCTTAATAAAGCTATAGGAATTCTTATCTGCGGGTGTAGCGATGCTTGACTCCAATGGGGAAATATTCGCGATCGCCTGTTGCGGTTAAAGTCACCTGTGGTGTTTGATATTCTGGGGGAACGTAATTAGCAAATTCACTGTTGAGGCGTAGTAGCTGCGCCAGAATTGACTCAGTTATGGCTTGGCGTTTATCTTCACTACCTGCTATTCCCGGTGCTAGTTCTACAACTACAGATAAAAATCGGTTCTTGTCTGCATCTTCTTTAACTTGCAAGACGAATTTACCAGTCACCCATACTTGAATGAGTGGTTGTTCTAAACCGACACTGATATTTTCGGGATAAATATTCGCGCCGAAGTAAGACACCGTAAAGTTAGAACGTCCAAAAACGTAGACGAAAGGTAAGGGGTGAATTCCTCTGGGGGAGTGCTGAGTGATGGAGTTGAGATGTTCTAGTGGGTTGAAGTTCCATTCTGCTAAAAACTCCAGCATTGCATCGTAGGTAATAATTCCGCCAGTGTCGAGGATGTCGTAACGTATTAGGGGAATACCATTGTCACCAGAAAATAGCAATGAGTTGTTCTGCATCTCGAAAAAGCGACTGGTGGGGTCATATTGGACTAATGTGGGTAAACGAGATTCACCAAATAACGCTCTAGCCGCATCGGGATTTTTGGCTAAGAAACGACGAATGCAGATACTCAAAGGTGTTTCATTCCCTAACACACCAGCATCCGCAGTTCCGTAAAGTGAAGCGAAATCATAATAAGGATTTTGCGAACCTACTCTTTCACCAACTAAACTGCGCCATTCTTCGCTAAATACTTCTCCCGCCATGACTAACTTAATGTGATATTGCGACCATTCCACGCCACGACTAATACCTGTGTCAATGACATCTTTGAGGAATGGTGGATATCCCAAAAGGACAACTTGCTGAAAATTTCCCCCTAGTTCTTGAACTACGCGCAAGATTTCGTCTTTGTTGTTACCGGGTGTAATAACGGTGAGGGGATAACCTTTACTCGCCAGATAGCGACAGCAATTAGTGGTGAACATTCCCCCTACCCAAGTTCCCAGTGTGAAACAAATTACGGCGAGGGTGCGTCGAGTATCTGTAAAAAAACTATCATGGAAAATTTGCTCAAAGCGTGTAGCAATTTGCAGTTCATCGGTGAAGAAGCGCGGCCAAAATGTGGGTTTACCTGTGGAACCAGAAGAAGCGGCTATCATATCGCACTCGGCTAATTGACCATTGCGACACAAATCAGGCAGAGGATAACTTTGGATATAATTTTCTTTAGCGATCGCTGGTAATTGCTGAAAATCTTCCAGAGTTTGAATTTTATCAGGATTAATATCTCTTTCTGCTAAAAAAGCCTTGTATGCTGGGACATTAGCCGCCACATCGTGAAACAATGTTAAGACTACTGATGAATTGGCGGTGTTTAGATGCCTGTGTAGTATGGTTTCTATAGGTGTAGAGATAAATTCCTCAAATGCCTTGATGCTTCGTTGCTGTTGGGAATTGGCGTTCATAAATCTATCTGAAGTCGTTGAATATCAAGCTAGATTTGATTTTAAACGCCCAGGAACATGGAGGTAAACGCAAAGAGGCGCAGAGTTAGTTGATGAATTGTCCGTAAACAGAACTACTCCTGTTGTAGTAATTTATAAAAACCCTAATTTATCCTTCAGCACCATGCAAGTTTATTGCAGTAAACAACACACAAATCTTGACAGTAATCGGTTTTGCACCTCGTGTGGTGAACCATTACCTCTGGCTGTTGGGCAAATTGTCAATCAACGCTATCAAATTATACGTCAGCTAGGACAAGGTGGTTTTGGACGTACTTATTTAGCGGAAGATCAACAAAAAGCCAATCAAGTGTGCGTGCTGAAGGAATTTGCACCCCAAGTCCAAGCACAACAAGATTTACAAAAAGCGAAGGAATTATTTGAGAGGGAAGCAAATGTACTCAAGAAACTCCAGCATTCGCAAATTCCTCGGTTTCATGCTTCTTTACAGGTGCAGATAGGTAGTAAAGATTTTTTCTTTCTGGTGCAAGATTATATTGAGGGTGATAATTATTGCCAGTTATTAGAACAACGTCAAGCTAAAGGACAAACTTTTACTGAGGAAGAAATCATTCTGCTGCTGCAACAGATTTTACCTGTGTTGTCTTACATCCACTCCCAAGATGTTGTACATCGTGATATCTCACCGGATAATTTGATTTGGCGACGTTCTGACCATTTACCTGTACTGATTGATTTTGGCGGGGTGAAGCAATTACCTGCATCTCAAGGTTTTTGGTTCACAAAGTTAGCTGTGAATCACACATTGTTAGGTAAAAAAGGCTACGCACCAGAAGAACAAATCCGTCAAGGAAAAGTATTTCTCAGCAGTGATTTATATTCTTTAGCGGTGACGATACTCGTATTATTAACAGGTAAGGAACCTCAAAAATTATACGACAGCTATCAAGGGATGTGGTATTGGGGTAAGGAAATTCGGGTTAGCCCCAAACTAGAATCTGTATTGAAAAAGATGTTGGCTTATAAACCGAGCGATCGCTATCAAACAGCCGAACAAGTTCTCAAAGATTTACCATTGCCAGCTGTAACCCAACCAAGCAATCCTTATATTACCAAACTCAAGACTCAGATAGTTTCGCCGGGACAAAAACGCGCTAACGCAATTGTCAGTAGAATTCATCAAAGAACTCAAGCTGTGAGCCGCGCTTTACCTTTACCTGCGTGGTTACGTCCTTTTGCGGTGAGTATGGCGGGGACAGCAATAGTTGGTTTAACCGTGGCGGGAACTTTTGCAGCAGTAAATGCGGTAGTGCGAGGGATCACATCTATCACCATACCTTCTATATCATTGCCCACAATGCCATCATTACCTAATCCGCTGGCTCAACCAGTCAGCGACAAAGGAAGTAAAAGTAATGGGGATGTGCTGGCGCGTCGTCAAGAGTTGGAAATTTCCGAAGTATTTTTTGTCCGAATGGTAGATACTTTGTTTTATAGTCAAAAGCCGGAAATGCAAGGGCGTACCATCACATCAAAATCGGAAGATAAGGCTTTGCGCGATGAATGGTTGAGAATTGGTGATGACTTGTTGGATAAACTAGAACAGGCTGAACTTAGCGCCGCCGCACGGAGGAAATTAGGTAGTTACAGTCAAAAAGATTATGAAAGATGGAGACTGCAAGCCAGAACCGGAAAGTTAGGTAACTATACAGCCAGTCAGTTGAACAAAGACACAAATCAAAAATTTGCCGAGTTATTTCCCGGAAAGCAACGGGAGAAACAGAACCAACAAACTTACGGTCAAATTTGGTATGCGATCGCGGCTGATAAAGTTAGTAAAATACAATCGAACAATTAGTTAAGGTGTCAGGGTGATGAGTGTGAGAGGAAGCAGAGGTGTAAGGGTACAGACTTCGACTGCGCTCAGTCAGCGGGGGTGTACTTCGACTGCGCTCAGTAACCAGGGTGTAGGGGAAAAATTTATGACTCAGCATTCAAAACGGGCTAAACGCCCCGCTACCGGTAACAGCACTCAGCACTAATGACTAAATTCTATTGCTCTAAAGGTCATGAAAATCCAGCAGGTAGTCGGTTTTGTCTCCAGTGTGGTGAGAATTTACAAAATTTACCTGTCAGTAATGGTATCCAAGCTGGTTTAACTTTAAGCGATCGCTATGTTATTGTCCGTCAAATCGGACAAGGTGGGTTTGGACGCACTTATTTAGCTGAAGATATCAACCGCTTCCGCGAACCTTGTGTTTTAAAAGAATTTTCTCCCCAAGTGCAAACGGCTTACGTTTTACAAAAAGCCGAAGAACTATTTCAACGTGAAGCCAGTGTTCTTTACAACTTACAACATCTGCAAATTCCCCGCTTTCGAGAATTGTTTCGCACAAATCTGCAAGGTAAGGAATACTTATTTTTAGTGCAAGATTATGTAGAGGGACAAACATATAACTCTTTATTAAATACTCGCAAACAGCAAGGTTTACGGTTTACAGAAGCAGAAGTCCGTCAACTGTTACAGCAGATTTTGCCAGTTTTAGAATATATCCACTCGCTGGGTGTGATTCATCGAGATATTTCCCCAGATAATTTAATTTTACGCGCCGCCGACCAACTGCCAGTATTAATTGACTTTGGGGGTGTGAAACAAGTAGTCGCCACGGTTGCTTCTCAATATTACCAACCAGGTGCGGCGGCTCCAACCCCAGCGCCAACTTTATTGGGTAAAATCGGCTTTGCACCATCAGAACAAATGCAAACTGGTGCAGTATCTCCCCATAGTGACTTGTATGCTTTGGCAGTCACCATATTAGTATTATTAACAGGGAAACAACCCCAAGAATTATTAGATAATTACACTCTGGCTTGGAAATGGCAGCAAGAAGCTAGTGTGAGTCCGGCGTTAGCACAACTGTTAGATAAAATGTTAGCGCCTCGACCAAGCGATCGCTATCAATCTGCTAGTCAAGTTTTACACGCCTTGAACCCGACACCGATTCAATATCCTGTAACTCAACCACCAGTTATATCTCAGCCAGCAACCTCGGCTACTTTTGCAGTCGCCCCTTCTCCTGCTATTAACCCAATACAACCTCGTCCTCTCTCCCCATCTTCCGCACCTATTCCCCAAGCCAAAAGTCGATGGACAACAACGAAAACTTTTACTGCAACATTAGCGGTAGTTGGTGTGATTGGGGTACTCTGGTTAGGGACAAATCGGAATAAGAATGATGGTGGGAATAATATTGACCCTACACCAACACCCAGCGTTACCCAACCCGTTGATGCTTCCGAGAATTATTCCCCAGCAGAAAAGCAACGCAAAGAAAAATTAAGCGATCGCCGTCAAGAGTTGGGAATTGAGCAAAGCTTTTATGTAAACTTAGTCAATCAAATCTTTTGGCGGAGAAACCCTAGTTTACAAGGGCGCACCCTCAGCGATCAACCAGAAGATGAAAGTTTGCGCGCTGCTTGGGATAAAACTGCGGATGAAGTGTTAAATAAGGTTGCGGTTCTCAGTAATCAATCACGGCGACAACTAGGAAATTATACCGCAGCCGATCGCGATCGCTGGAAAGCCGCAGTGAATAAAATTAACGTTGGTAGTCGCGCTTTATATGATTTAGGTGATGTAGCCTTTTACCGCATATTTCCTGAACAGCGTGGGCGAGATTTTATGAAGGAACCCATCGGACAAGTTTGGCATGGGTTTGTCAACGATCAACTAAATGCTATCCTCAACGGGAGTGCTTTTGACAAGATTGTTTTTGAGACAGGAGCGATAAGTAAAACAGTCAGTGGAACTCTCAAACCGGGAACTGGTAAAGTTTTCATCGCTGGACTGGCTAAAGGGCAAACATTAGACTTAAACCTCAAAGCAAATTCCCAAGTTTTGCTATCAGTTTATTCTCCTTCCGGCAAAATCAGACTTTTAGAAGACTCGACAAAACGCACTTTAACCGCAGAATTACCCGAAAAGGGATACTATGAGTTTGCGATCGCTTCCACAGCCTCAGCAGCCGTAGATTATCAACTCACTATCGCCGCAGAAAATCCCGCCCCAGTGGAAACCCCAACACCCACACCTACAGAAACGCCCACGCCCATAGAAACGCCTACAGAAACGCCCACAGAAACGCCCACGCCAGTAGGAACAGAACTGTGAACTGATTTGGCTTTGTTTAGAGTGCGATCGCGATTAAATCTTCAAAATGAGCGCGCGTAATTTCTGTGTCAGTATTTTTAATTTTCTAGAGAACTGCTACAATCCCCCTATTCCCGATAGAGAATATGAATTTTTTGTGGAGTTTGCAATTAAACATCATTAATCCGTGCAAACATCTAGTACTATAAATCTTATATAACCATATATACATCAATTTACCGTAGATTGAGAGGAGCCACGGAATGAATTTTTGGCAGCGTCCCCTGAAGCGATCGCAGCAACTTATGAATCAGCACCAACCATATCGGTTCAGGCTCAATTCGCTCAAAGGTTTTGTATCGCTCACATTGGTAGGAGCTATTTTGAGTGTGGCGCTGGCGGCCTGCTCTGGTGGAAATAGCAGTAATTCTGGAACTGAAGCTCCTTCTGCTAGTCCAGTTGCAGCTAACAAGCAAAACGTTGAAGTCACTTTAGTTTCCTTTGCTGTAACTAAAGCTGCTCACGAAGCCATCATTCCTAAGTTTGTTGAAAAGTGGAAGCAAGAGCATAACCAAACTGTCACTTTTAAACAAAGCTATGGCGGTTCTGGCTCTCAAACTCGTGCTGTCATTGACGGTTTAGAAGCAGATGTTGTTCACTTAGCACTATCTGGAGATACGCAAAAAATTGAGAAAGCCGGATTAATTCAGCCTGGATGGGAAACTGAAGTACCAAATAACGGTATTGTTTCTAAATCTGTAGCGGCGATCGTTACCCGTGAAGGTAATCCGAAAAACATCAAGACTTGGACAGATTTAGCCAAAGATGGCGTAAAACTAATTACAGCTGACCCAAAAACATCAGGTGTAGCTAAGTGGAACTTCCTCGCGCTGTGGAATTCGGCAATTAAAACTGGTGCAGACGACGCTAAGGCAACTGAATTTGTCGGTAAAGTTTATAACAATGTACCCCTTTTAACTAAAGATGCCCGTGAAGCAACTGACGCATTTTTCAAACAAGGTCAGGGAGATGCTTTAATTAATTACGAAAACGAAATTGTTTTGGCAGAACAAAAGGGTGAAAAAGTAAGTTACATCGTTCCTGAAGTTAATATTTCTATCGATAACCCAGTTGCGGTGGTTGATAAAAATGTTGATAAGCATGGCACCCGTGAAGTTGCCGAAGCTTTTGTCAAATACCTGTATACACCAGAAGCACAGCAAGAATTTGCCAAATTGGGATTCCGCCCAGTTGATGAAACTGTTGCCCAATCTAAAGAAGTGAAAGACAAATTCCCCAGTGTGAAAACATTAGGTACAGTGAAAGATTACGGTGGTTGGAGTGAAATTGATAAGAAGTTCTTCGCTGAGGGTGGTATTTTTGACAAGATTCAAGCCCAAAAGAAACGGTAATTAATTATTAGTCAATGGTCAAGGGTCATTTGTTCTTTGTCAAATGACCCTTGACTCATGACAAATTACAAAAAACAAATTCTCATTTTTTTATGGCTGTATCTTCTCCTCCATCCCCACATCAGAATCTCGCTTCGGAAACTCCAGCCTGGAAGAAGTTTCTACATCAGTTAATTCATCTGCCTTGGACATGGCGAATTACGTTGGTATACCTAACATTTATGTTATTTATGCCCATAGCTGCTATGTTCCTGAAAGCCAGTACAGAATCTCCGGCTAGGTTCTGGGAAATTGCTACTAGCGAGATTGCCTTAGCAACTTACAACGTGACTTTTGTTACATCCATAGGGGCTGCACTACTCAATGGAGTATTTGGTACTTTAATTGCCTGGGTTTTAGTGCGTTACGACTTTCCTTTGAAAAAGGTAATTGATGCCACCGTAGACTTACCTTTTGCCCTGCCAACTTCTGTTGCTGGTTTAACATTGGCGACAGTTTACAGCAATAATGGCTGGATTGGTTCACTGTTAGCCCCATTGGGAATTAAAGTCTCTTTCACTCGGTTGGGTGTAGCAGTAGCCATGATATTTATTTCCCTACCATTTGTTGTCAGGACTGTACAACCTGTACTCCAAGAAATGGAACAAGACATTGAAGAAGCAGCTTGGTGTCTGGGTGCTTCTCAATGGCAAACATTTTGGAAAGTGATTTTACCGCCATTATTCCCGACAATTTTGACTGGGATTGCCTTGGGTTTTTCTCGCGCCGTTGGTGAATATGGCTCGACGGTCATTATTTCTTCTAATACACCCTATCAAGATTTAATTGCGCCGGTACTAATTTTTCAACGCTTAGAACAGTATGACTATTCTGGCGCTACTGTTATTGGCATGGTGCTACTAACAATTTCTTTGATACTGCTATTGGCGATTAATTTCTTACAAGCGTGGGCAAGAAGGTATGACAGTAAATAAGCCAAAACTTCACTCATCTGGGTCTACTAGAGGTATAGCCAAGCCCAAACAACAGAATAGTTGGGTTCCTACCATTTTAATTGGTATAGCAATTGGTTATTTAGCCTTAATTCAATACATCCCAGCCATTAACGTTTTTATCCAAGCTTTTAGAAAGGGTGTTGGCCCGTTTTTTGCTAACTTGACCCACCCGGCCTTTCTTCATGCAGCTTGGCTAACGCTGATACTGGCATTAATTGCCGTACCGTTAAATACAGTTTTTGGCTTGTGTGCAGCTTGGGCGATCGCCCGGCATAAATTCCCTGGTCGTGCCATAGTTTTAAGTATTATTGACCTGCCCTTTTCCATCTCCCCAGTAGTCGCCGGGTTGATGATTGTCTTACTCTACGGTCGGAACGGTTGGTTTGGGCCTTTTCTGGAAGCCCACGACATTAAAATTATCTTTGCCTTTCCCGGTATGGTATTGGCTACAGCATTTGTGAGTATGCCTTTTGTCGCACGAGAAGTCATTCCTGTGTTAGAGGAATTTGGTAGTGATCAAGAGGAAGCCGCTAAAACCTTGGGTGCAAAAGATTGGCAGATATTCTGGCGCGTCACCTTACCTAGCATTCGCTGGGGATTACTTTACGGCTTAATTTTGACTAATGCCAGAGCAATGGGAGAATTCGGTGCTGTTTCTGTAGTTTCCGGTAACATTGCTGACAAAACCCAGAGCTTACCACTGTTTGTCGAAGATGCTTACAAACAGTACGAAACTGAAGCCGCCTTTTCCGCCGCGGTACTTTTGGCACTATTAGCAGTCGTCACCTTAATCCTGAAGGAAATTTTAGAACGCAAAACTCGCATCAAAGATGTTGAGTAGTGCATCTGTCCCGCCGCGGCACTTACCAGTCTCATAGCATAAATCATCTAAGGATGAGTCAAATAAAAATTTATTTCAGTCCACGCTTTGTGGACTTTGGCTATGAGTCTGGAACTTTAGTTCTAGGCGGGAACGTTTTTATAGTTCCCTATTAATTAAAGGTTGATTTGATATGGATAGCGAAGATACCCTTAAATCTAAACGGATACGGCTAAGAATTCCCAAAGATTATCATCAAGAACCTGTGATTTCCCACTTAGTTTCAGACTACGGTCTGACTGTAAATATTACTGCGGCAATTCTGGGAGCGAATGCTGTAGGTGATGGTTGGTTTGATTTGGAACTCAAAGGAATCGATACACAAATTCAGGATGGACTCAGCTATCTCCAAAATCTACAACTAGAAGTCTGGGACGATCGCAAAATAGCTGATTGGTAATACCAATTAAAAAAAAGCAGATCAACGTTACATCTAATGATGGTTGGAAAAACCTTCACTGGAACCATGACTTATGCGGGTGAAGACCCGATGGGTTTCCGCGCTACCAAAATCTAAAAAGGCGATCGCGCACAAAGGTTAGTACAGACAGTCAAGTAGGGTAGGCGATCGCATTGCACGCACCCTACTTGACTACCGTAGCCTCAACATCAGTAGATTATCAACTCACTATGGTTGCGGAAAATCCTATCCCTGTGGAAACACCCACGCCTGTGGGAACAGAACAATGAAGAGGCTGTTGATTGAGAATTTTCTGGAAAATACCCACCCTACAAATTTTATTTAAGACCAACCAAGTGTATCCAGAATGTCCAGCGATCGCACATCATCTGATAAAAGTTCTACTTCTTGCACCTCATGGCAAGTAATGTCACCTATCACCTGCTCCCTACTATAAGTCAGTCAGGCGACTCCATTCATTCCAAGAGCCATCGTAATTCCGAACATTTGGATAGCCTAGTAGATACGTTAAGACAAACCAAGTGTATCCAGAACGTCCACCGATCGCACAATAGGGAAAAATTTCTTTATCCGGTGTAATACCTTGGCTGGTATAAAGATTTTTTAACTCAGCAAATGATTTAAAAGTACCGTCCTCATTCAGTGTGAGGATATGCTCAAGATGAACTGCGCCAGGGATATGTCCAGTGCGTTCATTGGCTTTAGGTGGTTGGTTAAAAAACCACTCACCGTTGTATTCTTGAATTGTGCGGACATCTAATAAAATGCGTTCCTGTTGATGAATTGCCGCTTCAACTTCAGGATGTAAGACTCTCAAACTATGATCAGGCGCTTGGGGTTGATAATCAGTGGTGGGAAATGTAGATAACTCAGTTGCGAGTGGACGATTTTCTGTCTTCCATTTTTGATAGCCGCCATTGAGAACTCTAACATTATCGTGACCAAAGACTTTTAACAACCAAAAAATCCAGCCGCCGATGCCGGGATAATTGCCATAAGCAATGACTGTTGTATCATTACTGATACCAGAGCGTGCCATGAGTTTGGCAAAAGCGATCGCATCTAAATTAATTTTTAAATCGGGTAATAGTAAGTCTGTAAAAATATTCCAAAATACCGCACCCGGTAGATGGGCATTTTTGTAAGGCTCTGGACTTGTATCTACTTCAACAATGCGAACATGAGGATCATGGAAATGATCTGCTAACCATTGGGTATCAACGATAACTGATGGATCAGCGTAATCAGAATTTATAGTCATAGTGAATTTATCCAAAAATCTATACTCAAAACTCACACTTCGGCTTCTCCTGTCGGAGACGCTGCGCGAACGCTCAGTGAACAGCACTCAGTACTCAGCACATTGCTCTAAGATAAAGCAGGTGGCAGTATTGCTTCTAGACCTCAAAAGTGTACAATTTGCCTATGGTTGCGTTACAAGATATATTTCGGGCAATTGCTCAAGCTGAAGATGAACAAACATTGCGATCGTATATATTCACAGATATCAGTCACTATTTTGCCGCTACACGCAGTGGGCTGTTTTTCTTTGATCAAAGTCATCTGATTGACAAAGCAATACTAATTGCCTTATCACCCCAATACAACCCAGTTGCACGTTACTTACTAGAACGCCACGCCCCAGTTCACGAAGCCTTGGTAGTCGAACCAAAAACATGGAAATTGATTTGTCCTCGTCCTGATCACTATCATGTTATGGCTGGGCCAATTGTTAGCGCTGGTAAATTAGTAGGTGCATTAGGTTTTACCCGTCAACAAGATATACCTGCATTCGATTCGCAAAATCTCACAGATTTGAGTGCAATTTGTCTGCACATTTCCACTTGGGTAACAATGACTCAAGCCCAACATCCACCTTTACAAACAGCAGGTTTAACTTCTAGAGAAGTGGAAATTGCTACCCTAGTGGCGCAAGGGTGTAGCAATACAGAAATTAGTCGTGAATTGTGGATTACCCAGAACTCTGTGAAACAAGCTTTAAAAAGAATGTTCCGCAAGCTAGAAGTTTCATCTCGCACGCAAATGTTGGCAAAGCTTTCGACAGTTGCACAGTCCCAGCAATTGCCGAAATAGTAATTGTAATTTTTATCATGAAAATATAAATTTTGGGATTTCTTGAGATGAATTAATAGATAGTAAATAGTGATAAATCTCAAAATTCGCAGTGTTCAGATCCCCGAATTCTTGAAAAAGTCGGGGATCTCGCTTAGTCAACTTTAAATAGCGCGATCGCACACAAAGGTTAGTATAGTCAAGTAGGATAGGTGACACCCTACTTGACTAGCATTGGTTCTTGCTTAGGTAACGCAGAGGCTGTAAGTGGGTCGTAGCCTAATTGTTGAGTAATTCGTTGTCTAGCTAAAACCCGGTACTCCCAAAAATGTTCTCCCGCAGCACATAGTCCTAAATACATATTCAAAACTTGCGGTTTTGTCACTAGAATTGCCCAGAGTTGTTGCCAGAACTGCACACGAATTTCTGGTTGACGTAAGCCTTGAAGCCAGATTAACTGAACAACGAGACGCAATGCCTTACCTGGAGACAATTGCATAGTTTGTTTTCGCTGGGCGAGGGAACCAAGACTCAGACATTGCTGAAAACAGCGTCTCAGATAGTTTCTGGGTTCATATAAAGTCCATAAACCTTCTACATATTCTCTGGCAATTTCATCAATGGAGCGTGTGGGGATGAAATTCATTAAGGTATTCTGGTCTCCTACTTCAGTTCCACCAATACCCTTACTATCTAACAAACGCTGTTCTTTTTGCAGACGGTTCCATAAAGCAGTATTGGGCAAAGCTTGAAGAATGCCCAACATTGGTTGAGGAATATTAGTTTGTTCGACAAAAGCCTGAATTTTTTCTCCTGCGCCTGGGCGTTCTCCATCAAAACCGAGGATAAACCCGGCATAGATGAGTATGCCTGCTTGATTAATCTTCTGACAGGCTTGCACAAGCGGACTTCGAGTATTTTGCACTTTTTGTGTTAGATGCAAACTTTCTTGGTCAGGAGTTTCTATGCCGAGAAAAACTGCATAGAAACCTGCTTCATTCATTAATTGCAACAGTTCTTCATCTTCGGCTAAATTCACAGAAGCTTCAGTGATGAATGTGAAGGGATAGGAGTGCTGCTTCATCCAAGGAATCAACTCCCGCAGGAAACGTTTGACGTTCCGCTGATTGCCAATAAAGTTGTCGTCCACGATAAACAGTGACCCTCGCCAGCCTAAATCATACAAAGCTTGTAACTCAGCGATGGCTTGCAGAGGTTCTTTTGTGCGTGGTTTGCGACCGTAGAGCGTAATAATATCGCAAAACTCGCAGTTAAAGGGGCAACCGCGAGAAAACTGGATAGCCATCATCAAGTAAGCATCCCGTTTTAGCAAGTCAAAACGAGGCATGGGGCTTTGGCTGACATCAGGTTTTTCCAGAGAGCGAAATATCCCCTGTTCTTCACCTTGATTGAGGGCTGCTAAAAATTGCGGAACAGTTAATTCCCCCTCATCCAAAATTAAATAATGCGCTCCAGAGTTCAAAGCATCTTGTGGAATAGATGTTGGGTAAGGGCCACCGACTGCTACTTTTTTACCTAAGCGCACGGCTTTTTGAATCAGGGCATGAAAATCTGGTTTCTGCACCAACATTGCCGACAAGATGACGAGATCGCACCACTCCCAATCAGCTTCTGTTTCCAGAGTGACATTGCGATCGCAAAATCTAATTTCCCATTCTGGGGGTAGCAGTGCTGCAACTGTGATAATTCCTAGTGGCGGTAAAACGGCTTTCAGTCCGGCGATTTCCATGAAGCGATCGTAAGACCAAAAGGACTGGGGAAACTGAGGGTAGAGCAATAATGCTTTCATAAAATCCTTGTTGCAAAACTTATGCTATCTCGGACTCCCATCAATAGCCAACATAATCAGTTTGGGAACTGATTTGTTGCTCCAAACAAATTAACGCCTCATCTCTGCACTACAAGTTAGGCATATAAGCATGATAAAAATAATCAAAACCTTAATTTGTTTGAGTCTTTTAAATTAGCAATACATCTGTCAGAAGATTGAGAATATCTTCTTGCTAAATGAATCAACAAAGACACTCTAAATAATACAACTTAGAAGGCTTTTCTTCTCTCTGTCTAAAGTAAGAACAAATTGATATTCCTAGTCTGTAGGCAGAATATTCATTAAACTGGATTGAATTGCAGGATAATTCAGAAGTCAAAATCAATAATATCACCGAGAATCCAATTCTCAATTCTCGCTCCTGACTTCTGAATTCTGTTTTGATAAAATCAATATTGCCAGATTTAGAACTCTTTCAAACTATGGTTGTTTCGCCTCTGGTTTTTGATATTTACCTGGATATTTCCTTTGATAATAGTCTTGCATAATTTCTAAAATCATCGGCGCGGCGATCGCACCACCACCACCACCAGAATGTTCGGCAAAAGCAACAATCACCATTTCTGGATTATCGGCGGGCGCATAAGCACCAAACCAAGCATGATTTTGCTTGACGCGATTTTTCCAGGCTTCTGCTGTACCACTTTTGCCAGCCACAGGGGGAATTGTCGGCTTATTTAAAGCTTTACCTGTACCTTCAGCTACAACCTTGCGTAGTCCATCGCGGAGAACCTTAATGGTTGTCGGCTGCATATTTAAAGATTCACGCCAGCTTTTAGCTTCTTCATTATCTTTGAGTAAATGCGGCTGGACTCGATAACCGCCATTAGCTGGAACTGCAAACATAATCGCCACTTGTAAAGGTGTGGTTTGTAAAGCACCTTGACCAATAGACATATTAATGGTATCGCCCACAGTCCAGGGGATTTTCCAGGCTTTTTGCTTCCAGTTTTCATCCGGGACTAAACCTTTGGTTTCTTCGGCGGCGAACTCAAAGCCAGTTTTTTGCCCAAATCCATACTTGCGAGTCCATTCAATTAAAGTCGGGCCGCCAACACCTCTACCTATTTGATAAAAGAAAGTATCACTACTCCACTGCATCGCACCGACAAATCCTAAAGGCCCAAACCCTGCATGATTCCACTCGCCAAATCTGGTTCCGCCAATGTTTAAGGAACCGTAGGTTTGTAAAACTGTGCTGGGCGAAAATTTCCCTGATTCTAACCCAGCCGTTGCAGTGACAATTTTAAAAGTACTAGCGGGGGGAAAGGCGCTGAGGGCGCGATTAACTAGGGGATGGTCTTCACCTTGAACAGATTCCCAGTCTTTTTGCGTGAGTTTTTGTTTAGAAAAGATATTGGGGTTAAAGGTGGGATGGGAAACTAAGGCTAAAACTGCACCATTTTTCGGGTTGATTGCCACAATAGCACCATCGCGATCGCCCAAGGCTTTTTCTGCGGCTTTCTGTATATCTAAATCTAAAGTCAAGTGCAGATCATTCCCAGCTTTGGCTTGTTTTTCTCCTAAAACCCGCAACGGTCGCCCAGCCCCATCGACTTCTACCTGCTGACCGCCCCATTCACCTCGCAATGATTTCTCATAAGCCTTTTCGACCCCCATCTGGCCAATAACATCACCTAAGCGATAACCTTCTTTTTTTCTTTCTTTTAGTTGTTCAGCCGTTAATTCCCTGGTATAACCCAGTACATGAGCGAGGGCTGTACCGTGGGGATAGTAACGCACCGCTTCTGTATGAACTTCTACTTCTGGTAGTTCGTTTTCATATTCCTTCATCGCTGTGACTTGCGCTTCATTCAAGTCACGGGCAATTCTAATTAAAGAAGATGAATATGCACCAGCTTCATCTAGCTTTTTTTCGATGTCTGCTTGGGGAATATCTAAAATACTGGCTAACCTTGGCCCGACAATTGGCCAAGAAGGTTTAGTATGTGCCATTGGCCAAAGATACACAGAACGGGGATAACGCGTACTAGCCAAAAGTTTGCCGTTCCGGTCAAAAATATTCCCCCGTTCTGGTTGTTTCGCAATTACCCGAATGCGGTTAGACTCGGCGCGTTTGCGGTGGATTTCCCCCTCAGCAATTTGCAAATATGCTAACCGCGCCCCAATGCCCGTTAACATTGAAAGGGTAAATAGGATTAAAAACCCCGACTGAAAATTGCGTCCGACTGTACGGGTATTTTTTTTGCCACCAAGAGGAGACGGGTGTAATACTGCCATAAACAAATTAATTTACTTATTAAGTACTATATGTATTCAATGGGTCTGACCTTATACCGGGTATTACTGTAAATTACAATAATTTTTTGTATAGAGTTTTACCCATTTATGTAAAACTATACTGCTGATTAAGTTTATCAACAATTATTGCAATTAGCCATTCGTAAGATGTATGGCTACTCTAAATATTCGTGATAAATAAGATACCCAATTTCTTCAATGCGGTTCAGGAAAATGCCAATCTTCCCTCTTCCCGACGATTAATGTTTACGCCGCTAAGATATTTTAATAAAATAATTGCATTAAAAGATTCGCAGATATATCAATGGACTGGATTACGCTACTGCGATCGCTACAGTCTGATTTTATTCAAAGGTTAACATCCGGTTCTCTGCTTCATTGCGAAACAGAAGCTCAATATAGTGAATTCACTATAATTTCTGGAGAGAGATTAAAAATCCTCCGAGATTTTTGCTGGCTGATGGCGGAAAAATATAAGCGGGTTTCGCCAGTGCGTGACGTGTTTATCAGCTATCTCAAAGGTAAATTGGGTGAAGAGGTTGTCAAAGAACGTTTAGCTGATTTGATTACCGAAGTTGATTATGAAAAACGCTTCGGCGGTGATGGCAAGATTGATTTTACCCTAACTACTAACCCCTCCGTTGGCATTGAAGTCAAATCTCGGCATGGTAGCCTTGATAAAGTCAGATGGTCTGTCAGTTCCGAAGAAGTAGAAAAAAATGCAGTGATAGTCTGCATTTTAATTCAAGAAGAAGTACACGAAGCCCAATCTGAATATCATCTTTTTTTAGCAGGGTTTCTACCAACCCGGATGATTAAACTCAAAACAGGTAGAATCGCCTTTGGGATAGAACAATTATTATATGGCGGTGGTTTGCGTTGCTATTTAGAACAGTATCAAACCAGCATTAATTACAATATATCTCAGCCAGAAAACAATCACAAATCACAAAGTTTATTTTCTGCAAATAATCATCAATTCATTAAGGCTAATCCAGTCATTAATCAAGAGTCAAAATTATTAATATCTCCCCAAGAAATTGATTATCTAAAACTAGGACATAATTGCTTAGTCAAAGGAGAATATACAGATGCGATCGCTCACTACAGCCAAGCCTTAAAATTACATCAAAATGATGCTGAAATTTATTATCAACGAGGGTTGAGTTATTATCATTTAGGAGATTATGCAGAAGCGATCGCTGATTATTCTCAAGCAATAAGAATTAACCTTAATGATTCAAAATTCTACATCAAACGGGGTTTAGCTAATTATCAATTAGGAGACTATACCGCAGCAATTGATGATTATACTCAAGCTATTAGACTCAACCCCAATGTGGCAGTTGCTTATAAAAACCGCGCCGATGCGCGTTCTCATTTAGGAGATAATCAAGGCGCAATTGAAGATTATACGCAAGCACTCAAAATTAATCCTAACTATGCTATAACTTATAAAAACCGTGGGATGTCACGTTATTTTTTAGGATATCAGCAAAGCTTTACTAAAGCCATCAAAATAAATCCCCACGATGCAATTGCTTATAAAAACCGTGGTAATGCTCGTGCGGATATAGGTGATTATGAAGGTGCAATTGATGATTATACTCAAGTAATTACTATTAACCCTCATGATGCCCACGCTTATTACAATCGCGGCAACGCTCGTTATGATTTAGGTGATAATGCCGGAGCTTTTGAAGATTATACTCAGGCTATACAAATTAATCCTAATTACGCTGATGCTTATTATAACCGTGGCAATGTGCAATCAGAAATCGGCGATAAACAAGAAGCAATTGCCGATTTCCAAAAAGCTGTAGAACTTTATCGCAAAGAAGGTAAATTAGATGCGCTTAAAGATGCACGAGCAAGAGTTTTAGATTTGCAAATTGAAGAATCATTAGATATTTTGAATTTCTAAATATATTTAGTAATACCAATTCTGCGTAAAGATGCACTTAATATAAAATAATATAAAAAACCGACCCGCTAAGTAGGCTGAACAGCACAACAAAAAATCTATCTAAATGCGCGGATGGGTAGGTGTACAAAATCGCCCTTGAACAACAATCGCTAGATTCCTTTCAGCACAAGCTTTTACAAGAAATTTTAATTAAAATTATCCGCGCACCTTACTCAGTCTACATTACAGCTATTTTCGTTCAATTAACTTACATTTGCTTGTGTTAAAATTAATCCATCCGCGAAATAGAACCTTGAAAACTAAATACAGATTGGCTTTCCGGCTTCAGCGATTGCAATTCCACTTAATCCCTATTAGGGATTGAAACATACTTTTGGGAAATAAGAGGAGGGGGTGAGGTTCCATTGCAATTCCACTTAATCCCTATTAGGGATTGAAACGTTAAATCCGCTTTTGATTTAGGATTTCCTCAAGATTGCAATTCCACTTAATCCCTATTAGGGATTGAAACCCTTGATGATTTGGACGCGATCTCCTGGCTGAAATTCGTTGAATTGCAATTCCACTTAATCCCTATTAGGGATTGAAACGACCCCAACGCCACCCCAGAGCAAAAGGACGCTGCAATTGCAATTCCACTTAATCCCTATTAGGGATTGAAACTTATTTTTGAAGGCGCTGATTTTGCGCCCACCAATATTGCAATTCCACTTAATCCCTATTAGGGATTGAAACGTGAATGCATTCGGGCAATGGCGTATCAATGTTGATTGCAATTCCACTTAATCCCTATTAGGGATTGAAACTTGTATGAAGGAAAACAACCACCAGCTTTATTTGCATTGCAATTCCACTTAATCCCTATTAGGGATTGAAACATTCTCATGCTTTTGCTCCTTGAGACAAGCGATCGCTCAAATTGCAATTCCACTTAATCCCTATTAGGGATTGAAACTCAATAGAGTAAGTTGTCAACTGACAACTCACTTTAATTGCAATTCCACTTAATCCCTATTAGGGATTGAAACACCTCTACAGGTAATGAATCGCCCCGCCCCAAATTATTGCAATTCCACTTAATCCCTATTAGGGATTGAAACCAATCATGTTCAGAATTGGGATGCAAAAATTCCCATTGCAATTCCACTTAATCCCTATTAGGGATTGAAACAAAATCTGATTGATAACTGCTTTATTGTAGATGAGATTGCAATTCCACTTAATCCCTATTAGGGATTGAAACTAATGCAACTAATCCCAAAGATGCACGCACATTGCAATTCCACTTAATCCCTATTAGGGATTGAAACTAAATATCTCATTTCGCTGGGGTGTATCCCCGCAAATTGCAATTCCACTTAATCCCTATTAGGGATTGAAACTATCTAAAAACTCAAACCTGGGAACCAAGCTATGTTATTGCAATTCCACTTAATCCCTATTAGGGATTGAAACAAACGCCCAGAAAAATAAAGCAATTCCTGCACCTGATCGATTGCAATTCCACTTAATCCCTATTAGGGATTGAAACCCGCATTGGGCAAGGCTCATCAACATCTACCAATATTGCAATTCCACTTAATCCCTATTAGGGATTGAAACATTTAGCTAATAATTGCTTACCTTCAGCAAATTTATTGCAATTCCACTTAATCCCTATTAGGGATTGAAACTGTAATCATTAAAATATCGGCAGACTTATATTTAATTGCAATTCCACTTAATCCCTATTAGGGATTGAAACCCGATGCAAAGGCTGGAAAACTTTTCTGGCTTTGAATTGCAATTCCACTTAATCCCTATTAGGGATTGAAACGAGCATATCAGCCATAACTTAGTTATTACTTTTATTGCAATTCCACTTAATCCCTATTAGGGATTGAAACGTAGTTACCAAGAGAGAACACAAAATTATCTAAATTGCAATTCCACTTAATCCCTATTAGGGATTGAAACTCCACTTCGGTACACCCAAACTACAAGAAAATTTGGCATTATTGAATTAGGGGATGAAATCTCAGAGGATATCTGAAAATTATTAAATATTTCTATTGATCCCCCCTAGCCCCCCTTAAAAAGGGGGGAAATAATTCAAAGTCCCCCTTTTTAAGGGAGATTTAGGGGGATCTACTAGTCTTGAATACAACACTAAAAAGTTTTCAGACATCCTCTCAAATATTCAATTTAACCGAGTGCGATCGCACTCGGTTAAATTGGGTAAAGTACCCAACCTAATATTGCTAAGAAATGGACACAACCCAATCCCTTAAAAGTTGGTTTACCTCATCGGGAATTTCATCATGGGGACAATGACCAGCTTTGAGAAAATATTCAGTTAGTTGAGGATAATATTGGCGAAATTTTTGCGAACGTTCTCGCGCCTTCATCCAAGGATCAGCTTCGCCCCATAATAATAATAAAGGACAAGTTAAGCACTGCAATAGCACATCAACTTTTTCCCCTTGAGGACTGCTAAAAACAGAAACAAACACATCAAAAGCACCAGTATCAAAAGCAGGGCGATAAATATCTTCTACTAATTGGTCTGTAATTGCAGTTTTGTCTAAATAAACTTTTTCTAAAGTGCGGCGAATTACCCAACGCTGTCGCACATATTGAAATATCACAAACCGCGAGAAAGATTGTTTCAAAACCCACTTCACACTATCACCCAATATTTTTTGTAGGTGTGATGGTTTAGGCGGTTGGATTTGTGATTGGATAGGTTCTGGTTCGGCTGTGGGTGGGTTGTCGCTAAAAGGGCCAGCACTATTGAGTAATACTACCCCAGCAACACTCTCAGGATATTGGGCTGCAACACACAAACAGCCATAGCCACCGAGAGAGTTACCCGCTAAGATGGCTTTGCGACCAATCACTTCATTAATAAAATCATGAAGTTGGTCACGCCATAAATCGCCACTATACTGCAATTTGGGTTTAGCCGATCGCCCAAATCCCAGCAAGTCGATCGCAAAAACTTCAAAATCTTGTTCCAATCCATTAATATTCTTCCGCCAGTGGTCTGTGGAAGCGCCAAATCCATGCACCAACAGCAAAGGCGGACGTTGCGGGTGTGACTTTCCCGCACGTACATAGTAAACTTTTTGCCCTCGCCACTGCCAATATTGACCGGGAACTGGATTTGTCGAGGGGGCTGTACTTACCTGCATGATTTTAAGTAATGTTAAGTAGCTCTTAACAATTGTAGAACAAGAAAAGAAAGGGGGTGGGGTGTAAGGGGAATGGCACGCGTGTAAAGCGTAAATCCATAATTTGACTGGGTTTTGGGTGTAAGGGTATAAGGGAAAGAATAAAAACGACCATTACATAGTTACAAATTAGTACTCTGTGTAGGGAAGAACTAATGACAAAGACCAGGACGAGAATAAGGGAAAATAACTATTGACTCTTGACCATTAATCAATGACTAAAGTTACAGGCACTACCAAATTATTGGGTGTAATTGGGCATCCGGTGGAACATTCTCTGTCGCCGGTGATGCACAATGCAGCGTTAGCAGCACTAGGCTTAGATTATATTTATCTACCTTTCCCCATTGCACCAGAGAATTTACAAATAGCGATCGCCGGTTTTGCGGCAATTGGGGTGACAGGTTTTAGTGTCACAATCCCTCATAAACAGGCAATTATGCCTTTACTCTCAGAAATTACACCCGTAGCCCAAGCGATAGGTGCAGTTAATACTGTTACCCGTCAAAATCAGCAATGGGTAGGAACCAACACTGATATTGAGGGATTTATCGACCCATTACAAACAACATATCAGCAAGATTGGAGTCAGAAGATAGCGGTAATTTTAGGTAATGGTGGTGCAGCTAGGGCTGTGGTTGCAGGTTGTTATCAATTAGGTTTTGCCGAAATTCATGTTGTCGGACGCAACGAACAACGATTAAGAGAGTTCCGTGATAGTTGGGGAAGTTCACCTATAGCTGAGAAACTGCAAGTTCATACATGGCATACTCTAGCGAAACTCATTCCCCAAACGCATTTACTAGTGAATACTACACCAATTGGGATGTATCCCAAAGTAGAAGACTCGCCGCTAAGTGCTGCGGAAATGAGTGATCTGCCAGCAGGTGCGATCGCCTATGATTTAATTTATATTCCCCAACCGACAAAATTTCTCCAACAGGCTGAAAAACAAGGCGCAATTGTTATTGATGGCTTAGAAATGCTAGTGCAACAAGGTGCAGCGGCCTTAAAAATTTGGTTACAAACAGACGCTGTACCAGTTGATGTGATGCGCCAAGCACTACGCCAACATTTAGGTTTGTAGGAGGGGATAGGTTACAGGTTACAGGTGATAGGGGACAGGGGACAGGGGATAGCTGATAGGGTTAAAAGTCTTTTAGTATCTAGGTTAGAAAATGTTTTGATTTTCTAATTACACTTTGGCTGTTGCTATAAATATTCAGCACTCAGAACTCAGCACTCAATACTTACTGTTTGACAAGGTTAATGGTAGCTGAACTGTAAACCTTGTCCAACCCTGAGAACTTGTAACTGCGATCGCACCTTGCAGATATTCCACTAGTTTTTTCACCAAAGTCAACCCTAAACCTGTACCGCTATTGAGTACAAATTCGTCTTGCAGAATTTGGTAAGTAGAATCAAAAATGGAGGATTTATCTTGGTTTTGATGTTGAGGCATCCGATAAAATGGTTCAAAGATTTGAGATTGTTCTGTTGCCGAAATTTCTACCCCAAAATTGCTCACGGTGATTTCTACCCAAGGAATTTGAACATCAAATGATTCGTCTTGAAGGTTTGGCGGATGGAAGGTTGTAGTAAGTTGAGCCGCCACGGCAATAACTTTGCCAAAGGGAGTATATTTGCAAGCATTGGTTAATAACTCTGATAAAATCCGAGTCAAGATAGCTAAATCAGTAATGATATTAGGTAAATCTGGGGGAACCTCAACTTGCAAAATTTGCTGCTGAGTTTGAGCAACTTCCTGAAAGCTTTCAGTAATGTGAGGTAGCCAGTCTTGCAACCGAATGGAAGTTAATTCCAAGGGATACATATCTGCATCAACGAAACGCATATTTAATAAATTGTCTACCAAATTTAGCTCGCGTTCGCATTCGTGACGCAAGATATTGATGTAGTGAGCTACGGCATTTAATTCAGGGGGTTTACCTGACTGAATCATCCGCCGCCGATCAAGAATACTTTCCAGCATAGTGATTGCCATTTTAATGTTTGACAACGGCGTACGCATTTCATGAGACGTAGCTGTTAAAAAATCTTCTTTTAACTGATTTAGCCGTTGCAGTTCGATCATTTGAATTTCTAATTGACGGGCGCGTTCATTTGCCAAGTTGCGCTCTTGAGTTAATCTGCGTTGGGTATCATCACGGAATACCAACACTGCACCAGTAACCTTACCTTGGTTGTCGCGCAGAGGTGCAGCGCTATCAGCAACGGGAATAGTTTTTTTATTTTTGGTAATAAGTAAAGTGCGATCGCCCAAATATACAGTTGTTTCTTGTTCTAGGGCTGCATGAATCGGATTTGCTACAGGTAGCTGAGTTTGTTCATCAATAATCTGAAAAACTTGATGTAATATCTCGTCTTGCACTTCTTGTAATTCCCAGCCTGTAAGAGTTTCTGCGACTTGATTCATATACTTGATGTGCAACTGAAGATCAACCACAATCACCCCATCCCCCATACCTCGCAGCACAGTACTCAAAAACTGCTCTCGTTCATAGCGATTCAGCGCCGTTTGAATGGCCACATAGAGTTCTTGCTCCCTAATAGGTTTGAGAATGTAACCAAAAGGAAAGGTGAGTGTTGCCCGTTCTACAGTACTTTGATCAGAGTGTCCCGTAACATAGATAATTGGGATTTGCAAATCATTCCAGATTTGTTCTGCCGCCTGGATACCATCAATTTCGCCGCGCAGTCGGATATCCATTAGAATCAAAGTTGGACGCAGTACGATCGCTTTAGCAATAGCACCTTCTGCTGTATCTGTGATGTCAACAACTGTGTATCCGAGAGATTCTAAACTTTCTTGTAAGTTGATGGCAAGAATATACTCATCTTCAACAACCAAAACTTGAACTGTGTTGTTTTTTTTGGTATCTGAAGAGATGTTCATCATATTCATGCCTTGCTTTTTGTAAAAGTAATTTTAAATTCTGTTCCTTGCTGATGGCTAATCTCCATCGTGCCTCTTAACTGCTTAACTAAGCCTTGTACAAGAATAATACCTAGAGTTTTTGTGTTTTTACTATCAAAATCTTGAGGTAATCCAACTCCATTATCTCGAATAGTCAGTATCAAATTGTCATTTCCTTGTTGCTCTAAGCTAACTATAATTTCTCCTTTACCTTGATCTGTAAAAGCATATTTTAAAGCATTTGAAACTAATTCATTAATAATCAAACCACAAGGAATTGCTGTTTCAATATCCAAGCTGGCATTATTAACTTGGATTTTTAGTTTAATACAGTTGGGAGTGATATTGTAAGAATCAAATAAATGAGTTGTGAGATCTGGGATGTATTGAGCAAAATCAATATTGGCTAAATCTGCGGAACGATAGAGTTTTTCATGAACTAGGGCAATAGAAGCAATGCGATTTTGGCTATCGCGGAGAATTGCTGTTGCTTGAGGGTCTTCTGTGCGACGACACTGCATTTGTAATAAGCTGCTCACAATGCCTAAGTTATTTTTGACCCGATGATGAATTTCTTTTAGTAAAACTTCTTTTTCTTTTAGAGATGCTTTGAGTTGTTCCTGTGCTTGCTTTTTTTCGGTAATGTCTTGGTGAACAGCAACGAAAACTCGTCCGTATTCAGGATGTTCAAACATAGAGGTGGTTGCACTACACCAAAAGGGAGTGCCATCTTTTTTCACATTGTGGACTTCATAACTAGCTTCACCATGTTCTAAAACAGCCGCAGTAATGGTATTGTTCACCTCTTCTGCTTGAGCTTGATCATCTGCGTAATTAACAATTGATATATGTAACTCGGTTAATTCATTGGTTTCATAACCAAACAGTTGCTCAAATTTAGGATTTGCATAGACGATAATTCCATCGTTGGCGCGAACCAAGCAAATACCTTCAGCCATATTGCGAGTAATGACTGCTTGCAGTTCTAGCAATTGTTGAGCGCGTTTTTGTTCTGTGATATTAATACTGCTACCAACAATGCGATAAATACTTAAGTCTTCGTCTCTCAGAGGTGTCAGACTGGTAATCCACCAGGTTTCCTGTCCTTTAAAAGATAAACATTCGTTATAAGTAATGGTTGTACCTGCGGCTAGACAATTTTGATAATGTTGTCTGACTATTACCGCTGCATCTGGTGGAAGAACTTGTTCTGGGGTTTTACCTTGCAACTCATCTGAACGTAAACCCGTTATTTCTTCGTGAGTGTGGTTAAAACCCACATAGCGAAAATCATCATTGACAACATCGACGACGAAAATTGACTGTCCTACGCCATCGTAGATACTGCGTAAAAAATGCTCTTTCTCTTGCAGTGCTTGTTCTGCTTGTTTGCGATCGCTAATATTAAAAGCTACCCCTTGTAGAATTTGGGTTTTTCCATCAGGTGCTAAGACTAAACTCGCTTGATCTTGTACCCAAATGACTTTGTTATCCCTAGTCACCATCCGATACTCAGTGTTGATAGACTCTCCAGTGGCGATACCGGTTTGAACTGCTTGTAAGACACGTAGGTGATCTTGGGGATGTACAAAGTTTGCCCAACTGTTACAGAAGCCTGCTTCCCATTCTTGTGGCGGAACATTGAGTAATGTTTGAATTTGGGGGCTAATGTAGGCAAATTCCAAACTATCGCTGATTGGTGATGTATACACTACTCCCGGAATTTGCTCAACGACAGTACGATATCGCAATTCTGCTTGCTTGAGCTTATCTTGTGCGAGTTTGCGATCGCTAATATCAATAATCACCCCTAACATCCGCATGGGCTGACCTACTTTGTCATAAATCCCCTGTCCTTTGCCTAGTAGCCAGCGAATTTCTCCATTCGGGAGAATCACCCGATATTCAGCTTCAAAATTAGTATGTTCTGTCAAAGCCTGGAAGACAGCCTGTTCAATTCGTTCTAAATCTTCTGGATGGATAGCGTCATTCCATAACTGATATTGGGCTGTAGATTTTTCTGGATCTAAACCCAGCAAGCGATAAATTTGCTCATTCCAGATAACTTCTTGTGTCTGAAGATTCCAATCCCAGATACCGATATGAGTGAATTCTAATGTTAGTCGCTGTTGTTCTTCACTTTTAGCTAAAGCTGCTTCTGTATATTTGCGATCGCTGATATCTGTAATTCTCACCAGATTCATAACTTGATCGGCAATCTTAATTTCTTTAGTTGCGATGTTTCCCCAAAAACTCTTGCCCTGTTTGGTGACGTATTCTATTTCTTGACACCAAAATCCTTGCTGGTTAATTTGGTCAACGATATCAGCTAATTCCTGAGAACTCAACTGTCGTTTTTGTAGGGCGTATCCTTCAATACCAATTAGGTCAGCTTTACATGAGGCGGCAAATAATTCTACTGCCCGATGATTACAGTCTGTAGTTAATAGTGTTTTGGGATCAACTAAAAACAGCGCATCCGTAGATTCATTAAAAATAGCTTCTCGCAAGTCGCGGCTTTTAATAATTTCTAATTCAGTTTGTTTACGCTCTGTAATATCGAGAACGGCTCCAAACAACTTAATTGTTTTTCCTTGAGTATCATAAACTACCTCGGCTCTAAATTCCAAATAGCGGATTGAGTTATCAGGTCTAATAATCCGAAACTCAATATTAAGAGGGGTTGTATCTACAACTGCCTCTAAAAAATGGGCTTGTAAAATTGACCGATCATCTGGGTGAACCATGTGCAAAAATTCAGCTTGAGTTGGTGCTGGTTGAATTGGGTAGAGGCCAAAAATGCGAAAGGTTTCCGCTGACCAAATTTGCTGTTCATTACCCAAATTCCATTCCCAACTACCAACATGGGCAATATGCTGTGCAGCAGTTAGCTGTGCTTCACTACGGCGCAATTTTTCTTCCGCCTGAAGGCGATCGCGCAACGCAACTTGTTGTTCAGTAATATCCCGGCCTTCAGGAATTAACAAAATCACTTCGCCACTTTCGTCTTGAAGTGGACGCAAGGAAAAATCAATGGTTGCTACTCGGTTATTTGCTCCTAAAACATCAACTTCATAGCGGATAAAGTTTCCTTGAGCCGCTGAAGCAATTGCCTGTTTAAGTTGCTCTTGGGTTTCTGGTGAAATTGTCCACCAGTGTGTTTCCCAAAATGGTCGATTAATTACATCTTCAGGCTTAAGTTCTGCAAAATCGAGCGCTGTCTGATTCGCCTCTAACAAAGTTCCATCAATATTCAGTAGTCCGATAAACTGAAATGAATGATTGAAAATTCCTCGAAATCTGCGTTCGCTTGCTTGTAAGGCAAATTCTGCTTGCTTACGATCGGTAATATCTTGAGTAGTACCATAAAGGCGGACTACTTCTCGATTAGCATTTAACTCTGCATAACCAATCCCCTCAATATAGATTTCCTCTTTATCAGATCTGGTCGCACGCAAAACTAGTTTGTAAGATTCACCAGTGGAGATAGTACGCACTACAGCTTGGTTTAATTTTTGCCGATCTTCAGGGTGATATAGTTGTAAATTTTCTTCATAGCTGGGAGCCAACAGATTTGGATCTCGTTGAAAAAGTTCAAACAGTCCTTTTGACCAACTAATTTTCCCAGTAGCCAGATCATAGTCCCAGTTTCCCAGACGAGCCACTCGCTGGGATTCTTCTAACAAAGCTTCATTTTTGCGGAGTATTTCTTCAGTCCGTTTAAATTCGGTCACATCCACTATCAGTCCATCCCAAGCTATGCGACCATCTTCTAACTGACGTGGCGAGGAACGAAAATGACACCATTTAATTTGACCACTGGGTGTGCAGATTCGCAGCTGAACATTAAAAATAGAGAGATGTTGCATTGACTCATTAACAGCTGCCTCCAGTCGGGGCATATCTTCTGGGATAAACTGACGATAGAGTAAGCTTGCATCCCTGAGTGCATCTGCTGCACTAACTTCCATGATTTTTTCAATTCCCGCACTCAGATAGTAAAAGCGATCGCTCCCATCTAATTCCCGAATAACTTTATAAATTGCGCCATTTGGTAAGTTATCTCCAATCCGGCGCAACATGGCTTCTCGCTCTTGCAATGCCAATTCTACTTGTTTGCGGTCTGTAATTTCCCCTAGTGAACCAACCAATCGCACGGCATTTCCTTGCTCATCCCAGATCCCTTTTGCCCGTGATCTAAACCACCCATAACTACCATCTTTGCGGCGTAGTCGGTATTCAAAGTTATAATCTGGGGTTTGTTGTAATAAATAAGCGGTTTGATCTGCGATTACTTGTGCATAATCATCAGGATGTATGCGTTTGCTCCATTCATCATCGTTACTACTCAGTTCATAACGTTCATATCCCAACATCTCAAACCAACGCTCAGACCGGAAAGTTTGATTAGTTGATATGTTCCAATCCCAAATCGCCTCATTCGTACCAGCAATAGCTAAATGCCACCGTTCTTCACTGCACCGCAAGGCGGCTTCTACCTGTTGGCGTTCGTTGATTTCCCTTTCTAGTTCTTGATTAGCAGCCTCCAGTTGTGCCGGACTGGGAAAAGCAAGTGCTTTTGGCATCCAACTTATGAGTTCAAATGCTGTGTACAGTGAGATGAAAGCGGTAATAGCTTTGATAACCCCACTTAGCCAATAGGTAGGATACCAGAGCGTCCAAATTTCCATCAGGTGGGTAGTACCACAGGTAATAATAAATGTGGCAAATAGCAAGAATATCCAGTTAAATGGCAAATCTCGGCGCTGGCGAACAAAATAAAGTAGGGTGAAGGGAATTGAATAATACGCCAGTGCAATTAAACTATCAGATAAAATATGCAGCCCTAGTAAATTTGATTGCCAAAGATAGCAATGACCATGAGGAATAAACTGTTGAGTAGTTAAAAGGATTTTAAAAAAATCCATCATAGATTTGTCTCAAACATAAGCTCCCTAAAAATTACATCTATCCTCAAAATAGGCAATAGGGAATGCTGAGATAAAACTGTTAACAGATTATAGAGGTTGCTGGAAGGTTAATCATCTAGGACTCATATCATGTCCGCTTGATTACTTATAAAAACCGAGGAACCCCACCGCCAAAACTACGTTTTGTCTCTCCTCGCTGTTCACGGCTGTGGTGTACACACAAATGAATGTTCGTTGAGTGCATCTGTCCCGCCTCGGAATGAATTCCGAGTCTCATAGCGCAAGTCATCTCAAGATGACTGAACGAGAAATATATTGCAGTCCAGTTGAGTGGACTTTGGCTATGAGCCTGGAACTTTAGTTCTCGGCGGGATGTGGTTGAACATGAAAATTTTTGACTTGTTAACCCTTAACTCCGCCTATTTAAAATCCCATTGCTGTGGCTACAGCTGTTAGTTCGGCGGGGATGCCTTGCTGAAATTTACTATCACTGTGCTTAATGGCTGTATCGGGATCTTTGAGTCCGTTACCTGTCAGCACACAAACTACTGTTGCACCTGTGGGTACTTGGTCTTTGACTTTTAATAATCCGGCTACAGAAGCGGCGCTGGCTGGTTCACAGAAAATCCCTTCGGATGCAGCCAAAAGCCGATAAGCATCCAGAATTTCGGCATCAGTGACGGCTTGAAAATTTCCTTGACTGGCAGATTGAGCCGCGATCGCTTTGTCCCAACTAGCGGGATTCCCAATGCGAATGGCTGTGGCGATGGTTTCGGGATGGGCGACTGGTTGACCGTTAACTAAGGGCGCTGCACCTGCGGCTTGAAATCCCATCATCTTGGGTAGGCGATCGCATTTACCAGCTTGGTGATATTGACAAAATCCCATCCAATATGCAGAGATATTCCCGGCATTTCCCACAGGGATACATAACCAATCTGGCGCGTTACCCAGTGCATCAACTACTTCAAAGGCTCCGGTTTTTTGCCCTTCTAAGCGGTAGGGATTAACGGAATTTACCAAAGTTATCGGATAGCTCTCGGCCATTTCTCGGACAATTTCTAAGGCGCGGTCAAAATTCCCTTTAATTGCCAGGACTTCGGCTCCATATAATAAAGCTTGTGCTAATTTGCCCAGAGCAACATAACCATCAGGAATCAGCACAAAAGCATCCATTCCCCCACGTTTGGCATAAGCGGCGGCGGCGGCGGAAGTGTTACCTGTACTGGCGCAAATTACTGCTTTGGCACCAGCTTCCTTGGCTTTGGAAATGGCCATTGTCATCCCCCGGTCTTTAAAACTGCCAGTTGGGTTAAGACCGTCGTACTTCACAAATACACTAACTTGTCTGCCAATGCGTTCTGCGATCGCCGGCACCGGAATCAAAGGAGTGTTACCCTCTAACAAGGTAACAACAGGTGTATTGTCACTGACAGGTAAGTACTCACGATAGGCTTCTATCAGTCCGGGCCAAGGTTGGCGATGAGATTTAGCAACAGACAAGCTCACAGTCACAGGTTTTAACAGTTTTTCGCTAAAGATTTATTGGTGATGGATGATCAAAGCTAATATTTAGCTTTCTCTCTCCACAGTTTGCACTTTACTATTCCAGAAAAATATTATCTTTGTTTGGTGTAATTTTTGAGATGATTTTTATTTTGTGCAGATTGTTAGTTTAACATAACCGCTTGCTCACTTGAACAAGCATGGGTGTAAGAGTGTAGGGGTGTCAAGGGACTTAGAAGCATACAGGCTCTTAATTTTTTGTAGCGATCGCCACAGGGGAACATCAGATTATCATCGCCGTCACTTATCACAAAACTCGTAACCCATCAGATGATTTGATGAAAACTATACAATAATTTAACAAACCTTAAACCGACACTACTATAATATTTAATATTGGTGTGAGTTGAGTTGTGTATCTATACTTAGTAAGCAATGTCTACATTATCTAGTGTTTCAGAACGGCAGTCTCAAGCTACTTTAATCAGTGATCTGAACAAGTCGTACTATCAAGCAGATCAGCAAGCTAAGTTGAAAAACCTGGAAGCAGAGGTAGATTCTCTGTTACAGCAATTACAAAACTTGAAAGAGCAAAAGTTAGCGGCGGCTCATCCAGAAGAAGAATAAATTCATTTTCATCAAAAGCGATCGCCTAATATCAGATGTAAATCTGATTGTGACCACAGCGCTAATTTAAAGCGTTGATTTTTATCTAACTAAAATTTAAAACCGTAATTTTTGGCATTGTCTACGAGAAAAGCTAAATACGGCGATCGCTAATGAAAACTCTTTGCGTATTGATGTTTAAAATCTGTATAAATAAAACTTAGCACTATCAAAAACAATTAGGATAGGAGTAAACTACTGATTTTCAGACAAATTCAAGCTGTGTGAGTATGAAACTGCTCACACAGCTTAACTGAGAACTTTCACAACCTATTCTCTAAAAACGGAAAGTTGTGCGAATAGTACCGACATATATAGTGTCGTTATTTCTATTGTGTTCAGGATTAAACAGGACAATAAACCCTGGTGTAATTGAAATATTGCTGTTCACCTGATAACGATACAAAGCTTCTAAATGATAGGAAGTATCGCTATCTTCACGACGCGCACTTGTAGCGGTGAGAGTTTGCGCCCCGTAATCATTACTTGTCACCTTCGGCGGTTGACCAAAAATAATTCCCCCGACATTACCTTTTTTACCTAAGTCGGGAAGTCCTAAAGTAACAGCCCAGTTCCAAATATCTGCCTTATCGCCTCTATTGACAGTGTTGGTAACGGGGTTTCGCCCAGAATTTGTTTCAGCGATCGCCTGAGTATAACCCACCCAACCAGATAAGATGAATTTATCACTCAACTTATAACTACTTTGAATGCCGTAGTGATTAGCTGATGTGGCAATTGGATTTGCAGTTGTCCCAAAAGGATTATTTGCAAAGGTACTTCCTTCAGAACCAGAAACATTCACATCACCAGTTGCAACTCCATTACCATCAACAGCACTAAAGTAAGAGTGAGCGTAAGTTAAAGCCAGCGTCAAGTTTTTATTTGGTTGAAATGCTACCTGTCCTAAAGCACCATAACTACCATCAAACAAACCTCTACCATCAACGGGATTTTCGGCATTTCTCGCTATATAACCACCTGAGAAGGTAATAGCATCACTCAACTTGAAGATAGCACTGATACCAGAACCTCTACCAACCGCCAGTCCAGAGTTACTTGCACGATAAATTGGTGCAAACCGACCAAACCGCGAAATAGCACCAGTTGTTGCAGCTGAGAATAGGGGGTTAACGGTGTTGAAATTATCGAAAAATGAACCGCCAATTGCGTCAACATTCACATTCAACTTATCCCCAACGGGAAAGTTATAAAATAACTTGGCAACTCCAAAACTGTTATCTGGTTCAAGAGTTGTATCCCAAGCCAACCGTGTCATGTTTGTCCCAGACACTTGATTTGTCGCATTAAAAGCTAGAGTATTATTTGCTCTTAATATTAACCGCAAGCGGTCTTGACCAGAAAAACTCGAATCAAATATTATTCGCACTCGGTCAGCCAATATTGTATTGTCTTCCAAGTCGCGCCCACCAGCACTTCTATAGGCGGTGGCTTCTCTGGCGGCTCTATTTCCACCTGGTGTATTATTGATAGTCCGCCACGCATCGGAAGTTAAAGCTTTTTCATCACCATATACACCTCCAAAGGTGACAATTACATCCCCTGATAATTTGGTTGTGGTGGAAAATTGATTGGCTTCTAGTTCGGCGGTACGTGCTTCTAGTGGATCGATTCTACCGCGCAACTCTACTAGACCATCAGCAAATTCTTGTTGCAGTTTTTGTAAGGTTTCCAAGTCTGCTTTTTTTACAGCATCAGCGGTACTAGTGGCAATTAATTCATTAATTTTTTCTAAGCAAGCATTTAACCCAGCGGCAAACTCATAACGCGTCATGGCGCGATTACCACGATATGTACTATCGGGATAACCTGCAATACATCCATATCTCTCAACTAAAGATTGTAGAGCTTGGAATGCCCAGTCTGTAGGTTGCACATCTGATAGCTGGGACACGGATGTAACTTGATTCATTGTATCGGAATTATCATTTTGCTGTGTTAATTCTGATACATTAATATTTTCAGGTTTAACCTCTGTTTGAGCAGTCGGAGTTGGTTGTGTTTGGATTAACTTGATACTTTCTGCCTGTATATTGCTGTTAGCTTCAACCGGATTTGCCAGCACTTTTTTACTTGTAACGACACTAGCAATCAACAATATTGGAGTTATCCATACTGCACTACGTAAAATACTATTCATGCGCCTCACACCTGATATATATTACACAATCAAGTTAGTAAAACTATATACTAACCAAGAAAGTTGGTAAAGCTAATCTATCATAGTTAAGGTGAGTTTAAAAGTTCGCCCGCTTAAGTTGTGTGGAAATGTTAACAACTCAGTCAGGAAAATACTTACCCAGTTACGAGTTTTGCCTTGTAACGTATTGAAGAGACAATTGCGCTAGATGCAAAACTTGTAACATACTACGTTCTAGAATTAGCGCTCGTTGAACTCAGGGTAAGTACAGATAATATTTTACTAGTTCTTTACCAACTTTATTTGTAAAATCCTATATAGTTGGTATTTATTCGGTGACATAGTATAAATATAAAAAAATAGTAAAAAAACTGCGTTGAATTTGATATTGCTAAATTTTAAAAATACTAAATGCTATATTAAACCTGCTAAGAATACTCAATCAGGGAGCAATAGAATATGCAAGTTAGCGCCCGCAATGGCTTAAAAGGGACAGTTAAAAAGGTTGAGGCTGGTAGTGTCAACACTGAAGTAACAATAGATATTGGTAATGGAGTAGAAGTAACTGCCATTATTACTAAATCATCAGCAGAAAACCTCAAACTGTCTGAGGGCAAGGAAGTATATGCAATCATTAAAGCTACTGATGTCATAATTGCTATCGATTAACTAATTAATAATTAGTTAATCGATAGTAAGCAAAGGGCAGTTAAGCTGTCCTTTGCTGTATCGAATTTTCACACTTTTTTTGTAGTAGATAAAAGTTGCGATCGCCAACTTTTAAACAATCTATCTTGCGCTAGTTGATATTAGCTAATTCTCATGCTTGGTTGACAGAATCCATAGCAAATCTAACCATAGCTGAGGATGAGTTCGCTTCAGATGAGACATAGGATCTTTAACTAAGTTGGTAGCATTGAAGCAGACAACTTCAATTAGCCCCAAGTAATGTGCTACTTCTCTGAGGAGATTTTTTTGCGTGAGTACAGCAGCCATCAGTTTGTCAGGACAGTAAATACTGACATATCGTTTATGGAAGTATGTAGGATGCAGATATGTAAACTGGGGATTAATGACTTTCACATAACAGTGGCGAATTACTTCCCATGCACCCGGATGAGTGTGTTCGACAATAGTAGTAAATTGCTGTGCCAAATCTTCTTCGGTAATCATATTGCCTCTAAAATCTTTCATTGCCAGGGATATCTAGATAGTTAGAACTATGGCGCGATCGCCTGATCCCTGTAACAATATTTGTTGGTGTATTTTTCACTAAGGAAATTACCCACCTCAAAAGCATCAAAACCGAAACTAAAAATAAAAACTGTATCAAACGTAGCTTTTTACCAACTTAATTGGTAATTAACTAAAAAATTAACCAACAAATTTTGAAAACTACCAAGCCTCAAAAGCCTGTTATCTCCAGGTTTGATGATTACTACTGCCTGACAAAAGCAGGTAAAACGAACTTAGTGCCAAAATTTTTGATTTTTTCGCAAGTAAACTAGCAAGATGTATGTTATTCTTTCTTTAGAGGGAATCGAAAAGGCAAAGCAAAAATAAAACAAATCTTTTGCAAGGGCAGATACAGGTAAATCCGCTACGGCTTTGTAAAGTTGAGAAAAAAGGAAGCCAATGAAGCAGGATAGTGACCTCCGCAATAACTTGAAGTCAATCAGAACCCGCTTAGGAATGAGCCAGCAAGATTTAGCAAACATCGCTGGTGTCACTCGTCAAACTATTAGTGGTGTAGAGTCGGGACAATATGCTCCTTCTGTTGCCATCACCCTAAAATTAGCGAAAGCACTTGGCTGTCAAGTTGAGGATCTATTCTGGTTAGAGCAGGATTTACCGGAAATTGAAGCCATTCTGGCCAAACCTGTCACGATTAATCAACCTCTGCGCGTCAGCCTAGCCAGAGTTGGCGGACAATGGATAGCTTATCCTTTAGTGGGAAAAGATGCGTTTCGCCAAGATATGACACCTGCTGATGGTGAGACAGTTGCGGTGGACGGGTTCCCCGGCATAAGCAAACTGTTGTTAGCGTCAGCGGTAGCGAGGAACGAGCGTCATCCGGAGGGAGAGGCAGAAAAGCAAATAGGTGCAGATAAAGTCAAAGTCAGGCTTTTAGACGATAATCTCGAAGCACTACATAATACAGTAGTTATTGCTGGCTGTTCACCTGTAATTTCCTTATGGGCAAGGGCTACCGAACGCTGGCATCCACAGTTGCGAGTGCATTTTACCTTTGCTAACAGCATGGCTGCATTACACAGTTTATGCAGAGGTGAAGCGCACATTGCTGGGATGCACCTGTATGATCCGAAAACAGGCGAACATAATGTTCCTTTTGTGCGAGAGGTTTTAGCGGGAAAGTCAGCAGTTGTAATTACCCTAGGTTTATGGGAAGAAGGATTATTAGTGCCATCGGGTAATCCCAAAGACTGGAAAACACTATCCGATTTAGTTGCAGCCAAAGCAACAATTATCAATCGTGAAACTGGCGCTGGTAGCCGGATGCTGTTGGAACGCAAACTACAAGAAGCACAAATACCATTTGATGCAGTCAAAGGATTTGAGCATATTGTTACCAGTCACCAAGATGTTGCCCAAGCTGTCGCATTCGGGTTAGCCGACGCAGGTATTAGTACAGCATCCATCGCTGCAACCTTTGGCTTAGGATTTATCCCACTGCATCAGTCACGCTACGACTTAGTAATTCTCAAGGAATATCTAGAAGAATCACCAATACAACAATTGCTGAGTACCTTGGGACATCGGATGGTTCACTCGCAATTAGAGGTTCTCGGTGGCTACGACATTAGCAAAATTGGGGAAGTTGTAGCAACTGTTTAGGCTGGGGAATAGGGAAATAGGGAGTAAGTAGGAAGGGTAAAATTTCCTACTACCTTACGGGAAGATGCTAAAAGCGTCTACACACTTCAGAATTTACACTTCACACTTCAATATGTACTGGATTTTCACAGTTGTGGGAGTAGAGCGATCGCCTCCAACGACGTTCTACTTACCATGCGAACACTTCACATCGCAGACCCACAACAATTCACCAATTACTAGGAAACTACATCATCATGTCCGACGAAAAAATTAGACAAATAGCCTTTTACGGTAAAGGTGGCATTGGTAAATCTACCACCTCCCAAAATACCCTTGCGGCAATGGCAGAAGTTGGTCAACGCATCTTAATTGTCGGATGTGACCCCAAAGCTGACTCTACCCGCTTGATTCTCCACACTAAAGCTCAAACAACCGTTCTGCACTTAGCTGCTGAACGTGGTGCAGTCGAAGATCTTGAACTTGAAGAAGTTGTGATTGAAGGTTTTCGGGGGATTAGGTGTGTGGAATCTGGAGGCCCTGAACCCGGCGTAGGTTGCGCTGGACGAGGTATTATCACCGCGATTAACTTTTTGGAAGAAAACGGCGCTTACAGTAACGTAGATTTCGTATCTTATGACGTACTCGGTGACGTTGTATGTGGTGGTTTCGCCATGCCAATTCGGGAAGGGAAAGCCCAAGAAATCTATATTGTTACCTCTGGTGAAATGATGGCGATGTTTGCAGCTAATAACATCGCTCGTGGTGTTCTGAAATATGCACACACTGGCGGTGTGCGCTTGGGTGGCCTAATTTGTAACAGCCGCAAAACAGACCGAGAAGATGAACTGATTACCACCCTAGCATCCCGATTAAGCACCCAGATGATTCACTTTGTACCGCGTGACAACATCGTGCAACACGCTGAATTGCGTCGGATGACGGTTAACGAGTATGCACCTGACAGCAATCAAGCGTCGGAATATCGCACATTAGCGGACAAGATTATCAACAATAAAAATCTTGCCATTCCTACACCCATCGAAATGGATGAGCTAGAAGATTTGTTGATTGAGTTCGGTATTCTTGAAAGTGAAGAAAATGCTGCAAAAATGATTGCCGCTGCTAATGCCCAAGAAGAAGCTGCTAAAAAGCAAGAAGATGCTCAAGGCGAAGCATTAGAAGCACTCAAACAAGGCAATGTTGAAGTTGTTTCTGGTAGTGACAAAAACTAAAGTTTGTTAGTTACCTCATCAGCATTGGGTGGGCGAAAATAGCCCACTCTATCCTCAAGATTCTATCAATATTTGGAGGTATTCTCATAGCTGAACTATTGTTTCGGATGTTTTCGCTTTACCGTTCTTACCGTAACCTTTTCAGATTTTTAATGCGGAATTAGTATTTTATTTTTTCTCTTTCTCTACTTGGTTGGTTGTTTATTTCCAAGGGAATGGGAAAAATAACTTTCCCATTCTTTTTTTATCTCGCTTCTAGACACACAGATGAGATGAGTTTTTTAGATTCAATTCCCAAATACTACCTGCTAATCACGAGCTATGAAAACTAATCAAGAAAATACCAACAGACATCCTCATAATTCAATGCCAGACAATGAAGATAGATTTGGGATGGAAGTACCTTCAGCTTTAGATGTTCATGAAGATTGTGCTTTTGATGGAGCAATGTTAACTCTTGTACCTATTGTTGATGCTGCACATTTAATTCATGGGCCAAGTGGGTGCATGAGTAATTATTGGGGAAATCACAGCAATCTTGCATCTGATTCTAGACTCAACAAAGTTCGCTTTACCACTGATATGGAGGAAAGCGATATTATTTTTGGCGGTGCTAATAAATTACAAAAAGCTATTGTCCAGTTAGTTAGACGCTACCAACCTAGTGCTGTATTTGTCTATTCTACTTGTGTTTCTGCTCTGATTGGTGATGACATTCATGGAGCTTGTAACGATGCTCATGCACAAACAGGAATACCAATTATCCCTGTAGATTCTCCTGGTTTTGTTGGACGCAAAAATTTAGGAATTCGTCTGGCTGGGGAAACTTTAATAGAACAGGTAATTGGCACAGCCGAACCAGAATTTATTACACCTTATGACATCAATATTATTAGTGAATATAATATCGCCAGTGCAGTTAATCATATCTTGCCGTTGCTAGAAAAATTAGGTATCAGAGTTTTAGCCAAAATTACAGGTGATACTCATTACAAAGAAATTTGTTATGCCCATCGGGCTAAACTTAATGTCGTAATTTCGGCAAAAGTGATGTTGAAATTTGCTAAAAAAATGCAGGATAAATTTGATATACCATATATTGAAACATCATTGTATGGTGTGGAAGAGATTAATCAACTTTTGAGAAATGTTGCTACCAAGCTGGGTAATAATGAACTTAGAGAACGCACAGAAAAATTAATTGCCGAAGAGATTGATAATTTATCTGAAAAACTCACATTCTATAAATCCAAACTTGCAGGTAAAACTGTAATTATTGATATGACTGATTTCCCTGTATGGGAGATGATTTCGTCTGCTAAGTCTTTAGGGATGAATGTGATTCCGATTAGTAGTAGAAGATTGAATCAAGAAGATAAAAATAGACTGAAACAATGGCTTGATAGAGATGACATAGTTTTAGTAAATGACCAAATCGCCGAGATTATGTTGATAATTAATGAAAATCAAGCTGATCTATTCATAGCAAGCAATGGCTTCAATTCTCTCGCCTGTCAATCCCACATTCCTTTCCTCAACATTAATCCAGAACGGCATTATGTTTACGCTGGTTATGTAGGGGTGTTAGCAGCCGCACAAGAATTGTACGCAACTATTTACAGTCCCATTTGGTCACAAGTACACAAATCTGCACCGTGGGAAGAGGTTGAATGATATTACCTGTTGGGATGAATCCTCATCAATAAACTTGCACCAAAGTTGAATTATGGCAATTGTTAGTATTACCAGTACATCAGTTACAGTTAATCCTCTGAAACAAAGTCAAGCAATTGGCGCAATTTTAGCATTCTTAGGCTTGATAGGAATGTTGCCTTTATTGCATGGTTCACCTGGTTGTAGTGCTTTTACTAAATCTCCTCTCGTACAGCATTTGCATACGGCAATTCCCCTTTCTAGTACGGCGATGACAGAAGTCTCGACTATTTTGGGTGGTGAGGAGAAGGTTGAAGAGGCAATTTTACAGATGGTGCAGAGATATCAACCAGAAATTGTCGGTTTATGTACCACTGGATTGACGGAGACTAGAGGTGATGATCTGCGGCGTTTGACTAAAGATATTCGCCAACGTTACCCAGAATTGAATGATTTACCAATTGTCTTAGTTTCTACGCCAGATTTTAAAGGGACTTTGCAAGATGGTTTCGCCGCCGCGGTGGAAAGCATCGTTAAGGAAATTCCCCAAAATAGTGACGGCTGTTGTCTTCAGCAAGTTGTAGTGTTGGCGAGTTCTGCGTTTACACCCGCCGATGTCGAACAGGTACAAGAAATAATTGCGGCTTTTGGTTTGCAGGCGATCGCAATTCCTGATCTTTCTGGTTTACTAGATAGTCAGTGGGATCGTGACTATAACGGCATCACAGCCAGCGGTACAACTTTGGCACAATTACAACAAATAGGTCATTCTGTCTTCACTTTAGCTTTGGGTGCAAGTATGCGCGGTGCTGCCAAAATTTTAGAACAGCGTTTTGACATTCCTTATGAAATATTTAATGAATTAACCGGATTAGATGCAACGGACAGATTTCTGCAAGCATTGGCAGATATTAGCGGTAATACTGTCCCAGAAAAATATCGTCGCCAACGCCGTCAATTACAAGATTTGATGCTGCATACTCACACTTACTTTGGTGGTAAGCGAGTTTCTGTCGCACTCGAACCAGACTTGCTTTTGTCTATGGTGACTTTTTTACAGTCTATGGGTGTGCATATTCATGCAGCTGTCACAACAACACGTTCTCCGGTGCTGGAAAAACTGGCGATTCCTTGTGTTACTATTGGTGACTTAGAAGATTTTGAGCAGATGGCAGTTGGTTCTGACTTGCTGATTGCTAATTCTTGTGCGGTTGCGATCGCGCAACGCCTGAATATCCCCCTTTATCGTCAAGGAATCCCAATTTTTGACCGCTTAGGCCATGCTTTCTCTACTAAAGTTGGCTACCAAGGTACTATGCAGCTTTTATTAGATATCGGTAACTTATTTTTGACGTGTTAATCATCTTGCAAGTTCTAGATATTTACCAACTAATTTGGTAAAAAGACATAATTGATACAATTTGGGTGTTCACTTTGGGCTTTGATGCTTATTAGGCACTATTAAATACCTGTTCCTACTATACCAACCAAAACTAGTCAGCAAGGTGAAAAATTGGCATAGGCGCAAAATTAAGCCTTTCACTTCAATTAATCCTATTAGGTCAAGAAAAACAATTGCAAAAGCAGCTGGCTTGGCTAAAAAACCTCATCCTTACTGGAATTGGACACCATCAATTGGAGTCGATTCCTTCCTGACGTGGTTTGAAGTCATTGGCTACACCGTAGAACTAGAAGCAGATATCGCCGCTGGTAGACATCAGAAAGAACGCAACAATGAGACTGAAGTGATTTTAAAAGATAGGCTGCGTCGCGCTTTAATGCGGATTAATCCTACAATATCATCAGAGGCACTCCAAGAAACTGTTCGTCAGTTGACAGCTTTACCAAATACTAACCTGATTGAAAACAACCTCCACTTTCATCAATTATTAACTCAAGGGATTGATATTACATACTCCATTAACCATCAAATATTTACCGAAAAAGTATGCCTCATAGACCCATCTAATTTACTCAACAATGATTGGTTATTAATTCATCCATTTACTATTGTTGCAGGCAAACATAGTCACCAACTAGATGCGGTTATTTTTATTAATGGCTTACCTTTAGCCGTTTTTTGTAATCAACCCCAGCAAATAGCACATATATTTAAAGAAGCTCAAGAAACATTACAAAAATATATTCAAAATCTTCCCCAATTATTTTTGTATAATGTCTTTCTCGTAATTTCTAATGGTAATCGAGCCAGCATTGGTACATTAACCTGTAACTCAAAAGAGTTTTTACCTTGGCGCACAATAGATGGTGAAGACTTTCCCCATCTACAAGCAACAGAAATAGATGTGCTAATCCAGAGTATCTTTGACAAGCGGCGCTTTCTAGAATTAATCAAACATTTTATAGTGTTTGAACCCAATGGCATCAGCCTCAGTAAAAAGTTACTTCGTTATCATTTCTGTACTGTGCCATAGGCTACTAACTTACCAACAAATTTAGTTTTATAACCTAATATCTGCTGTATACAACCAGTAAATACAAGCTTCAACATTTTGTAAGCTGGGTATCCACTACTATCTTTTTTGGCTTTGATTGAGAATTTTGCTGAAAATGCCTGCTATAAATATAATTCTGAGCCTCTCGATTTTTCGTCATAGAAATTAATTTTGTTACCACTTGATTACCAACTATCTTGATCTAAACCAATAAAGTTGGTATGATTACCCTGTCCAAAGATGTACTGAGTTTTTTCAAAACTCAAACGATGACATTTCTTTTAACCAAGTTGATAAAAACTAGGTCAATTTTATGCGCGAAACTATTAGGTTTATAACCAGAATTAAAAACTGTTAATCAAGGAATATTTTTATGTATTTTACTCGCCAGATAGCTAGTGTTTCTTTGATGTTGTCCATATTAGGATTTTGGCAACCAACCTTAGCTGAACCTGGAAATATTTTACCTTGGAGAAAACAAGAAATACCTGCTCCTTGGGCAAAAAATAGATGTCCTGGTGGATTTGTAGAAAAATTTCGTTTAAGTGGCGAACTTAATCATCCAAGGACTTTTACACTTCAAAAACTCACAGAGTTACGAGATTTAGTAAAAAACCAAAACCCATCAGCCGTTACAGAACTCACTGTTAGCTTTCAAACAGGTTCAGGCCCCAGAACAGAAACATACTATGGAGTTCCACTGTGGGATTTCATTAACAATGAAAAAGCTGGTGGTGGACTAGAACCTCGTAATCCTGGACAAAATTCCAAAAATGCCTTTCTACGTCAGTATATTTTAGTGGAAGCTACAGATTGCTATGGAGCCGTTGTAGCTATTGGCGAAATTCATCCCAACTTTGAAAATAAATCAATACTAGTTGCATTTGCTAAAAAAGCCAGCGATGGAACAGTACAATTGCTGACAGATGAAGGGTTTGCGCGGCTAGTAGTTCCTGGTGATAGAGCCGGAGGACGTTATATTAGCAATATTAGAAATATCGTCGTGCTTTCTGCGCCACCTTCTCCTTTAGAAGTTAAAGATTTTCGCTATCCTTAAGTGAGTTTTTTTATATCTATCTCCAAACTGAACAGTTTGTATTTAATAAATCATCAGCTTGATGTTAAAAACACATTTTTTTCAAAACCCATTAATAGTTATTTTGGGGTTCGTACTAACTACCTTCGCTACTGCTAAACCCTCGAAAGCAGCTATCTTTACTTATCAGGGTGATACAACAAATCAACCGATTTGGCGGCGTGTTGCACCAGGTAATCCTCCTACCCTAATTTCTGGACAAAGAGATGGTAATTTAGGGATGAGTGTATCTTATAGCGTGTTCGATTTTGTGGTTGATCAATCAGGTTTATATACTATAAGTGGTACATCTAAAGTTACGCCTCTCAATAATACGAAATGGGATATTTTTTTGGCTTTATATCAGGACAAATTCAATCCTTCTCAACAGCTAAATAATGTTCTCATAGCAAGTACTAACCCTAATACTGGCACTGTTGAATTCAGTAGACAACTGATTTCTCAACGAAAATACTTTTTAGTGACAACTGGCCGGAGAATAGCTGATTTTGGAGTTTTTACCAACTCAATTAGTGGTTCGGGTAGAGTCATTCCAATTCCTGAATCAGATTCGCTACTATCTGTGTTAGTCGCAAGTGGTGTAACTTTACTACTATACAAGCGAAATTCATGAAGAAAAATTCATGATTCAGAATTTACCTGAAGTTATTTAACGTCCCTAATGTTAATTTTGGCAATAAAAAATCTTTGTTTTGAAACTCTTGACTTCACTCCTGTTTATTTTGAAACAATTATAGTTATATAGAAATCATATTTGATTTGGAGAAAAAAACTCAGTACACATGTGTTACTTGTTTTCCTGTTCCCTATTCCCTACCTACACAAGTAATTTCAATAATCAAGTCGGATTCCTATAGTGATGAGTTGGGATTTAAGACTTTGCAGATTCATGATTCAATCGTTTTAGTAAATCTTGAATATCTGCAATAGTAGCCTTAGTTATTTTTGGCTGTTTTTCCAGCCATGAATTAGCACTTTCATCTCCTTGTTGAACGGCTAAGATTAAAGCCCCCCAAGCTAGTATTTCTGGCTGTTGTGGGTTAACTTCCAATGCTGCTACTACACGATTCCACAACTTGCCTTTTTCTGCTTTTAAAAGGATAGAAATTTCTTGGACATTTTGCGGTGATGCTTTAAAGACTTTTAAAGCTTTTTCCCAACGTCCATCAATTAAATCTGCCAAGATTTGTTCACTAGGACTAGCCCAAGTTTTTTCTGCTTGTGCTTGGGTGAATTGAGCATGTAGGCGAATTAAATCGATTTGAGTTTGTGCTGAGGTTGGTAAGGGGGTTTTGCGTTGTTTTTGAAGAGATTTTAAAGATTCTAAAGCAGGTGTCCACAAACCACTACGAGCAATCGATATAGCATTTTGGTAAGCAGTATCTTTGATGGCTGGTGGTTTCAGAGAAATTTTATCTAGCTGAATTGGGTTAAGGTAAAGCTTGGTAGGTTTAACTTGGTAAACGCGTAATTGAGGTTCTAAACCGACTGTTTGATCTAAAATTAATTCTTTAGCGTCGTTACCAGTAACTTGCTGCCATTTTGGTAATTGGCCATAAGAATTTTTCCAAGACAGAAGTTGGATTAAGTTAGAGCGTTCTGGATTGTAATATAAAATCTGACCATAGGCGATCGCACTTGTGCCTTGTTTATATTCCCCTTGCAAATTAAACCACACTCCCGGTGCTGGTGTTTCATCCTCAAAACCTTTGACGGTGGTTAAAGGTAACAGAGTATTAGTGTCATCACTTTCTGTTGTCGATTCGACAAAGGATTTTTCGATTCCAGTGATAGATAGTTGCGTTGCTAGACGATAGTGTTTTTCTGATTGTGATTTAAACTCTGCGTCTTGTGCTAGTTGATAAACTCGTAGTGCTACTAATTCTTGACAATTAGACTGACAATTGGCACGTTGTTGAAAAACTGGCATTAAAAATGAATTTTTGTTTTTATCTAAAGCCAGAGTCGCCCCAAATGTTTGTTTTTGTTCTCGCAAGCTGGCTTGAATTTCTTGTAGGGTGTGGGGATGTTCGCTATAACCAAAGGGAATTTGCGCCCATTCTGGTAAAAATTTGTTTAGCCAAACAATTTTTTCGGGATTGAAGATAAACAGCCAACTAATCCAAGCAAACACAAAAATTAACCCAGCACTACTGAATAAAACCGTAATTGCTACTGTTGATGTCAGCAAATTTGCCTGTTGCGGGGTTTTTTCTGCAATGTCTGTGGAAGGTTGATTGCGTCTAAAAAATTTGAGCGATAGTTTACGCGCGGGATGTGCCATATTACTTTTTGATCAATCTTGTAGGTGGGGTGAGGCTAGTTAGTGGCGGGAACAGACTCATAGAAAATTAACTACGCGCCCATAGTGAGAGAACTAACCCGATAAATAGCTTAGTTTTCCCTGTTCCCTTTCATTTTTATACTCGCGTTTTCTCCTATTGCCCAGAACTAGTTTCGTCTCATTTAGTACAAAGTCGGTAAAATTTCTCATGTCGAACCTGATATTTTTGCTTACACTCAGACTTCAGTATTGTCTGTAGAGTTTAAAAAATTGGAAGTTAACGTGATTCGCTATAGTCATCTGAAATTCTGGATAATCGCATCTTGCTTGATTGCTGGATTAAACGGCGGATCACAAACAGCATCCGCCCAAGATTATACAAATACAGACTTAGAACCAAGTCTGAGTTTAGACAACCAAGATTACCCGATATTCCCTACCGCTTCAACAGATCAGGGTGTAACAGAAAATACTGAGCCGATGGCACAAGTCACATCGGTGTCGCAATTAAATGATGTTCAACCTAGCGATTGGGCTTTTACGGCGTTGCAATCTTTGGTGGAACGTTATAACTGCATTGCTGGCTATCCTAATAATTCCTTTCGTGGCGATCGCGCTGTCACTAGGTATGAGTTTGCTGCCGGGATGAATGCTTGCTTAGATAAAATTAACCAAATTATCGCCGCCGCCGCACCCAGCGCCGAACTCGTAAAGCGTGCAGATTTAGATACAATTCAACGCTTACAAACAGAATTTAGCAGCGAATTAGTAACCTTGCGCGGACGAGTCGATAGCTTAGAAGCACGCAGCGCCGAAGTTCAAGCTAACCAATTTTCTACCACAACTAAACTTAACGGGCTGTTAATTGCAGGTGTTCAAGGACGGACTTCTAACCGTGCTGATGTTAATCCCAGAGATGGCGTAAAAGATTCAAATGATAATGGGACAAACATTAACGTCTTGACCTTTTCTTATCTGAGTTTAACTACTCAGCTAACTCCCCGTAGTGTTTTATTTACAGGGTTATTAGCCGCTGATGGGGTTACTTCACCGAGATTCAGCAATGATGTGATACTCAGCTACGAATATCCTACAGATAGTAAAATAACCATTACTGACTTGAATTATCGCTGGTTAGTCACTGACAAATTAGCCGTCATGGTGGGAACAGAAGGCGTAAATATGACAAACGCTTTCCGAGGCCCAGTACGAGTTGAAAGTGCAGCCACAGGCCCCTTATCTCTGTTTGCTCAAAGAAACCCGATTTTAAACACCGGCTTTGGTCACGGCGGTGTTGCTGTGGATTGGCAATTTGCCAAACGTGCCAGTATCCAAGCTCTCTATACTAGTTACAATCCTGGGAAGCCTGGTGAACGTAGTGGTTTGTTTGATGGAACTACAACCGCCGCGGTGCAATTGTTATTAACACCAATTGACACCGTTGATTTGAGTTTGTATTACGTCAATAATTATGCTTCTAATGGTTGTTTGCTTACCTTTGTGGGCGATGAATGTTTAACAGCATCTAACGCACCCTTAAAAACCAACGCCTATGGTGGGACACTCAGTTGGCAAATTTCGCCCCGCGTCACTGTTGGCGCGTGGGGTGGTTATACTACATCGTCTATTCCTGGGCGATCGGGCCGTGTGGAAACGACAAATTACATGGTATTTCTGAACTTCCCCGATTTATTTGCTCCAGGGAATTTAGGTGGGATTTATGTCGGACAACCACCAAAAATTACCAGTAGTACTTTACCTGTCGGTAATAATGTCCCAGATTTTGAGAATACAGGTTTAGGACGTGCAGGCGGACAACCAGGAACAACCACTCAAATCGAAGCTTTTTATCGTTTTAGAATGACAGATAACATCTATATTACGCCAGGGATAATTCATATATTGGAACCTGGTCACACACCAGATAGCGACCCAATTACCATTGGGATTCTTCGGAGTACCTTTCTGTTTTAGCTAAAAATCAACTCCCTTCTCTACGAGAGGCTGCGCTGGGAGCGTAGCTATGCCGCAGTCTTTACGGGAGAGGGAACTTTTAACGGGCGGGAAGAGTTTGTCCGTTTCCTCTCCTATCTCTGAGTCCCCACCATAGACAGTCCCTATTCCCTATTCCCCGTTAAACCCGTTTTTCGGGTCAAAACTGATTTGCAAGACACAAGCAGAAAAACATATTACAATACTACAGTATTACACAGCGAATACAAGAGTAACTAAATGGAAGAAACAGTAACGCTGTATCGTCCAACTGGCCCCAAAGAACTGGAATTGGTAAAACAAAGCGGTTACACAAAATGGCCGCCGCGACTCCCGGAACAGCCAATTTTTTACCCAGTGACTAACGAACAATATGCAAAAGAAATTGCCACTAAATGGAATATTCGAGACAGTGGTGTGGGTTATGTGACACGTTTTAAAGTTAAACAGGAATTTATGAATAAATATGAAGTTCATCAAGTAGGAGCTTCATATCATACAGAATGGTGGATTCCAGCAGAAGAACTAGAACAGTTGAATGAAAACATCGTCGGTCAAATTGAGGTAATTGGAGAATATAGAGATTGACATAGGACTTATACCAATTTTTTGTGAAAACTCATAAAAAACCAACACCTTGATCGGAAAAAGTTGGGAAAGGCTAAAGTAATGTGCAGCTTTACGGAGAATTGGTATAAACCATATTGAATTGTTTCAACTGATGGAGAAGTTTGAACAGCTAAATTCTTGAGCAGAAGCTAGACAAAAAGAATGCCAGTAATATGAAGTCTTCTCTAGATAAGTTAAGTTAATTTAAAATTATCAAACATAATTAAATTTATTTAAATCACCACTTTTAGCTGATTGATGTGTAGCAAATTATTTTAATAGCTACAAAAAGAAAAAAGGTTTGGCTCACCACCAAACCTGACTATAAATCCAGTGCATAACAACATCCCGCATTTATTTACTCATGATTTTTGCTGCAAAGCATCTTCCTATAGGATGTATCCAAAACTTATAAAAACTGATATTAAGCCAAGAATGTATTATTAATTACATTAACATAAAATCATTGCCAGGAATTATTTCAAAATTAAAAACTGCTGATATAATTTATAGATTTCTGACATCTGGATATGTTTTTATGGCTTGATTGGCAAATATCAGCAAAATAAAAGACGGGCTTTCACCCGTCGAAATAGCTTGAAAGTGGCGATGCACCTTGAATTATAGAAAAATCATACAAATTAAACTTAGTAGATTGTCAAGAAGACTCAGGATTTAAGCAATAAGAACAGTATTCGTACTCTACTTAATGGTAAGTATTCAGGAGTCAGAATTCAGGAGCCAGAAGGTTTACAGAATCAGGAGAAATATTTGATGAATTAATTTGCTAATCCTATAGATATTTCTAAATTCTGACTTCTGACTCCTGGGTGCTGAATTCTTACACTTAATGTTTTAACCAAAGTCATTCTTGTAGTGTTGATCAATTTAGCACAATAAAATTTTTATTAAATGCCAAAATGCCGAAATATTCAATAAAAAATATTATTTTATATCTCTTGATCAGTCTTATTTAGTAAACTCTATTAGTTATTTGTGTCATTTATTAATATCTCTGGGGTGCAAGTTATTCAAATAAGAGCAAGTAGTAAAAGCTACTAAATTTTTTGCGTGTTTTAGAGGCACAAAACCAACTACTATTCCATCATGATCTAAGATTGTTGGGTATTCTCTAGTTTACGATCGCCACCCTTACCGATGATTGAAGTTGAACATCTCAGTAAAACTTACGGTTCTACCCCAGCGATTACAGATGTAACTTTTCGGGTTGAACCAGGGGAAATTTTAGGGTTTTTAGGGCCGAATGGCGCTGGTAAAACGACAATGATGCGAATTTTAGCAGGTTATTTACCGGCAACTAGCGGTACAGCTAAGATTTCTGGGTTTGATGTCCATGATAATTCTTTGGCTGTGCGTCAACGCATTGGTTATTTACCAGAAACACCGCCGTTATATCCAGAGATGACGGTGGAGGGATTTTTGCATTTTGTTGCCAGAATCAAAGGAGTATCCGCAGGCGATCGCACTGCGAAAGTAAAAGCAGCGATCGCCCGATGTAACTTAGAAGATAAGCAAAAAGTCATTATTCGCAAACTTTCTAAAGGATATCGCCAAAGGGTGGGCATTGCTCAGGCGATCGTTCACGACCCGCCAGCCATCATCCTTGATGAACCCACCGTGGGACTTGATCCCCGCCAAATTATCGAAGTGCGAAATCTGATTAAAAGCCTGGCGGGGACACACACGATTATTTTGTCTACTCACATTTTGCCGGAAGTGAGCATGACCTGTACCCGTGTTGCTATTATTAATCGCGGTAAAGTTGTTGCCACTAATACCCCAGAAAACCTGATGACACAGTTGACTGGAGGCTCAGGATATGAATTGGAAATTGAGGGCGAAGCTAACTTAGCCAAACAAGTCTTGCAAAATGTAGCGGGAGTGAGTCTGGTAGAATCAATTCCTGGTCATCATCTGATCCATGCTACAGACGGACGGGCTTATTTGCGAGTGATTGCTCAACCGGGAAGCGAACCGGGAAGAGAAATCGCCGCTACCCTAATCCGGGCTGGATTTGGGTTACAAGAAATGCGCCGAGTCAGCGCCACCTTAGAAGATGTGTTCTTGCAACTGACCACCGAAGAAAAGCATTTTGAACCAGAAATAAACTCAATAGCCAACGAAGGAGAAGCAGCGTAAATGGGTATAGTGCTGGCGAATATTATTGCCATTTATCGCCGAGAGTTACAGAGTTACTTTATCTCGCCCTTAGCTTATGCGATCGCTGGCGTATTTTGGTTTATCTCCGGGTTATTTTTCGTGACCATTTTGTTTGGCCCTGATGGTATTTTGCCATCCGTTGCAGCCATTGACTTACAAGGTCAACAACTGGGTGTCCCAGTCCCCTTAATTGATGTCCCTTATGAATTTATTCGGGCATTTTTAGACCGGATGGGTTGGTTATTGCTGTTTATTTTGCCAATTTTATCGATGGGGCTGTACGCCGAAGAACGCAAACGCGGCACATTGGAACTTTTAGCCACCTCACCCTTAACTAATTGGGCAGTAGCCGTTGGCAAATTATTAGGCGTGGTGACATTCTTAATTACAATGGTTGCACCACTTTTGATATTTGAAGCGATCGCCCTGAGTGGTTCCAATCCTCCCATGTCGCCAGCTATTCCCCTACTCGGTCATTTAGGCTTAATCTTGCTGGCAGCTGCAATTTTATCTTTGGGAATGTTTATTTCCTCCTTAACAGACAGCACTATCCTCTCTGCGGTTCTCACCTTTGGCTTGGTTTTGTTGCTGTTATTTGTTGATTTAATCGCTAAAAGTATTGGTGGCCCTGTTGGTGAAGCCTTGGGTCATTTGTCATTACTCAAACATTACAACACCTTCATCCAAGGAATTTTTGACACCAGCGCCTTAATGTTATTTGCTAGTTACATTTTTTTAGGTATCTTTCTTACAGCCCAATCAATTGATGCTCTACGTTTTCAACGGCAATAGTTTAATAGTCAATAGTTTAAATTCCTGACCATTGACTCTTGAGAAAATATGAAAAAAATCACAAAAAAACAACCTTGGAAATATTTGTTTTGGCTGGGGCCGTTTCTATTTATGGTCGGCTTCACAGCGGGGTTAGTGTCTGGTAGCTGGGGATTATTATCCCTAGCATTTATGATTCCCGGAATTGCCGTTATTATATTTTGGGTAGTTTGGCAAAGCCAGCAAAACCGTTGGTGGGCGAGTCGTTCTACCCAAGCGGGAACTAATGCCTTAGTTGCCACATTAGCTGTCTTGGTAATTTTAGGGTTAATTAACTTTTTGGGTGTTCGCTATCAACTACGCCAAGATTTAACCGAAACTCAGTTATTTACCCTTGCGCCCCAATCAAAAGAATTAGTCCGTCGTCTACCACAAGCAGTCAAAATTTGGGTATTTGATACTAATCAAAGTCCCCAAGATAGAGAATTACTCGAAAACTATCAACGGCAAAGTTCTAAGTTTCAATTTGAATATGTTGACCCCCAACGCCGACCCGGAATCGCTGAGAAATTTGGGGTAAAAGAATATGGAGAAGTTTATTTAGAATCGGGCAACAAACGCCAATTAGTACAATCTTTAAATGTCAATGAACGCTTATCAGAAATTAAATTAACTAACCGACTACAGCAACTTACTAATTCCACTGTTGTCAAAGCCTACTTCCTTCAAGGTCATGGCGAACATCCTTTAACTGGTGGTGAAACTGGAATTTCCCAAGCAGTGCAAGGATTAACCGAGAAAGGTTACACCGTTGAACCTCTAAATTTAGCTGACAAACTGCAAGTTCCTAACGATGCGGCGACTGTAGTAGTCGCAGGTGCTAAACGCGGTTTGTTTGACGCAGAGGTCAAAGCTTTACAAGATTATCTCAATCGTGGCGGTAACTTGCTACTGATGATTGATCCTGATACTGACCCCAAACTCAGCCCTTTATTACAAGAGTGGGGTGTGCGCCTGGATAATCGTTTAGCAGTTGATGTTTCCGGTGCGGGTGTAGGACTCGGCCCCGCAGCACCCATCATCACAGACTATGGACAACACCCAATTACTAAAGATTTTGGCAAAGGTATTTCTTTTTATCGCTTGGCTAGACCGATAGAAATTACCTCAATCCCTGGTGTTGAGTCTACGCCCCTCATCCGAACCAAACCCTATCCCAATAGCTGGGCGGAAAGCGACCTGCAAAGCGAAAAATTAGAATTCAATCCTGATAAAGACCTCAAAGGGCCGCTGACTTTAGGTGTGGCGTTGACGAGAAAAGTATCAGTATCTAACCCTGTTCCCACTCCTACTGCTGCGACAACTCCTTTACCCACACCAACAACGCAACCTCAAGCAACTCCTACTCCTACTTCCTTACCTTCACCCACGACAAAACCTCAAGCAACTCCCACTTCTACACCAACAACTACTTCCTTACCCTCACCAACAACAACTCCCCCAACAGGCGAGAAATCTGAACAAACTCCGAAAGAATCACGGTTAGTCGTCTTCGGAAATTCTGATTTTGCTACTGATGGAGTATTTCAACAACAACTCAATGGTGATGTATTTCTTAACTCTGTAACTTGGCTGAGTCAGCAAGATCAGCAACCTCTTTCCATTCGTCCCAAAGAACCAAAAAATCGTCGCATCACTTTATCAACATCACAAGCCAATGTTTTAACATTGTCATCTTTGTTGGCATTACCTTTGCTTGGCTTTTTAACAGCCGCTTTCATTTGGTGGCGAAGAAGATGAAGTATGAAGTGTGAAGTATGAAGTCTGAAATTTCTAGGAATTACGCAAAAAATCTCTCAAACTCTCATTTCTCTGTAACCTCTGCGTCTCTGTGGTACCCTTCGGGAAGCCGCTTGCGCGTCTACGATTTTCCGTAGACTGTTCGTAAGTCCCGATTTCATCCTTCTGCTTTTTGACCAATGACAAATGACCAATGACAAATAACAAATGACTATTCCAAAGACAACTTTAATTTTGGTATTTTTGGCGCTGGGTTTGGGCGGTTTCGTGTATTTCCATGAAATGAGAGGTGCAACTCAGCAAGAAGAAGTCAAGGCAAAACAGCAGCAAATTTTCGCTTTTGCAGAAGATGATGTGCAGTCTTTGACAATCAAAACAAAAGCTTACACTCTGATGTTAGAACGCAATTCTCAGGGTATTAATCCTAAATGGTTGCTGAAATATCCAGTATCAGATTCAGCCAATGATGCGATTGTTTCTTATTTAATGGATTTGTTGGTTAAAGGTAAGAGCAATAACATTGTATCAACCCCCGCTAACCAACTCACAGAATTTGGTTTAGTTCAACCCAATGCCACCATTGATATTAAACTGAAAAATCAGCAAACCCATCAGTTACTTTTGGGCAAATCTAATTTCAATAATCGTTTTGTGTATGCTAAAACTGACTCAGCTAAACAACCAAATGGCAATATCAATGTATTATTAGTATCTACAGATTTTGCAAATGCCGTTAATCGAGAGCTATCAGAATGGCGACAAACTGTTGATAACAGTAAATCAACACCTTTACCAACTAATCTTCCTCTGCCAACACCTTAGAAGAAGTATGAAGTATGAAAGGTGAATAAACTCAAATAAAATTTATTGAATTACGCATTATTTTATGTCCAATCCAACTGCAACCTTGCTAATTTCTTGTCCTGATCAACGAGGACTAGTTGCCAAAATTGCTAACTTTATTTATGCCAATGGGGGCAATATTATTCATGCAGATCAGCACACAGATTTTTCGGCTGGGTTATTTCTGACGCGCATAGAATGGCAGTTAGCTGGATTTAATTTACCTAAAGATTTGATTGCTCCAGCATTTAATGCAATTTCTCAGCCTTTAGGTGCTAAATGGGAACTACATTTTTCTGACTCTGTACCACGGATAGCGATTTGGGTAAGCCGCCAAGACCACTGTCTCTACGATTTAATTTGGCGACACCGTGCTAAAGAATTCACCGCAGAAATTCCGTTAATTATTAGCAATCATCCTCACTTAAAAGTAGTGGCGGAACAGTTTGGTATTGATTTTCATCACATTCCCATTACTAAAGAAAATAAACCAGAACAAGAAGCTCAACAACTAGAATTATTGCGTCAATACAAAATTGATTTGGTTGTTTTAGCAAAATATATGCAAATTGTTAGTTCTGATTTTATTGCTCAATTCCCCCAAATTATTAATATTCATCACTCATTTTTACCTGCCTTTGTCGGCGCAAATCCATATCACAGAGCGTTTGAAAGAGGCGTAAAAATAATTGGTGCCACCTCTCATTATGTGACTACAGATTTAGATGCAGGGCCAATTATTGAACAAGATGTTGTGAGAGTCAGCCACCGCGATGAAGTGGAAGATTTGGTAAGAAAAGGTAAAGATTTAGAGCGAGTAGTCTTAGCAAGGGCTGTGCGGTTACACTTACAAAACCGCGTGTTAGTTTATGGTAATCGTACTGTTGTGTTTGAGTGATTGTTTGTCAGTACATAGTAGTCGCAGGTGATGGGTTATTTCTATGCGTCATCATAAATGATGGGTATAAACAATCTTTGGCTAACAATTGCGTCGTAGCTGGGTTAACAACACAACAATCTCATCAATAGCTTGCCTGATATTGCTGGCTGGTTGTTCAGATTGATTCACAATAATACTAAAAGCTAACGGCTCATATTGTGGCGAATTTATATATCCTGACAGAGAAATTACACCTCTCAAACTACCCGTTTTTGCTTGAACGATTCCCTGCGCCGAAGTGTTGCGAAAGCGCCCTTGCAAAGTACCACTAACTCCCGCCACAGGTAAAGAAGCCCGAAAAACTTTGGCTTCTGGTGATGCGGCTATTATTTGTAAAACTTGTACTAAAGCTTCTGGACTAATTAAATTCTTCCGCGATAGTCCTGAACCATCGACCACACTATAACTGTTTGGGTTAACGCCTAATTGGGTGAGAGTTTCTTGCATCACTTTTAACCCAACATCAGCAGTATTTTGATTTTTGGCTACTTGTTGTTTGTCAGCTAAAGTTCTTAATAAAGCCTCAGCAAATAAATTATTACTGTTTAAATTAGTCTCTTTTAATAACTCAGATAAAGGTGGAGATTCAATGGCTGCAACTTCGCGTTCATTATTTCCACCATTAGCAGTAGATGTTTGTTGTACAAAAATGCCTTCTGCGGCTAAACTCTGACGAAAGTGACGTAAGAAATTTTGTGTAGGGTCAAATACTGCGATCGCACTAATATCTGGTTGTGAATTTACCGCCAGTTGTCCTTGCAAATACAGCACAGCGCCTTTTAAGTCACGTCTTACTTCAACTAACCCTGGTTCATCTTTTTGCGCTGTGACAGAATTATTTTCGACTCGCCACTGATAAGCCTCTGTAGGATCAGCCCATTTAATTTGCAATGGTTTGCCGATAGTTTGGGGCAGAACTGTTAATACAGCAGCATTTTCATTCAAAATTAAACTATTGACTGGTGCGCCATAATAAGCTTGCACATCTTCCCATTGCCAACTCGGATTTATCAAATCTCCTTGAAAATAACTATCATCAGCAATTAAATTATTGACTTGAGTAATACCCTGTTGGCGTAATTGCTTGGCTAAGAGTGTTAATTGAGCATTTTTTAAACTGGGATCTCCCCTACCAACTACACGCAAATTACCATCAGCATCTTGATAAATAGAGGTACGAATGCGAAAATCTGCGCCTAATTGTTTGAGTGCCGCAGATGTCGTCAACAATTTAGTATTAGAAGCAGGTGTAAAGTATTTCTCAGCATCATGGCTGTAAATAGTTTGCGTAGAAGCTAAGTTTTTAACTAAAATTCCCCAGCGGGCGCGACTAAATAAGGGACGATTGATTGCAGTATCTATAGATGTTCCTAGTTCAGCGGGACAAAGTGATTTTGTGGTAGTTGCAGAGGGAACTGGCGTTTGGGCTGTAACTGCTTGTTGGGTAATTCCAATATGAGTCCCAAAAAACAATAGCAGCAAACTTAGGGAAATTTTGCGAGAAAACATACTTAAACTTCTACATTGAGAACTGAGGGTTATATTATTTTGTAGTGTTTGGCGATCGCCGCAGGCAGTATACTAAACGTATTAAAATTTACTAGGGAATAAATAGCCTACTCACGCCTAAATAATTTTCAACATAAAGTACAATCTCGATCAGACGCTCAACACACTGTTCTCGATACTCTCTCTCTATTATGCGGTCAACATTTGCAAGAGTAATTACAGGTAGAGATGTTGGCAGACTTTCTTCACGTATCACTTGTTCTAAAGAATCTTCTCCCTTCATACTGCGATTCCCTGTTAAGAGAATCATCTGCTTTTCTTGAGCAAAATCGCCAAACCATCCTATCGCTGCTGTCTATTGACAATTGAGCCTCATCAAAGGACATAAAATGAATAGGTAGAACATCAAGCCATCCCCCAGTAGTCAGGCTACCAAACAACATGAGGGCTTGCCCTTCAATATTATGGTCGATAAGAAAAATCATTGACTTGAGGTAATACGTTTAGCTTTCAGTTTCTGTAATTTTTCCCAAGCAGCTTTATACTCAGGTTTTGGTGTCAATGTGGCAATATCAACCAAACGCTTTTGATTTAGTTCTTCCCAATACTGACGAATTTCTTCGGCTTGTTGTAGCACACTCTGATACTCTGCTTCTACTTCAGCACGATGGGTTTCAATGTAAGACATTGCTGCACTGAACTGCTCATCAGTAATGTAGAAATAATTACGAATTAGATGGGGTGCGTAACCTGTAGAAATATAGTCCATCAACTGATACAAAGTAATACGTGTACCTGCAATGGTTAGTCCCCTTTCTGTACGAATAATAGCTGGTTGATCATTGACTACTTGAGACATAATAAAAACTTTGAGTCGGATATTTTCATAATATCCTGTACAAAAACTCGGAGAGCATTACCAGAAAGTGCTGTACTAAGGGGTTGGTTAAAATCTTCTCAGCAGTCGCAAGCCGTTAAGGGTAACTAATACTGTAGAGCCTTCATGGCCAATTACACCGATGGGTAGGTTAATATTCCCGAAAAAGTTAGCCAGCATCAGCAGAATAATTGATGTGAGCGCAAAGGTGATATTTTGTTTGATAATGAATTGAGATCGCCTACCTAGTTCCATTGCTGCGACAATTTTTTCTAGTCTGTCTGCTATTAATACAATATCCGCGGTTTCTAGTGCAACATCACTACCAGCACCGCCCATTGCTATTCCTACCGTTGCTTGGGCTAAAGCAGGTGCATCATTAATTCCATCGCCTACCATCGCTACAGTGTGATATTGTTTCTGCAAGCTGCGGATGAGGTTAAGTTTATCTTCTGGTAATAGTTGGGCGTGAACCTGAGTGATACCGACTGCTTGAGCGACAGTTTGGGCTGTACGCTGGTTATCTCCAGTAATCATGACGATTTGTTCTACACCTAGCTGACGCAGATGGCGAATAGTGGCGGCGGCTTCTGGTCTAATCATATCTGCAATAGCGATCGCTCCGATGACTTTTGTATCTTGAGCAACCCAAACTACAGTTTTTCCCTCAGATTCCCAACTATGAGCTAAATCTTGAAGTTTGTGCGGTAACTGGATCACATACTGCTGAACAAAAGCTGCATTTCCCAGGGTAATTTTTACACCATTCACATTGCCGATAATTCCCTGTCCAGGTATAGCTTGCACATCTACACCACGCTCCCAGCTTAAATCACTGGCTGCTTGAACAATGGCTTTGGCAATGGGATGTTCCGAAAATGCTTCTAAAGCTGCTGCTGCTTTTAATACATCTGCTTGTGTATATTCATCGGTCGCAATTACTTGGGATACTTGCACTTGTCCGGTAGTTAGAGTACCAGTTTTATCAAAAGCGATCGCCCGGACTTTGCCCATGTTCTCTAACTGTGCGCCATTCTTAAACAAAATCCCCTGTCTGGCACCGTTGGCAATGCCTGATAATAATGCTGGCATAATTGCCGCCATCAGCGCACAAGGAGAAGCCACCACCAAAAAAGTCAAAGCGCGATAAATCGTCGTGTCCCAGTCCCACGCCAAAATAAATGGCGGTAAAATTGCCAGTAATATGCCAGCTACAACAATTACCTTGGCATATCCCCGCTCAAATTTTGCGATAAACTCTTGAGAAGGTGGGGCTGATTCTTGCGCTTCTTCCACTAACCGAATCACTCGCTGAATCAAATTACTCGCAGCTGGTTTGTGAACTTTCAACCTCAGCGCCCCATAACCGTTGAGTGTCCCAGCAAAAACCTCTTCGCCTACTGTCTTTTCTACAGGTAAAGATTCCCCAGTAATCGCCGCCTGATTAATGGTGCTGTAACCAGACAAAATTATCCCATCGGTGGGAATTAACTCTCCTGGTTTGACAACTATTTCATCTCCTACTTTTAATTGACTGATGGGTAACATCTGTTCCTGTCCCTGATGCAGTACCCTGGCTGTATCGGGTGTCAAACTCATCAAACTGCGGATACTCCTTTCCGTCCGCCCCATTGCATAACCTTCTAACGCGCCGCTAACAGCAAAGATGAGAATTAAAATTGCCCCATCAATAATTAGGTGATATTCTCTGCGCCATAAACCTAAACTAGCTGCACCAACCGCCGCCACAATCATCAGCAAATCTACATCAAGTTCTTTCTCTTTAATTAATGTAGTTATTCCCTCACGGGCGCTTTCGTAACCACCAATAACATAAGCCGCACTTAACAACAGTATTGCCCATCCCAACCAACCTAGATGCAAGGCGTACCAGCCAAAAAATAATAACAGTCCACAAACCAATGCTGCTAAGATATCTGCGTGTTCTTTGGTGTATTTGGTTAAATGCTGTGGGTAAAGCATAAGAGTGAAATCCTTGATAACTGATCTCACGGTAAACCTTGACATTAATGTTAAGGTCAAGCAATTGTTTTTCTACAAGGAGGTATTTTGATGACGCGCCTGCATAATAAAACCGCTGTGATTACCGGAGGGACATCGGGGATTGGGTTTGAGACTGCGAAACAGTTTGTGAAAGAAGGGGCGCGGGTAATTATTACCGGACAAGATGAAGGACGTTTGCAAACCGCAGCCCAAGAACTGGGTTCTCAGGTAATTCCGGTGATAGCGGATGTGCGATCGCTTTCTCAACTAGATAATTTAGCAGCACGAGTCAAATCAGAATTTGGCAGTCTTGATATTTTGTTTGCTAACGCTGGTATCGGATTTTTTACGCCTTTAGAGGCGATCGACGAAACTTTGTATGATAACCAATTTGATATCAACGTTAAGGGTATCTTTTTCACTGTCCAGAAGCTATCAGGATTACTAAATCCAGGCGCTAGTGTCATCTTGAATGCTTCATCAGTCAATGAAAAAGGTATGGCGATGGGCAGTGTCTATTGTGCGACAAAAGCGGCTGTGCGCTCATTTGCCCGCAATTTAGCAGCAGAATTAGGCGATCGCCAAATTAGAGTCAATGCGATTAGTCCTGGTTTAATCCCTACGAATTTTCAAACTAAGATGGGCTTATCACCAGAGGCCTTGGAAAATTTTGGCAATTATATTAAGCAAACCGTACCTTTGGGACGCTTTGGTAAACCAGAAGAAATTGCGGCGGCGGTAGTTTTTCTGGCTAGTGATGAATCTTCTTACATGACTGCGGCAGATCTAGTTATTGATGGTGGCTATATGAACGTTTAGCAACGCAATATAGGAATCATATTTGATTTTTGAACGAAGGTGATAGGCGATCGTACGTCATATTCCCCAACGGTAGGGGCATACGGCCGTACGCCCATACTTAGATTTTTTCAAAAATCAAAAGTTTGACTTTTCGAGATGACGGAAATCAAATGAGAAAATTATGTACAAACGAGTACCAAGAACTGGTAAAGATGATTATGATATTTTTTACTGAATTTTATCATTGAGTGTCGAGTTACACTTTGTTGCACTCAATCTACCTTTTGAGTGATTTGCGCTTTGTAAAGGCTTGAGTAGTTAAAATGATAGGGTAAGCAAGGCAATTCTTAAACAGATTGAATGAAACAAACCCACTATTTAACAACAACAGTTCAAAAAGGCAACCGATTGGAAATTACCCTTCCTAATTTAACTGAAGGACAAACCATAGAAGTTATTATCATTGTGCCTGAAGCTGTCCCTCATCAATCAATAAATCGCCAAGCTTTTCGACAACTTCCTATTGAAGAACGTCGTCGTATTTTAACCCAACAAGCAGAAGCCATGAAAGATTATTATCAAAATGATCAAGACTGGAAAGATTGGGTTAATTTTGATAACGAGGAATGCGATGACAGTCACTCCTAAAAGAGGAGAAATTTGGTTGATTAACTTAGATCCGACGGTTGGCGCAGAAATCAAAAAAACTCGACCTGCGGTGGTTGTTAACTCAGATTACATCGGAAAACTCCCGCTTAAATGGGTTGTTCCCATCACTAACTGGCAATCAACTTTTAACGATAATCTTTGGCATATTTGTCTAACACCTACCTCGGAAAATGGATTAATCAAATTATCATCGGCTGATGTATTACAACTAAGAAGTGTTGATCTACAGAGATTTATTCGGAAACTTGGATCTGTATCAATTTCAGACTTACAAGAAATAGTGACGGCCATTTCAATTATTATTGAAAGTGATGTCCCAATCTCTTAGAGCGATCGCTTGGTTGTAGAGATTTGTAAAGGCGATTCTGCTTCCCAGACGCAAGGCGATCGCAGCTTCAATATATTGTCTGGTATGAGGTGGACGCAAGCAAGCTCATCTAAAGCAGTTATTGGTAGAAGTTGTCACTCTGTTGAAAGAGCGAATTTATCTAATAACTTTTGATGAAAAAACCTCTGTCTCTAGCACGATTTGGCACATTGCAAAAATCAAGTAAATCTAAGAATACTAAATCTCAAAGAGAAGGTATTCTATGTTAATGAAACGGCTTTCTGCTATTGGAAGTTGGATAACTACAACAGTTATTTGTTTATCTGCGATCGCTTTTATTTGGCAAGGTGCATTTTTCAACAATAATTCAGCAATGGCGGCTCCCTCTGTCAACTTGATTGCATCATCTGATGCAGGCGATAAAGTTCAAGAAAAAACCCGTGAAGATGCTGGACGCGCGAAGAATTTTATTCGAGATACCGCAGATAAAGTTGAGCGCACTGCCAATAAAAATGCGCGTAAAGTTGGGGACGCAACAGATAATAGTGGTAACTTGATTGAGCGTAAAGCTAAGAGTGATAGAAACACTATTGAGAAAAGAGCCGAGGAAGATGCGGCTCGGACAGAAAAAGCTGTAGACAATACCAAGAATGCGATTGAACGCACTGTTGATAACATTAAGGATGCTTTCAGTAAATAGACATAACAATCTTACTTAATTTGTAAGATGTTATGTGGTGCTTGTTCTGAGTTATTCCTAAAAATTAATTTAGGGTTACACAGTCAATGTACATTGTTGATTCATTTCATTTGCTTGATTTGAAACTTACGATGTACATTGATTAATTTTATGTATTTTAACTACCTAAATAAACATTAAATCAAGATAAGAATAAACTGAAAAAAAGATAAGTTTATGCTGAAATAAATAAAATAAAAGCTAAATAAATCAGAGCGATCGCATTTGTTGATAAAGTATCTTTGTCCTTATGGGATTTTTGCTCAAAAATCTAAAATTATGGCAAAGCTCACTGTTTACGGAACTCCCCTCAGTACTTATGTTCGTACTGTCCGGTTGCTGCTTGAGGAAGCAGGTGTAGACTATACCCTCAAAGAAATTGATATCTTCAAAGGCGAAAATCAGTCACCAGAGTATCTAGCCAAAAATCCTTTTGGGAAAGTACCAACCCTGCAAGTAGAAGCAGAAGTAATTTACGAAACTCCTGCAATTACGGACTACCTAAATACAGTCTTTACCAATCATCAGTTCAGCCCATCTGAACCACTACTTCAGGCGCGGATGCGCCAAATAATCACGATTATTGATAACTATTTTTATCCTACGGCGGTTGGGGCAATTGTCATTCAACGTCTGATTGTGCCAATTCGCGGTGGAAAGCCAGACGAAGATAAAGTAAAAAATGCTGTCGCACCTGCACAAACAGCCATACAAGCAATTGAAGCGATCGCTGTTGGTAGTCCATATCTGCTTGGTAGCCAGGTAAGTATTGCTGATTTCTACCTGATCCCTATCTTTATCTACCTGGCGCAAACTCCAGAGTACGAAGTAATTACGGCGCAAACTCCCAAACTGCGGACTTGGTGGGAGCAAGTCCAGCAGCTTGAGAGCGTCAAAAAGGTGTGTGCATAACCGCAGTTGATTGTGCTGAGTAAAAAATACTGACAAATATTTTCGCAATCCTAAAAACCCCCAGATTTATCTGTGGGGTTAATCAAAAAGCTAATTCAGCGACAGACTTTGTAAATTTGCGCCTAAATCAGCTGGTTTTAGGTAGTGTTTAAACCATTGACTTGCCAATCGTGCGACTGCTTCTAAAGCTCCAGGTTCGCCAAACTGATGAGTTGCGCCAGAAATAATCTCTAGTTGCTTGTTGAATGCGGGGATATTTGCCAGTGCATCTTCATTCATGGCAATGATGGGTAAGTCATCACCACCAACAATTAATAAAGTTGGAGTTTGTACACAAGCTATGGCTTCACTAACTAAATCGGTTTGTCCACTACGGGAAACAATCGCTTTCACCGCCATTGGACGTGTTGCAGCTGCTAACAAAGCTGCACTAGCACCTGTATCTGCACCAAAATAGCCGAGCTTGAGATTACGAGTGAAAGGATTTTCTAACAACCAGTCTGTCACAGCCACTACGCGATCGCTCAGGAAGCTAATATCACTGCGAAAATGTTTGGTGCGCTGATCTATTGCTTCTTCTTCTTTGGTGAGTAAGTCGATCAACAGAGTTGCTAGTTTACCTTCCTGACGTAGTATATGGGCGAGATAGTGGTTGCGGGTACTGTAGCGACTACTCGCACTGCCATGTGCAAACAATACCAAGCCTTCAGCACCAGCAGGTACAACCAATTCTCCTTTAAGTCTGGCTTTGGCAAGTTCGACAATAACAATTTGTTCTTCAACGTTGAGTAATAATGTGGTATTCATAACTTTCCCCTGATGATTAATTGAGATCCGTTTTTTTGTTAAGCTGATGTGCATTCAAGTTGCAGAATTTGAATTGTTGGTAAAAACTTCAAACCCTCTCCCCTGCTCCCCTGCCCCCTTGCGGACTAAACGAGCAAATTCAGTGATTAACAGCTTATTCAGGTGTAACTGCACATATCTCACACCCTCAATTGCGTTGTTATGCGTAAGTTTTATCTGGATTGTTGATCACTGACGATTGTGCAAGTAAATACCGTACTTCTACATCGGTTGTTTGCGAAAAATCTTCATACCAAAGACCGATTGCACATAATGACTCTGGCATAACTAAACAAACTACTTCATCAACTTCGGCTTGCAATTCTTTGTAAGTTATGGGTGCTGCAACTGGTACAGCCACAATCAGCCGTTGGGGTTGTTGTTGTTTAACAATGGCAATAGCCGCACGCATGGTTGAACCCGTAGCAATGCCATCATCGACTAAAATGACAGTCCGATTTTTAATTTTTGGTAGGGGTTGATCGCCTCGATAAGCGCGATCGCGTCGCTGTAATTCTTGCAACTCTTTGATTGCAACGTTGTCAATTATCTTGCTGTCGATACCCAAACTATTAATGACATCGTAATTTAACACGCGTACACCACCTGAAGCGATTGCACCCATCGCCAGTTCTTCCTGATCAGGTACGCCCAATTTTCTCACCAAACATATATCTAGTGGTGTATTCAGGCTGTTGGCAATTTCATAAGCTACTGGGACACCGCCACGAGGCAGAGCTAACACTAACAAATCTTGACTGTTAGTATATGCTGTTATTCTTTTCGCTAATATCTTGCCTGCATCACGGCGATCGCGAAATTTACTTGTCATAATTTTAAGCTCCCCTAGAGAGGAACGCTGACATGGATGAAGAAAACTTGCCATTGTCTCCACCCTTGTTTGCTTATAGGATGAAGGGTGCAACTTGCTAGTTCAGCTAAAACTTGAGCCAATACAGTTTGATTGACTTGACATTTTTCCCTTGTTATCATGCTTCTCTTACACCTTAATATTAACGCTCCATCACATTAAGGGTTTCAAATTGATACAAATTACCTAAAAATTTTATATGTTTAAACAAATGTAGTATTACAACCCTAGTGAACAACTGACTTCTACATTTAGTCTTATTTCCAGACTATTCCCTACAACATATTTAACTATGAACTCTGTGATTAATGTAATTTTTTTAATTAGCTTAGGCGCAGTTCCAGGTGCTATAAGTCGTTATTACCTCACTGTATTGTTTGGGCGCTGGTTTGGTATAGCATTTCCCTATGGAACCTTATTTATTAATGTGACAGGAGCTTTTATGATGGGCTTTTTTGCCACCATTATACCGAGGTTGACAATTTCTTCTAGTCTATCTTTATTAATAACAGTAGGCTTTTTAGGTGCTTATACAACATTTTCAACTTATGCGCTCGATACCTCTAACCTCTTACGCACTAGAGACTATAAAGCTGTAATAATTTACTGGATTGGTACTCCCATCTTAGGATTTATAAGTATAGAACTAGGAATTTTATTAGCAAAGATAGTATAACTCATACTCTCAAGTACAGACAGTTCCTGTTCACTGTTGCCCGTTAAAATTCCTTTTTGTGCCTGATAAATCCAGCTATCCTATTACCTAATAAGAGACTGAGCAGGGATAATATAGGACTACTTAGCCAGTAAACTAAACTAACTTCTATGCTGCGTTGTTGCAGCAACTTCACCACATCTAACTCATAAGTTGAAAAAGTTGTGTAAGACCCTAAAAAACCAGTACTTACTAATAATCTAATATCAGGATGAATAGTAATTAATCTTCCCAATACCAGTATCGTAAACAAACCCATTACAAAACATCCACTGACATTAATAATTAGCGTACTGAAAGGAAATTCTTGACCGAAAAGCTGAGTGAACCACAAACCGAGATAGTAACGCGAGAGTGCGCCTGCAATTGCGCCAAGACTAATACTTGCAGGGGTACGCAGCGCAGAATTTTGCAGCATAATCACTAGTTCCATCAAATTAAATTAGGAGCGAACTGAGATTTTTTCAAATATCAAATCATACTGCTATATCACTACAAATACTATAGCGATCGCGCCAAAACTGACTAATTTCTTCGGTATTGGCGCGAACATTTTACCACATACTTAAAGCTTTAATTTTTTCCGAACCACTGACTCATCTCTAAACCCAGCCAATACGGCTATTCCATCTTGAACAAACAACGGACGTTTAAGCAGCATTGCATCAAGCGCGAATGCATCAATCCACTGCTCCTCACTCCAAGTCTTTTTTTCATCGCCCAAAGCACGATAAGATTGACCAGAGGTATTTCGCATAGCAGCAACACCCAGAGACTTGACCCAGTTTTGGATTTGCTCACGAGTTGGTAGAGTATCTTTGGTATTAATGAACTGATAGTCAATATTGTTAGCTTGAAGCCAAGTAAAAGCTTTTTTGCAAGTACCACAGTTGGGGATACCGTAAATTTGCAGGGACATAAATTAATAATTCTCTAATTGCAGCTTAGGAGTCAGAATAAATTATTGCAAATTTTCACAATGAGAAACGCTTATCGAATTTCTTTAGAGATTATATCGGGAAAAAGTAAACCTACAATGGTAGTAATCTGTATATATAGCGAGATTAACTGATAATCTTGAAATTAATATGCCGCACCAAAAAAAAGAGCGCAGTGGATGTGGGTGTTTAAATATTCCATTATCCGTAATACTAGCTGTCGTCGGAGGTGGTTACTGGTGGTTCAGTCAACCAGGAAATTTAGATATGATCAGCAAAATTTTATCTAAGAATGAACGAATAAATATCCCAATTTTCAATTCTACTCCAAAGTCCGCCGCAATTTCCATCCCCACTGCCTCTTTAACTCCAAATAATTCTTTACCTACATCTCTAAATTTAGCTAATAAAAATAACAAAGCTCCCAGCACAATAAAACAAGAGACAAAAACAGTATTACCTCCAACTCCTTGGGAGAAAAAAGTAATTAGAGGGATTTATTTAACTCGTTATCAAGCTACAAATAATGCTGATGAGCAAACGATTCGCCAGCGAGTTCGCTACTATCATTCTCAAGGTATCAATACCATTATTCATGGTGTTTGGGGTAATGGTTGTACGATGTACAAAAGTGAGGTGATGCAGCAAACTTTAGGATATAGCAGTTGTCCTAATCAGTTTCAAGAAAAATGGTTAAATTGGCTGATTGATGAAGCACATAAACAAGAAATGCAAGTTCATGCTTATTTTGAAAAGGGAATTAAAATAGATAAAAATAGTCCGATTTTTGATTTAGCTGTTGCTAAAAAGTGGATTGTGCCAGGCATAGATAAAACTTATGCTGGAATTGACCATTATGTACTTGATGTAGAGAACCCAGAAGTGGCTACTTTCTTTAAAAATATTTCCGTTGAGTTTGTGAATAAATATCCTAATGTTGATGCAGTTCAATGGGATGATTATCTAGGATATTATGCTGAACTACCTGGAAAAGTTGACAGAACTGAGCATTTAACTAAGTTTGTACAACAAATGACAAGCTCGATGAAAAAAGCTAATTCTTCGGTAAGTTTTGATATTTGTCATCATAACCCTTATTGGGCTAAGAAATATTTTGCGGCTGATTGGGAACACTGGGGTGTAGATCGAGTATTTATTCAAGCTTATAATGATACGAATTTTGCTGAAGAACTAAATTATGCCCAAAAGTATGCTGGAATTGCAATTACAGATAAGCAGCTTGGTCGTTTAAAAGAATTAGTGAATAATCCCAATATTCACAGTATTTTAGTTTTTCCATTTTCCGGTAATCCAGAAAAGACAGCTTCTAATTTAAAACAAGCTATATAAAATGTGAAGCGCAGCTATATCTGCTATATCTGATACTGTTGTCTGTGCGATCGCTATCTGAGCATATAAACACTGAAGACTGTTAAAGCATACCGCTTCTCAGTATAAAATGTTAAGTCCTTAGTTAAATTATAGTTATACTCCTCGTTAACCATACTTGAGTAGCCTGAAGGTAAAAGCCCGTAGGGATAGCTCAAACTTGGTTTTTCGTAAGTTTGTATTAGCATAGCTATTTGAAGTGATATATGATACATAATTGTAAGTAAATTCAATACTTTATCAAGATCTCGAAAGTTTATCAGTTCACTCTGTCCACAAAATGTCTTAACTAGTACTTCATTTTGGGTATTCTCTGAATATGGATACACTCGCTTACCTGCATTTAGCTGAAAACTACGAAACATCTGTTAATTCAGAACAGGAAAATCTGGCCGATTCTGATTTATGTTATCCAGAACTAAACTGGCTACCAGAAAAGCGCGGAGCTTTGATGTTATTCATCTCTTGTGCTTTTGGTATTAGTTCTTTCGGTTGGACTAACCCGGCTCAGGCGCTAAAAAAAGGTGAAAAAAATCCACAAGTAGCATCGCTACAGCAAAAACTGCAAGCAGCAGGATATTTTAAACAAGCTGTAACTGGATATTTTGGCTCTGTAACCGAAGCAGCTGTCATCAAATTCCAAAAAGCTAATGGATTAAAAGCTGATGGCGTAGTTGGTTCTCAGACATTAACTGCACTGGAGTCTGCTTCGGGGACATCTACTCCACCGCTGATTCCCACAAAGCCTTCTGTAACTAAAACTACTCCAAAAAAGTCGCCGACTCCTAGTTCTTCAGTAGTGTTACAACGGGGTGATCTTAGCTATGAAGTGATGTCAATTCAGCGAAAATTGGAAGTAGCAGGATATTTTGACCAACCAATCACTGGAGATTTTAACGCCGCGACGGAAGCCGCTGTGATTAAATTTCAGAAAGCTCACGGACTTGTTGGTAATGGAATTGTTGATAATCGCACGTTAACAGCAATGGAATTGGGTAAAACCCAGCAAGCTGCTGCACCATCTCAGTCTACCACACCTGCTGTAGTGAATCCGCCAGTTAGTTCGTCAAAATTGCGATCGCCGCATACTTCACTGTTACGCAGAGGTGATGTCAGTGCTGAGGTGAAGTTTATCCAGCAACAACTGCAAACATCGGGATATCTGGAACAATCAATTACCGGGTCTTTTGATACAGCCACAGAAATAGCCGTGCTGAAATTTCAAAAAGCTCATGGACTCATTGCTGATGGGATTGTTGGGCCAAAAACATTAGCAATCATCAAATCTAAATCTATTAAATCGGCTTCTCCAACCTCTCAGCCTGCTAATCAAAATTCTGTAGTTCCCGATAAATCTAAACAACTCAAAAATTCCACCCAAAAACCAACAAAACCCTCACCAAAAGCTAATGCGATAAAATTCGCTTCAAATCCCACTCAAGCAACAAAAGAAAATTCTCTAGTTCCAAATCAACCACCGCAATTAGAAAATCCTAACCAAGAAAAAATATTAGTAGCATCTGTATCAGAATATGATTTCACTCAACCCTTAGAAAATTCAGCCCAAAAAGATAATATTCAGAAAACTGCTCCCAGTCATTCTCGGAAGATGACACTCAAAAAAACTATTGCGGGGAAGATTTCACCAAAATCTGTTGTACATTCAGGTAATGGGCTATTCTTTGCCCAAAACATGATGTATAACCACACAATCACTGTATACAATCGAGAGCATAAATTAGTCAAAGTCATTCCTGATAAAGTTGATTTATCTAAATTTGGTTACGCTAAATTTAAAGGTAATTATCAAGGCGCACCTGTTGAAGCTAGTTTTTCCCAAGATGGTAAGTACGCCTGGATTTCTAACTACCAAATGTATGGCGCAGGATTTAACAATCCTGGTAGCGATAAATGTAATCCCTCCCAAAAAACAGACAAGAGTTTTTTATATCGGATAAACACCGATAGTTTAGAAATTGACCACGTTGTTCAAGTTGGGTCTGTACCTAAATTTGTTGCTACAGCTAACGATGAAGGGTTAGTACTAGTTAGTAATTGGTGTTCTTGGGATTTGAGTGTTGTAGATACTGCCAAAAATAAGGAGATCAAAAAAATTCCCCTTGGCCCTTATCCCCGTGGAATCGCCATAGATGCAGCTACAAATCAGGCTTATGTTGCCGTTATGGGTTCTTATGATATTGCTAAAGTTGACCTGACAAACTTTTCCGTAAAATGGCTAAAAAATATTGGTAATGCACCAAGACATTTAAATATAGATCCCACAGGTAATTATCTTTATGCTTCCTTGAATGGAGAAGGAAAAATTGCCAAAATTCAGTTACCACAAGGTAAGTTAGTAGATAAAATTTCCACAGGTAATGCACCACGTAGTATGGTTTTATCGGATGATGGACAACGACTTTATGTTGTTAACTACGGCGATAACACAATTAGTAAAATTCGTACTAATGATATGAAAGTAGTACAAAAGATTACTGTTGGTGCTAACCCCATTGGCATTACTTACGACCCACAAACTAGAGAAGTTTGGGTCGCCTGTTACTCCGGTAATATCATGGTCTTTCAGGATTAAGTGAGAGTTTGAGCTAAACTTTAACTGTCTCTCCCTATGGAATGTTAGTAGCTGCTATCAAGAGGAGAGACAGCTTTTTTATTACTAAAACAACAAAGCCGTCATATTATTGCACTAAAACTCTAATACATATAGCTATCTTGCCAAAACGTACAGATGTTTATCTTTACTAAATAATTTGTTATTAACGTTAAACAGCATTATAAGTAAATCACCAAATTTTTTAACAAAAAACTACAAAAAATATTAAGAAAAGTAATAAATAAACTTTTTGCAAAAGTTAATAAATAAATGTGTCATCTTGATAATTTATAACCTATTTATAAATTACTAGCTGATTTTAAAATCAGGATTTACACGGTTATTTCTGAAATTAAAATTGTTTAAGATAATGTTAATGAGATTTTAGTTTTGAAATATAGCAATTCCAATTTTCAATCATAAATTACTTTAGTTGGGTAGCCAATAACAAAAAGGTTGTATTAGATAGTTTTTCTACTAATACAGTTGTGTCTCTTGGTTTTTATGACTCTGTTCGATCTTGCATAAGAAAAGCTATATATCAATATCCATAAAATAGCTATAGAAAGAAGAAGGTGGCAACTAAATATTGCGAGCTTCTAAATTCTTGCCAATCACTATGTGGCTAGTGTGGGTTTTGGCAGGCTAACTTGTGCATTATAAGAAAAAAGGATGACCTACCTGGAACTAATGGTATCAAATAACATAATTAATGAATTTAGAACTTGCACTCAGCTGCAATACAATGGTCAACTGGATATTAAAAGTGTCAAAGGACAAAAGTGGTCTTTTTATTATCGTCTAGGGCGGATAGTGTGGGCAACAGGAGGCACTCATCCTTTTCGGCGCTGGCGCAGATATATGACACAATATTGTCCGCAAATTGATATTGAGAAAATCCAGTTTCGCCAGCAAGATTTCGTAGCTTCTTACTGGGATTATCGCCTGTTAGAAATTTTATACAAACGGCAAAAGATTCAGAGAGAGCAAATTCAAGGGATTGTCGAAAGTACAATCACTGAATTGTTGTTTGACCTAGCCCAGCATACAGATTTTGTTACTTTCAGTTGCGATCGCAACCAAAACATAATTTTAGAAACACCAATGAGTTTCACCAGTGCAGATTTATCTGTCAAACACATGCAAGACTCGTGGAAAAGTTGGTCAGAAGCAGGCTTGACTAACTTTTCTCCCGACTTAGCACCAGTTCTCCGCCGGCCAGAACAACTCCAGCAACATGTCAGTCCATCTGTTTACAAAAACTTTGTCAGTTTGATCAATGGTAAACAAACACTGCGGGATTTAGCCGCAACAATGAAGCAGAATGTTTTACCTGTAACTCGCTCATTGCTTCCATACATCCTTAAAGGCATCATTGAATTAATCGAAGTGCCAGACCTACCTTTGCTATGTACTGAAGTTAATAATGAATCTAATTCCACGCAACCAAAAAACGCTTATATTCCATTAGTAGCCTGCGTAGATGATAGTCCCCAAGTCTGTAAAATGCTAGAAGAGATTGTTACTTCTCATGGGTTAAGATTCATTAAAATTCAAGACCCAATACAAGCACTCCCAATTTTAATTCAAAATAAACCAGATCTGATTTTTTTAGATTTAATTATGCCAGTCGCTAGTGGTTATGAAATCTGTACTCAGCTGCGACGAGTCTCTACTTTTGCGAATACACCCGTAGTCATCTTAACGGGCAATGATGGTTTATTAGATAGAGTCCGTGCTAAGGTTGTTGGTTCTACAGATTTTTTGACTAAACCTGTAGCTGCCGATAAAGTTATGAGCGTGATCCGGAAATATCTGCAAGTCCAAACTCCCACGAAAGTTACACCATCTAAAACGCAGAGTACATCTAGTTTAGAGATATCTTTAGGACATTAGTTATCTACTACAGATAGTTAGTAACAACAGACATGAATAGATATTTATCTGGCTTAATCTAATAGTTTGAGCAAACAAATTTTACTGGCTTTAAACTATGCCACTTTATCTATGTTCGAGAAAATGTTACATTTTTGTACCAACTTTTTTACAAAAAAAATCTAAAAGTAAGTGTTTTTTCTATAACATTTACCCCAATAATCAACCAGAATTGAATCAAGAAAAAACTCGGATTTATTTATGACTGTAGATTTAGAGTTTTTGTTTCTATTTGTAAGTAAATTTAGCAGGAAATTTCTATGAATACTGTTTTAGTTGTTGAAGATGGTTTGACAGATATGGAAATACTCAGTCGTTATCTGCAACAAGCTGGCTATTCTGTCATTAGTGCAATAAGTAGTGAAGAAGCCCAAGTTAAGATCCAAGGAAATAAGCCAGATGTAATATTTCTAGATGTAATTTTGCCCGGAAAAAGTGGATTTGAAATTTGTCGGGAACTAAAAGCTAATCCCGAAACTAGTAAAATACCTGTGGTTTTTTGTTCAACTAAAAATAGTGATGTGGATAAAATGTGGGGAAATATGTTAGGAGCGGATGGTTATTTATCCAAGCCTATTAATAAAGAAGAATTAGTGAAAACCCTGAAGCAACTACTACATTGAAGTTGTTCACATTTGTATTTCAAATTAATGCCCTATTTGCAATACACATCTTATCAAAAATTAAAGGATTAATTAACTTTGGAAAACCAGGAAAAATTTTTAAGCTTTACTTTAGGTAGCAGTGATCAGGCAGTAATTTCATTACAGTATATTACAGAAGTTTTACAAGTGTCATTGGGAGATATCTGTGGTGTACCTCAAATGCCTAGTTGTGTTTTAGGTATATATAATTGGCGGGGTGAAATGCTGTGGTTAGTTGATTTAGAAGAGATGCTAGGTTATCCCTCACTTTTACAAGGGATTAATTTTCTCTCCAAAATGATGGCTATTATTTTAGAAGTGGATGGGAAGAATCTCGGATTTTTAGTACGAAATATGATGGATATTGAGTGGCTAGAAACTCAGCAAATGAAGCTGCCATCTACTGATTTTTTCTCGCCCAAAATTTCGGCTTTTCTCCAAGGTTACTTTATTAATGCTATGGAAGAAATGGTACTTAGCTTAGATGCAGTAGCGATTATTAAATCTCCTATGTGGTTGAGCCAAAATTGAAATCAAAATGTGAATATTTGCCGTAAGTAAAAGCTGAAAAATCAATATTTTAATAACGTAATGGAGGTATTTTGAAATGACAATTGCATATCATAACAGTAAAGAAGGGCATGAACACGTAATCACTGAAGTAGAAGTAAGCGAAAATCAATCTGTCAGCCAGATAACTACAAATATTTCTCATACTGAATTAGCTACAGTCAATACAGTGGCTCAAGAATTTAAACTGTGGCGACAGCAGTTACAAGCCATGACATCTGTGATGCGTCAAGCTAAAGATATAGATACATTGCTGAAGGTGACTGTAAATCAAGTTAGAGAAAAAATTACTTGCGATCGCGCCTTAATTTATCAGTTTACTTCCATAGATTCTGGTACGGTCTTAGCAGAGTCAAGAATACTAGGTTGGACACCTGTATTAGGTGAAAATCTACCAGGAATGCTGTTTGGTTTGTATAACAATCAAGATTATTTAGAATCTGTAGTAATTGACGACATTGAGCAAATTCAAGTTACACCTTATCAAAAACAATTACTGGATAAATATCAAATCAAAGCGAGTTTAAGTTTACCCATCGTGATTGAAGGTAAAGTCTGGGGATTACTCACTGTTAATACTTGTTCTTATACCAGACAGTGGCAAGAAACAGAAATTACCTTTTTGTCTCAAGTTACTACAGAATTAGCTTACAAATTTCAGAGCTTTGAATTCCACAGAGAATTAGAAATTAGAACCCAGTCTAAAAAATCAGTAGCTAAAGTCATTGAGAAGATTATTCAAATATCTGATATTGACAAGATTTTTCAAACAACAACTCAGGAAATCCGGCAATTATTACGATGCGATCGCGTTGCTGTTTATCGTTTTAATCCTGATTGGAGTGGCGAATTTGTTGCCGAATCAGTTGGTCATGGTTGGGTAAAGCTAGTCGGCCCAGGGATTAAAACTGTTTGGGAAGATACACATTTACAAGAAACCCAAGGTGGACGTTACCGCCATCATGAAAGCTTTGTGGTTGATGATATTTATCAGGCAGGCCATTTTCAGTGCCATGTGGAAGTTTTAGAGCAATTTGAAGTTAAAGCTTATGTGATAGTACCCGTATTTGCTGGAGAAAAATTGTGGGGTTTGTTAGCAGCTTATCAAAATTCTGGCACCCGCAATTGGCAAGATTGGGAAGCTAGTTTCTTAGGGCAAATAGGTTTGCAATTTGGCATAGCGATCGCCCATGCAGAGTATCTCGGACAAATGCAAGTACAATCTCGACAATTAGTCCAGATTGCGGAACAAGAAAAAACCTTAACTAAGATAGTCAACCGCATCCGCCAATCTCAAGATGTGGAAAGTGTTTTTAGAACAACTACCCAAGAAGTCAGGCTCTCCTTAAGATGCGATCGCGTTGCTGTTTATCGTTTCAATTCTGACTGGGGTGGTGAGTTTGTTGCTGAGTCAGTAGGTAGCAATTGGGTAAAATTGGTAGGGCCAAATATCAACACTGTCCTAGATGATACTTATCTGCAAGAAACTCAAGGGGGTCGATATATCAGAGGTGAAAATTTTGTAGTTAATGATATCTACAAAATCGGTCTAGCCCCCTGTCACATCGAAATTTTAGAACAATTTGAAGCCAGAGCTTATATTATTGTTCCCATCTTTTTTGGTGAACAATTGTGGGGTTTATTGGCAGCATATCAAAACTCTAGCAGCCGTGAATGGCACCCGTGGGAAGTTAACTTTTTAAATCAGATTGCCTTGCAATTTAGTGTGGCAAAATCGCAAATAGACTATTTAGAACAAGTGCGAGTTAAAACCGAAAAATTAACTCAGATTGCTGAACAAGAAAAAGCCTTTACGAAGATAGTTAACCGGATTAGACAATCATTAGACGTAGATGAAATCTTCAAAATTACTACTCAAGAAGTACGGCAATTATTACGATGCGATCGCATCGCTGTGTATCGCTTAAACTCTGACTGGAGTGGTGAGTTTATTGCTGAGTCAGTTGGTCATAATTGGGTCAAACTGGTAGGCATAGATATCAAAACAGTCTGGGAAGATACCCATCTCCAAGAAACTCAAGGGGGACGATACGCCAAAGGTGAAAACTTTGTTGTAAATGACATTTATCAAGTAGGTCATTCTCCTTGCCATCTCGAAATTTTAGAGCAATTTGAAGCTAAAGCTTATGTAATTGTGCCAATCTTCTTTGGAGAAACATTGTGGGGCTTATTAGCAGCTTATCAAAATTCTGCCTCTCGTGATTGGGAAGAATCACAAGTCAGCTTGTTAGCCCGGATTGGTGATCAATTAGGACTAGCATTACAACAAACAGAACATTTACATCAACTACAGGCGCAGTCAGCACAACTAGCAGAAGCAGCCGAAAGAGAAAAAGCCGCCAAGGAATTACTGCAACAAAGATCTATTCAACTGTTAATGGCACTCCGGCCTGCTTTAGACGGTGATTTAACAGTCCGTGCGCCCATTACAGAAGATGAACTCGGCACGATTGCCGATGCTTACAATAATACTCTGCAAGCACTGCGGCAAATTGTAACTCAGGTGCAAGCAGCTGCCCAAAAAGTAGTGCAAACTTCTGCCAGTAGCAATGCTTCTCTTGCTGGACTGAACAATTTAGCACAACAACAATCTGAAGAAATTACCTCTGCTTTGGGTGATATTCAACAAATGGTAGATTCTACCCAAGCTGTGGTGGCTAACGCTGAATTAGTGCAAGTAGCAGTACAAAAAGCCAATCAAACAGTAGAATCAGGCGATACAGCCATGAATCTAACTGTCAAAGCTATTGAAGCAATTCGAGAAACTGTTGCCCAAACTAGCAAGAAGATTAAGCGCCTGAGTGAATCTTCGCAAAAAATCTCGAAAGTAGTCAATTTAATTAGTAATTTTGCTACCCAAACCAACGTTTTAGCACTGAATGCAGCCATTGAAGCCACCCGTGCAGGTGAGTATGGCAAAGGCTTTGCAGTTGTAGCTGATGAAGTACGTTCTTTATCTCGTCAATCAGCAGCAGCAACTATTGAAATTGAAAAATTAGTTCAAGAAATTCAAGCAGAGACTGGAGAAGTTGCTGTAGCAATGGAAACAGGTATTCAGCAAGTTGTAGAAGGAACAAATTTAGTTAGCGAAACCCGCCAAAACTTGAACGCTATTGTTTCGGTAACTGCTGAAATTAGCCAATTAATTCAACAAATTACCGCAGCTACTCAAACACAAATGGGTCAGTCGAAAACTGTGACTACATCAATGCAAGATGTCGCAGAAATTGCTAACAAAACCTTTGCTGAATCTCAAGAAATCGCGGCTATTTTCCAAGATTTATTAGGGATGGCACAAGAACTATTAACAACTGCAAGTAAGTTCAAAGTTCATTAAGTCAAAGAGAGTAGGAAGAAGGAGCCAATTACTTAGTCTCCTTTTTCCTTCACCTCTAGCCTCTAGCCTCTAGTTCCTAAAATTCATTTCCCAATTATGATTACAGATGCTGAAATCCGTGAACAAGGTTATATCTATTTCTTAGCAGAAGCCCCAGAACTGTTACAAACCATTGAACAAGAACTGTTGGGTTTTGCAGAAGACGAAGATAATAGAAAGAATAAAGTTCATACTTTAATGCGGGCTACTCATACACTCAAGGGCGGCGCTGCTAATGTTGGACTAGAAGCAATTCAAATAATTGCTCACTCTCTAGAAGATGTATTTAAAGCTTTATATAATCCAGAAATAGTTATTGATGCTGATTTACATACCCTCTTAATTAAATCTTACGAGTGTTTGCGTCTAGCTTTAACCGCAGAATTAACCAGCAGTGCAGTTAATGTGGAAGAAATTATTGCCCGCGCAACTACTATTTTTGCACAGTTACAAGAAAAACTCGGTGATGATTTTGGTGCGGATAATTATATTCCCACTTCTCAAGAATTAGGATTTGATGTTGTTCGGTCAATTTTTGAACTGGGAGTTCAACAACACATCGAAAGTATTGCTGCAATTATTCAGCATCCTCCTGATGATGATGAATTGAGAGATTTTTTGAACTCCCAAGCAGAAGTATTTCTGGGACTAGCACAATCTTTAGATTTACTTGGATTAGGAGAACTCGCAGAAAAAATTATAGCTGCTTTGCAAGTAAGCCCTGCTCAAGTTCAGCAAATTGCCGAACTGGCACTACAAGATTTACAAGCGTTACAAACAGCAGTATTCTCAGGCGATCGCACTTGTGTTGGTATCATCTCTTCAGCTTGGCAAAATCTCACACACGTAGTCAATCAAGAACCGTTATCTCAAGACGTTCAAGATAATTCACCTGCTTGTAATTTACTCAAAAGTGCGACAGAATTTTACCAATTTTTAACTATATCGGAAAATCACAATCATGAACGGGTTAAGCCTACAACGGCTAAGTTATACCTTAAGCTCATTCAATATATTTTAGGTTGGTTTGATTCCCAGAAACAAATACCTAAACAAGAGCTTAATTTATCTCTATTAATTCCCAAATTAGATATAGACAATCAAATAAATTATATTAAAGATTGGTCAACAGAATTTTTATCTTTCGTGCAGAATCCCGAAGATAGTTATAGTCTTTGTGTTTATCGCCAAGGGATTGTTTTAATTGTCCTTCTGGCAGTTACTAAATTTGAGTACGCCAATGAGCCGGGTGATAGCTACATTCTTTTAACCCAGAGCTTGCAAAAACAAATCCTGACATTAGCCAAAGAATATAAAAATTATCCGCCTGTAAATAGCCAAGAAAAAAATTGGCTAGAGCATCCTAAATTACAAAGTCTTTTAGCTCTCAACGAAACATTAAATTCTGATTTTCCAGAAACAGATAACTTATTAGAATCAATCTGGGGGGTGGAAGCAGAAGCTGGACTTTTACAAGATAATCATAATATTGATAAATTATCTGGTGAAGAACAGCAAGTTTTAGAGCCAGTTATTGAAGCTACTAGTAATACTCATGAGCAGTTAGCAGATAAAAGCCATCAATTTATCAAAAATCAAAACTTACGTCAGACTTCATTTGTACGTGTAGATGTTGAAGGATTACGCAACCTCAATTATCTAGCAGGAGAACTACTGATTCACCAAAAGAAACGTACTCTCCAGGATACACAACTGCAAGATGTGATTGAGCAACTATTCCGGCAGATAAATACTCATCAAATGGTATTAAATCATTTAAGAGATTTGCCATTAAATTTGCCAATTTTTACTAATCAATCACCACAAAATTTTGCCGCAGTGAAATTTGACTCACTGGAAATGGATGTATATACAGAATTTAACTTAGCACTACACGCAGCGATAGAAGAAACTCTACAACTACAAGAAACTACAGAATCTCTGGATTTAATTATCAAACAAGCTACTCAAGTAAGCGATAAAAAACAAAATTTAGTTTTCACTATTCTTGATAACTTGTTAGAAGCTAGGATGTTACCTTTAGGCGATATCTTGAATCGTTTTCCTTTAATGGTGAAAAAATTAGCTAACATTTATCATAAAAATGTCAAGTTACAACTTAATGGTACAGAGGTACTGGTAGATAAAGCGATCGCCGAAAAACTTTATGAGCCATTATTACACTTAGTGCGTAATGCTTTTGATCACGGGATTGAACCTCCACAAGTACGTCAAGAACGCGGTAAACCAGAACAAGGTTTAATTACAATCCGGGCATATCATCAAAGTAGCCAAACTATTATTGAGGTGCAAGACGATGGACAAGGATTAAATCTGGAAAGCATTCGTCAAAAAGCAATTGAGATGAATCTTGTTGTATCTAATGAACATGAACCAGAATTATTAGATTTGATGTTTGCACCAGGATTATCCACTGCTGAACAGGTAAGTAATATTTCGGGACGCGGTATGGGGTTGGATATTGTGCGTTCTCAAATGGAAGCGCTTCATGGTTCAATTTCTGTCCGAACTTTGCCGCAACAAGGCACAAAATTCACACTCAAATTACCTTTTTCTATGACTACTGACCAATTGATGCTAGTTCAGGTGGGGGGCGTTATTTATGCATTATTGTTAGACAATGTGGAAAAAATCTTAATTCCTTCTCCGCAACAAATTAAGCACCTAGAAGGTAAAAAAGTTTTACACTGGAATACAGACCAGGATGAGAGTTTAATTAGTTTATATCAGCTTTCTGAGTTGATGCCTTATAACTGTTCTGCTGTTAAGAGTAATAGCCTCAATCATACACAAACCACTCTTGACACAAGATTTATAAATAATCCTGTATTAATAATTAGGCGTAATCAGAGTGTTTTTGGGTTAGAAGTTGACCAAATAATTGGTGAACAAGAATTAGTCATTAGACCATTAGGAAATGCGATCGCGCCACCAAAATATGTTTACGGTTGTAGTACTTCTGCTAATGGTAATCTAATTTTAGTCATCGATGGCTCTCTGCTATCAGAGTCTATCAATATTCCAGCCACACCTGAACTTACCACAATACCAATAGTTTCTTATAGTCAACCCGCGTTACAAACAGCAGACGATTTACCTATCTCTCTACCCTTAGATACTAAAGAAATAATATTTTCTCAGCAGGTAGAAACTAATTCTCAAGCACCAAAGGTAGTTTTGATAGTAGATGATGCGATTAGTTTGCGACAAACCCTCTCTCTGACACTACAACGAGATGGTTATCAAGTAATTCAAGCACAAAATGGTGTGGAAGCTCTAGAGCAGCTACAAAAATATTCAGATATTCAAGTGATTATTTCTGATTTGGAAATGCCACACATGAATGGATTTGAATTGTTGAATAATATTAAACAATTCCCGAATATTGCCAAAATCCCCGTAGTAATTTTATCTTCTCGGAGCGCCGAAAAACATCGTCAACTTGCTCAAGAACTTGGTGCTAAAGCTTACCTAACTAAGCCTTATCTAGAGCATGAATTTCTCTCTACGATTTCGTCTTTAATTAAGAAAACAGACGCTGCAACTAATGTGGTCATGGAGTTAACTTATGAAGCTGTTTGACCAATGAACTATAGAAATAATTTAGAGGACTTACGCAATTGTCATATTTTTGTCGTTGAGGCTGTCAACAGTCAATGGTCAATAGTCTAAAAAAACCTTGATTTTTGACCATTGACCATTGACTATTGACTCTTGTACCAGAAAATAGGCGTGCCAGTTCCGTAAGTCCTGAATTAATTTCTCTGTTAATATATTCTCAGATCGGTTGAGTTTCTGGTAGCTTGAGTTGAAGCAATATTCATAGCTTTGTAAATCTGAGTTTAATGTCTATAGATTTAGTTTATCGACTGGGTGTTGCTTCACCAAATTTAATTAAAAAGGCGATCGCTACACTCACCGCTAAAATTAATGTCATACTTAGTGCAGAACCAAAACCCCAATTTTGGGTAACTCCAAGGAATTGGTTGTAAACTAACCGCGCCGCTGTCATACTCGAAGACCCACCCAAGAGTTCGGGGTCAATGAAATCTCCTAATCCTGTAATAAAGACTAGGATTGAACCAGCCGTTATTCCTGGGGAAACTTGGGGTGCGGTTACTTTCCAAAAAGTCTGCATAGGATTTGCACCTAAATCAGCAGCAGCTTCTAGCAAGCGCTTATCTAATTTTTCTAGAGAAGCATATAAAATTAACACCATATAAGGTAATAAGCTGTAACTCATGCCAATGAATACAGCAGGAATGCTGTAAAGTAAGTCTAAAGTTGGTAAGCCTAAATTACTCAGAATATTATTTAATAACCCAGTTCGACGGAGAATTGTAATCCAAGCGTAAGAACGGAGTAAAGAGGAAGTCCACAAAGGTAAAACAAAAGCTAATAATAGTAAATTACGCCATTTTTTGGGTGCAATTTGTGCTAACCAATAAGCAACAGGAAAACCGAATATTAAACAGATTATAGTTGTCCCCAATGCCAACCAGAGCGATCGCACAATCACATGCAAATAAAGCGAGTCGAATATCCGAATATAATTCTCTAAGCTACTGGGATTTACTAAATCCCCCGGTCTAATATGGGGAACTAAACTTAGCTGGAAAATTATCAATGCTGGTAGTACTAGTAATAATAGTAACCAAATACCTGCTGGGGCTAGTAATAATAAGGGTTGCAGAAAGTTAAATGTAGGACGATGCAATTTTTCAACACTGGGAATCTCATCGGGATGATTTATTGAAGAAGACATATTGCTTATCGATAGAAGTTTAGTTTAAAGTTTTACTTGGGAAACTTATTAGTACAGGTCGGTGTAAATCAACAGACCATGTGGAATTGCTAAAAGGCTTGTGGTATTAATATTCTTTGTTTTGACTTTTGACTTTTATCTTGTTGTACTAGTCTCTTGTTCATTAGTCTTAACTGCTAGTTAATTGAGTCCAGTAACGCTCATAAACTTCCTCAAAGTCACCCAGAGGAGTAATCCGTTCACACTTTTCTAAAAGTTCGGGGTCGGGAAATAAATTCTTATTATCTTGCAGCTTTTTGGGTAATTGTTCAAATCCTGCACCATTAGGAGTAGAAATATTCAAATTTTTGCTAATAATTGCTGCAACTTCCGGTTGCAAAATAAAGTTAATCCAAGCATAAGCACCATCGGTATTTGGGGCGCTTTTGGGGATGACAATTGTATCAGTCCATAAGGAAGAACCACTGCGGGGTACCACATATTTAAATTTAGGATTTTCTTTAATGACGCGAATAGCATCGGCTGAGTAACACATAGCTAATAGCAAATCTCCCGCCAGAATTTGGTTTTGCCAAGCATCAGTATCAAAGGAGGCGATCGCCGGTTTTAATTGCTGCAATTTGTTATATGCTTGTTTCAGTTCCTCTTCCTCTTTTGAATTGTAGGAATAACCTAACATTCGTAATACTGCACCCATCACCTCCCGGACATCATTGAGTAATGTTATCCGCTTATTTAGCATTGTCTGATTTTGCCAGAGATAATCCCAATCTTCTGGTGCTGTTTGCAGAACTTCAGAGTTGTAAATTAATCCTGTCGTTCCCCAGTTGAATGGTAAACTATAACGATTATTTGGGTCATAACTAGGATTTTTAAATTGCGGAAATAAATTATCTAAACCAATTAAGCGATTATGATTTAATTCGATTAATAAATTTTTCTCTACCATCTTCTGTACCATATAGTCAGATGGGTAAATTACACTGTAAGCACCACCACCTCCAGCTAATAGTTTGGCTAACATCACTTCATTAGAATCATAAGGATCTACAAGCACTTGCAGTCCTGTTTGGCTGCTAAAAGTTTGGAGTAGTTTTTTATCTGCATATTGTGTCCAAGTATAAAGATATAATTTGTCAGTGTGAGTTGATTTTGTAGCCGCACGGACATTTGCTAATCTCCAACCACAACCAGTTAAAGATAAGCTAGAAAATGCTGCTACTTTTTGGAGAAACTTTCTTCTATTTGTCATGTCTCATTTAAATTATTGACTAATAGCCAAACAATCACTTTCTGCCCATAAAACGTAAATAGGTGTGTCTCTATCTGGCAAATTACCAAAGGTATTAGGCTGTAAAACGCTGATGTTTATACCGTTTGTTAATTCCACCACATAAGTAACATGGGTTCCCAAATACATAACATTAACGAGTCTTCCTTCAAAGGAATTACTTGGTAAATTCGGCGGATATAGTGATAGTTGGATTTTTTCTGGGCGGACACTTACCACTACTGATTGTGATAATTCTGTTGGTGTGTCTTCATAACGCGTAACTATAATTTGCAGTCCGGTTTTCGTGACAACTTGTATACAATCAGCTTCGACAGCAGCAATTTCACCACTAAATAAATTAGTATCACCAATAAAATCAGCGACAAAAGCGGTTTGAGGATGTTCGTAAATTTCGCTGGGAGTACCAATTTGCTCAATTTTGCCTTGATTCATCACAGCAATGCGATCGCTCAAAGACAATGCTTCTTCTTGGTCGTGGGTGACTAAAATAAAGGTTAAGCCTAACTTTTTATGTAAGTTAGATAATTCCACCTGCATTTCTTTTCGCAGTTTTAAATCTAAAGCGCCTAAAGGTTCATCCAACAGCAGCACAGTTGGATGATTAACTAAAGCCCTAGCTAATGCTACCCTTTGCTGTTGACCACCAGAAAGTTGACTGGGAAAGCGCGATCGCAAACTTTCCATTTTGACGAGTTTTAAAGCTTCTGTCACTCGACTTTCAATTTCAGATTTGCGGAGTTTTTTTAATTGCAGTCCAAAGGCGATGTTATCCCAAACATTCAGGTGATTGAACAGCGCGTAACTTTGAAATACAGTATTGACTGGACGGCGATAAGGCGGAACATTCGTCATGGGTTGACCTTGAATCAACACCTTACCCGCATCCGCAGTTTCAAATCCCGCAATTAAACGTAATGTTGTTGTCTTGCCACAACCAGAGGGGCCTAAAATACTAAAAAACTCCCCTTTGCGGACATCTAAATCGATTCCATGTACGGCTGGTTCTTGCTTGAAGAACTTAAACACGTTACGCAGTTCCACATCCAGTGGCTGAAACGACGTAATCCCCTTCTGATTCTGCACAACAGATTGAGCCATAATCCTCAGTAGAATGCTGTGATTTAACCTGATTGTTTCCGTGAATGTAGCCTATTAAGCAGACTTAAATAACACTTTGGTTAATTGTATCCGCCAAAAACCCTAGATCGGGAATATACGTTTGTGATTGTTACAAGCTTAATATCAAGGCTCATTTTCGGGCATTCTATACCCAGCACTTGATCTCAGAATTTTTACTTAATATATGAGCAACGTTTCCCCAAAGGAACAAACCACAGGTTGATCTGTGGAATCAATCTAAAATCCCAAATCTAAAATTATTTGTCCTATGGCTTTATTTCCATCATCTTTACCAAATAGCAGAAAAGATACACGGACTGTCGGACGTGGTATACAGTCAATCTTCTTAATTGGATTCACTTTATTGACTCTGGCGGGGATTGAAGCACGGTTAGCATATTTACAAATCGTGGAAGGATCTCAACTGCGGAAACGTGCTGAATCTAACAGGGTTCGCACCATTCTCAAACAGCCAGAACGAGGTAATATTTTTGACCGCAATGGTAAGCTGTTAGCCACTACCCGATATCCGCATTCTGTATACTTGTGGCCGCTGGCACATACTAAGCCATCTTGGTCGGTGGTGGGGCCACGATTATCGAAAATTCTGGGTATCCCCCAAGAAGAAATGGAACATAAGCTAGACGCAGCTGGCCCTAACTCTGCTTCTCTAATTCGGATTGCGCGTGATGTTAGCGAAGCCCAAATTACAGCTTTAAAAGAGTATGAAAACGAACTAAAAGATGTAGAAATTAACACAGATGCAGTACGCTACTATCCACATGGTCAAGAATTAGCCCACATACTGGGTTATACAAGGGAATTGACCCCCGAACAGTTGAAAGATAAGCAAAAAGAAGGCTACCGTCTGGGAGATGTCATCGGCCAGATGGGCATAGAAAAGGCTTATGAAAAGACCTTACGCGGCGAATGGGGTGGTCAGCAGGTCGAAGTGGATGGCGCAGGTCGCCCAATCCGTATTTTGGGAGAAAAACAAGCTAAATCAGGTAAAGATCTACATTTAACAATAGACTGGGAACTGCAAAAAGCCGCAGACAAAGCTTTAGGTAAGTATCAAGGTGCAATTGTCGCCCTTGATCCTAGAAACGGTGCAGTTTTAGCAATGGTGTCTCATCCTGGGTTTGACCCGAATATTTTTTCTAAGCAAAAACTCTCACAAAAAGATTGGGAAAGTGTTCAAGGTAAAGACCATCCTTTAGTAAATCGGGCGTTAAGTGCTTTTCCTCCCGCGAGTACGTTCAAAATTGTCACCACAACGGCTGGGTTGGAATCAGGTAGGTTTTCCCCTGGAACAGTGCTGCAAACCTATGGTTCCTTAACTGTTGGTGGTGTGACCTTTGGGGAATGGAACCATGCAGGGTTTGGGCCTTTGGGATTTCCTAGGGCGATCGCTATGAGTAGTGATACATTCTTTTATCAAGTTGGTAAAGGCGTTGGTGGCCCGACTTTAATTGAGTGGAGTCGCAAATATGGTTTCGGTCAAAGAACTGGAATTGAGTTCCCCAGTGAAGAAACGAAGGGTTTAGTTCCTGATGAAAGCTGGAAACAAAAAGCTTGGAAAATACCTTGGACTGTAGGCGACACAATTAATATGTCCATTGGTCAAGGTGCTTTGCAGGTGACACCACTGCAATCAGCAATTATGTTTTCTGTCCCTGCTAATGGTGGGTATCGTGTCAAGCCCCATTTGTTGAAAGACAACGAAGAAGCAAAAAGCTGGCGCGAATCTTTAGATATGAAGCAGTCAACTATTAACGTTCTCCGGGATGGACTGCGGAAGGTAATTACTGAAGGTACAGGTAAGCGCTTAAATCTACCAACTATCGCCCCATCATCCGGTAAGAGTGGTACAGCCGAAGCTGGTGTTGGTCGGCCTAATCATACTTGGTTTGGTGCTTATAGCCCTAGCGATCGCCCCGAAATTACCGTTGTCGCCTTTGGCGAAAACTCCGGTGATCATGGTGGTACAGTCTGCGGCCCAATGGTTTTACAAGTATTGGAAGCATATTTCCAGCACAAGTATCCAGGTAAGTACCAAAAACCAGAATCAGCAAATTCTCAAAACGCTAGTGGTGTTAACGGTGACTAATACTGAATTAGTCATTGATCATTTGTATTTACAAAGGACAAAGAACAAATGATCAATGACATTCTCCACCAGAGAATTAGCACTCAAAGGAGCGTGACAATGAAAAAAGTAGCAGTATTTGGTAATGCTGGCGGCGGTAAATCAACTCTCAGCAAGGCATTATCCCAAATCACTGGTTTGCCACTTCACGTCTTAGACAAACTTAAATTTAAATCTGGGGGTGCTGAAGTTTCCAATGAAGATTATCAGCATATCCATCAGCAAATTTTGACTACTGACCGATGGATTATTGACGGATTTGGTAGCATAGAAACCCTCTGGCCACGACTGGATGAGGCGGATACTCTGATTTATGTTGATTTACCCCTATATGTACATTTCTGGTGGGTCACTAAAAGATTTATCATAGGTTACTTTCGTCCACCAGAAGGCTGGCCTCAAAATAGTCCAATCTTGAGGAGTTCCCTGAATAGCTACCGCACACTTTGGTTATGTCACAAATATCTAACCCCAAAATATCGTCAATATATTGAGCAGGCTAAAAACACAAAAAATGTGTATCACATTCGTTCGACTCAACAGATTTCGCAGTTTTTTGAACTAATTGAAAATGAGACTAAGTTGAAAGATGTACACTAACTTTACTAATCACCAGCTACAAACAACCTCTTAGGAATTATCCCTTTGATAAGATTCCAAAATTCCACTACGAACCATCAATTGTGGCCAAATAAATACAAAAAAGCCCATCCAAGTGAGTACCGGAATAGACACAAGAATTGTGAGCCAAATTGCCTTAAATAATAACCAACTACCACTAATTAAGATTAAAGATGTCAGAACTATAGACCAAGGCTGACACCACCAAGGTTTATAATCCCAAGGATTTAAAGGCTTTTGTTCAGTCATAAAACATCATAGACGGCGTGAATCAGACAGGGATGAGAGGCTAGAGATTAGTGTGTTTCAGAACTCAATACTTTTCTTACTTTACACCCCAAAACCCTTACACCCCTGTGTTGTTTAATCAACCATTCACAATATATTGCGAATTGACCGCCGCTACACGGCCAGCATCAACCAAAGCTTGATAAACCATCACCGCTACCTCAGCCCGTGTCGCATCGCGGGTAGGATTAAGTTGCTTCAGGTTAGGATGATTGACAATAATTCCCTTGTCTATAGCTTTTGCTACCGCATCTTTGGCATAATCAGGAATTTTGGCTTGGTCATCGAAAATTTTGATCGCGTTGGCTACATTACCAGATGTGCCTAACTGTAGTCCATTGATTAGAGAAACTACAACTTGCACCCGCTGAATATTTTGGTTGGGACGAAATGTATTATTAGGAAAACCAGAAAGAAATTGACCTTGATATGCTTGCTGAATTACTTTAGATGCCCAGAAGCTGGCGGATACATCTTTAAATTGGGCTGCTGCACGCTTTGAGGGTGGTGCAAAAGCTTTGACAATTAATGCTGCATACTGCGCCCTGGTCATCGTTGCATCGGGTTTAAAGGTGCGGTCTGGAAAACCGTTGACTATACCTTGTTTGATTAATTCCCGAATAAAGGCTGCTGCCCAATGATTAGCAATATCGGTTAAATCGAGGCTGGGTGTTGGGGTTGGTACTGGTGTTGGGGTTGGTGTTGGGGTTGGTGTTGGTGTTGGTGTTGGGGTTGGTGTTGGTGTTGGTGTTGGGGTTGGTGTTGGTGTTGGGGTTGGTGTTGGTGTTGGTGTGGGCGTTGGTGTTGGTATAGGGATAGGTACTGGTATTGGCGTTGGCGTGGGGGTTGGTACTGGTGTTGGGGTTGGAGTCGGGGTTGGTGTCGGCGTAGGAACTGGAGTGCTGGCAAACTGGATATTACCGCTGACTTTGCTAGGGTCAATTTGATTACCAACGGAAATTAGTTGATTAGAACTGGCATTTTGTAAATCGAATTTAGCGTTATTGCGGAAAATATTACCTCCAGGACTGGCAGCACTACCTAAATCTGGTAAGGCAGTGGAAATTACAGTTAGACCATCGTCGGTATTATTTTCACTAACATTGTTGCGGAGGATGGGGCGGGCGCTACCAGAAACGACTATGCCAGAACGGTTTTCGGAAATTTTGTTATTTAAGAGGGTGGGTGAGGCTGTATCACTGATGGCTATGCCAAAACCTGTTTTAAAGCAGGTGTTATCTTGAATTTGACCTTGGGAATTTTTAGCGATCGCAATTCCATTGGCCGCATTCTCTGTAAATACATTACCTTGAATCACTGGGTTAGCATCACCAGTAGCGAATACTCCCTCACGCTTACAATTTTTGAAGGTGCAATTAGCAATGGTGGGAGTAGTGGATTCTGCCCAGACACCACTACCGCGAGAGGCGGGGTTTGTCACACTCACTCCCCGGAGTGCAGCACCATCCATCATGACAAAAGTGACGTTTTGACCAGCAAAAGTCCGGCTGAGGTAAGTACCACTACCTTCAATTAAAATACTGCTACCTTTGTTTGCTTCGTTACCAATTACTTTGACACCAAATGGAATGGTTAAGGGGAAAACTTCTCCACTAGCGACGCTGTAATTTCCATCTGTGAGTTGAATTGTTGTATCTGGTGTAGCAACCTTGAGGGCTTGGGTAATTGTTTTAAAGGGCGCTTGTTGGCTACCAGAATTAGTACTATTTCCAGTTAAAGGATTTACGTAAAAAGTTTGAGGCATATTTATACCGCTAAAAAATACATAGTCATACTATTAGCTTTAACTTTGCGAATAGCTAGTTATCGCTAAAATTTGCAACATTGACTACCAAATTTAGCTGGTAAATTCCAGAAAAGCTGCTATTTGCTACTTATTTTACCTTGATTGGCTCATAACTAAATTCATCAAACTATCTAACAGGCGATCGCGTGACAAGGATGTGAGTTCTTTACCGTACAGCATTTCCTGTATAATTACGTAAGAAACTAAGGAACCCATGAAAATATGGGCGATCGCTTCTGGATCTATAATCCCTAATTCTGGATGGGCTGTAAAATACTCACTCAACAATAAGCGACCGCGTTGGACAACTGTTTGATTATAAAGTTTGGCGAGTTCAGGAAAGTTTTGTGACTCAGTAATAATCAAGCGTAACAGTGCCAAATAATCAGGATTCTCGGCAACTTTAGTTAAGTAAATTTCCCCAACCTGACGTAATAAACCTTCCGGTTCGCCGTGCAATTGTGTGTTAGAAAAGATACTTTGAAAACAAGTGAGCGTTAACCTTTCCATTAACGCTTTAAACAGTCCTTCTTTATCTCCGAAGTGACTGTAAATTGTTTGCTTAGAAACTCCAGCTTCTGCACTTACCCTATCCATACTGGTTCTAGCGTAACCTTCGCGCAAAAATACCCGAATTGCACCTTGCAAAATTTGTTCTTGTTTTTGCGTAATCGCAGGTAACACAGTTTCCAGTTGAGAGGTAAAGGAGTTAGGCATGAAAAGTAAATTTTTTTGCTGATCTCTTGCTGTATCATACTGGACAGTCTAGTATGATGACCAAAATATTTTCACAATCCAGGATGCTACTATGACTCAGACTACCCCAATCCCACCGGAAAGTCTTACAAATGTCCCAGTATCCAAGCAGCAGCGCCGCAAGAAGCCAATTCCGTTACTGATTGGCGGTTTGCTGGTTATCAGTGGTATTAGCTACGCAGTCTGGCACAGTCAACCCCAAGGTGCAGTAAATATACTGAAAGTTAGTGGTCGGATTGAGGGTTATGAAACTGAGATTGGGGTAAAGCGTTCTGGCAGAATTGAGACAATTGCCATGCGGGAAGGGACGGCAGTCAAAAAGGGACAAGAATTAATCACAATGGATGACAGCAATGACCAACTCCTGCAAGACCAATTGCGTGGTGCAGAAGCTAGGATAGCATCGGCGCAATCTGATGAACAGCAAGCAATTTCTGATGTTGAGCGAGTAGAAAGAGAAATTCAAGAAATTACCAGCCAAATTAACGAAGCCAAACTGAATGTGCGTCAGTCTCAAGGCGATACCCAAGGACGAATTGAACAGGCAAAATCGAACGTTGCAGCCGCCAAAGCTCAGTTAGTGCAAGCACAAGCCCAAGTTAAACAAGCAGCCGCAGAAGTAAATTTAGCCAATATCAACCGCGATCGCTATGCCAAATTAGTCAAAGAAGGCGCTATCAATCAACAACAATTTGATCAAGCCCAAACTACTCTTGACACAGCCATAGCCACCTTAGAAGCCAGACAAGCCGCAGTTAACGCCGCACGCCAAAATTTAAGTGCAGTCGAAGGGGCGCTAACCCAAGCCAAAACTACAGGTTTCAACCCCGACATTCGCAACGCCCAGCTAACTTCGTTATTCAGAAAGCAACAACAAAGCTATGCTCAACTTAAATCTGCACAAGCTAAAGTTAAATCTGCACAAGCTAAAGTCAGAGATGCCCAAGCCTCAAAGCAGCAACTCATTACCCAAATTACCGACTCTAAAAAAGATTTAAACGTCCTCAGCCCCATAGATGGCGTAGTTACAGCCCGGAGTGCCGAACCAGGGGCAGTAGTTAACAGCCAAACAAAGATTTTGACCATTGTTGATCCCAAAACATTGTATTTTCGCGGTTTCATTCCCGAAGGCGATATTGGCAAAGTGCGCTTAGGACAAACCACAAAAATTCTCCTAGATTCTGCACCAGACAAACCCTTACAAGGCAAAGTCATTGCCATTGATCCCCAAGCTTCATTCACACCAGAAAATATTTATTTCCAAAAAGATCGAGTCAGACAAGTAGTCGGCATTCGCGTCGAAGTTACAAACCCAGATGGTTGCTTTAACCCCGAAAATCCCTACGCCGAATCAGATTTACCCTGCGCCAAAATTGGGATGCCGGCAGATGCAGAGATTCTGTTGAAGGCAGGAGGCAGTGGTTCGGCTACGCTCACCAACCAGGGGCAGGAGGCAGGAGGTTGAAGGGAACAAATCTGACTCAACAAATAATTCTCTAAGAACTCTCTGCGCCTCCTCGTCTCTGCGTGAAAAAATATGAAACAGCCACTCATTATCTCACGACCATCATCCAGCCCCACCACAACCGCCATCAAAGTACACGCCTTACACAAGCACTACAACAACCTAGCAGCCGTTCGGGGGATTGATTTCAGCGTCCATAAAGGCGAGATGTTCGGACTCATCGGCCCTGATGGGGCGGGGAAAACCACCACCTTTCACATCTTGGGCGGTGTGATGGAAGCAACGGCGGGAGAAGTGGAGATATTTGGACAGCCGGCGCGAGATGCAAGATTAATAACAGGTTATCTCACCCAACAGTTTTCCCTGTATTTAGATTTGAGTATTGATGAGAATTTACGTTATGCCGCAGGTTTACGGCAAGTAGCAGATGATTTGCTTCAAGAACGCCGCCAGAAATATTTAAAATTAATGAATTTAGATAAATTTGGCGATCGCTTGGCGGGACAATTATCTGGGGGAATGAAACAAAAGCTGGCGCTATGTTGTGCTTTAGTTTCTCAGCCAGAAGTATTGTTATTAGATGAACCAACCACAGGTGTTGATCCCGTTTCCCGGCGAGAATTTTGGGATGTGTTAGCGGAACTTTCCGCCGAGGGGATGACAATTGTCGTGGCGACACCTTACCTCGACGAAGCCGAACGCTGTCACCGCGTGGCTTTGATGTATGGTGGGCAAATTCAGGAAATTGGCACACCCGCAGATTTACGCGCTAATTTGGGCTTGCATCGCTTGGAAGTGCGAACAGCCAATTTAACAACCACAGAAGAGATACTTTCCCAGACTGTACAGAACAATATTATAGATGTGCAGATTTTTGGCGATCGCTTGGATGTACTCGTTCCAGATTTAGACGCGGGAGAAACAGAAGTCCGCCAACTTTTGCAACAACATCAGTTACCCTCCCCCACTATCGAACGTGGCGAACCCACATTAGAAAACGTCTTCGTTACTCGCCTGCGTCAACAAGGTTCTGTTCCACAGTTTTTTCCCTTCCCTCGTTCGCGTATGAGGGGAGTAGAGGGGCAGGAGAGTTTTAAACCTATACCTGTGAATCAACAGACGCAGCAACTGGCTATATATGCCCAAAATTTGAGTCGGGTTTTTGGTAAATTCCAAGCTGTGAAAGATGTCAACGTTGAGGTGCGCTACGGCGAAATATTTGGCTTATTGGGTGCTAACGGTGCAGGAAAAACCACCACAATTAAAATGTTGTGCGGACTGTTAGAAGCCAGCGGTGGGGAAATTTCTCTCGGTGGTGAAACGGGAAATTTGCGGAGTGCAGACTTACGGCGACGCATTGGTTACATGAGTCAAAAATTCACCCTCTACGACGACTTAACCATTCTGCAAAACCTCGAATTTTATAGCGGAGTTTACGGCGTACCGCGCAAACTGCGACGAGAAAAAATCGATTGGGTAATTGCTACCTGCGGCTTAGAAGGACAAGAAAATCTCGTTACTGGACAATTACCAGGAGGTTGGAAACAGCGAGTCGCTTTCGGTGCTTCCGTCATGCACGAGCCAGATATTTTATTTTTAGATGAACCCACATCAGGTGTAGATCCCTTAGCGCGTCGCCAATTTTGGAAGCTAATTAATGACTTCGCCCGCAACGGAACAGCCATCTTAGTGACAACTCACTATTTAGAAGAAGCCGAACAGTGTAACCGCATGAGTTTTATGGTTGCGGGGGAAACCGTCGCCGAAGGTTCACCGAGTGCTATCAAAGCTTCCCAACCAGGACAATTAATCGAAATTATTGTCAATCAAAATCAAACAGCTTCCAAATTACTCAAACAACACTTTGATTCTTGGCGTATCTCGATTTTTGCCGATCGTTTACACGTTGTTCTCGACAACCCCGAAAAAGAAATCAACCAAATAACGCAACTATTAGCCGCCAATCAAATCAACATCAACTCCCTACGCCCCATCCCCTTTTCGTTAGAAGATGCCTTTATTGGCATAGTAGAGCGATCGCAAATATAAAAAACTCCGCGCCCCTTTGCCTTTACTTCCCCACACCTTGGCGTTAAACAAATGAAAAGAATCATTGCCCAATGTATTAAAGAAATAGCCCAATTTCGCCGCGATCGCCTTACCTTAGCCTTAGCCTTTATCTTGCCATTTATCACCCTCATAATTTTTGGTTTTGCTATTAGATTAGAAAGCAAAGATATCCCTTTAATTGTCCAAGATTTTAATCGCACCAGCCTCAGCAATAGCTACATTGAAAGATTATACGCCACTAATCAATTTACCCCTAAACAATGGTCAGGTGGCAACCCTACACGAGATGCTATAGATAAAGGAATTGCTAAAGCTGCCGTCATTATTCCTCCTGAATTTAGCCGTGATATTCAAGCAGGCAAAAGTACAACGGTGCAAGTTTTAATTGATGCGACTGATGTTAACAACGCGCGAGTAATTAGAAATAGTATTCAAAGAGTCACAAACTTTTTCATGCAGGAGCATGGACTATTACCACCTACTAATAGTATTACAGCAAGAACGCGTTTGTGGTTTAATCCTGGCAGATTAGAATCACTGTATATAGTGCCGGGAGTGTATGGAGTTGTGCTGTGGATTTTCCCTTCATTACTGGCTGCGATCGCAATGGTTAGGGAAAAAGAAAAAGGGACAATTATTCAAGTCTACGCTTCTAGTATCAGTGCCACTGAACTCTTACTTGGTAAAGGATTAGCCTACTTATTAATTGCTATCTTAGAAACCTTAATAGTCATGATATTAGGCTCAATAATTTTCCAAGTTGGTATAGTAGGCAATCCCATAACTTTAGTAATTGGCACTCTCTTATTCTTGATGGATAGTGTACTATTTGGTTTACTTTTAGGAGTACGCAGTAGTAACCAAAATGCTGCTGTTCAAGGCGTTTCTCTCGTTGGGTTTATTACATCATTATTATTATCAGGTTTTATTTATCCCCTCAATAACATTCCCTTCCCTCTTTCATTAGCACCTAATATAGTTCCAGCGCGTTATTACATTGATATTACTCGTGATTCTTTTGTACGTGGTACAGGCTTTGCTGGAGTTTGGTTTGATTTACTCATGTTGACAATCTTGGGTTTATTCTTTTTTAACGTATCACACCGAGTTTTAAGTCGAATGCAATTACCTAGTTAATCTTAAAAAAACTGCGTAAGTATTCAGGAGTCAGAATTAAGGAGTCAGAAGGTTTAAAGAATCAGGAGAAATATTTGATGAATTAATTTGCTAATCCTCTAGATATTTCTAAATTCTGGCTTCTGACTCCTGGGTGCTGAATTCTTACAAAACTGCTTCTTCTCTTTGCGTCCTTAGCGTACTTTGCGGTTTGTTAAAATGAAACTTATTCGTCAACTATTCGACAGTCCATTTTGGGCATTAGTCCGAAAAGAAATCAATCAGATATTACGCAATAGACAATTAATTGTATTGCTAATTGTCCCGCCGACTATCCAACTATTACTATATGGATTTATCTTAAACCCTGACGTGCATAACTTAAGATTAGGTGTCATCGATTATGCCAACGTCAGCGCCAGCCGTGAGTTAGTTTCAGCTATGACATCTAATCAAATTTTTACACTTGAATCTGTACCAAGTAGTGAAAAAGATTTGAGTCGGCAAGTAGAAGAAGGCAAGCTAGATGTCGGCGTGATCATTCCTCCTGATTTCCCTCGAAAACTCGCACAAAAATCAGCAGAAATTCAGGTATTTATTGATGCAGTCAATGCCAATACAGCCGGAATTGCTGGCAATTATATGAATCAAATTATTCAACAATATAATTTGCATTTGACTCAGGCGCGAGTTACTCTGCCAATTTCCCCTGAAGTCGTATTTCTCTACAACCCTGGATTAATTAGTAGCTGGTTTTTTGTACCGGGAGTTATGGGGTTAGTTCTCACATTAATTGGCACATTAGTTTCCGCAATCACAGTTGTTCGAGAAAAAGATACGGGAACTTTAGAACAATTATTGATGACTCCGGCGGCAAACTGGCAAATTTTACTATCAAAAATTGTGCCTTTAGCTGTTTTATTATTAGGAGATGTTTTACTCGCTTTAACTTTAGCAACAGTAGTATTTCACGTCCCATTTCGGGGAAATTTTTTCCTGTTTTTTGCCCTGTCGAGTATGTATGTATTTGTGGGGATTAGTTTAGGGATTATGTTGGCTACTGTTTGCCGATCGCAACAACAAGTAGTTCTGACATCTTTCTTTATTAATTTACCAATGGTACAGACTTCTGGTGCGATCGCACCTATTGAAGCTATGCCACCTTTTTTCCAAGTTTTGTCTTTAATCAATCCCCTACGTCATTATATCGCCATTGTCAGAGGCATTCTACTCAAAGGAGTTGGGTTAGATGTCTTGTGGATTAATGTTTTGGCATTAGTAGCCTTTGCGATTGTTTTATTAACTATTAGTATTAATAAATTTCGTAGTCAATTGAGCTAAATATATTTTTACATTGCTGGTAATACTGGTTAAATTTGCAGTGTTTTTTTGATGGTAAAAAAGAATGTGCTACCCTGATGAAATTCTGATTCCACCCAAATACTGCCACCATACATCTCAACAATCTTTTTGACTATAGATAAACCAATTCCCGTGCTTGTGGAATCTTCAGTACTAGATAATTTTTGGAAAATCTGGAAGATTTTTGTAAAATATTTTTCTTCGATCCCAATTCCATTATCAGCAACACTGATTTGCCAATAATCATCTTTTTCTGTGCAGTCAACTAAAATCTTTCCTTGAGGTTTATCTAAAAACTTGATGGCGTTACTCAACAAATTTTGAAAAACTTGTTCAAGTTTAGTCTTTTCCCAATAAATAATCGGTAAAGGTTTAGTTATTTCGATTTGAATATTTTTGCTTGCTTCCAAAGTTTCAATTACGTCTCTAATCAAAACATTTAAATTAACTTCTCTTTTGTCTTCTCTCAGCCTGCCAACTCTAGAATATTCTAAAATTCCATCAATCAAATTTTGTAACTTATTAACCCTGCTGATGAGTCTATTAACTAAGTCTTTACCTTCTGCATCAAATTTGTCTGCATAATCATTTAATAACCATTCTGATAATAAACCAACACCTCTTAATGGAGCTTTTAAATCATGGGAAACTATATGAGCAAAGTCATTCAATTCTTGATTAGTATTTTTTAATTGTTGGAGTAATTCACCCATTCTTTCTTGAGATTTCTGGCGTTGCACAATCTCCATTTGAAGTTGTTTATTGGCTGTGGCTAGTTCAACAGTACGTTGTTCTACCAGTTCTTCTAAGCGTTCTTTGTATTGGCGTAACTCATTCTCTACTAATTTACGTTCTGTAATTTCAACTTGCAAAGCTTGATTTGCTGCTTCTAGTTGTGCTGGGCTTGGTAAAGCTAGTGCTTGAGGCACTAACGGGATTAATGTCAAAGAAGTATAAAAGGAAATAATCGCTGTCAGTGCTTTGATACTTCCAGATAACCAATAATAAGGATGCCAAAGGGTGAATATTTCTGTTAAATGCGTTGTGCCACAAGAAATAATAAAAGCACTGAATAAAATAAAAATATTTTTAAATGGTATATCTTGTCTTTTTCGGACGAAATATACCAACATCAGCGGAATGGAATAATAAGAGAAAGCAATTATCGAATCTGACAAAATGTGTAACCATACTAACCCTGGCTGCCATAAGTAACAATGCCCATGTGGAATAAAATTGTCTGATAGAAAAGAATTAAAAAAATCTTCCACCTGCATACCCCCCATTCTTAGTTAAAGCTTTGTATCATAATTAGACTAAAATATTAGAAATAAATAATAATTTTTTATATTTTTCTAGATGCCCATAACTAAAGCTCCCAAATTTAGTTAAAATTTGGGAGCTAAAAATTTATAAGTTCACCGCAACGCCGTTTTACCTAAGTTTATGACCTGGTTAAACCAGGTGGGTACCGATGTTGCTCGTTTAAAGTTTCCGGGTACATGCCCGGTCTACTGCCACGATAACTGTTGGTTCCCTTTTCTTTAAAGACATAGATCAAAAAACTTGATGGCAGTCACCAACGTCGCAGTGCAACTAACTCATTATAGCTTTCTCAAACAACTTGTGTGTTCAATATAAAAATTCTCTGACCAATTTAACTGGGATACCAGATAGATTCGAGGGCTTGGGCGAGATTATTTGCCGCTGCTGGGTTATATTCATCTAGCAAAACCGTGACGTGTCCCAATTTCCGCCCAGGACGAGATGCGGTTTTGTTGTACCAGTGAACTGTCGCTTGGGGGATGGTGGCTAATTGTTGGCGCTGGGTTTGATAGTCACTCTCGGAATTTTCATATCCTAGTAGGTTAACCATTATCGCCATTGGACAGTGTAAACTAGGGTTGCCCAAAGGTAGACCACACACGGCTCTAAGGTGTTGTGCAAATTGGGAAGTTTCGCAAGCATCGATGGAGAAATGTCCCGAATTGTGCGTGCGGGGGGCTATTTCGTTGACTAGGACTTGGCCATCTTTGGTGAGAAATAGTTCTATACCAAAAACGCCCACGACTTGTAGGCTATTTAAGAGAGTATGGGCGATCGCTTGACTTTGTTGGGCTTGATTGGGTGTAATATCCGCAGGGGCGATGACTCGCCGACAGACTTGTTGTTCTTGTTGGGTTTCTACCACTGGATAGCTGACAACTTCACCATTAACAGAACGGGCTGCTATTACCGCTAGTTCCCGTGTAAATGGCACAAATTCTTCAATTAAAAACTGTGATTTATTTGCTGCTTGAGCTAACTTTTGCTGTAAACTTGCTAAATCTTGGATAATAAATGTGCCTTGTCCGTCGTAACCATGACGACGTGATTTTAACACAACAGGAAAACTTAAAGCCTCTAGCTTAGATGTTAAATTCTCGATATCATCTACAGCAAAAAATTGCGGTACAGGTAAGCCTAAATCTCGCAAATAACAACGCTGATGATATTTATCTAATAATGGTGATAAAGCTTCTAACCTCGGACGAAAGCAAACACCTTGATTAGCTAATAAAGATAAAGCATCAAGGTCAACAAATTCATTCTCAAAGGTGATAACTTCACTTTTTTGGGCTAATATTTCTGTGGCTTTTGCATCATCAATTGCCGCAAAAACCGTATCTTGAGCAATAGCCACAGCCGGATCAAATTTACTAGGAGTCTGTACAATTAATTCTACTCCTAGTTTTTGCGCTGCATCTCCCATCATCCAGGCTAGTTGCCCACCACCAATTACACCAACACGCTTCATCGACATCCTAAAGATTCACGAGTTTCTACGCCAGTTTTGGAATTTACCCCACTAGCTTTACTGCACAGTTCTTTGATTTGGGCTTTATCCAACACTGCATCAGTGAAGTCTGCACCTTGAATATTCACATCTGTAAACAGGGCGCGAAGTAACAAGGCTTCTTTGAAAACGGCATCGCTCAAATCAGCCCCTGTTAAGTTTACCTGATCGACCATCGCATTAGTTAAATCGGCTTGATGAAGATTAGCTTTGGTCATCACTGAAGCACTCAAGACGGCTCCGCGCAAGTCAGCACCTGTAAAGTTAGCCATTTCCATGTTCGCGTTGGAAAATTCCGCCGCTTGCAGCATTTGTCCCGAAAAATCACGTCTACCTAGCTGTGCATTACTAAATGACAATGGATGAGTCCAGTCTACTGCAAGGGCGGTAAGAGGCAGGAGGCAGAAGGCAGAAGGCAGGAGCAAGAGGGTAAGAATAGTTATTACTGTGTAGTGATTTTTGCTCAGGTGAATTAGACAAAGTAATAAACTTGCTAAAAGTAATATTAATCCTGGTAGCCAAAACATATTGATTTTTTAAGTATTGTAGATTACCTTAGCTTAACATTTTGTAATGTAACCCAGGCGATCGCCTAAACATCAACATTAGACTACGTATTAGAGTGGGCATTTTCAGCCAAACAGGCAATCAAAATATTATTTGATGCCCATATTTAGAGATATTGAAGTTTTGGCAACAATTAAATTGTCTCATCTCACCCAAGGCTGAGTTTCTTCAGTTCAAAACAATTTTCGGAAGTTATACCAATTTAATCTAAAGCTACACCCGATAAATTCTGTAGAGACTTTACCTGCAAAGTCTCTACAACAGCCGATTAATTGCATCTTCATAAAGCAACTGTATGACTACAGCGCATACTCACTTGTATATTTACAATTCTTGATTTTTAAAAATGCGTTTTGCGATATAAATGTTTTTATGATTATTTATCTACTATAGTTATTTACATTTCTTTATTATGGATTTTCAAAGTAAAGTTTATTAACTTTTGCTTTTAACAGCCATTATCGCCTGTTAATCTTCTTATTAAGGTGAGTAGTCAGCATTGCTTGAGCATATTGATTATCCGTCTCGAATGCTTGGCCGGCTACACAAGAGGAGAATTAAGTTTAGTTTCATAATAGTTGCTTGGTTAGTCAGAGAAAGGTAGGAGGAAGGCAAAAGTTCAAGAAGTTACATAATCGGCTTTTTAGCCTTCTCTAACATTCGGTTTATTTCTATTGCCAGTTGTTAGTTAGAAACCTATTAGTTTATATTCAGCAACTACACAAAATTCGTAAGCAGCATTACACAAATGATGAAACATTATTCTCTAGAATGGATCGAGACTTGGTGCCAAGAAAATGGCTGGACAGAATTATTTGTTGAACGGCGAAATAATTATTGGGCATTTCCTCCAGGCGGAGTAATGCCAGAACCCATTCCATCTCATGTTTTGAGAGGAATTAAAGCTGAAAAAGGATTCACCTTTGAAGAAAGAATTTGGTCAATGTCAGCCGTATTTGGTACGGTTGTAGCTGTCGCAAGCACCTTTATACTCAGATGTCCAATGCCTTTGGTAGTGGCCTTTGCCTTTAACGCTGTAACGGTAGCTCAGTTAGAATTAGAAGATGTTTAAGAGAAATCAAGGGTCAATGGTTGTGAAAGTTGACAATGACTATTGACCAGATTCCTGGGATACTTTGGCAATTTGTTGGGTAAAGTAAGATTCTTCGTGTTTGAGTTGTTGGGCTAGTTGTAGTCCTTGTTGAAAGGCTAAAAGTGCTTGAGGATAGTCTTTTTGCTGTAGGTAAATTTGCCCAATTTGGTCATAGGCTTGCATCAAGCCATAAGAGTTAGAAGTTTTTGCTTGGGTTTCGATGAGAATTTGACTTGTTTGTAATGCTGCGTCGATTTGTCCTTGGGAACGATAGAGGACAATTAACTTTTGTAAAGCTTCCGCAGCTATAACAAATTGCTGTGATTCCCAAGCGGTTGTATAAGCTTGTTGATAGTTATTAAAAGCTTCTTGAATCAAATTAGGATTTTCTTTAGCTAAAGATTCGTAATTACTGGCGATCGCTAATTTTAATTCTGGTATTTTAAGAATATTTTCTGGGTCAGTAGACATTAAGGCTAACTTATTTAATGTCTCGATCGCCTGTTGCGGTTGTTTGCCCTGCTGGTAAATATAAGCCAACTGTTTTAAATATGTTAGCTCACTGGTGCGATCGCCTCCATCCGAAGCTACCGTTAGTAATTCTTGATATGTGGCGGCGGCGTTGGGATAATCAAACCAAGCTAGGTTTAATTCGGCAATTGTTTGCAGGGTAGATAACTCTGCGGTTTTATCTTGTTGCTGGCGTACCGTTGTCAAAATTTGATTGTAAACTGCCAAAGCATTTTTAGGCGATCGCACATTTTGATAAGCTTCACCTAAAGCCTGCAACAATTGTACATTTACGCCTTGTTTAGCAATAGTTTTTGGTGATAAAGCCTGTTTTTGAATTGCTTGCAATCGTTGATTTATATAAAATAACTGCTGACGGTCGTTTTGATTCCATGCGATCGCCCCGACCCTAGATAAAGCTTGAATTTCGGGTATTGTACCCAAATAACGCCGCAAACGGATTTCGCGGTTCCAAATTTCAAAAGCTGTTACCTTATCTCCAGTTTGCAATGTCGCTGCTGCTTCCTGATTTAACTCATCCAAAGCCGCCTTTAGCTTTAGCTGTTCTATTGGAGTTAACGGTTCTTTATTCGCAGAACTCCGCACCAAAGGATCAGGTGTCGTAACTTCTAAAGGACTAGGGGGAAATTTATCTGCTTGGCTAGGGTCTTTCGGTGCAGCTAGTGTGACAGAGTTATTTAATAAGATAGAAAAAATTGCGATCGCACATAAGCGCCTGAGCATAAATACTTTACCTTTTTACTTTTACCTTGTTGTACTAGCTCAATAATGACGACATTTTTCTCAAAATTCTCCAGACGCGAATAGATTTATTGCATGAGGTAACATCAGCATTGACAAATAATTCATAGTTCTGCTTCACAAAATTTCATACTTTAGACTTCAGACTTCATACTTCATTAAAATACTCAAAGAGATTTTTAAACAACGAAAGATAATCTATAAATGACAAGCTCTACAGATATTACTACCCTAGCGCGGTGGATGGCGGCTGATTTTAGCAACCAAGCGCAGGCTTTTGAAAACCCGCCATTTTATGCACATATCCGCGTGTGTATGCGTCCCTTACCTTTAGAAGTGTTATCAGGGGTAAGTTTTTTTGTAGAACAAGCTTATGACTATCTGCTGAATGACCCTTATCGCTTGCGGGTGTTAAAGTTGGTGAACGCAGGCGATCGCATTCAAATAGAAAACTACACTGTTAAACAAGAAGAAAAATTTTACGGTGCATCCCGTGACCTAGAACGTCTCAAAACCGTAACAGCTGATGACTTAGAAAAATTACCAGGCTGTAACATGATTGTTGAGTGGACTGGTAATAGTTTCAAAGGTACTGTAGAACCAGGGAAAGCCTGTATTGTGTTCCGCAAAGGTCAAAGAACTTATTTAGATAGTGAATTTGAAATCGACGGCGAAAAATTCATCAGCCTTGACAGAGGACGCGACCCTGAAACTGATGAACATATCTGGGGTTCCGTCGCCGGGCCATTTTATTTCGTCCGGTGGGCGAGTTTTGCTGATGAAGTTAAGTGCTGAGTGCTGAACGCCGAGTAAATAGGGATATGATTTTTTTGACTTTTAACTTTTAACTTTTGACTTTCTTTAGTATCCCGTTGCGGCTAACTCCAGTGGGTGAAAATAGGGAACTCTTTCCACCGATGTTTCCCAGATACCACTGGGGTACAGTTTCAGCAGGCGAAAACCTGGGGCTTTTTGGTCAATGGCAAAAGTTGGACTATGGGAACGAAACTGAATACAAGTTGAGGGCGTTCCTAAATAGCCGACATTATGGCGCTGGCGTTGAAACTGTTGATGAATATGACCGAATAAAACTAATTTAACTTGTGGGTAGCGATCAATCACTGCAAATAATTCTTCAGGATTTTTAAGATTGCTGCTATCCAGCCATGCAGAATTGACCAAAAAAGGTGGATGATGAAGGGCTATTAGCGTGGGGTTATCACCTAGTTTTGCTAATTCTGAGTCCAGCCAATTGAGAGTGTTAGTTGAGAGATGACCATGTACACAGTCAGGTACAGCCGAGTTTAGTAAGATAAAATTCCAATTACCACGCTGGAAAGACTTGCGCCGGGAAATCATTTTGATGTTGAGAATCTCATTCATGGCGATCGCACAATCATGATTTCCTGGTAGCCAGTAAGTAGGTATTTGTAGTTGACTGACTAAACTTTGCAAATGTTCATAAGAGTCGGAAGTACCATCCCCAGATAAATCTCCCGTTAATAATAGTAAATCAATTTCCGATTTTAGCTCCTTTAATCGCTCCAGCACTACCTTAAAAGACTCAATGGTAGGCATTCCCAGCAGTTGATGACTTTCTGAGGCAAACAGATGTATATCTGTTACCTGAGCAATTGATACGGTAGATACTTGATTCATTCTTCACTGCTCACACTATGCTTGTCTTTGTACCCTGATTGTCATTCCTGGCAAAACACTGAACTTAAAATCAAGTAGCAAAACTAGCTTGATTTTAATTGTCTGCCCTATAGTTAGTGTGGCAACTTACCTCTAAACCTGAAAGCTTTGGCTCAAAAAATATGTTGCCATACTTTAAGTAATTTTTATACTCAAAGCTGTTCATAAAAATACAATTTGAAACAAAATTTTTTTGCATCTATCATCAGATAGAGATTGTATTTTTTGTATTTGACGATACTTATTTGCTTAAGGGGAAATATTGTTAGAACACAATTAAAATCAGCCTTTTATAGGAATCATATTTGATTTTTGAACGAGGGTGATAGGAGATCGTACTTCATGTTCCCCAACGGTAGGGGCGTTCGCTCTTAGCGTTCCCGCAGGGTACGGCCGTTCGCCCCTACTTGGCTTTCTCGCAGGTTACAGCCGGTTGGGGAATACGAAGTGCTTTGCTGGCTAAGCTAGTACAGTGCAGCGTCAATAAACCTACCATTTTAAATAGGTACAAGCCTTGATATACCTACTTTTTGAGTTTTGACTTTTGATTTCCACCTTGCGCTATTACGCATCGCCTACCAATCTCGTTTAAACATTAAATTATGATTCCTCAATGTTGAATATTGAGCGTTCCTGCACTAGCTTTTTTTACATAACTTTTCATATACTACGTTAAGACTATAGATTTGCCGGGTTTTATGAGTGATAGCAAAAAAGTTAGTGAAAATCTGAGTATTGCGGGACAAGTAACTCCTGAAGAATTACAGCAGTTAGCACAAGCAGGTTTTAAATCGGTGCTAAATCTACGTTCCCCTGACGAATCAGGCTTTTTTCATGATGAGCAACAACAAGCAGAAGAAGCGGGACTAGAATACGTCAACGTTCCATTAAAGCCTTCACAAGCAAATCAGGAACTAACAGAGTTAGCAATTGAAAAGATTGAAAACTTACCTAAACCAATTTTGATTCATTGTGCAGCTGGTGCAAGAGCAGGCGGTATCGCCTTAATAGCCAATGCTATTAGTGAGGGTTTAACTTATGAACAAGTCACTCAAAAAGCTAGTGAACTTGGGATTAATTTGGAACAACCACACCTCAAGCAATTTTTACTCGATAAATATATTGCTGATCAAACTGAGAAAGCTTAATTCAACCGAGTCAAACAATTATTGTCTGAGTTACGCCCTCACTAGCCTCTAACGTCAATGAAATGTCCCTCACTCACACGAGAAACGCTACAAAAGTTACATTACTTTGCAAACTCCGGCTTTTTTACCTCAGTACTAACGAAAAAGAATTAAAATAAACGAAGGTAAAACCAGGGAGGTGAACATAACATTATGTCAGTAAAACTTTTACCAGACCTTGGAGATTTAGCCGAAGGACTAGGAATTACCGGTATTGTCGGAGTTTTGCTTGTGCCTGTATTATTGCCACTGGTAGCTGGTGTGGGTAGACCAGTAGCTAAAGCGGTGGTTAAAAAAGGAATTGTGTTCTATGAAAAGAGCAAAGAAGCGATCGCCGAAGTTAGCGAAACCTGGGAAGATATCATTGCCGAAGCTAGGGCCGAAGTTGGTGAAGAACGTATGAAATCCGCTGAACCCAGAGAGACCTAGGCCACAACTCAGCGAACCTTTGCGTTTAAAAATAAACTCTGCTACTAAGACTCCCGCAGAACATATCCCACACCTCGCACTGTCTGAATTAACCGTTTTTGACCTTCGTCTTCGATTTTCAGGCGTAAGTAACGAATATACACTTCAATCACATTCGACTCACCCATAAAATCATAACCCCAGACATTTTCTAATATTTGTTCGCGGGTTAATACTTCACGGGGATGTTCCATTAAAAATTTTAATAACTCAAATTCTTTCATTGTCAAATCAATTACCCGTCCATTGTGGATGGCGCGGCGAGTTGATATATCTAAAACTAAATCCCCAAAGCGTAACTGTTCTGTCGTATCAATATCAGGTTTTAAATAAAGGCGAATTAGCTTTAAAAATTCTTCTGGGCGGTAGGGTTTAAGAATATAATCATCAGCACCCGCTTCTAGACAGGCTACACGGTCATCAACTGTATCTCTAGCCATTAAGACCAGCACAGGAGAACGCATCCCAGCACTTCTGATATTTTTACACAACGAGAGTCCTGATTCTCCTGCCAGCATCCGGTCTAGAACAATTAAAGCAGGTTGGCAATCACGACTGTATTGCAAACCACTGGCTGCATCGTGAGCCAAAATTGCATCATAACCTGCCTCTTGTAAATCAGAAGATAACTGATTTGCAAGGCTTTCATCAGTTTCAATCACCAAAACACAGGGACTGTGAGCAACTGTCATAAATAAGCCAAAGGTTAAAAATCAAAAGTCAAAACAACAGAACTGAGTAATAGTCCTGTTGTGAATGGTAACTTTGTTTTCCAATTCTATTTATAAACTAGCAATTCAGGAAAAAAGCCAAAGAAACAATTTTGACCATTTCCCTGTTGCTTGTTGCCCGTACCCTGTGGCTTTTTCAGAGAAATCAAGGTAACTCTACAGAGGTGGGTTTAGCTATATGCGGTAGACCCCATCCGAGTTTCTCGCGCAAGATGCGGAAAAATTCTGGTGGTTGTAGACGAATAAATCTCACACTGTATTGCGATCGCTCTAAATATACCCGATCTTCTGAGAATACATAACATCCGCCATTACCATCTACCACCATCACCAACCGCGGAATATTTACCGGATAAATATTGACCGTCTCTGTATCAGGAAACACTAAAGCTCTAGAAGCCAAGGAGTGAGGACAAATCGGCACTAACTGTAAAGCCGGGATACCAGGGGTGACTACCGGGCCACCTGCACTAAGTGAATAAGCCGTAGAACCAGTAGGTGTAGACACAATGATGCCATCTGCGGCAATATCTACTGGTGCGTGCCGACCAATAGCAATTTCAAAATGACACATACAGGTTAACGGTTCCCGATGCAGCACCATTTCGTTCAAGCACAATGCTTCCCATAGTACCGCATCCCCGCGCAATACCTTCACAGTCAGCATTGCCCGTTCTTCTATTTCATATTCACCCGCCATTGCTTGTTCAAGGGCTTGGGGCAGTTGATTAAGATATGTTTCTGTCAAAAACCCCATGTGACCAGTATTCACCGTTAACAAGGGAATCCCCAGAGGTGCAACCTGACGAGACGCAGCTAAAACAGTGCCATCTCCCCCAAGTACAACAGCAAACTTTATGTCTGAGTCAAAACCAGGGGGTGTCAAACCGTCAATAGGAGTGTGGCATACAGGGCTTTCTGGATTAGCATAGCCCAATATCCCACCGATGCTACTTGTAACACATACATCCCAACCAGCAGCGGTGAGTTTCTCTTCTAGTTCGATAGCGACACGACTCGCTATCGGTTTTAAATCATTGTAGATAATGCCTGCTTTCGGCACATTCAAATATCCAAACTTTTAGCGATGCTTTGTACTATGTAATCCTTACATATTTTGGCCAACCTAGTCATTAGTCTGTGAGCAAAAGTCAAAAAGAAAGAAGGCAGAATGTATTTATCACTCAGAACTTTCTAATCAGCACTATTGACCATTGACTATTGACTATTGACATTTTTAAACGGCGAACGTTTGTTTTTCTGTTTTTTGGTCTTGTTTTTTTCGTAATTTAGCTCTTTGAGCTTTTTCATAATTCTACTAAAATACTCTTGTAAGTAACTTTCTAGTGTGGTTGTTTCTTTTGGGTCTAAGCCAAAAACTTTGTATACTTCATCCATTGAGGCATTTAATGACTTACCACTGGCTAAAACTTCTGTAAATGCCAGCCTGTCTGCTACATTCCATCCCCACTGAAAGAACCGGACAAACCGGCGCACAGCCCGCAATAAATTTAATGGCATCCGTGTAACTTTGGCATCTTTCCCAGACAAGCGTTCACACAAGCTAATAATTTCTTCTGCACTCCAAGCACGAGTCCCCACTATCGGGAAAGCTTGTTTTTGTGTTTCTGGCACATTCAACGCCCGCACAGCAAATTTAGCAATATCTTGAGTATCCATGTAGGCTATTGGGGATGACTCACCAGTTACCCAAACTGGTTGTGCTTCTAAAATCGGGATGCCATATTGACCGATTAACCCTTGCATGAAGCCAGCTAAACGTAAGATGGTGTAATTCAGTCCAGACTCAGCTAAAAAGACTTCTGTACACCGCTTAATTTCCATCAGTGGGACTTCTGGGTACTTATCGGCATCAATTATCGAAAAGAAGATAAAACGCTCGACATTTGCAGCTTTGGCTGCCTGGATTAATGCTACTTGGCCTTCCCAGTCCACCTGTTTGATAGTTAAAGAATCAGTAGCCCGCGAGGTAGCCGCGTCAATAATTGCGGTTACTCCTTCTAATGCCTGGGGAAGAGTTTCTGGGTAACACAAGTCTCCTAGGACAAGTTCTGCGCCCCACTCTTTGAGAAATGCCGCTTTTTTACTACTCCGAACCAGACAGCGTACTTTATACCCCTCATCGATCGCCCGACGAGCCACTTGTCTGCCCAAGGTGCCAGTGGCACCGACTATTAGTAATGTCATGAGGGTTTGTATTAAATCTTAAAGTTTTATGAAAAGAATCTTAACAGAATTATATCTGTAAACAAAAGTTTACACTTTTCTTAGAAGTTAATTAATACTAGAGAATTGTGAAAACAGCGTTGTCCGTTGTAGCGGACACGCTATTTTGTCAGACTCCAGAGGGATTATTCTTCAGCACCCTGAATTTTCAGCAATAAAGCGCCTAAAGCCCAACCCACGAAGATTAAACCAAAAGACAAAAAAGCTGCGTTGAAAATTTCGCCACCCATTATTATGTTTCTCCTTTGTGAAGGTTTGTAATAATTCTAAAGCCTAAGCTTGAGATTGCATATATTTTGGGCTGTCTGTTGCCATTAAACTTGAAGTTGCTCAACAGCTACTGTTGAATTAAACCTGTGTAAATAATTTTAAACTAGTTTGATGGTTAATCCCTAGGGCTGAGGGATCAAGCGAAGTCCGTACCATATCCAGATAAAGTAGTCCTATGTATCACAGTGAGCAAAACTTAATCGTCAAACCACACAAAGAAAGTCTTCCGCGGTTAGCACTGACTTTGGGAGATCCCGCCGGAATTGGCACAGAAGTAATTTTAAAGGCTTTGGCAGAACCAGAAGTTAGCCAAAATTGTGAAATCACAGTTGTCGGAAATTGGGATTGGCTGGTGCAGACTTACGACGAGTTAAATTTGTCGGGTAATTTAGTAGCATTGGCAAATCCTCACAGCTTAAAAGTTGTGGATGTGCAGTTAAATCAAAATCTTGATGAGATTGTCACAGGTGTTGGTAATGCGGTGAGTGGTGCGGCGAGTTTTGCTTACATGGAATATGCGATCGCCCAAACATTAGCAGGTGAATTTGATGGTATAGTCACAGCGCCCATCGCTAAATCTGCCTGGAAAGCCGCAGGGTATAACTATCCAGGACAAACCGAACTGTTGGCAGAAAAATCAAATGTAGAGCGATATGGAATGTTATTTGTAGCGCGATCGCCTTACACTGGTTGGACACTCCGCACCCTCTTAGCTACGACACATATTCCCCTGCGTCAAGTAGCAGAAGCGCTGACACCCCAGTTATTAACTAAAAAACTAGATTTGTTGGTAGAGTGTTTGCACCAAGATTTTGGCATTAGTAAACCGCGAATTGCGATCGCGGGTTTAAATCCCCACAGTGGCGAACAAGGACAATTAGGGCGTGAAGAATTAGATTGGCTCATTCCCTGGCTTCACCAAGAACAGCAAAAACGCCCTCACTTACAGTTAGAGGGGCCAATTCCGCCCGATACAATGTGGGTGAAACCGGGTCAAGCTTGGTATGGTAATTCATCCATCCAGAATCCAGCCGATGCTTACTTGGCACTTTACCACGACCAAGGCTTGATTCCAGTCAAACTCATGGCCTTTGACCGCGCCGTGAATACTTCCATTGGTTTACCATTTGTCCGCACTTCACCCGACCACGGTACAGCATTTGATATTGCAGGTAAAGGCATTGCTGACTCTACCAGTATGAAAGCCGCCATCCAATTAGCCGCTGAGTTAGCTAGTGCTAGAAAACCGGATGATTTATAAAAAAATATCCTAAATCTTGACTAGCTAGATAAATATACGCTAACATTGACGATTGTGTGGTTAAGGACGTATAGCTCAGTTGGTTAGAGCGCTACGTTGACATCGTAGAGGTCACTGGTTCGAATCCAGTTACGTCCATTTATTGTACAGTGACTAATTATTTGTCGTCGGTGAAAGATTAGTGTCGTTATAACTATTTAATTGTCGTCGGGACAAATTAATGTCGTTTAAGTGCCAGTGACAGATTAATGCCATTTATTTAGAGACTATAGTTATCATGTCAACGTAGCGCTCTCTTTCAACCCTTCCTAACCAAAATTATGATAACCCATCTTGTATCTGGAGGGTTATTGCCACTTAGCTTACTTTCACAGCAATCGTAGAAAGACAAATCGGCTCTTTCAAACCATCCAGTACCTGGAAGGTTATTGCCACCAGGGTAAGGCGTAGTTCCATATTTGCTCAATCTCATCTTTCAACCCACTCAGTACCTGGAAGGTTGTTGCCACTGGCTGGGCTTACTGCTGCTGGCGTATTATCTCTGCGTCTTTCAACCCACCCAGTACCTGGAATGTACAGTGACTAATTATTTGTCACCGCGACAAATAATTAGTCACTGTACATACCTTGACAAAATTCATCTACCCAAGAAGCTATACTCCGGGCATTAGTACTAGGGAAAGGTTGAGCTTTATTAGGTGGGTTTTGGGGTGGCGATTTTTCTGCTGATTTGCCATTTGCAGACACTTCAGTATTCACAGTCAAAGATGGTGAGGTTTTTACTTGACTTACTACTGTTGTCTGGCGAGAAACCATAACACTTGTGGGCATTAATTTACGATGATTGGGGAGTTCCACTGCTAACGCGATAGTTTTACCGTTGCTGGGAACTGTTGTAGCCCAGGCTAAAGATGATATGGGTTGGTTTTGGGGTGATTTACTAGAAGATTTGAGAGTTACTTTAGTAGCAAATGCAAAGGCTGGTAAAGGTTTGTGTGCCTGTGGCAAATCTGAGGCGATGTTTTCGGGGTGTTGGATTGTCGCTGGAGATTGCGAAATGATATCGTTAGCAGTAGCGAGCGATCGCACTGGTTTTTCCTCAAGAGATGTTTGCTCCGTAAACTCGCTCTGACTCTGGTTTATAGCAACAGCATCATCTAAGTTGGTCAAACGTAACTCTTCATCGGGATTGAAGTTCAATCCCAAAGCTGTAACTATGTCATCAGGATTATTATTCAGATCCATCATAAAACTCAGCATTTGCTCAAACTCTGGCTCTAAAACCGATAAAGTTGCCAACATAAAGCCAGATGATGGTCGTCGCAGGCCATTATAATTTCCCCACACTCGCATTTTTACTAGCCAGGGGCGATTTTGTTTATAGTAACCCAGCCACTTCATTTTCAATGATTGACGTAGCTGCTGAATATTCATCGGATGCCTCTCTTGAGTCAAAAATAGTGCAGACCTGGTTGTTTTAAATAAAAAGAACTCAGAACTTAGAAGCAAGAATTCAAAATAATGACTATGCTTGCTTAATTCTGGATTGATGAAATTTTTATCGCTGTTTTAGGGCGGAGTGAAAACAGAAATTTTTCTTTTATCAGGAGTAATTCTGAATTGAGAATTTAGACTCCTTTATTCTGAATTTATTCCTGGGGATCAAACCGATAATAAAGCATCTGTTTGACTCTTTCACCACATCGTAAATGTTGTTCTACCAATAGAGGTATTTCATGGGGTTGAACACCGCTATACCAGACCATATCAGGTAGAACCAGCACCATTGGCCCGTTACCGCATTGTCCTAAACAGCTACTTGCTGTTACAGTCACATCTGGAACTGGTAAATTTGTCAACGCTGCTAAAACCTTAGCCGCGCCTTGCTTTTTACAGGTGCGATTTTGGCACACCCGCACACATCTGTGGGTAGATATTTGGCTAGTGGCTACTAAGTTAGATGGTTGAGTTATGTTTGTCATTTGTCCTTTGTCCTTTGTCAATGGTCATTTGACCATTGACTATTAACCATTGACTAATTTACTGATAACCCTTTAGAGGCCAGCCAATCACTATTAAATATGCGTGATTGATAGCGGGAACCACTATCACAGAGGATAGTAACAATCGTATGTCCAGGGCCTAATTGTTTTGCCAAAGCAACCGCCGCAGCCACATTAATACCTGTCGAGCCACCCATAAAGAGGCCATCTTTCCGTAGCAATTGGTAAACGACGCGCAAAGCTTCTGTGTCATCTATTTGGATGGCATCATCAGCAGGTGCGCCTTCCATATTTGCTGTAATTCGACTGTTCCCAATGCCTTCAGTAATAGAATTCCCTTCTAGATGGATTTCACCAGTTTTGATATAGCTATAAAGTCCACTACCTAAAGGATCGGCAACAACACATTTAACCGCCGGATTTTTTGATTTCAGGTACAACGCCACACCAGCAAAGGTTCCACCTGTACCAGTTGCCGCTACCCATCCGTCTATTTTACCATCTGTCTGTGTCCAAATTTCTGGTCCTGTAGTTTCGTAGTGAGCATGGCGATTAGCTAAATTATCAAATTGATTTGCCCAAATGGCATTATCTAACTCAGCGGCGACTCTACCAGATAACTTGACGTAGTTATTGGGGTCTTTATAGGGGACGGCGGGGACAGGACGAACTTCCGCGCCTAATGCGGTCAGTGCATCGATTTTTTCTTGGGACTGGGTATTCGGAATGATGATTAGGCATTTGTAGCCTTTGGCGTTACAAATATGCGCCAGTCCAATACCCGTGTTACCAGCGGTTCCCTCTACTACAGTACCACCGGGTTTGAGTAAACCTTTTGCTTCCGCATCTTCAATGATATATAGTGCTGCGCGGTCTTTGACAGAACCACCAGGGTTGAGATACTCTGCCTTAGCTAGAATTTCGCATCCTGTTTCTTCACTAAAACTGTTTAAACGAATTAAAGGTGTATTACCCACTGCGCCAATGAAACCGTTTTTGATGTCCATTTTCAATCTGCTTGAATTCTTCCCTATAAAAATTTTGGCTTATGGCGGTTGTAGAATTTACGGCTTCTATATGGATTTTCTAGTCAAACAATAGAAAAATTCAATTGTGATGCAATAATTACTACCAAATCTTACTTAAATTCAACACAAACCTAGGTAATACAGGTTCACCACTGACAGTTGCAGGATTTTGTAAAATTTTTACAGGTACGCCAGAACAATAAATATAGACCCGGTGATGCTTGCGGTCAATTAGCTAGCCTTTTATATTGAAACACTTAAGTAAAAAAATACTCCTAAATAAAAAGTAAGAATAAGGGCATCATTCTTGTTATTAGCAAAAATTTCTGGAATGACAAGAGATTTTATGGAAGATAACTTTTAACTTGAGTTGAATAAGCCATTGCGCTCAAAGCCGTAATATTACTGGAGTTTATAAAGTTTATTGTAAGTTAACATACACAGTGACTAACTTTTGAATGTCGATATCATTTCTTTGTTCTCAACGGAGTAAATACTGATGAAATCTGAAGAAGATCGCCGTCAAGAACTAGAACAGCGAGAACGTATACTGCGCGAAAGGGAAGTTGAATTACGACTTCGAGAAATAGAAACTGACATTCACGGTTTTCAAGCACCTTTTCATCAAACTGTGAAGCATCAGCCAGAAGATTCTCAAAAACCTTGGGTAAAAAAAGCTATCCTCGCGGGAAAGTTGTTTGCTTTGGGTGTTGTGGTACTAGTTGCAGCCAAAATAGCCTCAGCCGTTGCTGGTGTAATTATTGTTGCAGCACTTGTATGGATGTCTTACAAACTATTTTTTGAATCTCCAAAAAAGAATTCTTAATTAGAGTATTATTATCATGAGTAATCAAGTATTAACTGACCAATTTCTCAAAGATTTAGAGCGAGTTGCTCAAGTCAGGTCTGATATTTCAATATATTTGAATAATCTGGCTGAAACAATTACAAAAGCAGAGTTGGCGGGAGACTCTTCATCAGGAAAGTTGAGTTTAGAACGCAATATTGAAGATATTGCATTAGCTAGTAAAAATCTGCGTCAAGGTGTGTTTCGCCTTTTAGTATTAGGCGATATGAAGCGCGGTAAAAGTACATTTTTGAATGCTTTGATTGGGGAAAACCTTTTACCGAGTGATGTTAATCCTTGTACCGCAGTATTAACAATTTTACGTTACGGCCCCGAAAAGAGAGTTACCATTCATTTTAATGATGGGAAAAGCCCACAGCAGCTAGATTTTCAGAGTTTTAAATATAAATATACTATTGATCCGGCAGAAGCCAAAAAATTAGAGCAAGAGAAAAAACCAGCATTTCCTGATGTTGATTATGCTGTTGTGGAGTATCCTTTAGCATTACTCGAAAAGGGAATTGAAATTGTTGATAGTCCTGGATTGAATGATACCGAAGCACGCAATGAATTATCTTTAGGTTATGTGAATAACTGTCATGCAATTTTATTTGTCATGAGAGCTTCCCAGCCTTGTACTTTAGGAGAGCGACGCTATTTAGAAAATTATATTAAAGGTCGAGGTTTATCAGTTTTCTTCTTAATTAATGCGTGGGATCAGGTAAAAGAATCATTGATTGATCCCGATGATACAGCAGAACTAAAAGCAGCAGAAGATAGGCTCAGACAAGTATTTAAAGCCAATTTAGTTGATTATTGTTATGTAGACGGTCAAGATATTTATGATGAGCGAGTGTTTGAAGTTTCTTCCATCCAAGCATTGAGAAGGCGGTTGAAGAATCCCCAGGCTGATTTGAGTGGGACTGGCTTTCCAGAGTTTATGGGTGCTATTAATACTTTTCTTACCAGAGAAAGGGCGATCGCAGAACTCCGTCAAGTAAGAACTTTAGCCAGACAAGCCTGTAACCATACCCAAGAAGCCATCGCTAGACGCATACCTTTACTCGACCAAGATGTAGACGAACTCAAGAAACGCATTGAGTCAGTAGAACCAGAGTTTAACAAACTCACTGGTATCCGCGATCAATTCCAAAAAGAAATCATTAACACCAGAGATACACAAGCGCGAACCATATCAGAATCATTTCGCAGCTATGTTTTAAACTTAGGTAATACATTTGAAACTGATTTCTTGCGCTATCAACCAGAGCTAAATCTGTTAGATTTTCTTAGTAATGGTAAACGTGAGGCCTTTAATACCGCACTACAAAAAGCCTTTGAACAATATATTACCGATAAATCTGCGGCTTGGACTTTAACTGCTGAAAAAGATATTGATGCAGCATTTAAAAAGCTATCTCGCAGTGCGGCACAATATGGGGCATCATACAACAAAATCACTGACGAAATTACCGAAAAACTCACAGGACAAAAAGTTAATCTTAATGCTCATACTTCCCCAGAAGATGATAAATCTCCAGGTTGGGCAAAATGGGCAATGGGATTATTATCTTTAACTAAAGGTAATTTAGCGGGAGTAGCATTAGCTGGCGCAGGATTTGATTGGAAAAATATCCTGCTGAATTACTTTACTGTAATTGGAATCGGCGGCGTAATCACAGCAGTTACAGGCGTTCTACTTGGGCCAATTGGTTTTGCATTCCTCGGCTTAGGTGTAGGCTTTTTGCAAGCAGATCAAGCACGTAAAGAGTTAGTTAAAACTGCCAAAAAAGAGTTAGTTAGATACTTACCACAAGTTGCTCATGAACAATCACAAACTGTATACAATGCAGTTAAAGAGTGTTTTGACTCTTACGAAAAAGAAGTGAGTCAACGCATTAACGATGATATTACTTCTCGTAAATCTGAATTAGATAATTTAGTCAAGCAGAAACAAACACGAGAAATTAATCGAGAAACTGAGTTAAAGCGTTTAAAAACCTTGCAAGAAGATGTAATATCTCAATTGCAAAAAATAGAGGCTTCTTATAGTAATCTACTCACTTACTATAGTTAAGTTAGATAATTAGACCACAGATTGATGTATCTGTGGTTTAATTATGATCCTAAATTATTAAAAAACCTCCCCTACCGAAGTTTGGTTAACGTGGAGAACCCCGCACCTTAAGGTTAAAACAAAGCTACACTAAATCTAGATGCAGACAATAATTAGGGAAATATGCCAAATCCAGATGAAACTTACAAAAATTTAGCAACATCTCTCAAATCTGCATCTGAATTACTCAACTTAGAACGCACATCGCCACTATATCAAGATATAAATTCCATCTGCAATTATCTAACTAACCCTAACTTTAGAATTGCGGTATTTGGCCCGTTTAATCATGGCAAGTCTACCTTATTAAATGCAATCTTAGGAACGCGCACATTACCAATTGATTTAATTCCCACAACAGGCGCGGCGATTACTGTTAAATATGGTAGTAATGTCCGCACTCGCATCATGTTGACGGATGGGACAGAAGTATATCGCAATGGCACAGAAGTTTTACAACAATTTGCGATTCTTGATAACAATAGACAGATGCGAAAAGATGTCGCATCGGTAGAGGTTTTTTGTCCCCACACTTTTTTAGAAACTGGTGTAGAGTTTCTTGATTTACCAGGAACGAATGATAGAGATGAACAAGATAATTTAGTGAGAGAAAAATTATTAGGTGCAGATTTAGTTGTGCAATTACTAGATGCACGTAAGTTGATGACTTTAGGTGAACGAGAAAATTTACGCGATTGGTTATTAGATAGGGGAATTAAAACTGTTATTTTTGTGGCGAATTTTCTCAACTTACTAGAACCAGAAGAACAAAAGCAAGTGCAGAACCGCTTGTTATTTGTTGCTGAAAGTTTTCGCGCCGAATTACCCCCAGGTTTTAGTAATTTATATCGGGTTGATGCTTTACCTGCTTTACGCGCTAGGTTAAAGGGTGATGTAGCGGAGGCTAGTAGTAGTGGGTTAGTTGCGTTTGAAACGGCACTGCAAAATATTGTGGGTATTTTACAACAAAATCGGGGTAGTGTGAGGTTGCCGAGAGTGCAGGCGATCGCATCCCAAATTCAATTATCATTAAAAAATAAAATTGACCCCATCGCTAACGAATTTAAAGCTGTTGATGATAAATATAATGCCAAAATAGAAATTAAACAAAAAGCCAAAAATCTTATCTACCAAGGCTTTAATACTAGTATCTCTGAATTACGTGATTGGTTATCTTTATCAAAATTACTAGCTAAATATCAAGCTGATGCAGCTGTTGCATTGGCAGAAAATAAGTTTAAATATTGGCAAATTACTAATTTTAAAAAAGACTTAACAGAGTTACAGTTAGCTGTAATGAAATGGCTATATCAAGCGTATGATTTCTTCAAAGAAGAACGCCCTGAAGATTTATTAATTTCTTTTCCTCCAGAACCGCAAATTACTTTACCGCCGAAGTCAGATATTAATGAACTGTTAAGTGAACCGGGAGCAGTCGCAGTAGGTGGTGGAATTGGTTGGTTATTAGGTGGCCCTGTTGGTGCGGCTGTGGTTGGAAGTATTTCATATATATTAAATAAAAATATTCAAAAGCAAGAAGAAAAATCAACCAATGAATCATATCATCAACAAGTTGCGAAACTTTGCATAAATGCAACTGAAGATTATTTATCTCAATTTAGTAGCCAAGCTTTATCAATATTATCTGAATTTGAGCGCCAAGCTGAAAAAGTAATTTACTTTCAAGTACCTGAAGAATCTCAAGAAATAACTAAAAAACGTGCAGAATTACGACAACTGCAACAGGGATTTAATCAATTACTAAGTGAGTTAGAAAAGGCTAAAATTGCTACTAATTATCAACCTTATCAAGAAAATCCAAAAGTTATTCAACCTCAACAAAAATCTCATCGACAGCAAGAACAAGTTTATATACGTACCCTACAACCGGAAAATCAAGCCAAAACTACTGAGAAAAAAGTTGAACCTCCCAAACAGCAAGTTTATTCACCACCAAAAACTGCACCTTTACCCAATCCCGCAGAGGTAGAAGCGAAGTTTCGTAACTGGGAAATGGATGAAGAAATTGCGCGGATAAAAGCTCAAATGGGTTCTCCTGGTTTTCAAAATAACAAGCAGCAGACAAATCAAAATACCCAAGCAACTAAACCACCTCAAAGCCAAACTGAAAAAGAGAAAATTACTCGCGCCTATAAAATTTTAGGTGTACCACAAGATGCTACGTTTGCTGATATCAAACAGGCTTATAAAACTTTAGTAAAAAAATGGCATCCAGACTTATTTGTCAACCAACCCCAGATGCAAAAACAAGCGCAAGAAAAAATGCGTTTGTTTAATGAGGCTTATACAGTTTTGTCTAATAAGAATTAGGGGCGTGGGGAAAGAAAAAACCGGGATAAACCCGGTATAGTTTTGGATTATGCTTGCGATCGCAGTGTGATATACACCTTAGCTGTGAGCATTTGAGGGATGCGCCAAGAGACAAGCGATCGCCTGATAATATCAATTACCGCCTGTTCCTTAAAAGTGGAAGCCTGCTCATCTAACACCACCTGTCTGACTCGTCCCTTATTTATCTGCAACTCAAACACTAAATCGCCATTGACAACGGTATGTAATGGGAGAGATTCTAAATACTGAGTTAGCAGTGCAATCATCTGCTGATCCAATCCTGTCACACTAATAACCGCTAGATGCTTGACAGGTGCAATTTCCGCTAAAAAGGGTTCTTCATCCTCAAGACTTTCATCAAAAGCACGATACTGTTCTTCATAACGTGATACTTTTGGCGGTGGTGCTTCCTCAAAAATATCATCGAAAGAACCGTATGATAATTCAATTTCCAGTTCTTCACTTGGTGTGATTACTGGAGGTGGTTCAAACAGAAAACTCTCCGCTTCCGGTGCGCCTGGAGATAATTGGCTTCGTTTACGTTGCAAAAACTCAGGTGCAGGAGATAGCATATTTGCCATCATGGGAGGAGGCGTAACAGCACTAACAGCACTCCCAAAAATACCTTGATAACTGATACCTTCAGCCATTTCTACAGGTACTTGCACCGAAACTGAACCCTGACGCGAATCAACTCGCACATCATCACTCACCACTACAAAAGCTGTATATTGCGATAACAATTGATAAGTCAAAGCCGTATCCGTCACTGTTTCCACACCCAGCTTAGTTTCACCACTCACCATCTGATTCATCAATTCCTTAATACGGGAACGTCCCCAAAGTTGAGCGATTCCTCCGGAAAGCTTCGCTAACGCACAATTACCAGTTGCCTCAAAGTTCAAGTCAAAGGTATGCTGATAACGTGTACCACCCGCAGCCATTCCCGTAATATGCAATTTCCCCGCACGTCCATCTGGCTTTTTACCAAATAACACTAACGGCTGTTCTGCAAACAAATCTGGTGGGGTACAAGGATAGATAATTGGGGAATCGCCATCACCTTCCCATTGCAAATTAATGTTAGCCAGAACAGGATTGTTGATTTGACAGTAGAATTTTTCGACTACCTCATCAGTTGGTTCATCATGGCGAATGATGCGAGACATACCTCGTCCTAATTCTGCAATGCGGTTGAGTAAAAAACGATTCACCGAACTACCCGCACCAAAACTATAGAGGCGATTTCCTGGTTGGAGATGTTGTTGCACTTCGGAGAGAATTTGGTTTTCATTGCCGATATAACCATCCGTCAGCAGTACAATACTCCGCAACCGTCCGGGATCTGTGACTGGGAAATTTAAGACAGCACGAATCCCGCATAACATCTCCGTTCCGCCATTAGCACTCAATTGATTAATATAATTGATGGCTCTTGTGCGATTTTGGGAATTGTTGGCGAGGGGAACAGGCGATAGTTGCCGAGTCGTATCTGAGAAATCAATAATACTAAAAGTGTCATCAGGATTAAGTCCGTTAATGAAGCGGCGCATCAATTCCTGACATTGCATCAGTGGCGCACCCATCTGTGAGCCAGATGTATCAATGAGAAACACCACATCTTTAGGGACAACCTGATCTGGACGATATTGGAGCGCAGGAATTAAGTATAGTGCAAAGTGTCCCCCCCGTTCATCAACTTGGGTGAGTACAGTTACTTGGGTAGAGTCGCCTGCTACTTGATAGCGTAAAATCAAGTCTTTGTTAGGAATTGTGTCCCCACTGGCTAATTTCACCAACACCCGCTTACCTGCATAAGCTATCTGAATTTGGTGAGAAGGAGACTGGACATTTTGAACTTCAACCCCCGCATCAATTTCTATAGTCACATTAATATCATGAGGGGAGCGAGTACCCGATGGTAGGATAGGTGCATTCAACCGTGAACCATCGGGAACTATATCCGTATCTTGATTTTGCGTCATCGGTGCAGTAGCCGAACCGACACCACCTGCATTTCCCTCAATTGGTATCCCTGGAACGTAACGGGGAGCAACCACCATCGGGAAAACAAACTCATAATTACCCGCAGTAAATTTCAAGCTTTCAGAGTAGCAAATAATCACATCAATTTGCTCACCTGGTTGAATGTTGGCGAGGGATTGAGTAAAAATGTTGTCCCGTTCCTGTTCCAACAGTCCGGCGGTGCGTCCTTGCTGCTTCGCTTGCTCGTAGATTTGCTGTGCTTCTTGGCGTTTTTTAATACTACCTTTAATAGTCTTGTCACCAATCCGAATTAGCATATCATCAACAGCCGCCTCATCCGGTAATGGAAAAATATAGACAGCTTCGAGTGTAGTTTTAAAGGGATTTTCAAAGCTTTGGGTAACTTCCACCCGTGAGATATTCCCCGCAATTTTGGCTTGTACTTCAGTGTGTTTCAGGGGGAAAGCAATTTGCTGTTGTTCAGGCGTTTGAACATATAAGCCACCAGCTTGACGTTCTATAGTTTGAGTCATATCTGTTACCTCACGCTGTTTTGTTATGTCTCTAGAGTAGGCGCGTTTACTCGGCAGATATGCTCAGTTTTGTGTTCAGTCGATGCTCAGTGAGCAGCTAAGTAATGAACTTAGCGTAATCAAGAGTATTTTAAATGACCTTCAGAATTATCAGTATTATTAGTTGTTGAATTTTTTAATATGACAATGAAAAAAATCCTCTATGGTAAAATTCGGAGCAATCAGAATTAAGTAGCTGCTAGACTACACAAATATTACTGTAGAGTTTATTGATTATCGTATGTACACTTACAGACTTAACCGCATTGTATTCAATGATGGCTCAGAAATCATACCAGGAAACATGACAGTAATAATTGGCCCTAACAATGCAGGAAAGAGTCGTGTATTGAAAGATATTGCTGGGAAAACAACACAAGAAACTTCTTTACCTGGAATTGTTGTTAATGATGTTGAATGGACATCTCCATCTAGCTTGCAAGAATTCCGTGAAGCATACAGTATAGAGCGATATCTAGATGAAAATTATCAATGGATATTTCGTACATTAGCCCCTGAACTTTGCCAAGAATATCATAGTGGCGGGATAGATTGGCCTACTTGGTATGAACAAAATTTTCAGATGCTTATTACAGACAAGTTCCAGTTTGTTCAGCAATTTGGTAAGGCTATGGTTGCCTTTCTAACTACAGAACACCGTCTTCAGTTGGTGAAAAAGTGTGCTAGTGCAGAACATGATAAGCAAGAGGCCAACTTACTGCAAGCCCTTTATAATGCGGGGAGTCCTTTAGAAATTTCTATAAATGGATTAGTAAAACGTGCCTTTGGAAAAGAGATAAAATTGGACTTTACTGTACTCCAGCGATTGCTTCTTCGGGTAGGAGATAGCTTTAGTAGTGTTCCTCCAGATCCAAGAGATGCTAAACCAATTATGAGTCAGTATGACAAGTTAGATGAACAAGGTGATGGAATTAGGAGTTTTGTAGGAATTTTAACTGCGTTATTAGCAATTAAACGAAATGTGTTTTTAATTGATGAACCAGAGTCTTTTCTGCATCCACCTCAAGCTTTTCGTATAGGTGAATTTTTAGCGGAGCAAGCCAATAGTTCTCGCCAAATTATTTTAGCTACACACAGCACCGACTTGCTGCGTGGTATTTTAAGCAAGACAACTGATATAACTATTATCCGTATTGATCGGAAGGATAAAACTAACTTTTTCCATACACTTAACCCAAATGACTTACAAGAATTAGTTAAAGATCCTCTACTAAGTTCAGCGCGTGTTCTTGATGGACTTTTCTATACGGGTGTAGTTGTAGTGGAGGCTGATAGTGATGCACGTTTTTACCAGACTGCCTGCAATAAATTTAGGAATGACATTGACTTTCATTTTGTCAATGCAGATAACAAGCAGACTGTTTCACGAATCACTGAAACTTACCAACGAATGGGAGTACGTTGTGTAGGAATTGTTGATTTTGATGTGTTAAATAATCATGCAGAATTTGAAAAGCATTTAAAATCTTTACAACTTAGTCAAGAAGAAATTCAGAATTCGTTGAATATTCGTCAAAAGATTGCAGAAGCAGCTAAAGAAATTCCTGCTAATGAGAGATTAGCGAAAGTGCAAGAGCAAATGAAAGAACTAATAATCTCTGTTAATGAGATGCAAAATAAATTATTTACCTCAGAGGAAAAATCTACATCTGAAAAAGAAAAATTATTAAGGCAACTTGAGAGCAGATTCAAAGAGATTGCAGACACTACAAAAAATTGGAAGGATTTTAAGGCGAGAGGTCGTGAAGCTCTACCTGCAAAGCTACAATCAGAGTTCGATACTTTATGGCAAACTTGCGCTCAAAAAGGACTATTTATCAATCCGTGTGGTGAGTTGGAGTCAATGCTAACACAACAAGGTATTCCATACACAACTGACAAAAAAGGATGGATTACACAAGCCTTACAACTGCTTCCAAGACTTAATGTTAATGAAAGTGAATATCCTTGGCAGTTTATCAAAACAATCCATGATCATCTTGTAGAAGCAAAAACTTAATAATGGCACAAATATCGAAAATAACAGATATATGTCAAACTCGCTCAAAGCATCAACAACTGGACTGGTAATTGTAGACAAGGCGCGAAAACGTCTTGGCTGGACGAAAACTAGCACGGCTCGTTGGTGGCAAGATGCTCATACTTCTAGAGCTACTTTACGGCGATTTTGGCAGGCCGATCGCATTCAGCGAGAAATTTTCATCGCTATCTGTCAGGCTGTTGGGATTAACAATTGGGAAGCGATCGCAGAAATACCTGATGCAGATTCCGAGGAACTCTCTACGCAATACCTCGATTGGGATGAAGCACCTGATATTGAAAGTTTTTATGGACGCATCCAGGAATTAGCTCAGGTAGAGCAATGGACTATAGCCCATCGCTGTAAAATAGTCACTATTACAGGTATTGCTGGCATTGGGAAAACTGCTCTGGCTCTCGCTTTAGCCGACCGCCTTCAGTTACAATTTGATGGCTTAATTTGGAAATCGCTTGATTCTTCACCATCCCTAGTTTCCCTGCTAGATGGGCTTCTCAACACCTTTGAGCAAAATACTGTTAATGATATTCCCCAAGATACAGCAAAACTCATCCACCATCTGCAACAGCGTCGGTGTTTGTTGATTCTGGATGGGTTGGATGAGTCAGAGAAGCACTATCATCAATTTATCCAGCAATTAAGCCGCGCTCATCATCAAGGTTGCATTATCCTCACCAGTCGAGAACAACCAAACATCATTGAGTCAAATACTAAAACTGTTCGCAGTCTCACGTTAACGGGATTAGCAAAAGCCGAGGCTGTAGAACTATTGCAAGCCAGAGGATTCACAGGTAAGGAACTCGGATTATCAACCTTGATTCAACTTTATCGCGGCAATCCTTTAGCACTGAAACTTGTCACCCCATTGATTCAGTCGGTGTTTGGTGGGAATATTGCCGGATTTCTCAGTCAAAATACGATAGTGATTGGCGATCGCTTGCGTGGTATCTTCAAGCAACAGTTTGAGCAACTGTGTGATTTAGAACAAAGTATTCTCTATTGGTTAGCAATTTGGCAACAACCAATTTCTTTTAGCCGATTGCAAACTCATTTACTTATTTCTCTTGATCCTGCCACAGTTTTAGCAGCAATTATCAGTTTGGAAAAGCGATCGCTTTTAGAAAAATGGATCTGTAGTGGTGAACCTGCTTTTACCTTACAACCACTGGTGATGAAAATTATTACTGATGAATTAGTAGAACGTGCAACTCAAGAGATAATTCAGGTGATGCAGAGTCAAGATATCTCTGATTTTAAAATTTTGCGAACCCATTGGTTATTACGTCCGGGTAGTGATGATATTGTCGGCGATCGCATCTTACATCAACTACAAGAAAAACTCTGGCAGATTTATGGGGCAAATCTCGTACAGAATCTTCAACAAATTTTATTACTTTTAAATGATAAATCCCCTTTAGCAATTGGTTATATTGCTTGTAATATCACAACAATTATTAACCGATTAGGATAATAATATTGCTACCAAATTTTAGACATATTCAAGGAAAATCCTGGTAAAACTGGATCTGCGCTAACTGTCTCAGGATTTTCTAGACATTCTTCTGATTGACCAGGACGATAAATATAAACTCGGTGATGTTTGCGGTCAATTAAAAAACCTAACTGTACCCCTGGCGCTTGCATATATTCTGCCATTTTATCTTTGAGGGGTTGGAGGTTGTCGCTGGGCGATCGCAGTTCAATGACAAAATCAGGACAAATCGGTGCAAATACCTGTTTTTGTTCTGATGATAAAGCATTCCACCGTTCTAATTTCATCCAGGAAGCATCAGGAGAGCGTTTTGCACCCGTGGATAACGTAAAGCCTGTACTGGAGTCAAAACAAATACCTGTACCATCTTTTTCTGACCAAACTCCTAGCTGTAAAGCAACATTAAAGTTACGATTTCCTGTTTCTGAACCCGTAGGTGGCATAATTGATATTTCTCCGAATGGATTCATTTCAATGCGTAAATCTCGATTTACTTGACAGAAATCAAAGAATTGTTCGTCTGTCATTTGCATTGATGGTGGCATTTGGATCACAAAGGAAGATGACAGCATAATATTTCAAAAGCTGACTTTATTTTCCATTCTTACGTAAATACAAAAAAACGCAAAGATAAAGCTTTGCGTTCTATAAAAGAAACTAGTTAAAAATTTATTTACTCAATGCTGAATACTGGTTTTCACTCAGCACAGGCTAAACGCCCCGCTACTGCTAACAGCACTCAGCACTCAGCACTCAGCACTAATTACTTGTTAGGCTGAGGAGTTAACCGCAGATAGGGTTTGACTATTTCATAACCTTTGGGGAATTTTTCTTTTAAGACTTCGGGGTCTTTGAGGGAGGGGACGATGACAACTTTATCACCGTCTTTCCAGTCGGCTGGGGTAGCCACGCTGTAGTTATCAGTGAGTTGTAGTGAATCAATCACTCGCAAAATCTCGTCAAAGTTGCGTCCGGTGCTGGGAGGATAGGTGAAAGAAAGACGTAGTTTTTTGTTGGGGTCAATCACAAACACTGAACGCACTGTTACAGCCGCGTTAGCGTTGGGGTGAATCATGTCGTAAAGGTCAGAAACCTTACGGTCTGCGTCGGCCAAAATTGGATAGTTGAGTGTGGTGCTTTGGGTTTCTTCGATGTCGCCAACCCAGCCGTTATGAGATTCTACATCATCAACGCTGAGGGCGATCGCTTTCACATTACGCTTGTCAAATTCTGGTTTGAGTTTGGCAACTGTGCCAAGTTCTGTAGTACAAACAGGTGTAAAGTCAGCAGGGTGAGAAAACAGCACCACCCAGCTGTCACCTGCCCATTCGTAAAAATTTATGTCGCCGTGTGTTGAGGCTTGTGTAAAGTTGGGTACTGTATCACCAAGATGGAGAGTCATGAGAGATTCCCTGTAGATAAAGAGGCAGATGTAGTCTACTTTGCCATCATCCCATAAAACATCGGTTTCCCTATCGACTTGTAGCTGTTTTTTACAAAATTTTAATTTCTCAGCGTAGAGACAGAGATAGGGTCAGTGTAACTAGATGAGGCTTGATCATTATACAGATATAATGTTTGTCTTTTGCACTCAATAAAGTTAACTGAAAATTAACTTTTCTATCACACAATAGAAGCGGGATTCCACTTATTTATTGCAGAGATTGCTAGATGACTAATAATTCGGGGAAAAGTGCATGATTTTTCAAAGGTATCGGTTCGTCACCCATCTTGTCGTAATCTCTGCTGTAGTGTTCATGACTGGGTGTAATACTAATTCAACATCCGGCGATAATTTTACAGGGTTACAAGTCAAACTGTTGGTAGGTAGCGCGTTGGGAGACTTCTGTAACCAAGCGGCAAAAAACTTTAATGCTACACAACCAAAACTAGATAGTGGTGCAGCTTTTCAGGTGAAATGCGAAGCACTAGGTAGTGGTGATGTTGTAACTAAGATAGTTGGTCTAGCAGATCAATTGCAAAAAGGGACAGTACAAGCTGATGTAGTAGATTTTCCCACAGTTATTTCTCTGGATGGAGATATATATCAAAGTCAGTTAATTTACCGGATGAACCAAATTTCGCCGGGTAAAAATTACATTCCAGACATTACAGAATCACCACTCATCGCTAACACGCCAATGGTATTTATGGCGCAAGCTGATGTAGCTAGTGGATTGCGAAAAGTCGCTGACCCTTATAAAGTGTTGGTGACAGCAAAAACTCACCGTGATATTGACCCAGCTTCACCACCGTTAACAGTTCATTATGTACATTCTGCACCGACGCGTTCTAATTCTGGGTTGCAAACACTGGTAGCGCAATATGTCAGCGTCTCAGGTAAGCGTCCTGAAGATGTCACAGTGGCGGATGTGCAGAAGTTTCAATCCCAAATTCAACAAATCCAAAGTAAAATTACGCGTTACGGGGTTTCGACTAATTCTCTCGCCCAAGCAATGGTTAAGAATGGGCCTTTTTGGGCTTCAGTTGGTTCGGTGTATGAATCGAGTGTAATTGTTGCTAATTCCGGACTACCGCAGGGACAACAGCGTTATCAAGCAGTTTATCCCAAAGCCACATTTACTTCTAATATGCGGGCGATTGTACCGAATGCACCTTGGGTAAGCGCAGATGAGAAGGCTGCTGCGGAAAAGTTTATCACCTATTGGCGATCGCCTGATACACAAAAAATTGCCACAGATTTGGGTTTACGTCCCGGAACGCCTGGGGTTGCGTTGGGTGCTAAGTTTACTCCCGAATTCGGTGTAGAAGCTCAAGCCAAGTATGATTCCTTGCGTCCACCAAAGCCGGAAGTTGTAGACGCAATGTTGAAATCTTGGCAAGAATCAGCAAAAAAACCATCATTGGTGGTGGTTGTTGTCGATTCTTCTGGTTCAATGTCAGGGGATAAATTACCTGCTGTCCAAAATACTTTACAAAATTACATTAAGAACTTGGGGCCAAAAGAGCAAATTGCCTTGATTGATTTTGACTCGGTAATTCGTCAGCCTGTATTAGTAGATGGTACACCCCAAGGACGCGATCGCGGTTGGCAATTTATCAATGGACTTCAAGCTGAAGGCGGAACAAATTTATACGATGCGGCTTTAGAAGCCAGAAATTGGCTACAAAAAAATCTGCGTCAAGATGCAATTAACGCTGTGTTGATATTAACTGATGGAGAAGATGCTGGTTCAAAAATTAGGTTGAATGAATTAGAGGAAGAATTGAAAAAAAGTGGATTCTCTACTGACCAAAGAATTGGATTTTTTACTATTGGTTATGGTAAAGAAGGCGAATTTAAACCGGATGTTTTGAAAGAAATCGCTGAGTTGAATGGAGGTTATTATTCTCAAGGAAATCCAGAGACAATTTTGCAGTTAATGTCAAATTTGCAGGTGGAATTTTAAATCACAGATGAATACAGCCAGAATATCTGTTTGGTGAGGTGATATTTGATGAAATTAGTAAATCCACTTTATTATCCGTTAGCCGTTTTGACTGGAGGAGCGTTTCTATTCTTGGGTGTGCGTTTACTGCAATTGCCCAGCCTAGTGATGTTACCAGTCGCGTCGGGCATTACTATAATAAGTGCAGGTTGGCTAAAATTCCGTGAACCAACATCTTTTGAATTGGTAAATCCCGAATTAGAACGAGAAATTAACGCCGTCAAAGTAGCTGCTTTAGGTTTAGTGAATCAATCAGAAAGCTTGCGTTTAGAAGCTAAAAAAATACTCACTGATACCTTTCAAATAGAGCTTTTAACAGCATTAGAAATAAATAGCGATCGCACTGCTACATTACCCCCTAAAATAGACACTTTAGTTGTTAACTTATACGGCAATACTTCTATACTTTCGGTTAGTTCTTTACAACAGCAATTAATTGAAGTACAACAAAAAATTAATGCAAGTTCTGGTATAGCCAAAGAACATCTCAATCAACTTGAACAAAGTCTCAAACGCAATCTTAAGTTAGCTCAAGATGGTGAAGATACACGTTTAGCTAGGATGATTAATATTTCGACTTTAATTCAAAATTGTACGGGAATATTGCAACAATTACAAACTAAACTACGTACTTCTGATTTAACGGACTCTCAACAAATTAATGAAATGCAGTCACTTAGTGATGAACTGACGAGCTTATTAGAAAATCTCGATTTATTAGTTCGCAAGTAAGCAAAATTATGCCAATAGATTTAAAAAGTAACTCTAAAGTAAAGTCCCAATCAAAATCATCAAAAATTGTTACTTCAGTTGCGATTATTATTGCCACTTTGGGTTTAACTTATATTCCTCTTCCTGGTTCGCAAAAAAATGTCATTATTGTTAGTGGAACAGAGCTACAAGAACCTCTCCAACAATTAGAAGCTAAATTTGAGCAGGCAAACCCTAATATTAAATTAGAATTAAAATTTCAAGGCTCTCAAGAACTAGTTAATAATTATCTTGACCAGAAGAATGATTTTAAACCAACCATATTAATTCCCGCTAATGGAGAAATTTTAGCAGAATTAGGCGATCGCCTCCGCGCCACAAATTCAACTGAACCATTTTATGATTCTCCCCGACCACTGGCAAAAACCCTAGTAGTTGGTATAGCTTGGCCAGAAAGGGGTAAAGTCCTCTTTCCCAATGGACACTTTCAATGGTCAAAACTGGAACAAGCAATGCAAGCTGGTAACTGGGAAAAAGTAGGCGGTTCAAGTAATTGGGGTAGTTTTGATTTTGTCACCACAGACCCCACTCGGTCTAATAGTGGTCAGTTAACTTTGAATTTGTGGACACAATCAAAATTAGGCGGAACTATCAACGCCGATAGCTTCAACAGTCCATCAGTGCGATCGCTATTTAGTTTAATCAAAAAATCAGTTTATCAGCCGCCTCGCTCGACAGATATTCTTCTGCAAGAATTTATTGTCAGAGGTGCTAATGATGCTGATGTCGCTACTGTCTATGAAAGTGTAGCTTTATATCGTTGGCAACAATCAGCCGCCAGTAAAGGCAAACCTTACCAAGTTTATTATTTAAACCCATCAATTGAAACTACCGCCACAGCTGCAATTATCCGGCGAGATGTAGACGCAAGTACAGCAAAAGCCGCCAAACAATTTTTAGACTTTCTCACCCAACCAGAACAACAAGCAGTATTTGTCCAATACGGTTTTCGTCCAGTGAATAATAATGTTGATTTAAAAACTGTACCCAATAGTCCGTGGAGTCAAAACATTCCTGGCGCAGAAGTCAAGCCGAGTGTGAAAATCCTTCCACCACCTGATAGTAAAACAATTACAGAAATTCAACGCCTATGGGAAAGAGCTAATTAAAAAATTTTTCACGCAGAGTCGCCAAGGCGCAGAGAGGAAACTAACCTCTTATTCTCTGCGTCCTCTGCGTCTTGGCGGTTCGTTTAAATTACTTCTTGAGAATCTGTTGATAAGCTTGAATCATTTGGCGTGCGATCGCATCCCAGCTAAAATTTTCTAAGGCATATTTTTGAGCATTTTTTCCCCGACGTTGGCATTCTGTAGGATTTTGCAAAGCTTGTTGTAATAACTCAAACAACGCTGAAACCTCTGTTTTACCCACCCATCCCGATTCACTGTCGCTGACTTCCTGGCAAATATGCACTTGGTCAGAAATTACTACAGGTATCCCGGCTACCATCGCCTCAGCCACAGCAATCCCGAAGTTTTCGTAGTAGGAAGGTAACACGAATAAATCAGCAGCTTGGAGTAACCCAGTTTTCAATTTACCACTGACAAAGCCTGTAATAGTGGTATGCGATCGCAATGGTGAATTCTCAATTTGAGTTTGAATTTTTTTTTCATAGTCTGGGTCTTGAGGATTTGTCCCAGCTAAAACAAAATGAAACTTGTGATTATCCGCTAACAGTTTTTCTAAAGCTGGAATTAACAAATTCAACCCTTTTTTGGGGTCAATCCGCGACATAAACAGCACCAAAGATATATCTTCCGCAATTCCTAGCTGACTGCGTATGACACTTTGATAATTTGGTTGAGTAGGTTTCACACCCAAAGGTATCACCAAATCTTTTGTATTGACTCCAAATCTTGCTGATATTTTAGCTTCTTGTTCACTGGTAAAATGAATCGCTGCTGCACCTGCTAAATTTTGGCGTTCGATAAGTTCTACATATAGCTTTTTCAATTGTTTTTTCTTCTGTAAATCAGCCGGGTCAAGAGTACCTAAAGGACGCAAAATATAAGGTAGTTTTTTTTCCCGACAAACCGTTGCTGCTGCACTACTAATAGGCGAAAATAAAGCATGAATGTGTGCTAAATCAAATTCCCCAGCATGATTTTTCAGCCATTTGAGTAAATCCAGCGAAAATTTATAACGACGAAATGGCGCACAGCGGAAATAAATTATTTCATAACCATCTTGTTGAATTGGCCGATTTAAAGGTATATCTAAAGGCTGTTGACCATTATCGCCATTACTATCCGTTGTCAGAATAGTAACTTTTACATTCTCTTTAGCTAAAGCTGGAGCTAACCCTAATACCATTTGACTAGGGCCACCATAAATTAAAGAAATAGATGGAACAATTTGCAGTATTCGCATTTTAATTTAATAGTTTATTTTATTTTATTTTTATTGCTGCGCTATATTTCTATATTATCAAGAAGTTCATATCCCCAATTTCTTCAAAAAATCGGGGATATGAAGACTGCGATCGCAATTTTCAATTAGCAGACATAGAAGGTTGTTTATCAACAACTAACATCTCCGATTCTTGATCCAATTTGCTATATATCTGCCCATCATTCCAGATGGATTGAATTACACTAGATGAAGCATTTATAAAACCTAAAATGTAGAACATCGCACGGGACAAGACAGCAACAAAAGAACCGCTTTTGTTACAAGGTGGATGTCCCAAAACCTGACAATCAAATAAACGCGAGGCTAGTTGTAAAATTTCACTAAAATTCAGGTTCTTCAACGCCATCAAAAAATTATTGTGATAGAACGTGAATTGATATTTGAGCGATCGCGTACTAATATCATGGCAACCACCAGTTTCTTCACCTAAATGCACTAAATGAGCTTCTGGGTCATACCAAATCTTATATCCTGTCTGCCGAATTCTCAAACAAAAATCAGATTCTTCCCGCACTGCACTCCCGCGAAATCTCTCATCAAACCTCAGTCCATACTGACTGAAAATCTCGCGGCGGAATGACATATTACAACCCCTGGCTGTTAACACCTGTTGGGGTTTAATTGTATGTACTAAATCAAGATAATGCCAAGCAAGACCAGGATTCATAGCCTGGGGAGGGAGATATTCAATCTGTAAATTTCCCCCAGATTCGCTTAACTTCATTCGGTCAAATACTCGCCCCGCCACAGCCCCAATCTCTGGATTTTGCAAATAATTTTTCGCATGAGCCATTAAAAACCCAGGCGTTAACCTCACATCATCATCAATAAATAAAATTATTTCGCCAGATGACCGCCGCACGCCATAATTTCGCGCCCCAGGTAAACTAGCCCAATCTAAGCGAAACCATTGAATTTTACCTAATGCAGCTACTTCTTCTAAATAAGCTTGAACTTCTGGTTGGTGTTTTGGTGATTGATCTACTACCAAAACTTCAAAATGGGGATAATCTTGAATCAGAACATCCACTATACTATCCTTTAAAGCTTCCTCTCGTCCGTAGGTTGGTATAATTACGGAAATTACAGGCAAATCATTCATGTAATTTTCTGCTCAACTAAATTGGTTGTTTTTGTAGTAGAATGACCTGTGATTATATTCGTCACTGCCAAGATAAATATAATCAATTAAAACTTGATTTGTAAGCGTTTTTTCTTGTTTGCTTTTTCAGGATCGGCATCTTCTTTTTCTTGTTTATCCAGTACTGGTAATTTGAAGAGTACTCCCGCAAAAAACCAATAATATACAGCGACCGGATCAACGTCTAAAGGATAGTAGTAGGTGTTGTAACTAATAAACAATATAAACACCCACATAGATGCTCCGTAACTGCGGAAATTACGGTTTTTTATCGAGCGATAAGTCTTGAACGCCGTAAATGTCAGGACATTAGCTAAAGCGAAAAAACCCAACACACCAAAAATCCCCACCTCATATAAGACTTTTGGATAGTATGTCTCTACTAACTTGGTCTCACCTAATGCACGCGCCGAGTTAGTCGCTCGACCTAAGCCACTTCCTAAAGGGGTATCGACATTTTTCCAGTTTTCCTCAAATTGCTGAATAATAAAATCTTGCGGTGGAGAAGCATTCCAGCGAACCAAAAAACTATCCAGTCGCTCTTGGACAACTACAGGGTTAGTCACAACTGCAATTCCCAAAATCATCACCAGACCCACCCCAATAGGGATAAACCGTTTGAGGTTAGCAATTTGACCAGTGAGTAATAGCAGCATCACAAAGCAAGTGGGTACTAAGGCTAAAGCAATTCTCTGTCCAGAAATTACCGCATTCACAAAGATTAAAGCCAAAGAACCTAAACTTGTGAGCCGCCACAAAACCGACGGGTCAGAAAAACCTGTAGCAAAGGCAAAAAATGTGCTAGAAATTAAAAACCATGCCCATTGCCAAGGCGCAACAAATGTTCCGGGTAGGCGAATAATTCCTTGACTGGGGCTGTAGACTAAAGCTCCTCCAAAATAACATCGGGCTTCAAGTGTGGCTTTAAATAAAGCAGCACCTTCTAAATTTCTAGTACCTTCACAAATTCCCACTACTAATAGCAGATATTGTAAAAATCCCAGCCCACAGCAAATGATGATGAGGACAATCTGTAAGCGTGTTAACAACAGAAAATCTTTTTTATTACGGATTAGATAGTAAGCACAAGTAATTAAAGGCACATAACCTAAAAATACTTTTAAACCGAGAATTCCTAAGCCTATAGGTATTTCTTTAACTGGTGTTTGTAATAGTCCTACAGGTGGTGGGTTAAGTTGTTGTCCGCCATTGATAAACACCAAAGTTAATAAACTTGAAGCTAAGACAAAATACAAAGGAATTTTAATAGCTTGGGGGACAATGAAAGGTAGCTTCTGTGTGCGGCAAATTTGCCAAAGTGCGATCGCTGCTGGGACATAAAATGAATCTTTCGCTAATTGCAGAATCGGACTATTGCCAATGTAATAAGTGATTGTTCCCCCAAAGGGGACATAAATAATAAAGCCAATTAAAGCTTGACGGGGATATTTATAAGAAAAGGACATCACCAGAATCCCCAAGACAGCAGGTAATGCTGCCTTAATCCCGCCGACTAAAAATAACAAAAAGCCTAAAAATAAACCGCCAGAAAGGGATTTACTCAGCAAATCCATGAATTCTTTGCGGGCTTTAGTTGCTTGACGTTTTTGAGCTAACCTTTCTTGGAGGCTCAGAGTCGGGGCTTCCTTTGCAGGCTGCTTTTTTGAGTTTTTTGATTTTTGGAATTTTGATTTTACTTTTGCCATAGCAGCGCTTTAGCCTGTTAGCCCTTGTATAAAAAGTGCTGTTTGCTGAGTCAGAAATACTACTTTCTAGCCTCTAGTTTCCAAGCCCTTTTTCTTGGTTAATGATGGCTAATTACTTCAGCCCGAAAGCTAAAACCTGATAATAACATACATAAAGCTGGTGTCTAATGAGACTCAAAAACTTACTCAAGTGGATTATTCTTGGCGCACACCTCCAACTACTGGTCTAACTTGATTCGTAGAAAATGGGTCTGTACCACCAGTCCAATTAAAGTCACTAATGCGAATACTGAAGCCGCCCAACTCTAATACAGGATTGTAACGTAGGGTAATGCCATAGGTACGGCGGCTGTACTCCAAAATATAGTCGGTACTGGTTTCTCTTCCCGTATCCAAGTTAACTGAGGTTTGAAAACCGATGCGAAATGGCCCATAAATTTGTTGCACAATTCCGGCACTCAGGACTCTCACATCTACAGAACGGTCAAAGAAAAAAGGCGATAATCCGCTATTGAGACCTTGGGCGTAACTAATATTAAAGGCTGTGTAATCTAAAAAAGGACGAGAAAAATGGCCAATTTGTCCCAGTAATCCAACTGTACCAATTAAAGTGGTTTGGTCATCACCACTGGTGTAATAACTAGTAGTACCCCTCAGATTAGCCACCGCCCGTAAGTAGGGAACCACAGGATTACCTGTATAGCGCAATCCTTCGGTAGCCGTCGCTGGTAATGCCTTTCCTTGCCAGAGGTATACACCTGTGCTGAGAGCAGCACTGGCTTGCAGGCGACCTAAAGAGACTCGTTCAAAACCACGATCAGATCCATATATGTCTTGACGATCGCTATTGGCGTTAATATATTGTGCGCCTGCTTGATAGTCGAGGTAAATCCCACTTTTCCCCAAAGGAACAAGCGGAGAGGTAATAATTGCGCCCAAACTACTTTGGACAGTTTGAAAGCCCAGAGAACCGTTATATAAGCGATCGCGATAGGTATATTCCAAATTTAAAAGATGGGGATTGCGATCGCCCAACTGCTGTTGCAGCCGCACATTTGCCCGGAGATTTGAGTCTAATTGGCTCAAGTCAAAACTGGTTAATTCCCCAGAACCACGCAATGTGGTTTTTGGGCTTAAAGCAGCATTCACTCTACTTCTGACACCAAACAAAGACGCGGGATCACTAAAACCGCCCTGTGCTGCTTTCTGCACAAACAACTGCGGCGTGATGATCCAACGTGCTGTTTCTGTATTTATCGGTGTAAAACTCCGTTCCACGTATAAACCACCACGGTCATCGCCATCATAACCAGGAGACACAATTGCAGGCGTGACTTCTTGTTCTCGTCGGTCAATAGTTTGGTTATCTATTGGTATCGGTAAGCTAAGACCTTGATCAAATACCAAACGTTGACGTTCGGTTTTAATCCGGTCAATTAAGGGCGCTTGGCGTGTCAGGGTAACTTTACTCGCCCGTAATTCTAGTTCGGGCGGCGAAAATGGGTCATTTGTGAGGCGTACATCCCTAGCTTGCCAACCTCGCGGATAAAAATCAATGTGTCTGGCTTCAAACCGAACTCGTTTGACTTGTCCACCTTGTGGCGGTGTTGGCAAATTACTGGCGCTGCGACCACCGACAACCACATTCACTTCTCCCGGACTTCTCACATTTGTGAGTGGCTGATTAGCTCGAATGCGATCGCTTGGTGGTCTGAGTTGCAAACCAACAGGGGTGTTCTCAGCGGGTAAAAAGCCTAAATCTGTCGAAGATGTGGGGATATAAATTTCACCGCTACCATTTTCTAATTCCCCACTGTCTTGCAAGAAATTATAAGTAAAGCGTTGCCCACGCAACAATTGATCGCCTCTAGTCAGGGCCACATTACCTTCACCAACAGCAATTAAATTTGCTAAATTCACTTGTAGGCGATCGGCATCCACTACAGCCCCATCAAATCGCACAACTACATTACCTTCAGCCGTGACAATTCGTCGTTGCTCATCGTATTCTTGCCGATCGGAGATAACTTCGACAATTCTCGCCCTGACTACTGGTGTGGTTGTCGGGGATGATGGTTGGGCTGTTGGAGAACTAGGTGCAGCTTGAGTTGGTTGATTGGGTGATTTGAATTCTATATTTGTTGGGGTAGTCGATTCATTTGCCGGGCTACGAGATTTAAACTCGATAATATTTTGAACTGGCTGATTACTCGGTACGTCATCGCTAAAAGTACCAGAGAGATTGATATTTTCTGGTTTTTGTGGTGGCGCAGTAGTTGGTGTTGGGGATGCTGGTGGAGTTACTTTTTCCGCAACAACTTGTTCTGGTGATGGGAATTGTTGAACAGATGTTGGCTGAATAATTTTTTCAGTGACAACTTTTTTTGGTGATGGGAATTGCTGAATATTTGAGCCAGCTTGAGGCGGATTCTCACCACTTACATTCACTGTCTGAATGCCATAACCAACACCTAAAGGTTGTCCTAGAGTTGCAGCACTTCTAGATGAAGAAAAAGGAGAAAGTGCGGGTGGTAAAGTTTCTGGTGTATTGGGAGTGGGGATAGTTTTCGCAGTTCCTAAATTCTCGGTAGCCGATGCGATCGGTACTAACTGAGGCGTTGCATTTTTACTATCCGCAATTTTGGCACTTTGGGGCTTTTCGGGAATATTTTGGGTATCACTAACTGGATCTACAAATGCATGAATTTGGGTATGACCAACCGATGGCAAAGAATTTGTAGATTTTATCGGTTCAAGAACAGGAGGTGGTGCAGGCGGCAGAACTGGATGAAGCATATCTGGGCAAAAATAACCTAACAAATAGCCAACTAATAGCCGGAAAGATGAACTCACCTGTTGTCTTCCGACTTTTGCTTTCTGCCTACATGCAGCAAGCTGCTAAAAAGAGGAAATTGCATTGTCAAGGACAGTGCTTTGCCAAAATTCCCTTTGTTTGTCACAGAGGGTGGCTTCCTACTAGGTAGCAACTTTGCCATCAGCTAAACTCATGAAAAGCTAGTGTCTGTTGGAGTTGTCGAGGCAGTATGTTTCACCACGATTACTTTGTGTAGAAACCCAGTTACTGCGAAGGGAAACTCCGTTTTAGCCACTGGCTGCGGATTTTCCCTGTTGTAGCAACTGCCATTCAGTTTTAGGCGTAAAGCTTTCCCGTAGGATAGCAAGCAATTGTCCGTGACTTTGGGTGTTTTCCACCTTCCGGTAGTCGCGGATAATTTGTCTTGTTCTTACTCTAAATCCCGACGACCGGGGTTACGAGCAGGATCATTCGACAAGAATCCGAAGATAAAGATAGTGACAAAGAAGGCAACAACAATATAAACAGCGATTTTTAAAGTCAGCATAGAAATATCTCCAAAGGGGGTCGGAAAAAAGCTTCTCTCAGTATCTGCTATGCAGAAAAGATAGCTCCTTTATCTTACCCAAATCTTGTCTCGTTTTGAGCGGACTCTGTTGAGAGTGGAGGGCTATGTTATGACCACCCATAGAGTATGGCACAAGTTTGGATATTATCTCATACTGTGGTTTGTTTGATTCGTAGATGCCTGTGAGATGTAGTTGTTGACTGGCTAATCTTGTGACGTTAATTAATGCCAAAGGTTTCCTGAGTGTTTAGGGCGCGGGGGTATAGGTTTTCAAAACCCTTACACCCCAAACCCTTACACCCGGATTTCTCACCACACCTTTCAAAGCCTGCGCTTGTACAGGGGAGCAAGGGAACAGGGGGAAATGAAAGTAACCTCTCCCCTGCCCCTCTGCCCCATCAAACGCCTGAAGCTTTTGAGAAATGCGGGTTACACTTTCAAACCAGCCCTAGCTTGAATATATTCTTCTAGTTCAATTTTCACTGGTACAGCATTCCAGATTTCTTGACAATATTCTAAGATGGCTCGGTCAGAAGAGAATTTGCCCATACGTGCTGCATTGAGAATTGACATCCGTGTCCAGTGTTCTTGGTCTTGGTAAGCTTGATTTACCTGATCTTGGGAGTCAATGTATGACTGGTAATCGGCAAACAGCATATAGGGATCGTGGTACAAGAGCGAGTCTACTAACGGGCGGAAAAGATTAGTATCACCATGAGAGAAAAATCCAGAACTGATCAGGTCAATGACTTCTCTGAGTTGAGTGTTGTTATTGTAATAGTCCCAAGGGTTATAACCTTTGGATTTTAAATCGTACACTTCTTCAGTTGTTAATCCAAACAAGAAGAAGTTTTCTGCTCCCACTTCTTCGCGGATTTCGATATTCGCACCATCCAGTGTGCCAATAGTTAGCGCCCCATTCATGGCAAATTTCATATTGCCAGTACCAGAAGCTTCTTTACCAGCGGTGGAGATTTGTTCAGAAAGGTCGGCGGCTGGGTACACTCGTTGACCAAATCTTACATTGTAATCAGGTAAGAATACTACTTTTAGGCGATCGCGCACATCGGGATCATTATTCACCACATCACCAACAGAGTTGATCAGTTTAATGATCAATTTGGCAATGAAATAGCCAGGTGCAGCTTTACCACCAAAAATAAATGTGCGGGGTGTAATTTCAATGTTGGGATTTTCTTTGATGCGTTTGTAGAGCGTAATGATGTGCAGCACATTCAAATGTTGTCGCTTGTACTCATGTAATCGCTTCACCTGCACATCAAATAGTGATTCGGGATTGACTTCAATTCCGTGGTTTTCTCGAATATATGCTGCCAAATAGCTCTTAATGTCTTGTTTGGTTTGTCGCCATTCCCGACAAAACTCAGCATCTTCCACAAAGGCTTCGAGTTGCTTGAGATCCTCTAGATGACTAATCCAATTTGCCCCAATTTTACGCGTGATCAAGTTAGCTAGTAGGGGATTACTTACTACTATCCAACGCCGTGGTGTGACTCCATTGGTTTTGTTGCTGAATTTCTCTGGCCAAAGTTCGTGAAAATCGCCCAGCACATCCTGCTTGAGTAACTCTGTATGTAGGGCTGCAACACCATTAATTGCATGAGAACCCACACTAGCTAAGTTCGCCATACGAATATACTTTTCACCACTTTCATCAATTAATGATAGGCGTGCGAGGCGATCGCTATCGTTGGGATATTTAGCACGCACTTGACCTAAGAAACGCTGGTTGATTTCATAGATAATTTGCAGATGTCTGGGGAGTAAATTCTTAAATAGGCTTAAAGACCATTTTTCTAGAGCCTCTGGTAACAGTGTATGGTTAGTGTAACCAAAGGTGTTTTGGGTGATTTGCCAAGCCTGATCCCACTCGATTTCATACTCATCGACCAACAGCCGCATTAATTCTGCCACACCGATGGATGGGTGGGTGTCATTGAGTTGTACCGCAAAGGACTGATGAAAGGTGTCTAAGCTCTCGCCTTTTTGCAAGTGCAGCCGAATCATGTCTTGCAAAGAACAAGAAACAAAGAAATACTGTTGTTCTAACCGCAGTTCTTTGCCTTTGATCAACTCATCATTCGGATAAAGAACTTTGGTAATATTTTCGGAAACTACCTTTCTGTTGACTGCACCGTAGTAGTCACCAACGTTAAACGCTTGGAATTCAAAAGACTCAGGAGCTTCAGCTTTCCACAAACGTAAGGTATTAACAGTGTTAACGTTATACCCTGTGATGGGTGTATCGTAGGGGACACCCTTCACAACTTTATCGGGAATCCAACGCACCCGATAGCGACACTTTTCATCATAATAAGCTTCGGTGCGCCCGCCAAACTTGACTTCTATGGTTTCCTCTAGACGGGGAATTTCCCAAGGGTTGCCTAAACGCAGCCATTTATCAGTAATTTCTACTTGCCAACCGTCTCGAATTTCTTGGTCAAAGATGCCAAATTCGTAGCGAATTCCATAGCCAATGGCGGGAATTTCTAAAGTTGACAGGGAGTCCATATAACAGGCTGCAAGACGACCTAAGCCGCCATTACCTAGTCCTGGTTCTTCTTCAATTTCCCGTAATTGGACAAAATCTAGCCCAGATTCCTCGACTACTTGGCGCACTAAATCATAAATTCCCAAATTGACCAAGTTATTACTCAAATGTGGCCCCAAGAGGAATTCTGCTGAGAGATAACTGACAACTTTGACACCTTTTTTTGTGTAGACTTCAGTGGTTTTGAACCAACGTTGCAACATCCGATCGCGCACTGTATAAGCTAAAGCCATGTAATAATCATTGGGCGTTGCTGTAGCTGGGTACTTGCCTTGAATGTAAAAAAGATTATCAGCCAGGGCGCGTTTGATGGTTTCTTTACTTAAACCAGTGCGATCGTCTTCAAATTCACATTGAAATATTGGAGCTTGCTCAAATGTGGTCATAATTATTTCCTATGGAGAATAGAGAGTAGGCAAATCAGAACTCCTGACTTAGCACTTAGCCCTAAGTCATCACAGTTGGTTCTCGTCCCGTTAGTTCTCAAAGCTGAACTACTTCTTCAGCAAAAGTAATGAAACAAGCAAGTACTGATTGGGGATCAAGGTTATGTTCTGCGGGTTGGCTCGTAGCTTACTCAATAAACTCTTGGGATTCCACCTTGAGTACCTGTACCGGAAAGTTGCATCACAATGCGAGAACCATCGGTAAAGCCAATGCGAATACCCTGTTTTTGACTAAGGCTGTCATCAACAGGGTATGTATAACTTAAGTCATGGTTATTCTACGGCTTTGTTTTCTCAAGGAAAAAAAAGACACACTTTTCTTTAGATGAGGTGGTAATTATGTCCAAGAAATTTCTACACCTCTCTCCGATAATGGTTGATTCATCCGATTTTTGATGACTCGTGCAGGTACACCGATGGCCACGGAGAATGGGGGAATATCTTTAGTGACGACTGCGCCTGCGCCAATCACACTACCTTCACCGATAGTTACGCCATCTAATACCGTAACTCCATGCCCCAACCAACAATCATCAGCAATGACAATTCCTTGACGAGTAATACCTTGAGATTTAATTGGTTCTAGGGGATTAGAAAAATTGTGATTGTTAGCATATATGCCTGAGTGGGCGGCAATCAGACACCGTTTGCCAATTGTAATGTCTCCTGGGCCAGCTATACATACGTCAGGGCCGATAAAGGTTTCTTCGTCGATGTAGATGGATGTGTTGTCTAAACACCCGATATCAACGTTACGTTCTATCGCTACCCCACGACTCAAATAAATTTTGTTATTTGAGTGTCCTTGAGCATCTATTCGCACACCTTTAAAGATATGCACCTCTTTACCAATGCCAATCCGATCAGTTCCGAGAAATTCCACGCCATTTTGAATATAAACTGAGCTATCTAACTGAGCAAAAATACGGCGATATAATAAACTCCGAAGTTTTGTTCCCAAGGCAAGGGTAGGAATATCTCCTAACAAGGTGGTGAGCAGCAATTCCTTGAAGCGTTGGGATTTAGCAAAATATTTTTGGTTACTCATGACTGCTTATCTCTGAGACGAGTTTGTGTTGATTGAATTGAAGATGGGTATTTTTGGGTAGTGCTGCTTATTGGGAATTGCTCACGTTATTTTTTGGGAATAATTGAGCTAAAAGTTATCAATATTTTTTGATATTTTTGGGAAAATTTAGCAGGGTAAAAGCTGTATTCGCTGAAATTTGCAATCTTTTTATGTGGGGGCGATCGCCTAAGAAACGACTTAGAAAAATACCAATGAAGTTTGGCGTTTCCATCGTTAAGTAAGCAAGATAAAATTATTGCGCTGAAATGTTTTCCAGCCATTATCTAGATTGCCCTATCAAACCTCAGACTATGAAATAGTTTGAGTGGCTTGATATAGATTGTTCCTCAAGCTGCTATAGGTAATTTTTCCCATAAAAAACTTCACAAGCACAAGCTTTTTCAACAACAATATATGTTTGATTGATGAAACTCAAAATTTGCTGCGGATTTTTGATCAATCAAAATTTTATGTTGCTGCCTATTGTGTTGTTATTCTTAAGCCAATTAAATTTTACTAAGGTGGAGTATCACCAACTTCAGCCATCACATTAAAATTTACCATCGGTGCAAACAAGTAAGCGCTTCCCCGACTGCAATGACGACTTTCTTGCAATAAATTTTTAGAGTATGCGGCTACGCTCATTTGGCACACAGATGATTTACAACTTAACCAAGTCACGATTTCATTTAGATGGGTGGCTTTTCATAATAGTTGCCTCCCAGAATAACACATTTTATTTTTGATGGATCACTCCCAAGTAGGAAGTTATTCACAATATAATTAATTGCCAGAGATTGGTAGTTTAAACAACATTCATTTCCGAATAAATAGCAGGATATAAAATTTGATTGGCGTTATCAAAATCACCTTTAGATAAGAGAAAAACTTTCACTATAACCGCTTGGCTATTTGATATTGACTACACTAGTAAAAATTTAAGTTTTTTTATAGAATTGTTGTAGGTCAAGAAAAACATAGCAGGTATACAAGTAAGTGAATGATATCTGCGCTACTATTGAACAGTTATATTTCTCAGCAGTAGATTATAACCCTGTTCCCTTCATCAAGGAACGTTATTTACTGAACCCTATTGATCCATAACTATAATCTCAAAAATATAAATCACCCGATCAGGTGAGCCAAATGGACGATGCGTGTAGGATCTCCGCCATTATAAATTTTGAAATCTAGAGAAAATACATGCTCTTAGTAGGAATCCTCACAAGAAGACCAAATTTACAGACTAAGCTCTTCTAAATTAACTGCCACACTTGGTTGAAATTATGGTTGAAATTAAACAAATCGTCCAGCAAGCTTTTAGAACTGGTTATTTAAGTATCGCCGAGCAAAACCAGATACAAGTTTTACTACGGCAAGATTATGACTCAGAAGACTTGGATGCTTTTATTATTTTGCAGCGAGCGATCGCCTCTGGTGAGGTTCAGCAAGAGTTAAAACACCGACAAGCTACTTCTGTCTCTCACCACAAGGATAGCGCATCTAATATAAAACTTGCTTATAAGATAGCCGCAGATCTGGCCTATGCAGCGGCGATGACTCTGACAATGCCAAAAAATCCACAAGATCAGCCTTCTTTAGGAAGTTAAATATTGAAACTCAACTACTAACCTCTCTGTTCTGCCTAGAATAGGGAGTTTTTGTGTGATGCTTTTGACCGATGGATAAATAATCAACTGCGTCAATTATTAAATTTTCCTCACTCAGCCGACACTCAAGGAGAACACGGAAAAGCACAAAGATGCTTGGCACAAGATTTAGCCATAATTCTCATCTAAGTTTTTAATACTTAACAAAGTCAGCAGTACTTTACAAACACAGTATAAAGAATTGGCAGCATTGCATCAAGAAGGTAAACAATAACCATAGCTGAACTTGGAGAATTGCTAACCTATGCAGCCAATTCGCACTTTTAATGTGTCGCCGTCACTACCGCCGCGCCTGGAACCACTGCGGCGGCTGGCGTATAACTTACATTGGGATTGGAATGTTGAAACTAAAGATTTATTTCGCCGCTTAGACACAGATTTGTGGGAATCTAGCCGTCATAACCCAGTGTTAATGCTAGGTACCATCTCTCAAGCACGGCTTTTAGAGGTAGTTGAAGATGACGGCTTTTTAGCGCAAATGGATCGCGCCGCCCGTCAGTTGGAAGATTATCTCCAAGAAGGAACTTGGTATCAGAAACAACGTAGTCAAAAGCCTAAAGAATGCTACGCCTATTTTTCGGCTGAGTTTGGCTTAGTTGACTGTTTACCGGTTTATTCTGGTGGCTTGGGTGTTCTGGCTGGTGATCATTTAAAATCTGCCAGTGACTTAGGGCTACCACTAGTGGGTGTTGGCTTGCTCTATCAACAAGGGTATTTTGCCCAATATCTCAATGCTGATGGCTGGCAACAAGAGCGCTACCCCATCAACGATTTTTATAATATGCCCTTGCATTTAGAACGCAATCCTGACGGTTCAGAATTGCAGATTGCCGTTGATTATCCGGGGCGCAAGGTATACGCCAGAGTGTGGCGGGTACAGGTGGGTATGGTGCCTTTATATATGTTAGACACCAATATCGAACCCAATAACCAATACGATCACGACATTACAGATCAGCTGTATGGTGGTGATATCGATATGCGTATCCACCAAGAAATCATGTTGGGGATCGGTGGTGTGCAGATGCTCAAAGCTCTGGGCTATGATGTCACTGCTTATCACATGAATGAAGGCCATGCTGCCTTCTCGGCTTTAGAACGCATCCGGCTGTTAATTCAAGAAGATGGTTTGAGTTATGCCCAAGCTAAACAGGTAGTGATGTCTAGCAACATTTTTACGACTCACACACCTGTACCAGCGGGGATTGACTTGTTCCCTCCCGATAAAATTTTGTATTATTTGGGATACTATGCAGATATCTTTGGTTTACCCAAAGAGCAATTTTTAGGATTGGGGCGAGAAAATACCGGCGATTTATCTGCACCGTTTAGTATGGCAGTGCTGGCGTTGAAAATGGCGACATTTTCTAACGGGGTGGCGCAGCTGCATGGTGTGGTGTCGCGGCAGATGTTCCAAGGTTTGTGGAAGAAAGTCCCAGTCGAAGAAGTCCCAATCACCGCTATTACTAACGGTGTTCACGCGCGTAGTTGTGTGGCTAAATCAACTCAAGAGTTGTACGATCGCTACTTAGGGCCAAACTGGTCGTCAGTACCACCAGAGAACCAACTGTGGGAGCGGATGGAAGCTATTCCTGATCAGGAGTTGTGGCGCAATCACGAACGCTGCCGCTTGGATATGGTACTGTACGTGCGGGAGCATTTAGTTAAACATTTACGCGATCGCGGTGCTTCGGCTTCGGAAATCGCCCAAGCCCAAGAAGTATTAGATCCATACGTTTTAACCATTGGTTTTGCCCGACGGTTTGCTACTTATAAACGTGCTACCCTGTGGATGCGCGATTTAGAACGCATTAAACACATCTTGCTTGGTGATAAAACCCGTAAAGTCCAATTTGTGATTGCTGGTAAAGCCCACCCTAAAGATATTCCGGGAAAAGAACTGATTCGTGATATCAATCACTTTATCCGCGAACACCATTTAGAAAAACAAGTTGTTTTTGTTCCTAACTACGATATTCATATTGCTCGGTTAATGGTAGCAGGGTGCGATATCTGGTTGAACACACCCCGCCGTCCACGGGAAGCGTCCGGTACTAGCGGGATGAAAGCCGCGATGAATGGATTGCCCAATTTAAGTGTTTTAGATGGTTGGTGGGATGAAGCTGATTACGTCCGCACCGGGTGGGCGATTGGACACGGCGAAAATTACGAAGATCCCAATTATCAGGATGAAGTGGAAGCTAACGCGCTCTACGATTTGTTAGAGAAAGAAGTTGTGCCTCTATTTTATGACCACCGCGATGAGGATGGTCTACCCCGGCCTTGGGTTGCCAAAATGAAAGATGCAATTCGCTTGAACTGTCCGTTCTTTAATACAGCGCGGATGGTACGGGATTATGCTCAACAGGCTTATTTCCCCGCGAGCGATCGCTGTCATACTCTCATTACTGATAATTACGCCCCAGCTAAGGAATTAGCTGCGTGGAAAGCTAAACTCAGCGATCACTGGTTTAATTTGAGAATCAAAGATATTGATGTCTCCGTAGGTACAGATATTGAGGTTAACCAAAGCGTTGCTGTCAAGGCCAAAGTTGATTTAGCAACTTTGAGTCAAGATGATATCCAAGTGGAATTATATCAAGGTGTAATCGATGCCAATGGTGAAATCGTCAATGCGACACCAGTAGTCATGGATTACCAAGGCCAAGATGATCAAGGCTTGAGTGTCTACACGGCAGATATCATCTACACCACCTCTGGTTTTCAAGGTTTGTCCTTGCGTGTATTACCCAAGCACCCCAACTTGTCTAATGCTTATGAACCAAGATTGATTGCTTGGGCGGAATAGAAGGCAAAAGTCTTCCTTTTTACTTTTACCTTTTATTTGGGATGACAATGTAACCTGTGGTGCGATCGCCTAATACTAAGTTACGTTGTTCTCCCCAATACCACCAGTGTGCAGCAACATAAGCGCAGATTAAACTATCGAGTTTATCTTCAATCGCTTTCAGTGCTGCACCCGTGGTAGGTAAAAGAAAAAAATCAAAAGGAAAAAGATCAGGTTGTTGTGTCGTTAGCGTTCGATTCAATTTGAGACTAGGTTCGAGAGTTGGTAAAACTTCCATAATATATTCATAGAGTTTGATTAATTCCAGGCGACGCTCATTGATGCGTCCTTTTTTGTATTTGAGAATGCGTTCTAACCCAAATAAATGCACTATGGCTGGGTGAGGAAAAACTTCTATTTGATATTTACCAAGTTCTTTGGCTTCTATGGTTGGTGCATGAGCAAAACCACGCGATTCTAATTCTAAGCCAAAATTAATTGTCCGGTCGGCAAAGGGTAAATTTTGATTTGCGGGATAGCAGCCAGCGTGATATTTACCGAAGTATTTATGACTGAGTTTATCGGGGAGGCGGCTACCTGTGGCGTTAGGAATGAGAGTCGGTGCGTCAACAGCAATGATGGCTGGTTCTTCTGGTTGTACCCAGGTATCTAGCCAATTTAAAATTTGGGCGATCGCATCTTGGCGATCTAAATCGATTAATTGCAACTGTCCATCTATTAATTCTAAACAGCATAAGCCACTTGGTTGCGATTTCCAACCTAAATCAATCCCAATAAATTTCATTTAGATATAACTAATTACTGTCTAACTCAAAATATATCCATCTCTAATTTTAATACTATTAGACGAAAACTTTGATATGCGTAGTTTTTTTATATCTTGTACCATTCTCAATAACTGTAGTTGGCAATTTATACAACGCAAAATTAGATTTTAAGTAAGAATTCAGCACCCAGGAGTCAGAAGCCAGAATTGAGAAATATCTATAGAATTCGCAAATTAATTCATCACATATTTCTTCTTATTCTTTAACCATTCTGACTCCTGAATACTTACGATTTTAATTAGATTTTTAGCATTGCTCACCTGATTTTAATTGCCCTAAATTAGCTAGTGCAAGATGTAATTTTACACCTTTATCACTGAATAATATCTACAAGTAAACAGAGAGATAAATATATATCTCTCTGTTCCATTAACTTAATTTTTTAGAGAACAAAAGAGACTTTCCAACTTGCTCAAAATTCAATTACTTTTGAGAAGTTATCAAAATCTTATTAATCTTGGGTTTGAGAACCTTCTCCGCCTCCACAACTTTGCCCAGGTAAACAAAAGGCAAATGGGGTTACTGTAATGATACTACCTACAGCTAGACGTAATATCGGTTGCGATGCAATTACTGGTGATGGCGATTGCGATGGCGTTTCGGGTGATGATTCTACTGGCGATGATCCTTGAGTGGGTTCTTCACTACGACCATAATATCTACATCCACCAGCTAGAAATTGCTGTTTTTCCGTAGATAAATCCACAAGTAAATCGGATACACTTGTTTGTAATAACATAATCTTGACCTCACTTACTTGACACAGGTATGTGTTAATTACCTATGCTTCTGTTATAAACTGATTGATGCAGTTTAAAATTATTCTTTAGTTATAAAAAAATAGTTTAAAATTCTATCTTGAGATATTGCACAAAAAAGTTTTAGCTTATAATTACGGAATTAAAAAATATTAATTGATGATTTTTGCATAAACAATATAATTAACGTGCGCCGCGAACAGAGACACACGTTAGTTTTTGAATATGTGTAAAGGAGTTAAGTTAGTTCTAGCCGTCCACGATAGCCGGTGACAATACGGCTACCATCCTTGAGAATGTGGATTTCGATTTGGTCACTCGCCCAAGTAATTTGGTCAGCTAAAGCTGGGTTAAAGACATTCACCCGTTGATTACTGGAAGAAACAGGGGAGTTGGGAGAATTAATCGCCAGAGATTCGACAAATGGCCCATCAATTAATATATCTAACTGTTCTAATAATTCTTGAGAACCTGGAGGTGCAGAGTCAGACTGGAGTTGCTTGAGGGTAAAACCAGTGAAAGACATAACATTTAAACCAGCAGCTTTCAGTTTACGTGCTAAAGCGGCCAGTGCAGATGCTTGCCAAAAAGGTTCACCGCCAGAGAAAGTTACGCCTGTGTTTTGTGGTTTACTGAGTATTTGCTCGGCGAGGGTATCGATAGAAATCAGTTGGTTAATTTCAAATGGCCAAGACTCAGGATTAAAGCAACCAGGACATTCACGGGGACAACCTTGTACCCAAACAACAGCACGACAACCAGGGCCATTGACTTCTGACTCGTCAATATAGCCCATAATGTTGAGGTAGCCAAGGGGAATTTCTGGAAGTGTTGGCGATGGGCGAGTTGGTTGAGTTTCCATCTGTTTCCTCCGGTGCTGAAATTATCCAATACTCGTGATATTCTGATCACAATTGCGCGGTGCGATCGCGGTCAAAATCTTTATGAAAGCAATTATCGCTACAAGTTACTTGACGTACTGCATTTGATTTGACGAAACCACATCTAAATTTTTGGCAGTTATGCAGCCCATAGCAAGTGCAACAATTCTTTCAACCAATCCAAAAAGCATTGAACACGAAAAAAATGAGGAACTTGTGAAGATATTAGTTTTGTGGCTTAGTTCTGTTTATTTCCCGCAACTTGCTTAAATCACCACAAACCAATTAAATTTATGTTATGAATATCTTTTCTGATTGATTGAGATAATTTTTGATAATTTTATGTATATAAAAAGAATCGGGAAAAAATACTAGTATTTTATATTTACGTCAGATTTATTAATATTTTGTATTTTTAATATTGTAGGTTTTTCATAAACTATACAATTTTATAATAAGTATGTATAATCAGCCGATAAAAATTTTCTTAGTTGATGATCAACCTGAAGATTTAAAATTTTTAACTCAAATTCTTCAATGTCAAAATTATCAGGTACAAGAATTCACTTCCGGGAAACTGGCAATTGAGGCAACGATAGAAACACCACCTGATTTAATTTTACTGGCGGTGATTATGCCAGAAATGGATGGTTATACAGTTTGTCAACATCTTAAAAGCAATAAACAAACTCAAAATATTCCCATAATTTTTCTCTGTCCTATCGAAACTTTGCAGGATAAAGAGAAATTCTTTGCATTAGGGGTTGCTGACTATATTACTAAGCCACTTTGCTCGCGCGAAATTTTAATCAGAGTTCAAAATCACCTTTATCTTCCAACTCAGTTAAAACCAGAAAAATTTCATCCTCAACAGCCAGAGTTGGCTTTAGCACAAACAAAAGATAAATCTACAGAACAAACTCTCAAATTACTTAATCTTAAGCTGCGTAATCATAACTTAGTATTAACAGAATTAGTCAAAAATCAGATCTTGTATCAAGGTGATCTCAAAGCAGCATTGGCAACAATTACAGAAGCAGCTACCAAAAATCTGGAAATTGAACGAACTAGTGTCTGGTTATATAATCAAACTTCAACTTCTATTTACTGCATAGACTTATTTGAGCAAAGTCTTCACCAGCATAGTGAAGGGCGCACTTTAGATATAGCCGATTATCCGATTTATTTTCAAGCTTTGCAGCAAGAAGAAGTAATTGCTGTAGAAAATGCTCAAACTGATCCTCGAACTCAAGAATTTTCTCAACCTTACTTAGCTCTGAACATTATTTCTATTTTAGATACACCGATTCGATTAGCGGGAAAAACGATAGGAGTTTTGTGTTTAGAGGTGGTGGGAGTTTTGCGTGAGTGGACACTAGAAGACCAAAATTTTGCTCGTTCTCTGACAAATTTAGTTTCTTTGGCACTGGAAGCACGGGAACATCAACGAGCCGACACTGCGCGTCGTGCTTCTGAAGCCAAATTAGCGTCTGCTTTTAAAGCCTCTCCTGACCCTATTATTTTGTGTACATTGCCAGAAACTCGCTACATTGAAGTTAATGACAGTTTCTGTAGGCTGTTTGGTTATTCTCGTCATCAAGTGATTGGTCACACCGATAAAGAATTGCAGATTTGGGTTAATTCTGACGAAAGTGTGTTTCTGACCCAAATCTTGCAACAAACAAAATCTCTCCGCAACTATGAAGTTGATTTCCGTACCTCAACTGGAGAGATTAAAATAATGCTGTTCAGTGCAGAAATGATCGAAATTGACGGGCAAAAATATGTGTTAGGCACAGCTAAAGATATTACTGAGCGGAAGCAGGCAGAAAATGAAAGTAGGTTACTGCTATTAACATCTCAAGCTATTACCCGCGCGGTTGATGTGAATAGTGCTTTAAAAGTAGTGCTGCGCTTAATTTGTCATTCCATCAACTGGGATTTTGGCGAAGCATGGCTACCTAGTGATGATGGTGCAGTTTTAGAACATAGCTTAGTGTGGTATGCAGAAGAAATTGACTTAGAGGAATTTTCAATAAGTAGCCGAACGATCAAATTTGCCTTGGGTGAGGGACTACCAGGGCGGATTTGGCAAATGAGACAACCAGAATGGGTTGAAGATGTTGCTGCGGTTGGACAACCAGTGTTTGTGCGATCGCAACAAGCTACCAAAGTAGGATTAAAAGCTGCCTTTGGTGTGCCAATTTTAGCTAATGGGGAAGTATTAGCGATTTTAGTATTTTTTAAACGTAGTGCAGCAGTAATTGATAAACGTTTGCTGATGTTAGTCGGGGCTGTTGCTACCCAGTTAGGTAGTTTAATTCAACGTAAAATAATTGAAGCCGCCCATAGACAAAGTGAAGAACGTTTACAACTCGCCCTAGAAGCTAGTGATTTGGGTTTGTGGGATTGGAATCTGATCACTGATGAAGCCTACTGTGGCAGTCAGTGGAAACAAACACTGGGGTATAAAGGCGAACATCTGGCAAATGTGTCCCAAACTCTTGAGCAATTTCTCCATCCAGAAGATGTTTCGATCGTCAGTTCCGCTTTAAAAGCTCATCTCCAAGGGGGAAATGCTGTTTATGAAGTTGAGTATCGGATGCGCTGTGTCGATGGTAGCTGGAAGTGGATTCAGTCTCGCGGAAAAATTGTCGAATACGATGAATGGGGTCAGCCGTTGCGGATGATCGGCACTCACAAAGATATTACAGAACGCAAAACTTTAGAACGGGAAATAGCACTGCGAGAGGCGTATCTTAATGCTTTTTTCAGTAGTGCGCCTGTGGGAATGAATATATTAGACAACCAATTGCGATATGTGCAGGTTAATCAAGTTTTAGCTGATATTAATGGCTTATCACAACAAGAGCATATCGGCAAAACAATGTATGAGATTATACCCGAAATTGAGCCTCTAGTAATGCCATTCTACAAACATGTATTATCGACTGGGCAAGAAATTTTGAATGTAGAAGTTAGTACAAGCACACCCAAACAACCAGGAAAAATTGGTTACTTTCTCACTTCGTATTTTCCGATTCCCGGTGAAGACAACTGTATTTCTGGTGTGGGTACAGTTGTGATAGAAATTAGCGATCGCAAACAGGCAGAACTAGCTTTGCAAGCAAGTCGGTTGCGCTATCAAACGTTAGCCGAGGCTTCACCTGTGGGCATATACCATACAGATAAGTTAGGTCATTGCATTTATCTCAATCAGCGCTGGTGTGACATTACTGGTTTAGAACAATCACAAGCAATGGGCGCTGGCTGGGCAAAAGCCTTGCATCCAGATGACCGCGATCGCGTTTTTGCCATGTGGTACGAGGCAGCAGCAGCTAAATCTTTGTATAAATGTGAACATCGTTTTCTACGTCCTGATGGTCAAAGTGTTTGGGTGATTTGCCAAGCTATACCTGAAATCAACGAAAATGGAGAAATTACCGGACACATAGGGACAATTACAGATATTACCGAGAGTAAACTAGCAGAAGCAGCCTTACGTGAGAGTGCCGAACGAGAAAAAGCGATCGCCCAAGTAATTCAAAGAATGCGACAGACTTTAGATTTAAACACAATCTTTGCCGCCACCACCGAAGAACTACGCCAAATATTAAATTGCGATCGGGTGGTTGTCTATCGTTTTAATCCTGATTGGAGTGGTGAATTTGTCTCAGAGTCAGTGAGCCAAGGTTGGAAGTCTCTAATTTTAGAACAGAGAAACGATCCCATTGTTACAAATAATGCTTTAGAAGATGGTCGATGCTTAGAAACAATTTTAGCAAATGCTACTTATCCCATTCAAGATACTTATTTACAAGCAACCCAAGGTGGTGTTTATAGCCAAAATGCGAATTTTCGTTGTGTTCAAGATATTTACAAAGCTGATTTTGATTCTTGTTACATAGATTTATTAGAGCGATTTCAAGCCAAAGCTTATATTATTGTCCCCATTTTTTGCGGTAGCCAACTGTGGGGATTACTAGCCAGTTATCAAAATTCTAGCCCTCGGCAATGGAAAACAGGAGAAGTTAATATTGTTGCTCAAATTGGCAATCATTTAGGAGTTGCTTTACAACAAGCTGAATTGCTTGCCCAAACTCAAAGACAATCAGCCGCATTACAAGCAGCTGTGATTACTGCTGATGCTGCAAACAAAGCCAAAAGCGAATTTCTGGCCAACATGAGCCACGAATTACGCACACCACTCAACGCAATTCTCGGCTTTACACAAATAATGAGCTATGACCATGAACTATCAACAGAACATCTACAAAACCTAGCAATTATCAATCGTGCAGGCGAACATCTGCTTAACTTAATCAACGACATCTTAGAAATGTCTAAAATTGAAGCAGGCAGAACTACATTAAATATTAGTAATTTTGACTTAATTGCCTTATTAGATAACATCGAAGAAATGTTACGTTTGCGTGCCGAATCGAAAGGGTTGCAATTGCAATTTGAATATGCATCACAGTTACCAAAATATGTGCAAACAGATGAAAACAAACTGCGGCAAATTTTACTCAATATCTTAGGAAATGCAATTAAATTTACTTCTACAGGCAGTGTGATTCTGCGTGTCAAATTAGCAGATAAAATAAATCAAGAACACCCAGATACAGAGAATATTTCCCACTCTTTAATTTTCGAGGTACAAGATACAGGTGTTGGCATTTCTCCCCAAGAAATCGGTTTGTTGTTTCAAGCTTTTGGACAAACAGAAATTGGGCGTAAATTCCAACAGGGAACTGGACTAGGTTTAGCAATTAGTCGGAAATATGTGCAATTGATGGGGGGAGATATTACTGTCACTAGTCAAGAAGGTATTGGTAGTACTTTTACTTTCCAGATTGAGATTGATTTAGTCTTAACTAATCAAGTTCTAGTTAGGCAAACTCAATGCCGAGTTCTAGGTTTAGCACCAGGACAAACTGAGTATCGAATTCTAGTTGTGGATGATGTTTTAGAAAACCGTTTAGTATTAGTTAAATTGCTGCAAATTAAGGGTTTTATGGTGCGCGAAGCTGCAAATGGTCAGGAAGCTGTTAACTTATCGCAAGAATGGCAACCACATCTAATTTTTATGGATATGCGGATGCCTGTTATGGATGGCTATACAGCTACAAAGATGATTAAAGCTATAAATGAAGCAGTAGTTTTGTCTAATCTTCATCCTATGATTATTGCTTTAACTGCCCATGCTTTTGAGGAACAACGAGAAGCAATACTAGCAGCAGGCTGTGATGATTTAATTAACAAGCCTTTCCGAGAGGAGCAAATATTAGCAAAAATTCAGCAATATTTAGATGTTAAATATATTTATCAGGAAGAAAACCAACAAATTTTCAATGCAATGCAGCCCAATCTGATTCAGGAAGATTTATTATCTTGGTTAGCACAAATGCCAAATGAATGGTTGGCAAAACTACACAATGCTGCTGCTCAATGTAGTGATGATCTAATTTTAAAATTAATGTCAGATGTTACTGTAAACAATCATATTTTTCAACAATATTTAACTGATTTAGCTCAAAACTTCCAGTTTGAAAAACTTATGGAACTAACTAAAAATAATGGTATAAAGAATGGCTAATTACTGATAAGTAGAACGACTCAAAAAAACAAACTATGTGAATAAAAATTAACTATGCTAAAACCCTCTTCACTCCTGTCTTGTCCTAGCGATAAATATTCACAACGACTTACTTACTAAATCACTTACCATAATTTAATTAATTGCTTACTTTGCAAAAATAAATCAAATCTGTGGATATCTTTTTCACTTTCAAAAGCAGCAACTGGTAAGTAATAAAATTGGGCTTTGGTCATGTATAAAAAATAATAGTCAGCTTTTTTGGTAACTTTGAAGAAGTGTGAATAATTCAGTTTAATGATACTACCATCTTCATAAAATAGGGCAAAAAAGTTTTCATCAATTTCACAGTATCTATTTTGAAAATTTAAGGCGGAACTTCGTTTTTGCACTTGAAATAACAAGGGCAAAGATACAAAATAGGCGATTAAGCCGACTAAATATATTAACCACCAATCAAAACGATTTTGTATAACTGCAAAAATAATATTTATTACTAATAAAACTACTAATATAATAAAAGTAATTTTCATCCGCCTGTAATAGTCAAAAGTTAACAGGTTGCGTAATTGTTTGGGTGTGATTTCAAAAGTTTTAGTTTTGATTTGCATGATTTTAGAAAAACTCAATTAAATCACTGGTAAGCGAATTTGCGAACTGCGATCGCCGCCACAATGGACTGTTAAAGTGATAATCTGGGCATTGAATAAATCAGTGCTATTCATCACTGCGCCATGACCAGAGTTCATGGTGTATGCCGGAAAACAAGCTGCGCTTAAACTCAAACGCAAGGCATTACCTTTAGCAATGCGTACACAAGTGGTTTGCAGTTGAATTTTCACCGGGACGGCAGTTGTTTGTGAACAATGCACATACCCCTGCGTCAAATTATATACTTTACCATCAGGTTGTAGTTGCGATAGTACCACGCATAAATCATAACTAGGTTTATCAGTGCTGCAATCAATCTCTACAACTACATCTCCTAATAAATGTAAGTCTTCTGTGAGTGGTTGACTAGTATAAGTTAAAACATCTGAACGACAATCAATGTGCGATCGCTCAAATACTCCGGCGGGGATTCCGGCATGACCGCCTAAAGATGGTACTGGTCGCCAAGGGTCGTGAACTAACACATCTTGATTGCTGGGGAGCCGCTGCGTTGCTGAGTTTTGAGTGCTGAGTATTCCTGAGTCTTCGCGGATGCTGGCTAGTCCGGTAGTTGACAAAAAATAAGATTTCTGGTTATCTGTGTTTAAAGTGGGGGAAGTGCGCCAAATATTACTACCCATTTCAAACAGGCAAATAGAAGATTCCTGCAATAAGCCTGTATCTATATCTTTCAAAAACTGGTCAAACCAACGGATTTGCATTCTATCGACAGGACTAGCTGCTTTAGCTCCAAAGTCCACTTCACTAACTTTTCGACCCCAAGGCAAATGCGCCCAAGGCCCAACTAATAAATGCTGGGGTTTAGTGCTACGGGCGGCCATATCTTTGTATAAATGCAGGGTACCGCGCAGGTAAGTATCAAACCAGCCTCCAATGTGAAACATGGGCAAATCAACAGCTTGCAAATGATGCTTGGGTGAAAGTTCTTCCCAATAAGTATCGGGTTGGGGATGTGCAGCCCATTCATGATAAAACGACTCTGGGGCAAGTTGTTGGAGAATTTCAGGATTATTGACAGGCAAGTTACGTGCCGCTGTTAACAAAGCTTGGTAGGCTGTTTGATCATTCCGTAGACGCGCAGTTTCTGTGGCTAATTGAATTGCCCAAGCGAGATTTGTTTGCAAACATAATGCGCCGCCTTCATAAGCCCAATCTGTATACAAATCATAACCAATCATCGCCGGACAAATTGTTTTTAAAGCGCTGGGTTGAGCCGCAGCAGCGTAGAGTTGAGTCATTCCCTGATAGGAAAAACCATACATCCCAACTTTGCCATTACTTCCAGGTAAATGTGCTGCCCAATGTATGCTATCTTCACCATCCACAATTTCATGAGCAAATAACTTAAATTCCCCGGCGGAAGTACCGCGTCCGCGCACATCTTGAATCACAACAATATAACCGTGGGCAGCATACCAACTTGGATGAGCATAAACAACAGTTGAGGCGATCGCTCTACCATAAGGTTGCCGCATTAATAATACCGGAAAATTCTCTGTTGCATCGGGGCGATAGATATCTGCATCCAGACGGACACCATCGCGGGTGTACATTGATGCAGTTTGTTTGGGAAGGATTTTATACATGGATATGATGGCGGATGTTCAAAATAACCACAAATGGGCAGATTAAAATCATGCAGATGATTATATGTTAGGACTTACGCACTAGTTACGGAATAACGTAGACGCGATAGCGGCTTGCCGCAGGCTACCACAGAGACGCAGAGAACACAGAGAAATGAGAGTTTGAGAGGTTTTTTGCGTAAGTCCTATATGTATCTATCGGGGGAATTCTATATGAATATATGATATTACTTACTGCTCTAATTTCAGCAATTAGATGTATGTGTGATATTTGGCTTAGTGTTTTAATGTAATTAAGGTAATGACAATTTGTAGAAGCTAATCATTTTTAGCTAATTAGAAATCTCATCTTATGGAAAATACATTAGTTGATAAAACCTTCCGTGACAGCAGTGGCAATATTGTAATTGCTCAACCGCCAAATCCACCGCTAATTCTTTGGGTGGTAGCGAGTTTACTAACTTTAATTGTTCCCAGTGGCACCATTAATACGGTGTTACATATCCTGGCGAATGGCGCTTTGTTTACTTGGGCGTGGCTGGAATTATTTCAAGGTGTTAATTATTTTCGCAGAGCTTTAGGTTTAGCTGTGCTGATTGGTCTGATTATATTCCAAATTCAGTAGTGATTTATCTAATGAGAATTTAGGAGTAAGGAAGCCCAAATTCAGAATTTTATTCTGTTGGCTGACTCCTAAATTCTGACTTCTGATTTTTCTTCAAGCTGTTTGTTCTGTATTTTCTGTTTCTGTGACTAACTTCTGACCAATTTTTGGTTCAGTACCAGCTAACAGTCGCTCTACATTACTGCGGTGGCGGACAATTACATACAATCCACCAACAATACCAAACAAAATATAAGGTAATGGTTGATGGAAAATTACCATAAAAATAGAAACAGCGATCGCCCCAGTAATCGAACTCAAGGATACAATGCGAGAAATTGCCACAACAACGGCAAATACTCCCAAAGTTGCCAAACCAACTTGCCAACTCATCGCTAATAATATTCCTAAACTAGTAGCGACAGATTTTCCACCTGTGAAGCCGAGAAAAATTGATTTACTATGTCCTAAAATGGCAGCTAACCCAACTAAAGTTACTATCGAGGGTTGCCATAATCCTAAATCTATATTTGCCGGGATCAACTCTGAAGTCTCGGCAAAGTTAAATAAAGTATAAACTAGAGCGATCGCTAATACTCCTTTTAAGCAATCAAGCCCTAAAACAAATGCTCCTGGAACTTTACCCAAAGTTCTTAGTACATTGGTGGCTCCCGTTGAGCCTGAACCCACTTCTCGAATATCAATACCTTTTAACTGTTTAACAGCAATATAGCCAGTGGGAAAAGAACCCAGCAAGTAAGCTACTACTAAAATAGCCCCACACAAACTTAACCAAATAGCCATAAACAATCCAAACAAGTCAAGAGTCTGTAGTCAATAGTTTGACATAATCCCCGCAATTCAATTGCAGGGATTTTAGCCTCAACCCAGAAAATGTAAGTAGTTGCACCAAATTAAATTCATTCGTGGAGGTAGGGAACGGGGAACAGCAAAAGAATGTGTGTAATTAATTCTGTGTGAGTAGTTACAACTTGAATGCCCACCAGATGATGATCTAATCTAATTCTTGCAAAGCTCCTAGTTTAACCATACCTGGCCAAACTTTCGCAACAGCTATCACTACCAGAATAGTGCCAATACCGCCGCCGACAACCGCCGCAATGGGGCCAAACACCGCCGCCGCTAAACCGGATTCAAAACCACCCAATTCATTAGAAGCACTGATAAATACGCTATTAATTGCTGCTACTCGGCCACGTAAATGATCGGGTGTTCTAATTTGGACTAAAGTATGGCGAATGACAACACTAATACTATCTAATGCTCCACTCAAGACCAACATGAGTAGGGATAGCCAAAACCAACGCGATAGACCAAAAATAATGGTGACAACGCCAAAGCCAACGACTGACCAAAGTAAGGCTGGCCCGGCTTTACGTAATGGTGGAAGATATGCCAAACTCACCGCCATAATTAGCGCCCCGATGGAAGGGGCGGCTTGCAGGTAGCCTAATTCTACTGGCCCGACGCGCAAGATATCTTTGGCAAAAATTGGTAATAGAGCGATCGCACCGCCAAATAATACCGCAAACATATCGAGGGTAATTGCCGCTAAAATCAATTGATTCTGCCAGAGAAATTTCATCCCGGCGGAGAGTGCTTGCAGAGAAATTGGTTCTTTAGCGCGGGTATTTGGTTGCTCTTTAATTGCAGCGGTGAGACAGAAACAGAAAAAAGCCGCGATCGCCGCTAATATATATACCCCTGTTGCACTTCCCAGCAAAGCAATGCCAAATCCACCCAAGGCGGGGCCAATCACGGCGGCTAACTGAAAACTACTACTGTTCCAAGTGGCGGCGTTGGTAAAGGCACTCACGGGTATTAACTGCCACATTAAAGCATCACCCGCAGGTTTGAGAAATGCCCTGGCTACACCAGATAACATCAAGCAGGCATAAATGAGAAATATTGCACCCTTAGTATAGGAAAGTACAGCTAGAGTCAGGGAACAAAGAGCGAGTAAAATGATTGAAGATAAAACTGTGATTTTGCGATCGCGGCGATCGGCTAAATCTCCGGCAATTAAGGTGAGAGCAATAATGGGTAAGACTTGGGCGAGTCCCACCCCGCCTAACGCTAAAGCTGAATCGGTGCGTTCATAAAGTTCCCAGCCGATAGCTACAGTCTGCATTTGCGAACCAGTAAATAGCAGCAAACGCCCGATGGTAAATAATCTATAGTCTCGAAATCTTAGAGCCGCGAAGGGATCATGTTGTCCAGGCTCATGACTCTGGGGGGTGGATTTCCGTTTGATCGAAGACATTTTTTAAGAAGGTTAACCCTTGTTCTATCTGGGCAAATTCTTCGGCTGACAGACTATTGAGAATGTCAGCAATTTGAGCGCGAGTATGATTGAGAGATTGCTGAAGATGGTACTTTCCCTCGTCAGTTAAATTGAGAACTATCCGCCGTCGCTCTTGGGGATGGTGTTCCCGTTGGACTAAATTGCGTTGTACTAGCCGTTCTATGGTTGCTGAAGCTGTCGCCGAGGTGACACCGAGATGTTCTGCTAAACCAGATAGTGAACCACCAGGATTACGATTGATAAATGCCAGCGATCGCAACTGAGGAATTGACAAAAACCCGGCGTTATGCTCTCGCATTTCCTTCCTGATAAACCGCATCACTAATGGAATAGTATCCATTACTTTGGCAGCACATTCTTCAGAAGTCGCACCATGTGAGGGTTTATCAAGCTTCATCGGCTAGTCATTCTCCTACTTACATTGCCACCCGTGGATAAAGTTTCCCACAGATGAGGGTTAATATTATTAATGTTAGTAGGAGAATTGTACAATCCAAACCAAACCCATAAAGACTAGTGCCGTTAAGTAGCATTGTGCCACGTAAAGCGTCAACCTCATAAGTTAAGGGGTTGATATGAGAAATAAATTTTAGCCAGTCAGGCATTAAGGAAATGGGATAAATGGCATTACTGGCGAAAAACAACGGCATGGTTAATAATTGCCCAATTCCGGTCATTCTTTCTCTGGTTTTCACCAAACAGCCAATAATTAGGGAAAAAATACAAAAGCAACTCGCACCCATCAGCACGATTAATAACACTTTAATGATTGCCAAGGGATGCAAATTTAGTTTCACGCCTAATAGCAGCGCCAATCCATAAATGATAAATACTTGGGACAAACACCGTACGCCACAAGCAACGGCTTTGCCTAACACCATTGCAACGCGGGGTGTAGGACTAGCTAAAAATTTATGCACAATCCCTAAATCTCGTTCCCAAACCAGGGTCATCCCCCCAGTAAAAATGGCAACAAACAGTACACTCTGAGCGAGAATCCCCGCCGTCATAAAATCTAAATAAGGCAGATTTCCGCCTGTAGGAATGGCTCTAATTTTGGAGAAGACTTGCCCAAATATGAGTAACCACAGTGCTGGCTGGACGGCTCTGACGGCTAAATCGGTGGGATCATGGCGGAGTTTGCGAATTTCTAATTCGGCGATCGCTAATGTTTTGACAATTAACTCACTCAATGCAGAGATAAAATTATGTTTGCGCGTCGCTTTGGTTCTAGCCCAACCGTTGAGCAGTACGCCGGGTTCTTGCTGTGTCACGGTAGTTAACTCCTGATACTAATTGGTCGCCTGTGTAGTGAATAAAGACATCATCTAAAGTTGCATTCGGCTTATCCAACGAGGCTTTTAAGTCTTTGGGTGTGCCTTTGGTAATTTCTTCACCGCGTTGCATAATTACCACTCGGTCACAAAGATTATCGGCTTCTTCTAAAAAGTGAGTGGTTAAAAATATGGTGGTACCAAAATCAGTACAAAGTTTTTGTACTAGTTGCCAAACCTGAGTTCGCGCTAAGGGATCTAACCCAACTGTGGGTTCATCTAAAAACAAAATTTGCGGTTGATGCAAGATTGATTGGGCAATTTCTAGCTTACGAATCATCCCACCAGAGTAATTTCGCACTAAGCGATGGGTGGCATCGGCTAAACCCATAAATGCGAGAATTTCCTTAATGTATCGCTCTCGATGCTTGCTAGGAATTTCATACAACTTGGCAAATATCAACAGATTTTCGTAACCTGTCAGGCTACCATCAGCAGAAAGGGCTTGCGGTACATAGCCAATCACCCGTCTGACAGCCGTAGATTGATGGGTAATGTCATAGCCTGCTAAGGTTGCTTTCCCGGCACTGGCAGGTAACAGAGTTGTCAACATTTTAATAACTGTACTCTTACCTGCCCCATTCGGCCCTAGTAAGCCAAAAATTTCCCCCTCTTCCACAGAGATACTCAGGTTGTTAACCGCACTAACTTTACCAAAGCGGCGTGTGAGTTCTTGGGTTTCTAAAATAATCGGTTTCGGTGTGCTGGGAGTTGTTTCCGACCGATCTGCTCTTCCTATCAGTCTTGTCACAAGTTTGATCTACCCTTCATTTAGATTATCTAAATATTAGGTTTGCAATATATTCCTGTCAATATGTTGCTCGCATAAAAATTGACCAAGATGCGATCGCAGTTACTCAGCCTGATATTTTTGGGTGGGACAATAAACCTTGATTTTGTGTTAGTCCGAGCAGGTGGTCACTGAGCTTGTCGAAGTGCGGGCTTAGTTTGTATAGCAGCGAATTCCATTCGTCGGGGCATACTACAGAGATAAGGTGGAGATGGAATATCTTGGTTTCGCACGTAGCACTCCCGGAGAAGATTTATATGGCTTCAGATTCTCACGAACAGCAGCAGCAAAATTCTGCCAGCGGTAGGAAAGTCAATGGGGAGGAGCAAAGCAGTATGAGCAGTGATGAAATTAAAGCAGGATCAAAAGAGATGATGACTCACGCTCAAAGACAAGCTTTTCTGAAAAAATCTTCTTTAGGAAAATTATTTGGAATTGCACATTTACTCCCTGAAGTTGCAGAAGTACAAGAAGAAACTCCAGAGAAACTACCAAAAATAGTTAATAATTAATAGCTTATCTTTGATATTATCAGCATTCCCAGTAAATTATTATGTGTTTATACACTATATTAATGTTGGGCGATCGCCTACAATATCCATCTCTTCTTCTATAGACTCTTCTGTAATCACATCCTTACTAATAAAATCAAAATATTGTTCTTTAACTGTTTTTAATTCCTTAATTGATTCTAGGAAGAAATTTTTGATGTGATGTGATTGGTCTTCATAAGACAAAAAGTCTTGTAAGGTTTTACGATAAAATATACTAGACCAATCTGGTGTAACTGTTAAACCATAAGGAGTCCATATTTCAGGTTTATCATTGACTATGTTTTGCATAGCTTTAATAATTTTTGGGCGATTTCTGAAAATTGGTGAAACCTCTAAACATATACCTATATAAGGATAACTAGTAAAATCATTTGAATTTAAATAAAAATACCCTAGCCCACACCAAAGATTCCATCCATCAGACAAGCTAGTGTAAATAATATATCTACTGCGATGTCTCCATTGCGTAATACTGGGTGAACCACTAGTTACTCTAGCAAAAGCATTCTTAAATTCCGCTTCTACTTCTTCACTCAGGGTTGCTTGCATAAAATTGAGAGTTTTGTTAAAGTTCATCATTGTTAATAAATCAATTGATGAGAATTGATTTTTGTCTGCCATTTTATTACTCCTCATGAATGTTAATATTTCTTTGGCCAAGGTATCATAACCATGCTTTGCTAAAAAAGAATAGAACTGATACCACCTTAACTGATGAAAATTTACTATTGGTTTTTGTTCTAAAGCGAAAGTCTTGATTTCTTTTTGAGGGTCATAATTACGAGTAATATAAAGTAAGATACGTTGATTAACATTTGGTAGATTACTCAAAATCTCAACATATCTTTTTAAAGCATTATTCCCATCTGTAGAACCAATTTTGGATTCAATAATTATTATGTCTGTGTTTAAACCATTTGATAATTCAATCAAAATGTCGAATCTACTATCGGCGGTATGACTTTCTAGCCCTTGGTGTTCTTTTTGGGTAGTAATAGTGATACGAGAGTAACTCTCATCGCTAATAATGAGATTTTGTTGCAGCCAAGCAATTAGTAAATCTTGATGAATCGAGAAAAAGTAAGCAACAATTTCAGTGAAAAAGTCTTCTAATGGTTTACTGCCTGAATGCAGATTGAGTAAATTGGTAAATAAGGACATTTCAATTAAAGCTGATTAGATTAGTCAGCATGAAATGTGCGTTATGCGTTGCTAACACACCTGATAATGAATTGGATTGCAACAGTTTTAACTTAGATATTGCCAGTTGACAATATCAAAAACAAATAGGGGTAAAAATTTTACCCCTACACAGTAATATATACATTTGCAAAGAAGCTGGAATTTAGGTTAAGTGATTTTCTAGCAAAGATGCGATCGCTTCTGGGTGAAGTTTTTTATACTTCTTTTTACCGAGTTGTAAAACGCAGTTAGGGGCGCTGCTGCAACGCTTTTGACAGTCTGTGTGTTCAATTTTTACTTTGTCTAACAAACCGCGATCGCACAAAGTTTTTTCTATTTCTGATAATAAACCTTTACCGCCGCGTTTCACACAACCAGATTTTTGACACACCATAATTTTGGCTTGTGGTGGCGGTGATAATTCTTGATTTGGGCAAGTATCAAGTTGTGTTACTTGATGTGCTTTAATTTTCATCTTGCCTGTATGGGTGTTAACTTTAGTCACACCACAAATGTGAATTTGTTCACCAATAATTAAACTATGTGGCAAAATACTCCGCAATTTTTTAGGTAATTTAATATGCAAATCACCGGAAGAAATTGCTAATTGCAGATATTTAGCTTTTCCTGATTTCATGCCAGCAAAACCTAGGAACTGCCCTTCTAGGTTCAATTCCGATAACTTGAGATATTTGTCACCCATGTTAACTACTCAAAATTTATATTACAAAATAATTAACCCCAAGCTTTTGGGGCATTGTTGCTCATGCTGAGTAAAAAGGAAGAAGGGAAAATTGGTTTTTACCTTTTGCCTTCTCTTTTTACTTTTGACTTGTAATTTTAAGCTAAACGTCTAGCTTCTACAGTTTTAGGTAAATTTGCTACATCAGGTATTTCGTGGAATTCTAATTCCCAACCATTGGCTAAGGTAAGAATTTTTCCGGCTTCACCGTCTGTTTGTTTAACTACTACTTCTTCCAAATCTTTTTTAGCGACGTAGACTGTTAAATTACCAGTATCATTCATCCGTAGCATTACCTTCATGATTTTCCTCAGCAGATTCTAGTTCTTTTTTGCGACAACCAACAACGATTCCTTTATCTAAGAAATGCACGGCATAAATATAGGAACGTTGTAAAAAAGTGCCTATACTTGCGATGTAACCAATATCTCCTTTTTTTGCTAAAATTTCGCCAATCTCTCTACCGGGAAAAGTTCCATCGTTTTTAATTTGTTTGCGGAGTCTGACTTTTTCACCAATTTCAAAATCGGGTTCTGACTCTAATTCATATTCATCGGGTTGCATGAGAATACCTCTGTTCTTTTACCAAGTTCAAAAGTTCTTCTGTTGTCAGGCTACGTTTTTTCTTAACTGATTGCTGGCGAACTGCATCTAAAACAGATTGGGTTTCTTCGGGGTTGAGAAAGATTCCATGCTGCTGAAGCAAGTTAGACACTAAATGTTTGCCAGAATGTTTACCAACGACTAAACGTCGTTCCCAACCGACTTCTTCCGGTGCAAAGGGTTCGTAGGTGTTAGGGTTTTGCAATACGCCGTGTGCATGGATTCCCGATTCGTGAGCAAAGGTATTCTCACCGACAATTGCTTTCCAAGGTGGTACACCAGCACCAGCGGCGGCGGCTACGAGTTGGGATAATTCCAACAAACGGGGTGTGTTGATACCCATATCTAAGCCATAGATGCGTTTGATGGCCATGACAACTTCTTCTAAAGCAGCATTACCTGCTCTTTCACCTAAGCCATTAACAGTGGTGTTAACAGATATGGCTCCACCTTTAATTCCAGCGAGTGCGTTAGCTGTCGCCAAGCCGAAATCGTTGTGGGTGTGGATTTCTACAGGAATCGACAACCAGGAAACAAGGCGTTTAACTTTTTTGTAGGTTGTGAAAGGATCGAGAACTCCTACGGTGTCGCAGAAGCGAAAGCGAGATGCACCCCATTCTTGAGCATACAGAGCGACATCTAACAAGAAGTTTTCATCGGCTCTGGAAGAATCTTCGCCACCGACTGCCACCCAAAGACCGCGATCGCGTGCATAACTGATACAATCTTTGAGTCTTTGCAGACTTACTCGCCACTGTCCATGAAATTTTGCAGCGATTTGGATACCAGAAACGGGTATCGCAATATGGACTCTCTGCATTCCACAGGCGATGGAAGCTTTGATATCAGAAATGACAGCGCGGTTCCAGGCGAGGAGGTTGGCTTTTAATCCCAAGTCAGCAATGATTGAGATGGCACGAATTTCTTCTTCTCCCATCGCTGGGATACCGACTTCTAATTCATGCACGCCGATAGCATCAAGAAACTGAGCGATCGCAACTTTCTCCTTTAAGGTAAAAGCAACACCTGCTGCTTGTTCGCCATCGCGTAATGTAGTGTCATTAATTATGATTTCACTCATTTCAAACAGCCTCATAGGAATTTTTCTTAATATTCTTTCTGGAGCGTTAACTGTTATCCGCAACGCTAAGGAAAGGTAAATGCGATAAATTAATACAATTAATATTTTGTCTTCATCATTCTTTAATATTACCCAGACAAAGACATTGCATCTGTATGACAGAAAACAAAATGACAGTATAATTTAGCCGCCATTTTTACTATTGTCAGACAAAGTTTTTTCGAGTAGGAGATAGCCTAGATAGGTATTAACTAGACTCGTGGTTAATAAGAAAGCAAACCCACAAATTAAGCTGGAAATCATAGTCGTATCTCCCAATAATTGCAAGTCATTTCTGCCAAAAACTTAAGATAGCGATCGCCATCTGGTGGAAACTCGAAAGTCTTTCATGGCTGCTCATCCAGCCAATCTAAAATCTGTTCTAGCTGGTCTAAATTAACTAGTCCATATTGCCAAAGCAGCATCGGTAATGGTGCATCATCGAATTTTTTGTGTCGCAATGCTACAGCAATATCTGCATTGGTCAGTTCAATTTCTGTATGTAAAAAATTGATGAATTTTAATTCTTTCGTGCGGGTGGACATAATTAGAGCAGAAACAGATAAGTATAGAGAAGAATTAAAGGTGAAGAATGCAATTTAAGCGACGGAAAAAATCAGAACTAGAGATATTGGCGAGGCTGATTTTTTTCTGTGAGCAACCGCAGGTTTATAAATACCAGCAATGTTCTAACCAATTCAATAATTCTTGACGCGGAGCTAAACATTGCATAACGGTACTGCGGACTAAAATTGCGGCGAGTAAACTATTTACTTGTACCCGTAAAGAACCATCGGGGTGACAAGCACAGGGAATCGTCAGCTCTTGCAAACGGTGGTAGATTCGCCAGCGATCGCTCAACGGAATCTGTAAAACTTGCTCACCTAAAGTATTATTTGCCATTTGTCCTGTGAATTACCGTTGACTCGTAACTTTTGAGTTTTTGTTCAAGTTGCTCAATGCGAGAAAGTAAGGAACGAATCACAGTGGCTTCTACGTCTGGGAGTTTGTTGTGTTCCAGGGGAGAGTGATGATTGTCTTTGCGAGAGATAATCCTTCCGGGAACGCCGACAACGGTGGAATCAGCCGGAACATCGCGCAACACAACCGAACCTGCACCCACACGAACGCGATCGCCTAATTGAATATTCCCTAACACCTTCGCACCTGAACCAATCACAACGTTTTTACCCACAGTTGGGTGACGTTTCCCGCTTTCCTTCCCAGTTCCACCGAGAGTCACTCCTTGGTAAATTAGCGTGTAGTCTCCCACAATCGCCGTTTCACCAATCACAACCCCCATCCCGTGGTCGATAAATACTCCTTTACCAATTTCTGCACCTGGGTGAATTTCAATTCCGGTGAAGAATCGACCAATATGAGAAATTAAGCGCGGAAAAAAACTTACTCCTCGACAATGCAACCAGTGGGCGAGACGATGTAAACACAGCGCGTGCAATCCAGGGTAGCAAAACACCACCTCTAACCAATTACGTGCAGCAGGGTCACGTTCAAAAATAATCCGAAAATCACTCAATACTGGCTCAAAATCAAAGCCAAAGAGTAAATTTTTCAGCAGGGATGTTTTTACAGAATCTGGCGCTACTGTCGCTTTTTGATTACTGTCTAATGACTGTTGCATCGTTACTGTCTGGGTAAAAAAGCCTTGTGCTATTTTTATGCTTATATCAGGCGACTCCCAACAGGACAGTACACTCTATGTCGGTTGGATTTATTGTATTTATTAACCTTGTACTCAACGACTGCAAAGCTTGATTTTAAATTAACTTCAATATTCTCTTGGGGTGGGGGTACTAGTGTTTCAAGGTAGGGGTACTAGTATTTCTTGGGTGGGGGTATCAGAATTGCGGTACTCACTATCAAATGCTTTGGCTGTCAGCGATTGCCGCGATTTAGCCAAGTTATTTTACGATATATTAAGCTGTACTCAATTGCCCGGAAATAGCCTGTAGAGACGACTACAACTTAATTTCTGTATCCCTAGTTACGATTGTAATTTTAAGGTTTTGCCACACAAAAAACCAATTTCTTCACTTTGTTTTAGCTTTTATTGTCTGTATTTTTAGATACTAATAAATTCCCATCCCGCCTCGGAATCAATTCCGAGTCTCACAGCACAAGTTCTCTAAAGAGAACTCAAAAAGAAGTTTATTCCAGTCCACTCTTTGTGGACTTTGGCTATGAGCCTGGAACTTTAGTTCTAGGCGGGAATGGCTACAACATAGAAGTTGCAGAAGGTTTATAACGCCTGAAACCCTTGCAGATAGTACTTGTGTGTACACTGTAGCCTTAGAATGGGGGGAATTTTCTTCAAGTCCCCCTTTTAAGAGGGATTTAGGGAGATCTAAAATGTTTTACTACCAATGAGAAGACTTTTAAAACATCCTCTAAATTTATCTGTTTAATTTTATTATGCTACTTTTAATGACTTGCCTAAAGTTTGCGGCTCTGGCAACGTTTCACCCTCTTCTAAAGCTGATTCAATTAGCATTTCTAAAACTTCCTGAGCATTTTTTAAAGCTTCCTCATAAGTATCTCCGTGAGTGTGGCAATAATCTCCCCATTCAGGAAGACTTACAACAAAACAATCATCTTCATCAGACCATTGAATAATTATTGTGTAATGAAAATTCATTCTTGTTCTTCCTCTTGTGCTTGTTTAATTTCTTCTACTTTTTGAAGTGCATTATTAACGTCTTTCTCCTGGTAAGCTTTCGCATCATTTCCATCTTTACCTGATAGCGTCACTCTTCCAGGTAGCAGAGGATGATACCAATTAGTATGACTACCCTTCCCAGGACGGTAGCTAAACCCTGCTTGTAGCAATAAGCTTTTGAGTTCTCTAATTTTCTTGGGCATAACCTCAGTTTATGTTTACCCTTCCCACTGTTTCAACTGTTGTTGAGCATATTCCCGTACTTGCTCATCTGGGTCATTTTCGGCGCGATCGCGCAACAGTGGTAAAGTCCGTTCATGCTGGGGATATTGTTTGACAATTATCTCCAGTGTGGTTTGGCGCGGGTTGCTTTCCCAATTATATTTTCGCTGAAAGGGGTCATTGACCACGCAATTGTAGTAGATGTCAAACAACTCAGGTTGATTTTTGAAATATTTGCCCAATTCCTGCACCGCCGCTTGTCGCACATTGTATCTAGCATCATTAGTAGCGAGGTCTTTGAGGAAGGAGAGAGTTTGCGGGTCATCCTTGTAGCCACGGGCTAATTCTTGCACCGCCGCTTGTCGCACATCGTATCTAGCATCATTAGTAGCGCGGTCTTTGAGCCAGGTAAAAGTTTGGGGAGATTTTATCCAAGTAGTTGCGATTTCCACAACTGCTTGAGTACGAATTTCTTGAACTAGCTGAGTTTCTTCTTCATCTCTATAGGGTGTGTAGTAGTAATACCACAGGTCATATTTAGTTAAATCCTTGAGTTTGTTCAGCAATTTGTCAGCTATTACTTCAATTTCCTGACGATTTCTCACTTCTGCTAAACACTTAGCTGCTAAAAAGAGATTAAGAAACTGTTCGGTTTCACCATCTTGCACCATTAAATATTTAATCACTTCCCCCACAAATTTTGCCTCTATAATTCCAGCAATTAACAACAAAACTTCATGCCAGGTTTCATCCTGCCAGTGTTTACCAAACACTTCTTGCTTTAGTTCCTCAATACTTAGCGTTTGCGTTTCTTTAAACTGCCAGACAAACTCCCAGGCACAGAAATATTCTAAAAAAGTCCGATGCACAAAGGCATAATAATCAGCACCAAGAAAACATAACATAAAGTTACGAGTCCGCAGTTGATTAATCATTACCCTTGCAGCTTGTCTGGGTTGATTAATTTCTAAAGTTCTTAAATATGCAGCCAAAATATTTTCTAATTGACTGGCGCTAATCAAATTACCCGCTAAACCTTTATCACTGGTCTGCATACTATAGGCAACTTGACGCAACATTGCCTGTTTATCTTTATAATCAATGGTTTTATTGTCTAGTCGATGATCTTCTACTAAAGCGCGTTCTACATCCCACTGATGCAGCAATACCCGCGATGCTTGATTATAAAGTTCGGCTCTATCCCTAGGCAATTCCTGATTCCGATTCAGAATTGCCATCATCGTTAACAACAGAGGATTTCCTGCTAATTCAGTAATAGCTTTAGAAGCTTCAATTCCTCTTTGTAATCTTTCCCGTTTTCTAACTTTATCCGCTTCATCACTAAAAGTTAATTCATGCCAACGGTGAATAAAATCTTGAATTTGTTCTGAGTCTAAATCTTGCAACATCAAGTGACGAAACTCAGCATCTCGAAGCCGTTGCGGTTTATAACCAATCACGCGAGAAGTGACAATTACCTGCACATTAGGATAGTCATTAGTAAAACGATGAATATCAGTAATCACATCCTCTCGCTTACCAGGGTCAAATACTTCATCTAAACCATCAAACATTACTAAAGCGTTACCAGCTTTTAGTTGTTCGTGCAGTTGATGTTGGTTTAAATGTGTAATTGCACCGCTACATTTATGAAAAAATTCGAGAAAGTTATGACATTCTTTATCATCACGCCGCCGCATATAAGTGCGTAACTCAATCAGTAACGGAATTGGTAATGAAATAACATTATCTAGTGGTGATTCTGCCCAATTCAAAGCTAAATACTGCAATAATGTAGACTTACCCGAACCAGGATCACCCAAAACCACAATATATTTATAAGTCTGTTTTTCATTAACAACATCTAATACAGAACGTATCGGTTGCTCTAAATAAACCCGTTTGTGGTTTTCTAATTCCTCTGCTGCAATTTCCGCCTCTAGTTGGTCACTTTCCCGCAATCGTTTTAAATGCTCTTTTGGTAGTTCATGTACTTGCGGTAAAACTTGATGCACTTCCCGCACATTTTGAGCAATAAACATTCGCCATAACTTCAGTTCGTTATAGGCGTAACCTGTTGTATCTAAACTATCTAACTTCAAATTACCGTAGCTTTCGCGGATGGCTTCTTGATATTTAACTAAGTTGAAATCTGCAACAATCCCAGCAAGTTCTTTTGTATTCGTTTCAATACTCGATAATTTTTGTAGTTCTAAAATAGAATGTAATTCTTTCGATTTCTCAAGCAATTCTTGGACTTGTATAAAATACTGTTCAGTTAATAATTCCCAGTTAAATTTAGCTGGTAAAGCTTTGAGTTGTAGCTTTTGCCAACTATCTTCTAAAATTCGATAGTTTAAATCTTCCCAGCTAATATCAAAAGCTCTCCCAAGAGTTTCCTTGACAGATTTATCACTAATAAATTTCTTAATATCCCCGGTATATTCTTTAATTTCACCTTCCGGCAGTTTACACCGCACCTTTAACTGCTGCTGCATCAGTTGTAAAAACTCTTTCAACGCCTTACCCGCAGCAATTTCAATATCTTCCTTTTTCAGTTTCTCAAAAACCTTACCAGGAATGCCTTTTAATATATCCTTCGCCCAGTCTTTCGCCGCATCTTTGGCTAAATCTTCTAAAATTGGTTTAAAAATCAACCCCGCACCTTGAGCAACTCCCCAGATAACCAGCCAGTCAAGCATAATACCCGCATCCGCAGAGATTTTAATTACGAGTATATACACCAGCCTCAGCCAGCATTTCCGAGTTTAGGTTAATTTAAACTCAGTGATAAAAAAGAAAAGGCGATCGCATCAGTATAATTAATCGTTGTAGAGACATCGCACACAACATCTCTACGGCATTTAGAGAAATTACAAATAATCTTTTTGCTTCTCTTCTATCATCATTCGCACTACATCTTTCATTATGTATTGTGCTTGCCATCCTAACTTTTCTTTTGCCTTCGCTGGGTTGCCTCTACCAACTGCAATATCAGTAGGTCGTAATAAACTACTATCAGTGGTTACATATTCTTGCCAGTCTAGTCCTACACAAGCAAAAGCCTGCGCGACAAAATCCTCTAATTTTGATGTCTCACCCGTAGCTATAACATAATCATCGGGCTGTTCTTGTTGCAACATTAAATACATCGCATTCACATACTCAGGGGCCCAACCCCAGTCACGCCGAACCGAAAGATTCCCTAAATAAAGATGATTATCAGTTCCTTGAGCAATACGACAAGCCGCAGAAATAATTTTTTGTGTCACAAACCTTTCCGGCCTTAACGGTGACTCATGGTTGTATAAAATACCAGAACAAGCAAACAAACCATAAGCTTCTCGGTAATTAGCCACTTCCCAAAAAGCCGTAGCCTTCGCCACACCATAGGGACTGCGTGGCCGAAATGGTGTATTTTCATCTGCTGGCTGTTCACCTGTATTTCCAAAGCACTCACTAGAACCAGCATTATAAAGTTTAATCGGCGCACCAATAAAACGAATCGCTTCTAATAAATTCAAAGTCCCAGTAGCAATACTCTCTAAAGTTTCTACTGGTTGATCAAAAGACAAACCCACAGAACTTTGTCCCGCTAGGTTATATACTTCATCAGGCTGAATTTTTGTCAACACCTGCAAAACACTACGAAAATCAGTCAATGCTACAGATGCGAGTTTAATTTGATCACAGATGCCCAAACGCACTAAATTATAAAACGACGACATCTGTGCGTCTCGTGAAGTTCCACAGACAATGTATCCCTTGTTTAATAGCAACTCTGCTAAATAAGCTCCATCTTGGCCTGAAACGCCACAAATAAGTGCTTTTTTCTGCATAATTTTATCTCAGTAATTTTACGTAGGCAAATGTATTACCTTGAACTCAAGGTAAAAATAAAACAACCATACTATCATTATTTTTTAGGAATGCCTTGCTCACATTCCTGGTGGCTCAACTCCCAATACAGTTCGGTTAAGATATCTCTTCGTTGAAGCAGCAGGGGAGCGGAGGAGCAGAGGGGCAGGGGAGAGGTTACAATTCTCCCTTGCACCCCTGCACCCAGTCTCCACAGACAATTTTTGTGTGTAAGTCCTATTAGCGATCGCCTTTCATTTGTGACGTAATTAACTTTTTGTGCTATCTGTTAGATATGCTGCAATTTCAATATCAGAATATTTTACTTTTTATATAAAAAAATTAATTTTTGCAAATTATATTCATTAATTTTCACGGATTTGAAAACCGCGAAACCCAACATTATCATACTTTTCAGTGCGATTTAATTTCATTAAACTGACAAAACTTAAGAAAATGTGAATTACATTTTTCTCTAAAAAAAAATGATATGTTGTATACAGAATTGAATTTCGCACGTATCTGGAGTAGTACCAACGAATCTACTCCAGTTTTTCCCCCTTAAATCCTTCAGTCGGCGCTATTTTTGGCAAGATTTGTGAGGGGTTGAGTACAATTTTTTGTATCCCGAAATCAGCAGCAAACAGCCTCAAAGCTTTGCTGAGATTCGGTTATAGCTGAGTACAAAGAAATCCTAAACCCCACTCTAAAAATACAAGAACCCTGACCTAAAAATACTAGAACCTCTACCCAAAAATAAAAAATATAAATTTTTTGATAGCTCAATATCAAGGTTTCGAGATTTGAGTACAAATCTAATAAATCCAATAAATTCTATTCACAACTAACTATCAACCAAGATAAAAAACGGCTGCTATAAATCATATATCGCCAATCACTTAAAGCTCAAAACAAAACAGAGAGCCAAAAGTGAGTGGAGGGATGAGATAGCACCATGCCTCGGTGAATCGAAGTCGCGGCTGTACACACCAACTCTACCCAAAACCTCAAAGTTGACACACACCAGCCGAAACACAAAAATTCATAGCCTGCCATCATCTGCGAAGTTGCCCACCAAGTGGCTTTGCTACAACCAAAGGATGCACTTCTGCGGGCAGTGTGATGGCCGTGACTTCCATTCTACTAGGGCAAATAAAATAGCAACTGCATCTCCCACAGTGGCAGCTTAGTCCACCGACATTTGCGAAATTCAATGACACCACAGGTTACAGACTCCTCCGTTACTGAATCGACACCTACCCAAGCAAAATCTGGTGGTTGCGGATGCGACAGCAAAAGCAGCGCCACCGTGGAAATGGACGAAAAGCTCCAAGAACGTATTGCTAAACATCCCTGCTACAGCGAAGAAGCTCACCACCATTATGCGAGAATGCACGTTGCAGTTGCACCCGCTTGCAACATCCAATGCAACTATTGCAACCGCAAATATGATTGTGCTAACGAAAGTCGTCCTGGTGTAGTGAGCGAGTTACTCACACCCGAAGAAGCAGCACACAAAGCGTTGGTTATCGCTGGCAAAATTCCCCAAATGACAGTTTTGGGAATTGCAGGCCCTGGCGATCCTCTAGCCAACCCCGAAAAAACTTTCCGCACCTTTGAGTTGATTGCAGACAAAGCACCAGACATCAAGCTTTGCTTATCAACCAATGGTTTGATGCTAACTGAATACATCGATCGCATTAAACAACTAAATATAGATCACGTTACTATCACCCTAAATACCATCGACCCAGAAATCGGCGCGCAGATTTACTCATGGGTTCACTATAAGCGCAAACGTTACAGAGGTGTTGAAGGAGCTAGAATCCTGCTCGAAAAGCAGTTAGAAGGCTTACAAGCCTTAAGAGAAGCCGACATTCTCTGCAAGGTCAACTCCGTGATGATTCCCGGAATCAACGACCAACACTTGGTTGAAGTCAACAAGGCAATTCGTGAGCGTGGTGCATTCTTGCACAACATCATGCCTTTGATTTCTGCACCAGAACACGGTACACACTTCGGCTTAACAGGTCAGCGCGGCCCCTCACAAAAAGAACTCAAATCAGTTCAAGACCAGTGCGCCGGCAACATGAAAATGATGCGCCACTGTCGTCAATGCCGTGCAGATGCTATTGGCTTGTTGGGTGAAGACCGCAGCCAAGAATTCACAAAAGAGAATTTCTTGGAAATGGCTCCAGAATACGACTTCAGCAAGCGTCAAGAAGTTCACGAAGGTATTGAGAAATTTAGAGAAGAAATCAAAGCAGCCAAAGAAAAAGCCAAAGCAGGCAAACAGCAAAGTGCTAACAATCCGAAAATCTTAGTTGCAGTCGCAACCAAAGGCGGCGGATTAGTTAACCAACATTTCGGTCATGTCAAAGAATTCCAAGTTTACGAAGTTGATGGTAGCGAAGTTCGTTTCGTTAGTCACCGCAAGATAGATCAATATTGTCAAGGTGGATACGGTGAAGCTGCCACCGCAGAGAATATCATGAAGACAATTGCAGATTGTAAAGCCGTATTGGTTTCCAAAATTGGCAACTGTCCCAAAGAAAAATTGCACGAAGCTGGCATACAGACCGTTGAAGCTTACGACGTAATCGAGAAAGTTGCTTTAGAGTTTTACGAGCAATATATCCAAGAACTAGGGAATAAGGAATAGGGAATAGGGTACAGGTGACAGGGAACAGATGATTTTCTATCACCCATCACCTATCGCCTGTCACCTATCACCCTTCGGGTGACGCTCCTGCGTCGCTACCGCTTCGCTAACGCCACTTGCTTTATGCCGGGAAACCCGTCCACCGCAGTGGCTCACCTGTCACCTGTCACCACTCCCCTCATTCGCAAGGAGAATAATCATGGCTTATAAGATTACCAGCCAGTGTATTTCTTGCAATCTCTGTGAGTCTGTATGCCCCACTGGCGCAATTAAAGTAGAAGGCACCCGCCACTGGATTGAAACCGAACTTTGCACAAACTGCGTTGGTAGTATTCATACCGTGCCTCAATGTAAAGCTGGTTGCCCAACCTGTCATGGTTGCGTTAAAGAGACAAACGATTATTGGGAAAGCTGGTTTGCTAAATATAACCGCGTTATAGGTAAATTAACAAAAAAACAAGATTATTGGGAACGTTGGTTTGATTGTTATTCTCAGAAGTTAATGCTATCAAACAATTAAAAATGCCGATTCTGCAAGGTTTCATCAATATCTGCATCAAAGCTGATGTCCCCGTGTTTTTCACAAGAAACAAAAAGTATGAGCATTCGCTAAATTCTGACCCATTTCAATACTTTGGGGTCTTTGTTATAGCGGTAGGTAAAGCCGTCTTTAGCAGTGATGGATTTTCCTTGGCTTGATCGGCTTCTGATAGTGCCGAGTGAATAGTCTGTTAATGTCTGCATTTCTTTGTGAGAAAATCCGGCAACTGTGTTTGTTACTACTTTATTTTCCGGGTGCATTTGTGATTGATTATTAGGAATCTCATCTATAGTGATTGGAGCATTTTCAGAATGATTAGTAACTATTGCTTTTTGATGCTGATAATCTTCCACAGTTAAAAGCTGCCAAGTTGAATTTTCCGAGAGTTCTAAAACCCATTGATGATATTGAAATAAACTCTCTCGATGTCCAACACTGATAAAAGTTGTTTTCGCCTCTTGTAATTTTTGATACAAAACTCCTTCATTGGTTAAATCTAAGGCACTCGTTGCTTCGTCTAATATAGTGAAGCTAGGATGAGTAACTAATAGTCGTGCAAATGCTAGGCGCTGTTGTTCTCCTAGCGATAATATATTCTCCCAAGGAACTTCTGTATCAAAACCATCGACTCGATCTAGCACATTTTGCAGGTTAACTTGTTGCAAAACTTCTTTGAGTTGTGCATCGGTCATTTGATGATTAGTCTGAGGATAAAGTAACTGTTCGCGCAAAGTTCCCAAAATTATGTAAGGACGTTGGGGTAAAAATAAGACATCTTCTAGAGGAGGCCTTACTAAACGACCTGTTCCAGCATTCCATAAACCGGCGATCGCTCTCAGCAAAGAACTTTTTCCTCGACCACTAGGCCCGATAATTAATAAGCCCTCTCCTGGTTGAACAGCGAGTGATAAGTCTTCGACAATCACTTGTTTATAATTGGGTGTTTGTAAGGTAACACTCTCAAATGCGATATGATTATCTTCTACTATTTTGATACTACTAACATTTTCTGGTTGTTTAGCAACTTCTTCCAAAGCATAAGAAAATTTAGATAACCGCTCAACATAAATAGAAAACCGACCGGAAGTACCAAATTCATTGATTAATTCTGCTAGGGAATTAGCAAAAAGATATGCCGATAAGGAGGCTTGACTAATTTCTCCGAATTCTAGTTTATTTGTAATATATAAAGGCCCTAGTATGAGAAATGGAAATATTTCGATTACAGCCTGATATCCTCTATTAAAAACATCTTGATTTCTTTCCCAGTTAATTCTACGTTTAGCATTGTTGATTAACTGATTAAATCTTTTACCAATGATATTTGACTCTTGTTTCTCTCCCCGAAAAAAAGCAATTGATTCAGCATGAACTCGCACATGAGTCAGGCAATAGTTATAGTCAGCTTTAGATTCTAGTTCTTCTTGATTAATCTTATTTAATTCTTGAGTCAGGTATACGGCGACCACATTGCCTATAACTGTATAAATCACTAAAATAATTGCAACTTGATTAGAGATTGACCAAATAATTATGATATAAGCTATGATTTCCAGGATTTTTTCCAAGAAAGTAGCTAGAAAAGTCAAAGCATTAGTGATAACAGGTTCGATTTCTTGAGATAGACGTTGATCAGGATTATCAATATCAGATTTAAAGTTTATTTTGTAGTATGCTCTCCCAGATAAATATTTTGAAAGGATGTGATTATTGAGCCATTGATACCAATCAATGGCAATTTGCTTTCTAATAAATTTAGAAACTCCTACAAAGGCTGTTACAAAGAGCAGAGCTATACTATAAATCAATACAATATTAAAAAACTTAGAAACATCCTTTCCTGTAATTGTAATATCGACTAAATACCGATAAAGAAAATTAGTAAATACATTTAGTCCAACAAGTCCAATTATGAGTATTATTAGGAGAATAAGCATTCCCCATGAACGGATTACATCTGAAAATGCTCTTCCCCCTGGCTTAGTTGGATACCAATAATTTTCAATAATTACTTTAACATTTTCCCAAAATTGAGTAAAAGCTGAATAAGAAGTTTTGAGAGTTTCATCGCGGGAAATTTGAGCTTGCATATTCTAAAAATATTCTGATTCTAATTTGAGGTATAGGCAGCAATTTAATACTTGTCAGTTCAAGATAAAAGGTAAGAAAGAAACTTTGTTCTGATCCCTTCTTACCCTGTCTTTTGAGGTTGTCAGACTAATTAGTTCATGTGGTTAGCTAGTCATAGTACCAAATGCCATTTGATTATTTGCTAATTTGTCATCTAAAAAACCACTACTGATGAAGTATGAAATGTAAGTTTCCAGTAATTTTTGGTCTAATATAGGGTATGTTATACCAGTATTGACGAGACCATTCAAGGTGTTTTGATAGTCAATTTTTGGCTTTTGGTAGATTTTTACAGGAGTTTTGGGGATGATATGAGACAAAAATCTTAAGTTATCTCTATCAGACATTTTACTATGACGTGAAATCTCTGAATGCCATTGCTCTACAGGAATCATCTGCATAGGATATCCTAAAGAACAAAGCAAGTTAAACAAATGCTGGATCGGAGTAGATTCAGGATTGACCAGGTGAAATGCTTTTCCTAGAGATTCCTTCTGTCCTGACAAATAAACAATTATCTTGGTCACATAGTCTACAGGAGTCAAGTTATCTTCCAGGTGAATATCAGGAACTATTTTTGTTTGTAAACAACCTTTTACTACCCTACAAAATAAATCTTCTGTGTTACTAATCCCAGTTTGGCTGTGTCCTGAGATCCTTGATGCTCTATAAATAGCCACAGGCAATCCTAAATCACGAGCTTGCATCACTAACTTCTCTGCTACCCACTTGCTTTGGACATAGCCATTGTCAATGGTCTGATATTGGTCAAGAAGATCTGATTCAAGAATTAATCCACCATCATTTTGAGAAGATGCTGATAAGACAGATGTTGTGGAGATGAAATGCAAAGGTTTAACTTTAATTTCACTAGCTAGTCGAATAATTTCTTGAGTCCCAAGTACATTGGCTGCTTTTAACACAGAGTAAGGATATATGACATTGACCAAAGCACCACAGTGATAGATAACATCTATCTGACTGGCTAACCGCTGAAATTCTGATGTAGAAAGACCTAAATAGTTTTTTGCCAAATCGCCAACCACAATAATGATGCGCTCCCTGTCAAGTCCTTCCCAGAGTTGGTAGGATTTGAGTTGACTTTGCAGCTTATGTTGTGCATCTTCGGCATTGGTAGCGCGGATCAAGCAATAAATCTCAGTCTGAGTTTGTTGTAAGAGTTCATACAGTAAATGAATTCCGAGAAAGCCTGTTACTCCTGTTAACAAGATCCGCTTAGGCTTTTTGTTGTAGTCAAAAGTCTGGCTTGGGATCTGAATGCTGGAATCTAAAACAGTTTCTGCTTTTAAATCAAGATTAGTTGTGGTGGTAATATCCGTCTGGCTTGTTTGTAAGCTATCGATACCTGCTGCAAGTTCTCCAACTGTAGGGTTCTCAAATAGATAACGTAGGGGTAACTCTATTTGCAAAGCCTCTCTTAATAGAGACATCACCTGCATCGTAAGTAAAGAATTTCCCCCCATATCAAAAAAGTTGTGGTGAATGCCTAACTGTGTTGTTCCTAAAACACTACTCCAAATATCTGCTATCAGTTTTTGTGTGGGAGTGGTGGGGAAAACAAAGTTACTCAGGTCAATTTCTTGGGAGGGTGCGGGTAGGGAATGACGATCAACTTTGCCATTAGTCGTAACTGGTAAAGCCTCCATCATCACAAAAGCTGTTGGGATCATATAGCCGGGAAGCTTTTGTTTTAAGAAGCTTTGTAATTCATTTTGGGTTAAGGATGGATTATCGGAGACGACATAAGCAACCAACTGTTTATTTCCTGGTTGGTCTTCTCTGAGCATTACCACCTGGCAAATCACATCAGGATGCTGAACTAAGAGACTTTCGATTTCTCCGAGTGCAACACGAAAACCTCGGATTTTCACGACATCATCAATTCGACCGATAAATTCGATATTACCATCGGGTAAATAACGCGCTAAATCCCCTGTTTTATATAATTTATTTCCTTGTGCCAACGCTCGTGGACTCGCTAACGCTGCGCTATCCTGTCTTCTGCCTCTTGCCTTCACAAACGGGTTGGGAATAAATTTTTCTTCTGTCAATTCTGGGCGGTTGAGATAACCCCGTGCTAAACGCACACCACCAATGTACAATTCGCCTTTAACTCCAATCGGTACTGGTTGGAGATTATGGTCAAGGATATATATTTCCGTATTAGCAACAGGACGACCAATGAGGACTATGTTGGTTTTCTCTAATTGGAAACTTTGCACATCATAGACTACGGCTGTAACCGAAGCTTCGGTAGGCCCGTAGGCATTGAGACAAGTGACGCGATCGCCTCCGGTGGGCGAAACGCCATTGCCTACAAATTGCTGCCACATAGCCACTGTTTCCGGCAAAACTATATCCCCACCCACAGTCAATAAACGTAGACTTTGCGGCACAGTGGCATAAGATTGAGATACTGCTACCATCCATTCATGCCAATAGGCTGAAGTTAGAGTCAAGACACTTAGCTGTTGTTGTTCAATAAACTGGGCAAAATTGGCAAAGGAAGAAAACAGTTGTATCGGTCTTAACACAACTGTTCCACCTTTAAACCAAGTGGGGAAGATTTCTTCGACTGCCACATCAAAACCAAAAGCGGCAAATTGTAATACGCGATCGCGGCTAGTCAAACCAAATGCTTCACTAATACCACTGCTATGATTTACCAAAGCTGCATGAGTCAGCATCACGCCTTTAGGTTTGCCGGTAGACCCAGAAGTATACAATACACAAGCCAAGTTTTCTGGTATGACTCCACTAACTGGATTTTCTAGATGTTGAGAATTGAGTCCCTCCAACTCTTGATCTAAGGCAATCACTTTCACCCCGGCAACTGGCAAGAAATTGAGTAAAGTTTCCTGTGTAATCAATACAGAAATTTGTGAGTCTTCGGATATGTAAGCTAATCGCTGCTGAGGATAATCAACGTCTAAGGGGACATAACCGCCACCAGCTTTGAGGACGGCTAACAGTGCCACTATCATAGATAGCGATCGCTCTAAATAAATTCCTACCAAATCCTCTGGCCCTACACCCAAAGATTGTAAGTAATGGGCTAATTGATTCGCTTGGGTGTTTAACTGCTGATAAGTCAGTTGTTGATTGTCAAACACCACAGCTACTGCATCAGGTGTAAGTTCTACCTGCTGCTCAAATAAGTGATGGAGACATTTATCCCAAGGGTAATCGGCCTGAGTATCATTCCACTCAACCAATAACTTTTGTTGCTCAACTGCTGTTAATATTGGCAATTGGTCAATACGCGCTTGGGGATTGCTGACAACTGCTTCCAACAAAGTCACAAAATGACCAATCATCCGCTCAATGGTGCTGTGGTCAAACAAATCAGTGTTGTATTCCCATACTCCCACTAGCCCATCGGCAGTGTTCTGCATGGATAAGGTCAGATCAAATGCTGCTGTGACACCTTTGATTGGCAGTGAACTAACAGTTAACCCATTTAACTCCAACTCAGAAGCAGGGGAATTTTGCAGGATAAACATCACTTGGAATAGTGGTGTATGGGCTAGATCCCTTTCTGGCTGCAATGCTTCGACCAGCATTTCAAAGGGCAAGTGCTGATGAGCATAAGCCCCCATAGCCATTTCCCGAACCTGAGTCAGCAATTCACTAAAACATGGATTACCTGCCATGTTGGTACGCATGACTAAGGTATTAATAAAAAAGCCAATTAACCCTTCTATTTCACTGCGATCGCGGTTAGCAATGGGTGAACCTACCAAAATGTCTGATTGTCCAGTGTAGCGATAAAGCAAGGTGTCATAAGCTGCTAACAGTGTCATGAATAGGGTACACCCTTGCTCCTGGCTGAGTTGAACCAATTTATCAGTTAAGTCAACTGACAGGGCAAATTCATGAATTGAGCCGGCCACAGTTTGCACAGCCGGTCTTGGTCGGTCAGTCGGTAATGATAATACAGTTGGTGCGTCTTTTAGTTGCTGTTGCCAGTAAGAGAGTTGACTTTGGAGGACATATCCTTGCAACCATTCTCTCTGCCAAATTGCAAAATCTGCATACTGAATTGGCAGAGGTGTTAAAGGTGAAAGCTGACCTTGGGAATAAGCATTATATATTTGTGCTAGTTCTTGGACAAACACACCCATTGACCAACCATCAGAGACAATGTGGTGCATAAAGACTAACAAGACTTGTTCTGTCTGTGACAGCAATACTAATGTTGCTCTGATTAACGATTGTCTTACCAGGTCAAATGGTTCAATTAGTTGCTGTTGCCCTAATTGTTGTGTGACTATTTCTTGTTCAGTAGTTGGTAGATGTTGATAGTCAACAATTGATAGTGTCCAATTGGTCTGTGATTTAATACTTTGTTTGGTTTGTCCATTAATTGTGATGAAGTTGGTACGTAACGCAGCGTGACGATGAATAATTTCTTGTAAACTTTTTTCTAACGCTACAACATTGAGGTTTCCTACTAGACGCAAAGCTGTGGGGATGTTATATACAGGACTGTTCGGCTCAAATTGGTCTAAGAACCACAAACGCTGTTGAGCAAAAGACATTGGTACGTCTGAATTGTTTGCTCTTGATAAAATAGGCGGTATAGATACTTCCGCTTTTTGTTGCTGTAACTGCCCAATCAGATGTGCTAATTCACCAACTGTAGCTTTGGCAAACAACTCACGCAATGGTAGTTCTACTTTGAAAATGTTGCGAATGCGTGAAACCAATTGTGTTGCTAATAGTGAGTGTCCCCCCAGTTCAAAGAAGTTATCATGAATACCCACTTGCTCTACTTTCAGCACTTGCGTCCAAATTGGTGTTAGCAGTTCTTCAATAGGAGTGCGTGGGGCGACATATTTTTTTAGCAGTCTGCTGTCTAAGTCTGGTTCTGGTAGGGCGCGACGGTCGATTTTGCCGTTGGGTGTCAGGGGTAATGACTCTAACATGACAAACGCGCCTGGTATCATGTGTTCTGGTAGTTTTGTTTTTAGGAAGCTACGCAGTTCCTGGGCTATGGGTTTAGAGTCTTGATGTGGTACGACGTAGGCGACTAGACGTTTGTCTCCAGAGCTATCTTCGCGGGCGATCACTACAACTGATTTAATCTCAGGATATTGGCTGAGTAGGGTTTCGATTTCTCCCAACTCAATGCGGAATCCCCGAATTTTCACCTGATTATCAATGCGTTCTATGTATTCAACATTACCATTTGCCAAATAACGCACTAAATCCCCTGTTTTATACAATTTTTGTGAATTATCAAAGGGGTTGGCAATAAATTTCTCCTTGGTCAATTCAAGACGGTTGAGATAGCCTCGCGCTAATCCGTCTCCACCAAGGTACAATTCTCCTGGTACGCTAATGGGTACTGGTTGTAAATTTTGGTCAAGGATATAAATCTGCGTATTGGCAATGGGACGACCAATGGGAATAGTTGTAGCTGTTGCTGCTACATCTTCAACTAAATACCAAGAAGAAAAAGTAGTATTTTCGGTTGGGCCATAAACATGGAGCAAGTATTGAGGCGCACCTTTTTCTAGGACTTCTTGCACCCATTTGGGATCAACTGCTTCCCCACCAAATAGTAAATATTTTAAAGAACTAAATGCTTGTGGGAAAATACTGGCTAATTGATTGAATAAGGCTGTAGTTAAAAATAAGACGCTGATTTTGTGTGAGCGAATATTGACGGCTAGTTCTTCTGGCATCAACAAGACAGATTTGGTGATCATAACTAGCACTGCTCCGTGTAGTAATGCTCCCCAAATTTCAAAGGTGGCTGCATCAAAAGCTATATTTGCGGTTTGTGCAACCCGCTCTGAGGCTGTGAGTTCGATGTAATTGGTGTTTAAAACCAGTCGATTGACGGACTGATGAGTGACGGCGACTCCTTTGGGTATACCTGTAGAACCTGATGTATAAATTACATAGGCTAGACTTTCTGGACTGGCTTGGCAGTTGAGATTATTCTGATTTTCCAGGAATACGCTCTTCCAATCGCTGTCTAAACAAACCACACTCCCTTGATGTTCAGGAATAAACTCTAGTAATTTCTCTTGAGTTAGCAGCACTTTGATCTGAGTGTCTGCGAGCATAAAGCTTAAGCGTTCAGCCGGATAATCAGGATCTAGTGGGACGTAAGCACCACCTGCTTTGAGAATACCCAACAGTCCCACGATCATTTCTAAGGAACGCTCTACACAAATACCCACCAGTGTATCTGGTTTTACACCCAAAGATTGCAAGTAATGAGCCAACTGATTAGCGCGACAATTCAACTGGTGATAGGTCAGTTGTTCATTTTCAAACACCACAGCTACAGCATCTGGTGTTTTCTCCACCTGCTCCTCAAATAACTGATGAATACACTGATCTTGGGGATAATTTGCCTGAGTATTATTCCACTCTAGTAATAATTTATGTCGTTCTGGCTCAGTTAGCAAAGGTAATTCCTTTACTTTCTGATGGGAATCTTTCACTATTGCTGCTAACAAAGTCTGGAAATGACCGATCATCCTTGCAATTGTCTCTGCGGCAAACAGATCACTGTTATATTCCCATGACCCAAATAATCCCTTTTGTGTCTGCCACATAGAGAGGTTCAAGTCAAACTTAGATGTACCCCGCTCTACCATTTCTGGGGTGAGACTAATGCCAGGTAACTCCAAAGTATCGAGGGAGAAATTTTCTAGAACAAACGACACCTGAAACAGTGGGTTGTAGCCAAGAAAACGTTCAGGCTGTAGTGCTTCTACTATCTGCTCAAATGGTATATCTTGGTTTGCATGAGCATCCCAAACAAGAGAGCGGACTTTTTCGAGTAACTGGGAGAAACTCAGATTACCTTCTATCTGCGTACGCATCACCAAAGTATTGACAAAAAAGCCAATTAGTGGGTCAATCTCTCGGCGATCGCGATTAGCAAAAGGCGAACCAATGCAGATATCATCCTGACCGCTGTAACGATGCAGTAAAACAGCATAAGCTGACAGCAGGGTCATAAACAAGGTGACATCCGACTTTTGGCTGAGGGCTACAAGTTGAGAGGTTAAATGCTGGTCGATTTGAAATTCTCTAGTAGCACCTGCGAAAGTCTGTACTGGAGGGCGTGGATAATCACTTGGTAACTCCAACAAGGGCGGAGCGCCAGCTAATTTTTGTTTCCAGTAATCAAGTTGTTTGTCTTGAATTTCTTTAGTTAGCCATTGACGTTGCCACAGAGCAAAATCAGCATATTGTATTGTTAACTCTGGTAAGGGACTTGGTTGTCCTTGAATAAAAGCTGGATAGAGTGCATCTAATTCTTTGAAGAATACCCCCATTGACCAACCATCTACAACGATATGGTGCATAATTAATATCAACAGATGGGATTCTGGGGCTTGCCGTAGTAAAGTGCCTCGTACTAAGGGATCTATGCCTAAATCAAAGGAATGGCTAACCTCGTGAGTGATCATCTGTTGTACAGCAGTTTCCGTTAAGTACTGCACCTCTACCACTGGTATAGTGATGGTTAAACTCGGTCTGATTACCTGGAAAGGGACACCCTCTACGATAGGAAAATTAGTACGTAAAGCTTCATGACGGCGGATAATTTCGTTGATGCTCTGTTCTAAGGCTGTTAGGGAGAGTTTACCAACAATTCGTAGTTGGAAACTTTCATTGTAAAAAGTGCTTTCTCCATCCAATTGAGAAAGAAACCACATCCTTTGCTGGGCAAAAGATAACGGTAAATCTTTATCTCTGTTTCCAGAGACTAAAGATAAAGAAGTTAATTGTGTGGCGGTTTGAGCTTCCTGGAGAAAAGCCAGGATTTCTGTTTTCCGTTCCTTGAGTTGCTGCTTTATTTCTGCCGTCATTACTCCTTTAGGAGCGCGATAGTGTAACTGATCATCCTCAATCCAGATTTTAATATCTAAAGTATTTAGTAAAGATAAAAATTCAAATATAGCCATTTTATAAAAAATCCTCTTCGTATTCTTCTTCGAGTATTTGAGTCAAGGTATTCTTACTTTGGGTTACTGCTTGAATCGCCTCAATAGCTTGAGCTAAACCTGCGATAGTAGGTGCTTGAAACAAACGCTGGAGAGACAATTCTAGAGAGAAATATTCGCGTAACTGAGCAATTACTTGACCAGCGAGTAAGGAATTTCCCCCCAACTCAAAAAAGTTGTCGTGAATGCCTAAAAGTTGCACTTTCAGCACTTGTTGCCAACATTGGGCAATTTTGAACTCTATCTCGTTGCGTGGTTCTATTCGCTCTCTAATTTCCTGAGAGTTAATTTTTTTAATTAGGCTGGTGCGATCAATGTCGCCGTTTTCCAGACAAGGCATTTGGGGTAGTTGTACCAAGTCATAGATACAAGTCTTTCCAAAGCGGTCTTGCACATTCAAGTCTGGTAATTGAACAACCTCGTTACTAGCAGCAGTGAAATAGGCCGTTAATTTCTGTAAACTTACAGCTTGTGATTGCCAATATTGAATATTTTGATTGCTACCATCCAAACCTATCAAGAGATTTTTTTGTTGATTTTGTAAGCCAGCCAGCATTGAAGATATTGCTTGAGAGGCAGACATAATATAAGAACCTTTATTGCGGATCAGACTTTTCATCTGATAACCTTGGCTCATGCCTATGTCATCCCACATAGTCCAATTGAAACAATAGCTTGTTAATTCACTTTTACTTTTGTCATTTTGGTAATGAGAAAAGCAATTTAAAAAGCTATTGGCAGCAGCATAAGCTCCGACAGCAGTACTGCCAAAAAAACCGTGTGCAGAAGAAAAGTTAATAAAGATGATTTCTTTATTTTCTTTCACTAATTGATGTAATGCCCAAGCACCCGACACCTTGGGACGTAACACTGTGGCTAGGTTATCCTGAGTTTCTTCCAGTACAAGTTGCTCGTGGAAAGTTCCGGCTAAATGCAATATCCCATCCAGCTTTTTACCCCATTTGAATTGAGCTTTCTCAACTATTATTTGCAACTGTTGCAAATCACAAATATCAACGGCTTCATAAATTACTTCTCCCCCAAGCTCTTCTAATTCTTGTTCGACTTTTATACGTCTTTCTGAAGTTAAAGGGGTTCTGCCCAATAACAATAATCTAGCTTTATAATGTTTGAGTAAGTAGCGAGCAATTTCAATACCTATACCACCGAGTCCGCCGGTAATTAAATAAGTTCCTCTTTGCTGGAAGGTAATTGAGGATTTAGGTTTGCTTGTAAAATCAACCTTTTCTAAACGAGGAACAAAACGCTGTCCATTTCTGTAAGCTACTTCTCGTTCTTTTGATAAAACTTGTAACTCCCGTAATATCAAAACTCCATTTGTTTCCACTTCAGCAAAGGGTAAATCAATGTGGCGACAGTTCAACCAGGGTAATTCTAGAGGAATGGTTTTCAGTAGTCCTAATACTGTTGATTTCTCATAAGCTATGGGGTCATCTGAGAAAATAGACTGGATATGAGAAGAAATAAATAGTAATTGAACATAATTATCTGCACCTTGAACTTTGGCTAAAACTTGAACTAGGAATAATAAACTGTATATCCCATGCTCTTGTGCTTGTTCGAGAGTTTCTTGGCTTTTGAGTTCACCAATATATTGGTCATAAGTCCATAAGTGAAGAACCTGCCCAATGATAATATTATCTGTGGCTAAGGATTCGATTAAAAGTTGATAGTCCTTAGTATTTCCTGGAGTAATCGTGTAGTGTGAAAAATTGATTTTTCGGAAATCTTCTCCAGGTGAAATAATAATGTATGGTAGTTTATTTTCTGACAATTTTTGACATAAATATTCACCCAAACCGCAAGTGTCTAGAAATACTAGAGTGGTATTAGCTATAGTTAAAGCCGAATTAATAGTAATGGGTGATTTAGGTTTCCATACTTGACGATAGAACCAATTAGGAATAGTATTTGGATTACTCAGTAATATATCAATGCGTTTAATAATTGATTTAAATTCATCTGTTTGGAAACGTTGGCTGAGTTGCGATCGCTGGATCTTACCAATAGCGGTTTTAGGAATAATTTGTTTATCTACTGGAATGAGATAATCTGGATTTACTCCTACCTGATTGACAACACAAGTGCGAATTTCTTTAAGCAGAGCTAGTAAACCGGCATCATCAGCAAGGAGGGTATTGAAAAAGATAGCTAATTTATCAGTATTGATTCCTGGTTGTCTGACTGCACAAGCAGCTGTGTAAGAAGCTTCTACTCCTTTAACTTCTTCAACAGCGGCTTCGATTTCGTGACAGTAGTAATTGAGTCCATTGATAATAATGACATCTTTTTGCCTTCCAGTAATCGTTAAACGTCCTTGATGGAGAAACCCTAAATCTCCGGTATTAAACCAACTATCACTGGTAAAAGCTTCTTGGTTTGCCTGTGAATTTTGATAGTAACCAATAGTAACAGATGCACCTTTTACCTGCACTCTCCCAATGGTCTGTTCTTCAATTACTCGGTTTTGGTTATCTACAATTCGTATGGCACATCCGGGAATCGGTGCGCCCACTTCCACAAATTTTTGCTCGTCCGTGGTTGAATCTAGCAAAAAACTATCGGCAAATACAACACCGGAAGAGGTTTCAGACATTCCCCATCCTGGGTGCATTGCTGTCGCTGGCAGGTGATATGGTTGGAGTAGCTGTAAAAATTTTCTTGCTGTTTTGGCAACTATGGCTTCACCTCCATTATGGATTAATCGCATTGAAGATAAATCCCACGTTTGAGTCACGATATTTTTTAGCTTTTCTAGTTGCTCATTTATTAAGCCATAAGCAAAATTAGGTGCCCAAGTAACCGTAACTCGATAGTGAGAAATCCAATCTAACCATCTTGTAGGTTTTTGCAAAACTAATTCTGGGGTTGCATGAATTTGTTGGCAACCTACATAAAGATCCCTAATATGGAACATTACTAGCCCCACAACATGGTCTAGGGAAAACCAATTTAAAGATATATCTTCACTTGTGTAACCGTTCATATCAGTAGTACCAGCACAACGTGCTATCAAGCTGCTATGACTCTGCATAACAGCTTTGGGTGTACCTGTGCTTCCAGAGGTTAACAACAAAATTGCCAAATCCTCTGGCTGACTTTGATGCAAGTTAAAATCAGCTTTGCACTCACGCAACTTATCAATAATTTCAACTTTCAAGTCGATCAAATTCAAAAGCCTTGATAAAGCATTAATCTTGGGAGCTAAAGACGCACTTGTGATCACAAGCGGTCTTCCTAGCATCTGCCAAGTATTTTGAAGTTTGCTCGTGCTAGTGTTAAGTTGTTCGTATGTTGGGGCGATTGATAATGGCACGGGGACAAAGCCCCCTAGCACGCAACCCCAAAAAGCACAGATTAAATCTTGATTATCTTCTAGTTGAAAAATTACTTTGTCTTGGGGTTTTAGTCCTAAGCTTCTCAAGCCAGCTAAGATTCTTTGGACATCTTGCCATAATTCCCTATAGGATTGAACTTTCTCAGTGCCATCAGGTTGAATGTAGATAATACCTTTAGTTGAAGTTTCCGCAGCTCGTTGCAATACTTCCACTAAAGTTTTGGGATCGTCTTCGGAGTATTGGAGTTCTTTCCCGTGACTAATGGCTAACTTTTTTGACGAGGATGGGGTCTTGTTTTCTATCTTATGATTAGGTGTAGTTGCTTTTACCTCTTGCTGACTATTTGCAGAGATAATTTGAATATCGCCTAGCAAATCCTCCAAATGCACAGGAGGAATACTTGTAACTCTTGGTTCGACAACCACCGCAACACGCTCAATTCCTGATAATGACTCTAATTGACTTTCTATACGGCGCACTAAGTCAGTGTTAATAACTTCTAAGTTGGCTAGAGTCGCTTCATCTACCAAACCTACATCTGTTATGGGTATGGCAGAGATTGGTACGAATGCTGTGGGTATCAATTCGCTAGGCAGAATTGTTTGCAGATGAGACAACAATTGCTCTGGTAAGAATAAGCCTGAAGGAACTATGTAGGCAACTAATTCTTGTTGTTGCTTTTGGGTTTGTCTTTCTCTGACTATACAATCATTTACAGTCAAACTCGACCGAATAGCAACTTCTATTTTTCGGTTTAGAACATTTTTATTACTTGAGGTTGCTAAAATTTGACTATGATTATTTGACTGCATTAACTTTTATATCCTTATGAAATTGATATTTTTTACACATATATTAAAATTTTTTATTATCAAAAATTATAAGCTTGATTCATCTATTGTTTTTCAAAACTAGCTACCAGTATAAGTCGGTCGGCGTAAATAATTATTGTTGGAATAAGGCAGAGGCAGGATGAAAAAGAGTTTAAGCCTTATTTACTTTTCTTTACATAGTTTGATTTTATTCCACTGATTTACTTAGAGGAATGATCTCAGTTTTATCAGTAAAATGCAATAGTAGTTAAGACAGTTAATTGTCTTTTTAACTTAGCTAGATGGACAGTTAAGACATTTAAAATATGCAATAAGACAGTTAAGACATTTAAGGGTATGGTAAAAATATTTAAAAATTAGGATTGACGCATAAAGATTAGCCGTTGAGACTGGTTATAGAGGAGTAAAGGTTTTGCTTTGTAACACCTCTAAACTTCTATACCCGCTATTCAAACCCTTGATTTTTCGTATCACAGTGTACGTCCAATTTGAAAAATAATTACTATATATAATAGGTTAAATTGAGGGACATAGATGTAGATTTTTCGGAAAGTACCCTAAGAGTCAAAAGCTTGTATATGTTGGGGTTCACTTATAAAATTGCCCTGTTTTCTTGATTGGTGCAAGAGGTCTATTGTTGATACCGCTGTCAATCTTTACTTCAGTAGTAAGATTTGATTCGAGGGCTAACTGGCTTTCACTGGTCGATTAAACTAGGAGTGTAATCGGAAATAATTATCCGAACGTAATGTGAGTCATATATCTGCTTAACTGTCTTAACTGTCCACTTAACTGTCTTAACTGCTATTGCATTTTATTAGTAAAACTGAGATTATATTTTAACTAAAGTTCTAAGTACCAAATTATTGTGAAACCGCATAAAATTTTAGTAGGCTAGAATGCTCAAATAGCAAAGTTTTTAGCCTTTTTGTTCTATGCCATTTAATCTAAATTGGTATAAACTGTTTAATGTCAAAGTCAGTTAAGCAAAAATTCATATCATAATAATTAAAGAAATTAATTTATTATCTATAATCAATTGAGGGAAAATTCTTATTACAATAAATACGCTCAAAATAAATATATATATTTTATAGCCAATAAAATATATATATTTTTAATTAGAAAACTCTGGCTTTAATAGTTTCAAGATGAGTCATCATTAATTAACAAATACGTAAAAATGAAGTCTTCAAGTAATCCGTCTTATCGCATTGTTGCTATTGGTGGTGAAGGTATTGGTACAGAAGTTGTAGAAGCCTCTTTAAAAGTTTTGCAACTAGTTGCAAAACTTGAAGGATTTACTTTGCAGATAAACTATGGTTGGTTGGGTAAAACAGCCTTAGAACAATTTGGTAGTTACTTTCCGCAAGCCACAGTCGAGCTATGCAATGGATCTGATGGTATTGTATTTGGTGCAGTTACTCAGGGCGGACTGTTAGAACTACGAAAATATTACGACTTTTTTTGCAATCTACGTCCAATTCGGATTGTTGATAGTCTATTGCATAAATCTAGCCTCCGAGCAGAAAAAGTTCAAGGGCTGGATATACTCGTCATTCGAGAATTAGTCAGTGGTATTTATTTTGGCCCTGCGGGAAGGTCTAGTGATGAAAAGGGAGCTTATGGCTACCACACCATGCTCTATTACGATGAAGAGATTAGGCGGATAGCTCGTCAAGCATTAGAAAAAGCCCAACAGCGCAGAGGATTACTAACTGTAGCTCACAAAGAAAATGCCTTGCCTCATTTGCCTTGGACTCGTTTAGTGCAAGAAGAAGCTCTAAGGTTTCCAGATGTTGTTGTCGAACCAATGCTAGTAGATAACTTAGCGATGCAAATGGTTCTAAATCCCCAGAGATTTGATGTAATTTTGGCAAGCAATCTGTTTGGGGATATTCTCAGCGATATTGGCGGAGCATTAGTTGGTTCTGTGGGCTTATTAGGATCGGCGAGTCTGAATAGTGATGGATTTGGACTATACGAAGCAGTTCATGGTACAGCCCCAGATATTGCAGGTAAAGGAATTGCTAATCCTTTAGGAACTTTGGCAGCTTGTGTTTTAATGCTCCAGCAGTGGGGAGAATTGGGTGCTGCCCAACGAATTATGGCAGCGCAAGAGAGAGTTTTAGCTAAAGGATATCGGACAGCTGATTTGTCTCCTCAAGGAGCAGAGATATTGGTCAATACGGAAAAATTAGTTGACCTTTTATTAGAAGAACTTTCTAGTGAAAAACATTCTAAATATAAGGAGCTTTATGAATCAATTAAATAGAGTTTTACACTTAGGAGATGATATTAATACTGATGATATTATTCCTGCCAATCGAGCCACAACTTACGATCCAGATATTTTAAAACGATATGCTTTAGAACATTTGATTGGTGTAGGAGAGCTATCAAAATATAACGTAATTGTTGCCGGAGAAAATTTCGGGTGTGGTTCTAGTCGAGAAATTGCCCCTGTTGCCCTTAAAGCCGCAGGAATTGAAAAGATTCAAGCCAAATCCTTTGCAGAAATTTTTTATCGCAATAGCATCAATATTGGACTGTCTCTAGAAATTCTGGGAGAAAAACAAGAGAATCCTGTAGTAAATGCGATCGCCCAAGTCGGTGGACTGATACCTTTTAATCAAATGCGTCGTCAGGGAGAAATCAGCATTCCTCAAAGCGTAACTCCCAAACGACCCATGACTTTAGTCGAAAAACTCTTGGCTAAAGCCTCCGGTCATCCTTACGTCCGTCCTGGAGAAGTAGTTTTTGCTCAGGTCGATTTAGCTTTATCTCATGATGCTGTCGCTGGGCCTGTCGCCACGACATTTTATAAACACTATGGAGAAGATGCCAAGCTGTGGGATGCTCAAAAGGTAGTTCTAGTAGCAGATCACTTTATCCAAGTCAATGACATTCGTAGCGATCGCAAAGCCAATGTCATGTATGAGGAGATGATTCAGTTTGCCCAAGAGCAAGGCTGTCATTTATTTGATATTGTTTCCCCTGGTGAAGCTGCGGGCATCTGTCATGTTTTACTGCCAGAGAAAGGATTTGTCCGGCCAGGAATGATCATCGCGGGTACAGATTCCCATACCTGTACTTATGGGGCATTGGGAGCCTTTTCCGCCGGGGTCGGCACTACAGATATGGCGAATATCTATGCGATGGGGGATATGTGGATTCGTGTTCCCTCAACATTAGTATTCGAGTTGAATGGAACCCTACCTCCTTATATCAGTGCCAAAGATATTATCCTGTTTATTCTGGGACAAATCGGTTGTGCTGGCGCTACTAGTAAAGTGATGGAGTTTCGCGGGTCAGTCCTAGAACAACTGCCTTTTGATGAACGATTGACTCTAGCTAATATGGCCGTTGAGTGTGGTGCTATCTGTGGGTTGATTGTGCCTGATGAGACTACGCGAAATTATGTGAAAAGTCGCTCTACACAGGAATTTACAGAAATTATTGCCGATTCTGATGCTGAGTACGAAAAGGTATATAAATTTGACTTCAGTAATCTAGAACCACAAGTTGCCCGTCCGCCAAAACCAGATCGAGTAGTCCCGATTAGCCAGTTAGAAGAAGTTCCCATTACTAAAGCTTTTATTGGTTCTTGTACAGGCGGTAAACTCTACGATTTAGCTCAGGCTGCTGAGGTTTTGCAAGGTCGTCAACTAGCAGACGGCGTGAACTTGTTTATTGTCCCGGCAAGTGTGGAAATCAAAGAACAAGCCCAAGAATTAGGCTATCTCGACATTTTTGCCCAAGCAGGCGCACAAATTCTCAAGTCTGGTTGTGGTGCTTGTATCAATTCTGGAATTGGGGTTTTGGACAAAGAAGAAACCGGGATTTATGCAACCAACCGCAATTTTAAAGGACGTAGTGGCGATCCCACAGGCAAAAACTATTTAGCCTCTCCAAGAACGGTTGCGATATCTGCTGTCAAAGGCAAAATCAGCCACTCGCTTGATGAAGAATAAAGCTACTAATTTATCAGTCTATATACAAAATTTATGAAAGAAATGGTGAGCAACTCTACTCGTGATATTCATAATTTGTCTGTTTTAACTGAGCAAGAACGGCACAAAATATTGCTGGAATGGAATGATACAAAGGTAGATTATCCTAAACATTTGTGCATACATGAATTATTTGCAGCACAAGTGGAAAAAACTCCAGACAATATTGCTGTCGTCTTCGATAAACAGAAGCTTACTTATCAAGAGTTGAATCACCGAGCCAACAAAGTAGCTCATTATCTGCAATCTTTGGGTGTAGGAAGAGAAGTTCTGGTAGGGATTTGTGTTGAGCGTTCCTTAGAAACGATTGTTGGACTATTGGGGATTCTTAAGGCAGGAGCAGCATATCTTCCATTAGATCCAACTTATCCTAAGGAGCGTCTATCGTTCATGCTGTCAGATTCACAAGTACAAGTCCTGTTAACGCAGCAGAAGTTTGTTGATGAATTTTCTGCAAGCGGGGTGAAGACAGTTTGTTTAGATAGTAATTGGGAATCAATTAACAGCCAGAGCCAAGAAAATCCTACTAGCGATGTGACGGCAGAAAATCTCGCTTATGTGATTTACACATCTGGGTCAACTGGAACGCCCAAAGGCGTGCTGATTCAGCATCAAGGTGTATGCAATCTTGCCCAAGCGCAAATTAAATTGTTTGATGTACACCCGCACAGCCGTGTTCTTCAGTTTGCTTCTTTCAGCTTTGATGCTTCTGTTTGGGAAATTATCATGGCTTTGGGTTCTGGAGCTAGTCTTTACATGGGAACTCAAGATTCCTTGCGCCCAGGAGCAGATTTAATCCGATTCTTGCGCGAGCATTCAATCACTCACGTCACACTACCACCCACAGCACTAGCAGCTTTACCAGCAGAGGCATTACCAACCTTACAAACTCTCATCGTTGCTGGAGAAGCTTGTAATCCTAAGCTAATAGCTCAATGGTCACAAGGGCGGCGTTTCTTTAATGCTTATGGGCCAACGGAATCAACTGTTTGCGCCACAGTTGCAGAGTGTCATGCTGGGGATACTCAAACAACCATTGGTCGAGCGATCGCTAATACACAAGTTTATATCCTCGATAATCATTTGCAACCCGTTCCTATTGGGACTCCTGGCGAATTATATATTGGTGGCGACGGTTTGGCTAGAGGCTATCTGAACCGTCCAGAGTTGACTAGAGAAAGATTTATCCCCAATCCATTTGACGATAGCGCAGCGTTAGCGAGTCCGCGAGCGTCGACAGGAAGTAGATTATATAAAACTGGGGATTTGGCACGTTATTTACCAGACGGGAATATTGAGTTTCTGGGACGAGTTGATAATCAGGTGAAGATTCGCGGCTTCCGCATTGAACTGGATGAAATCGAGAAGCTTTTAATTCAACACCCAGATGTCAAACAAGTAGCTGTAATTGCCCGTGAAGACATTCCTGGCGATAAACGGCTTGTTGCTTATATAGTCTTGAATCAAAAGCCAGAAGCGATCATTGCTACTCTGAAACGCTTTCTGGAAGAAAAGCTGCCTAAATATATGGTTCCTGGGGTATTTGTCATTTTAGATTCTTTACCCCTGACTCCAAATGGCAAAGTAGACCGGCAAAATCTGCCAGATGGCGATCGCATCCGCCCTAATCTCGAAGAAACCTTTGTCGCACCGCGTAACCCAATTGAAGAAAAACTAGCAAGCATCTGGGCTGAGTTACTGGGAATTGAGCCTATAGGAATCAATGACAATTTTTTCAATTTAGGCGGTCATTCTTTAATTGCAGCGCAAATGCTTTCCCGCATCCGCGATGGTTTCCAAGTCGAGTTATTCTTTCACCACATCTTCGCCAACCCTACCATAGCGGCTTTAGCTGCGCTGATTGAACAGCCCAGCCACCTCCAGCAGCAATTACAACGTCCTGCAATCCAACCTGTTTCACGCTCAGAATACTTGCCAGCTTCCTTTGCTCAAGAACGAGTGCATTTCATTCAAGAAGTAGCACCGGAAGGTAGCGCCTATCAAGCTCAGGTAACTCTGCGATTTACCGGGGAACTTAATGTTGCAGCACTAGAACAGTGCCTCAGCGAGATTGTCCGCCGACATGAAATCTTCCGCACAACTTTTCCCGCCGCAGATGGACGCTTATTTCAAGTAATCCATCCAGCCTGGCCAGTCAACTTAAAAGTGGTAGATGTCCAAACCGTTCCTAAGTCCGAGCAACAAGCAGAAATTCAACGTCTATTTGACGCAGAGGTGCAGAAGCCTTTTTACTTGGATAAACTGCCGTTAGTCAGGTGGTTATTGTTGAAGTTGAGCGACCAAGAACATCTGTTAATCCACATCGAACATCACATGGTTCATGATGGTTGGTCTTTCAACAATGTATTTTTGAATGAGTTTCTTGCACTTTATCAAGCTTTCTGCTTAGGTCAACCTTCACCATTACCAGAATTAACACTCCAGTTTGCAGACTATGCCCATTGGCAGCGAGAGTGGGTGAAAAGCGAGGAAGCCCAAGCTCAATTAGCCTTTTGGCAGCAAAAATTATCCGGCAGTCCGCCTCTGTTGGAATTACCCTATGACCGCCCCCGACCAGTAGAACAAACTTACAATGGCACTCAAATCAGGGTAGAGTTGCCTATTCCCTTGTGTGAATCTTTGAGAGTTCTCAGCCGTCAAGAGGGAACCACTTTATTCATGACCACGCTGGCGGCTTTTTTGATAATATTGCGCCGATATACTGCACAAGAGGATCTGTGTGTGGGTACAGCTGTCGCCAATCGGCGGATGCGCGAAACAGAACAATTAATTGGCATGATTGTCAATAATTTGGTATTACGCACCAATTTGTCTGGTAATCCTACGTTTCGGGAGTTACTAGAGCGAGTCCGCCAAGTCACGCTGGAAGCTTTTGCTAACGAAGATTTACCCTTCGATAAGGTCGTGGAGGTTCTCAAGCCAATCAGGAACTTGAGTTATAATCCTGTATTTCAAGTGATGTTTAGCTTCCATGATTCTCCTCGGCCTGACTTAACACTCCCAGGCTTGAACATCACAACAAATGTAGCCCTGAGCAACAAATCAACAAAGTTTGACCTGGATGTTGTCTTAATTCCGCAATATGGCGAAGGGAAAGGAATTACGGCGATTTGGGAATACAACACTGATTTATTCGACGCTGCCACAATCCAGCAGATGGTAGAGCTGTATCAAAATTTACTACAAAAGATTGTTGTTAGCACAGAGCAGGGAATTTCTAATTTACCACTGCTAACCCAGTCTCAGCAGCAATTATTGATGGAGTGGAATCAGACTCACAAGGAGTATTCTTCTGTTGAATGTATCCATAAATTGTTTGAGGCTCAGGTAGAGTTAACGCCTGATGCTGTAGCTGTAGAGCAGGATGGGCAGAGATTAACTTACCGCGAATTGAGCGATCGCTCCAACAAAATAGCGCATTATTTACAAAGTTTGGGAGTCAAGCCAGAAACCCTGGTTGGTATCTGCGTTGAGCGTTCCCTAGACATGATTGCTGGCTTACTTGGCATTCTCAAAGCTGGTGGTGCTTATCTTCCCCTTGACCCGGCTTATCCCCAAGAGCGCATCGCTGAAATTATTGCCGATACGCAACTCGGCTTTTTGCTGACGCAAGATAAATACCAAGATCAATTACTAGGTTATACCGGAAAAACAATTTGTTTAGATACAAATTGGGAAATCATTGCAACCCACAGTACAGCCAATCCAATTAGCGACGTTCAACTAAATAACCTGGCTTACATTATCTACACCTCCGGTTCTACAGGTAAACCCAAGGGGGTAACGATTGAACATCGCTCCTTGATGAATTTTGTTAATACAGCCATTGATGAATATGGCATCAAGGCCAGCGATAAGGTTCTGCAATTTGCATCTGTTTGCTTTGATACATCAATTGAAGAAATCTTCCCTTGTTTGTGCGTCGGTGCAACCTTAGTTTTACGCACCGAAGAAATGCTCAACTCCAGTGAGGATTTTTGGCGGTATTGCCAAAAATGGCAGTTAACTGTTTTAGATTTGCCTACAGCATACTGGCATCAGTTAGTAGCCGAACTTAAACCCCAAGATTCTCACATTTATGAAGGTTTGAGAACTGTAATTATTGGGGGTGAAGCAGTTCAACTAGAAAAAGTGCAGCATTGGCATAGTTGTGTGGCTCATTTTTCCCCAGTACCCGAATTATTCAATACTTACGGGCCGACAGAAGCAACGGTTGTTACCACCTTAGAATGCTTAACCCCAGCAGCCACCTCTGTTAGTATTGGACGACCCATCAACAATGCTCAGGTTTATGTTTTAGACCAATATCAGCAACCTGTACCGATTGGCGTTCCCGGAGAACTGCATATTGGTGGCGCAGGATTAGCTAGGGGATATTGGCAACGTCCTGAGTTAACAAACGAAAAATTTGCCTCCAATGCTTTACAAAGCAGGGGAGCAGGGGAGCAGGGGAGCAGGGGAGCAAACGAAGACCAATCATCTCGCCTATACAAAACTGGGGATTTAGTCAGATTCCGCAAAGATGGCAAGCTGGAATACTTGGGTCGAGTTGATAATCAGGTGAAGATTCGCGGCTTCCGCATCGAATTGGGCGAAATTGAAGCAGTATTGAGACAACACCCACAAGTATTGCAAGCTGTTGTCATTGCTCATGAAGATACCCCCGGACAAAAGCGGCTTGTGGCTTACGTCGTACCCCAAAAACCGCAACCAACCACCAATGAATTACGGGATTTCCTCAAGCTGAAACTACCGAATTACATGATTCCTGCTGCCTTCATGGCGCTGGAAAGCATACCGATGACTGCCAACCAAAAGGTAGACTACCGCGCTCTACCTACACCCGATTTTTCTCGCAGTGCTGAAGATAAATTTATTGCTCCTCGTACACTGATAGAAGAGAAATTAGTGGCGATTTGGTCGGAAGTTTTAAGAGTAGAAAATGTTGGCATCCACGATAACTTTTTTGAACTAGGTGGAGATTCCATTCTCAGTATTCAGTTAATTTCCAAAGCTAACCAAGCAGGTATTCAAATTGCTGCTAAACAGTTATTTAAGTATCAAACCATTGCAGAGTTAGCGACTGTAGCAGGTATCACTCGTCAAATCAACGCTGAACAAGGGTTGGTAACTGGTTCTGTAGCGTTGACACCGATTCAACATTGGTTTTTCGACCAGAAATTGCCCGAACCCCATTACTTTAACCAGTCTGCACTGCTAGAAGTGCCGTCAGATTTGCAACCTGAACAATTGCAGCTAATAGTTCAGCAATTGTTAACGCATCATGATGCTTTGCGTTTGCGGTTTGTGCAGGAAGGGGAGAACTGGCTGCAAATTAACGCCACTACTCAAGAATCTGTACCATTGAGTGTATTTGATTTGTCTCATCTATCACTAGCAGAACAGCAAACGGCGATCGCCACTAAAGATGCTGAACTCCGGGCTAGTTTGGATTTATCTACAGGAACGCTCGCAAAATTAGCATTATTTCAATTAGGCAATGATAGACCTAGTTGTTTACTCTTCATCATCCATCACTTAGCGGTCGATGGGGTTTCTTGGCGGATTCTATTGGAAGACTTAGCTACTGCTTACCAACAAATTAGCCGAGGCGAGGCTATTAAATTACCAGCAAAAACAACCTCTTGGCAATATTGGAGCGATCGCCTAACAGAATACGCCCAAACAGAAGCCGTCAAACAGTTGGATTACTGGCTAAGTCAATCTAATCTTCAAGTCACAGCTTTACCAGTAGACTATCCATCTGGTCAAGAAAAGAACACCGTAGCTTCAACTGCTTCTGTGACCTTTGCTTTAAATGAAGAACAGACACGCGCCCTTTTACAAGATGTACCCTCTGCTTACAACACTCAAATTAATGATGTACTTTTGACTGCCTTAGTACAAAGCTTTACTCAGTGGACAGGCGAAAGTTCTTTACTAATTGATTTGGAAGGACATGGCAGGGAAGACTTATTTGAAGATGTAGATTTGTCCCGAACCGTCGGTTGGTTTACTACATTATTTCCTGTTGGGTTACAGCTAGGAGAAATCGAACATCCTGGAGAGGCTTTAAAGTCAGTCAAAGAACAACTGCGGCGCATCCCCAACCGAGGAATTGGATATGGTGTATTGCGTTATTTGCATGAAAACACCACAATTCGGGAAAAATTACAGTCCCTACCCGTAGCACAAGTAAGTTTTAACTACTTGGGACAATTCGATCAAGTCTTGAAAGCATCTGAAGTTTTGGGTTTGGCGAAAGAGTTCAAATCCGAACAAAGCCTACTTAATCAACGCAGTCACCTATTAGGAATAAGCGGCTTTATTCGTGCAGGACAACTTGAAATGACTTGGGCTTATAGCAAGAAAGTTCACAAGCCAGACACCATTGAACGGTTAGCTTCAGGATTTATGGAAGCATTAAAAAATCTCATTGCTCACTGTCAATCAAAAAACTCTCAAAGTTATACTCCATCAGATTTTTCAGCAGCTAAACTCAATCAAAAACAGCTAGATAAATTCCTAGCCAAACTCAACAAGAAGTAGTCAATGGTCAATGGTCATTAGTCCATAGTTAACAGCCCATAGTCAGAACGTTTTTCTCCCTTATCTTCCCCTACTCCCCACTCCCCTACTCCAGAGGTAATTATGCAAAATATCGAAGACCTTTATGAACTTTCGCCGATGCAACAAGGGATGTTGTTTCATACCCTTTATGCACCAGAATCGGAAGTTTATTTTGAGCAATTACTTTGCATTATCTCTGGGGAACTAAATTTTTCTGCTTTCCAAAAAGCTTGGAAACAGGTTGTAGCGAGATACTCTATTTTACGCAGTTCTTTTTATTGGCAGGAGATAGAAAAGCCCTTGCAAATGGTGAATAAGCAAGTGGATCTTCCTTGGGTGCAAATGGACTGGCGACATTTAACACCTGATGAACAGCAGAAACACTTAGAGAAGTTCTTGTCAAGCGATCGCCAAAAGGGATTTACTCTCAATCAAGCTCCTCTAATGCGCTTTACTATCATTCAATTAGGGGAGCAAACCCACCAATTTATTTGGAGTCATCATCATATTCTTTTTGATGGCTGGTCAATGCAAATTGTCCTCAAAGAAGTCTTAGCTTTGTATGAAGCCAATCAGCGAGGCGAACATTTACGGCTGCAAGGAGTTCGCCCTTATCGAGAATATATTGAATGGTTACAGCAACAAGATAGCGATAAAGCAAAAAACTTTTGGCAAAAAACTCTTCAGGGGTTTGAAACTCCTACTCTTATAGGGAACAGGGAACAGAGAACGGGGAACAGGGGAACACATAACGAGCAACGGTTTCAGTTCTCTCAAACGGTAACTGAAAAATTGAAATCTGCGGCGCGACAGCACCATTTAACTTTGAATAATTTAGTGCAGGGAGCATGGGCTATATTAATTTCTCGCTACAGTGGAGAAAGCGATGTAGTCTTTGGTGCAACTGTATCTGGTCGTCCACCGCAGCTTGAGCAAGTAGAATCGATGGTGGGGCTATTTATCAATACCCTTCCCATCCGGGCAAAAGTAACAGCCAAGACAGAATTATTACCTTGGCTTCAGCAATTACAAACCCAAGCACTAGAACAGGAACAGTATACTTATTTTTCTCTTGCAGAAATTCAACAATTAAGTGATATCCCGACCGGATTACCACTTTTTGAAAGTATTTTAGTATTTGAAAATTATCCTTTGGATTCTACTAAACCAGAAAATCAAAGAATTTTAGAAATTAGTCATCTTAGTTGTTTTGAACGCACAAATTATCCTATCACAGTAGTAATTAATCCCGGTTTACAACTAGCTGGCAGAATTGTTTATGATACTAGCTGCTTTGACGAACAAACAATTACTCGCATGATTGGACATTTCCAAACATTGCTAGTAGGGATGGCAGATAACTTCCAACAATATATTTCTCAATTATCTATACTTAGTGCAGATGAAGAACAACAAATAATTACACTAGAAAATCATCAACGAATAAATTCTATTAATTATAAATGTCTTCATGTTTTATTTGAAGAACAGGTAGAAAAAAGCCCCGATGCTATAGCAATTGTATATCAACAACAATATTTAACTTATCGGGAATTAAATAACCGTGCCAATCAATTAGCTTATTATTTAAAATGGCTAGGAGTTAAACCGGAAGTCCGTGTGGGAATTTGTATTGAGCGTTCCTTAGAAATGGTAATCGTAATACTCGCTATTCTCAAAGCGGGAGGGGCTTACGTTCCCATAGATCCAGCTTATCCTGCCGAAAGATTAGCGTTTATGCTGGAAGATGTACAAACACCTATATTATTAACACAAACTCATTTACGAAATAGGCTCCCACTCAATAATCAAACTGTAGTAGATCTTGATTTATATTGGGAAATTATTGCCCAACAAAGACAAGATAATTTAACCAGTGAAGTTACACCAGAAAATTTAGCTTATATCATTTATACCTCTGGCTCAACAGGAACACCAAAAGGTACAGAGGTTGCTCATCGTAGCATTCTTGGATTTATGTTTGGAGTTGATTATATTCAACTAGATGCAAACCAGATTTGGCTACAACATTCATCTATTTCCTGGGATGCAGCAACTCTAGAACTTTGGACACCATTGCTTCATGGTGGACGTTGTGTGCTTTATCCAGAAAAAAATCCTACACCTGAAGGCTTAAGCCAGATTATTCAAGAACAAAAAGTTAATATTCTGTGGCTAACTTCCGCCTTATTCAATTTAATGATTGATACAATACCGTCAGGATTGTTAGGCGTTAAACAACTGCTCATTGGGGGAGAAGTTCTTTCTGTAAATCATGTTCTGCATGCCTTAGAACTATTACCAGGATCGCAAATAATTAATGGTTACGGCCCTTCGGAATGTACAGTATTTACCTGTTGTTATCCGATTCCTCAACAACTTGCTGAAAATGCCAATTCAATTCTTATTGGTAAACCAATCGGTGATAGAACAGTTTACATACTAGATGAGAATTTAAACAGAACCCCAATTGGTGTTCTTGGTGAACTTTATATAGGCGGTAAAAGCGTAGCTAGAGGTTACTTAAATCAAGCAAAATTAACCAGTAAAAAATTTATACATAATCCTTTTATTGAGGGAGAAAGACTTTACAAAACTGGTGATTTAGTCCGTCGTTTACCTGATGGAAATATCGAATTTATTGGGCGAATTGATACACAAGTAAAAATTCGTGGTTTTCGCATTGAATTAGCAGAAATCGAAGCTGTTTTAATTCAGCATCCTGACATTAAACAAGTTGTAGTGATAGTGCGGGAAGATCAACCAGAGAATAAATTATTAGTAGCCTATTTGGTAGTGCAAAATAATACACTAACTCCTAAGATTTTACGAAATTTCTTAAAGGAAAAGCTACCAGATTACATGATTCCGACTGCTTTCGTAGTTCTGGAAGCCTTACCCCTAACTACTAATGGTAAAGTTAATCGCCGTGCTTTACCTACTCCTGAGCATACGCAAAGAAGTCTAGAGATTGATTTTGTTGCTCCTAGCACACCAATCGAAAAAGAATTATCCACAATTTGGGCTGAAGTTCTGAAATTACAACAGGTGGGAATTCACGATAACTTTTTTGAGTTAGGAGGACATTCTTTACTGGCTACTCAGGTGATTTCTCGCTTAAGGGAAGTTTTTAATCTAGATTTCCCTTTGCATTATTTGTTTGAGAATCCTACTATTGCTGAACTCTCTCAAAAAGTAATAGAACAACAAATTGAGCAAGCAGAAAATGACGATTTGGCGAGAATTTTAGCAGAAGTGGATCAGTTATCAGAAGAGGAGGTAACACAGCAATTACGGTTGTGATTATTTTTTAATTACAGAGGGGCGCAAAGTGACGCAGAGTTTTTAATTACGAGTTACCAATTATAAATTAACTTTTATCATGAGCGATTTATTGAAACGTCTTGACAGCCTATCACCAGAAAAACGAGAATTAGTTCTACAAAAATTAAAACAGCAGCAGAAACCATCTCTCTTCACGCCCGTATCTAGGGAACAAAATCTTCCTCTATCTTTTGCTCAACAAAGACTATGGTTTATTGACCAATTAGAAGGTGAAAACTGTGTCTATAATGTCCCGTTTTTCTGGCGAATTGAAGGTTTACTAGATATCAATGTTTTAGAAAAAGCCATTTTAGAAATTGTGCAACGTCATGAGGTCTTACGCACAAGTTTTTCTATGGTCGATGAGTCACCGGTACAGGTAATTCATGCTCATCTTCAAGTGAAAATACAGGTGCTAGACTGGCGACAAATCCCAGCAGCAGAACAATTAAGCAAGGCGCAACATTTAGCAACAACAGAATTACAACAGTCATTCGACTTATCAAACCCGCCTTTACTAAGAGTCAAGCTGTTAAAACTAGCTGATCAATCCCATCTATTGCTGTTGGTTATCCATCATATTATTTGTGATGGTTGGTCAATAGATATTTTCCGTCAGGAATTGTTCACTCTCTATAAAGCTTTTTATGCTGAGGAATCCTCTTTTTTACCAGCGTTATCTCTACAATACGCCGATTTCGCCCATTGGCAAAGACAATACTTACAGGGAGAGGTACTGCAAAATCAACTAAATTACTGGCAAAAGCAATTAGCAGATGTCCCTCCTTTGTTAGAATTACCCACAGATCAACCGCGTCCCTCAGTTCAGAGTTTTAGGGGAAGCAGTGAGTTTTTAGCAATCAATCAAGATTTAACACAGAAGTTAAAGCGGTTAAGTCAGGAGTCAGGAACTACTTTGTTTATGACTTTATTGGCGGTATTCGCTCTATTATTGTCGCGCTACAGTGGACAAAAAGATATTATTGTTGGTTCTGCGATCGCCAATCGTAACCGTAGAGAGATAGAGCCGTTGATTGGCTTTTTTGTCAATACTTTGGCTTTGCGTACCAACTTAGAAGGAAATCCCAGTTTCTTAGAGTTACTACAAAGGGTGAAGCAAGTAACTCTGGACGCTTATGATCACCAAGATTTACCCTTTGAGAAATTAGTTGATGAATTGGGATTAGAGCGATCGCTTGCTCATCATCCCCTATTTCAAGTCGCTTTTGGTTTGCAAGGTGGAACCCCAGAAACACTAAGCATTCCTGGGTTAACTCTCACCCGGTTTGAGTGGGAAAACACCACAACATTCTTTGATTTATCCTTGATTTTCCGTGAAACTCCCCACGGTTTAAGAGGTGAATGGGAATACGCAACCGATTTGTTTGCGGCTGAAACTATCCAAGGGATGATACAACATTTTAAAGTTCTACTGAAGCAAATTATTGATAATCCCAATCAATCAATTAATACTTTATCTTTGCTAACAGAGGATGAACGTCAGCAACTACAAATCTGGAATCAAACTCAAACAGAATATCCTCAAGATACAACTTTAGTTGACTTATTTGAACAACAAGTTACAAAAAATCCTGATAATTTAGCTGTAGTTTTTGAATCTCATGTAAGAGGGAACAGGGAACAGGGAACAGGTAACAGTAAAGAGTTAAAAACCTTAACTTATCAAGAACTGAATCAAAAGGCGGAGCAATTAGCTGAGTATTTAATTGAAAACTACCAAATTCCACCAGATACCTTAATTGGTATTTCTGTGGAACGCTCTTTAGAAATGATAATTGGTGTCCTTGGTATTCTCAAATCTGGTGGTGCATACCTACCGATTGATCCTAATTATCCCCCAGAGAGAATTCAGTTCATGTTAGAAGATTCTGGGGTATCAGTATTATTAAGTCAAAGTTATTTATTAGATAAATTACCTTTAGATAGTTTAGAAAATCCTGTTACAGTTGTTTGTTTAGATGATGGCTCACGCAAAGGCGCAAAGGCGCAAAGGGAAATATGTAAAAATCTAGTTAAGCCTGATAATTTAGCTTATGTTATCTACACTTCTGGTTCTACTGGAAAACCAAAGGGTGTGATGATTGAGCATAAGGCAATTGTTAATTTAGCCTTGGGTTGGGTTGAAACTTTTCAATTTCAACCTCACAGTCGCTTGCTGCAATTTGGTTCTTTTAGTTTCGATTTATCTATTGGTGAAATTGCGACTGCTTTATCCGCAGGTGCTTGTTTATATTTAGCTAATCAAGAAACTTTATTACCTAGTCAAACCTTAGTTGATTTTTTAACTGAACATAAAATTACCCATCTCTTTTTACCACCATCTGCTTTAGCGACATTACCAAAAGCAACTCTGACAAATTTACAATCCATCGGCGTTGGTGGGGAGGCTTGTCCGGCAGAATTAGTGAGCGAGTGGGGAACGGGACGACGTTTCTATAACTGCTACGGGCCGACAGAATGTACAGTTATTTCGGCAATATCTCTTTGTCAAGCCAATGGCAAAAAACCGCTAATTGGTAAACCTTCAGCTAATCTCCGCATTTATATTTTAGATGCTAACAATCAACTACTACCCCCAGGAATACAGGGGGAATTATGTGTTGCGGGAGTAGGTTTAGCACGAGGTTATCTCAACCGTCCCGAAACTACTGCCCACAAATTTATTGAAATTGATTTGTTTGGTAAAACTGAGCGCATTTATAAAACTGGTGACTTAGCCAGATGGAATGCTAACGGTAATTTAGAATATTTGGGTCGGATTGATGAGCAGATAAAATTACGCGGCTTCAGAATTGAACTCGGAGAAATTGAAGCTTTATTATTACAACATCCCTTAGTTCAAGAAGCTGTTGTCATTTTATATGAATCTGATAGCAATGCCAGATTAGTAGCTTATATTACGGAAGCAGAAAAAACCGCTAATTTAGCTGTTGAAGTGAGGGATTACCTGAAAAATCAATTGCCAAATTATATGATTCCTAGCCAGATTATGGTTTTGGAACAATTACCTTTGACTGCTAATGGTAAATTAGATCGACGAGCATTACCAGCACCAAATACAGCCAGTGGTAGTGATTTGGAAATACCAGTAACTCCCACAGAAGAATTACTAGCTAGTTTATGGCAAGGCTTATTAAAAATTAAATCTGTTGGTCGCTCGGATAACTTTTTTGAACGGGGGGGGAATTCCCTGTTAGCAACTCAATTAATTGCCCGTATTCGTGATAGTTTTGGGGTTGAATTATCTGTCCGCAAGGTATTTGAGCAAAGCATTTTGTCTGAGTTGGCGCGAGAAATTGACAAAGTGTCTGCGAGCGTTACTTTAACTGTTATCGCACCCCAGCCAGAAAATCAACCTAAAACTCTGTCTTTTGCCCAATCAAGACTCTGGTTTTTAGCCCAACTTGAAGGTAAAGGAACTTCTTCCACCTACAATATGCCGATCGCATTTCAACTTGATGGCAACCTAAATGTAGAAGCTCTACGGCAGAGTTTAACTTATTTGCTGCAACGGCATACTATTTTACGCACTTATTTTCCTGCCTTGGAAGGAGAACCGCAGGTAGTAGTTAAAAATCTAGAAGATATGGAAGTGCTGGAAGTTGCAGACTTACAAGCACTCAATCCCCATACTCAAGCAGACACTGTACAACAGTTGGCCAATACCCACGCTCAAGAACCCTTCGATTTAAATACTGACTCCCTGTTTAGAGCCAAACTACTACAACTCAACGAACAGAAAAATGTCCTACTGATTAACATTCACCACATTATCAGTGATGGCTGGTCGATGGGTATATTTAAGCGGGAATGGGAAAAAGCATACACCGCTTTTGCAGTCGGTTCTACCCCAAACTTATCACCCTTACCAATTCAGTATAGTGATTATGCAGCTTGGCAACGCAATTGGTTACAAGCGGAGATTTTATCAACTCAGGAAAATTATTGGCAACAACAACTAGGCGATGCGCCGCGCTTGCTGGAGTTACCTACAGATTGTCCCCGTCCAGCGCAGCAAAGTTACCAAGGTGAGCGTGAAGAATTTTGCTTGAGCAAAGAACTGACTCAAAAACTGAAACACCTGAGTCAACAACAGGGAGTGAGTTTATTTATGACTCTGTTGACGGCTTTCAATATCTTACTATCACGTTACAGCCGCCAAGAGGATTTATGTGTTGGCAGCGCGATCGCTAACCGTACCCATAGTTACACAGAAGGGTTAATTGGCTTTTTTGTAAACACCTTAGTATTGCGGAGCAAAATCAAGCCAGAACAAGGATTTATTGATTTACTCCAACAAACCCGCCAAACCTGCTTAGATGCTTATGCTCATCAAGATATTCCCTTTGAGTATTTGGTAGAACAACTGCAACCAGAACGCAGTCTCAGTCATAATCCCTTATTCCAAGTGATGATGGTGTTGCAAAACGCAGCGGGAGCCGGGGCGAGTGTCAGTTTACCAGGGCTTGATATTAAATACTTGGAACAAAGTTTCCCGTTTGCCAAATTTGATTTATTGCTGGATTTGTGCGAACGAGATGAGCAGCTACATTGTATGTGGGAATATGCCACAGATTTATTTGCGGCATCAACAATTAGGCGTATGGCTGGACATTTTGAAGTTTTGCTGACAGCAATTACCCAAAATCCCCAACAGCCGATTTATCAGCTACCCATCATCACCCCAGCCGAAATCCAACAACTGCAAATTTGGAATCAAACCGAGACACATTATCCTCATAACTCTACTTTGGTAACTCTGTTTGAACAACAGGTAGCAAAAACACCCGATAAGATTGCAGTTGTGTTTGCAGATCAAAGCCTGAGTTATCAAGAACTCAATCAAAAGGCTAATCAACTGGCGCATCATCTCTTGCAACTCAAAAACCTATCTGATAATCCATTGATAGCGATTTGCATTGATCGTTCCTTGGAAATGCTCATTGGTATCTTGGCTATCCTCAAAGCTGGTGGGGCTTATGTACCGATTGATCCGAGTTATCCCCAAGAACGCATTTATTTGATGCTGGAAGATAGTAATGCGTCTGTATTATTAACAACTAAATCGCTGAAGAAGCAACTGCCTTTAGAAAAGCTAAAAAATACTTCTCAAGTAGTATTTATAGATGAACAAACATGGACGAAACAGTCAACAAATAATCCTCAGCTAAACACTTGCACTGATGATTTAGCTTATGTAATTTACACTTCTGGTTCTACTGGAAGACCTAAAGGAGTGGCGATTTGTCACTCCTCACTGACTAATTTCCTATATTCCATGAAAGAACAGCCTGGAATAAACGCTTCCGATACTCTCCTGGCTGTGACAACTATATCTTTTGATATTGCTGCACTGGAAATTTATTTACCTCTAATAGTAGGAGCAAAAATAATTCTAGCCAGTAGAGAAATTGCCTCTGACGGTTTACAGTTAGCAGAACAATTAGTTAATGATGCCGTTACTTTTATGCAAGCTACTCCTGCTACCTGGCGGATGTTGTTAGCCGCAGGATGGAAAGGTTCAAGCAAACTTAAAATTTGCTGCGGTGGTGAGGCATTAACTTGGGAACTGGCTCATCAACTAATAGAAAGAAGTGCTGAACTTTGGAATTTATATGGCCCAACGGAGACTACCATTTGGTCAGATATTTATCCTGTAAATACTTTTGAGCAAAAAGAATATTTTCAAGGATCTGTATTATCCATTGGGAAGGCGATCGCTAATACTCGCATTTATATTTTAGATAATTACAATCAACCCCTTCCCCCAGGAATACCAGGGGAACTCTGCATTGCGGGCGCAGGTTTAGCACAGGGTTATTTACATCGTCCTGATTTAACCGCCACAAAATTTCTGGAAGTTAATTTATTTGGTAAAAATGAGCGCATCTATAAAACTGGTGATTTAGCCCGTTGGCTACCTGATGGTAATTTACAATATTTAAGACGGATTGATCATCAAATCAAACTGCGTGGTTTTCGCATTGAATTAGGCGAAATTGAAACATCTTTAATCAAACACTCAAAAATTCAAGAAGCGGTTGTCATCGTACAACAAGAAACTGAGTTTGATCAACGTCTAGTCGCCTATATTGTCCCCACACCAACAGAAGATGACTATCTCCAATGTGAGCAAGTGGAATTATGGCAACAAATTTTCAATGATACGTACCATCAATCGCAAAAACCAGAAGATGATCCTACCCTGAATTTAGCTAGTTGGATTAACAGCTATACGGGAGAACCTTATCCCAAAACTGTAATGCAAGAATGGCGAGATACAACCGTTGAGCAAATTTTAGAACTTGCACCCAAAAAGGTATGGGAAATCGGTTGTGGGACAGGGATGTTATTGTTTAAAATTGCACCCCATTGTCAGCATTATTTAGGCACAGATTTTTCATCAGGTGGATTGCAGTATATTGAACAATATCTCAAACAGCAGTCTCTCCAAAACAAAGTTACTTTAAAACAAAGTGCAGCTAACCAATTTGATGGCATTGGCACAAATGCTTATGACTTGGTAATCATCAATTCTGTAATTCAGTATTTCCCTTCCTTAGATTACTTGTTGTCAGTCATTGAAGGGGCTATCAAAACTGTGAGTCATCAAGGAAAAATCTTTATAGGCGATGTACGAAATCTGCATTTATTAGCGGCTTTTCACACCGCACTAGACTTTTATCGCGCCCCTGATCAATTATCAATTCACGACTTACGCCAACAGATTCAAAAAAGTATAGAGACTGAAGGAGAATTACTAATTGAGCCTGATTTCTTTATCGCACTCAAACAAAAATTCCCTCGAATTAGTCACGTAAAAATTGAATTAAAACGGGGTTATAATCATACAGAAATGAGCCGTTTTCGCTACAATGTTGTTTTATTTTTAGATGGTCAATATTCTATTTCTGTAGAACCGCAATGTTTGAGTTGGCAAGAACAACAGTTAAATTTGGAAACAATTGAGAAAATTCTAACAACTCAGCAACCCGATTTATTAAGCATTGAAGATATTCCCAATGCCCGGCTAACTTCAGAAATGACGTTGTTAGAAAAAGTAGCTCAATTAGATGGTACTGTTACAGATTTAAAAGCAGTAATTTCACAAATTAACTCAGGCATAGAACCAGAAATATTCCGAACTTTAACACAAAATTTACCTTATACACCTTTTATTCAATACAGTTCTACCAATTTTGCTAATTACGATGTTGTTTTGCAAAGGAATATACCTGGATGGGAGAAAATACCAAGATTTAATCAAGGGGCAAATTGGCGACTGAAACCTTGGCAAAATTACGCCAATCAACCATTACAATATCGCACCCATCAAGTTGATCCAGCGTTATTAGAAGAATGGCGAGATTTTCTGGCAAAAAATCTTCCTGATTATATGATTCCTAGCCATTTCGTTGTTTTAGAAAAACTACCATTAACACCAAATGGCAAAATAGATCGCAAAGCTTTACCCGCACGAAGTAAAGCAGTTGTAGCCACAAATATTGAATTACCTGTAACAGAAACAGAAAAATTACTAGCTCAACTATGGACAAAGTTGCTGAAATATGAAGCCATAGCCCGACAAGATAACTTCTTCAACTTGGGAGGACATTCCCTATTAGCCACTCAATTGTGCTACCGCATCCGCGACGTATTCAAGGTAGAAATACCACTGCGTCAAGTATTTGAGTCTCCCATACTCAGTGAATTGGCAAATTATATAGATAGCTGTATTTGGGTTAATTCCACCAGCGCAGATATACAACCTTTAAACTCAGACGAAGAGGAAATCGAACTATGACCATGACACAAAATCAGCAAATAGTTTCTTTAATGCTTCGTTTGCAGAATATGGGCTGCCGAATTTGGGCTGAAGATGATAAGTTACGGATTCGTACTAGCAAAAACACCCTCACTGCTGAACTCAAGCAGGACATTCAAAACAACAAAGCAGACATTTTAGCCTTCTTGAAAGCTGCTAGGACGCATGTCATCACAGAGGAAATTCCCACTTTAAGTGCTGACTCTCCTAAGCCTCTTTCCTTTGCTCAACAACGCCTCTGGCTATTAGCACAACTCCAAGAGTCATCAGCCGCTTACAATATGCCGATCGCTCTCCAATTAAACGGCAAATTGAATATTGATGCTCTGCGCTCTAGTTTGGCTTATCTGCTGAATCGCCACGACAGCCTGAGAATGTATTTCCCTGCGATCGCAGGACAACCCCAAATTGCTATCCGCAATTTAGACGAAATCAAAGTTTTAACTGTAGAAGATTGCCGGGAAGAAGCAGGGGAGCAGGGGAGCAGGGGAGCAGGGGAGAAATTTCTACAATGCCCAAATATCCAAAATTTAATTGATGCTCATGCTCAAGAACCCTTTGAGTTAAATACTGGCCCTTTGTTTAAAGCCAAACTACTGCAATTGAGCGATCTCCAATATGTGTTGCTGATCAATATGCACCACATTATCAGTGATGGCTGGTCAATGGGGGTATTTGTGCGGGAGTTACGGCAAGCCTATACTGCCTTTACCCAAGGTCAAACCCCAAATCTTGCTCCCTTACCGATTCAATACAGCGACTATGCAACTTGGCAACGTAACTGGTTACAAGGGGAGGTTTTAGAAAAGCAGATTAATTACTGGAAACATCAACTAGGTGATGCTTCCCCATTACTGAAATTGCCTACCGATTCTCCCCGCCCAGCACAACAAAGTTACAGAGGCGATCGCTTTCTTTACTCTCTCACGCCACAATTAAGTACAGCTGTTAAAACTTTCAGTCAACAACAAGGTGCAAGTCTATTTATGACCTTGTTGGCTATTTTGAGTATTCTGCTATCTCGTTACAGTCGCCAAGACGATTTGTGTATTGGTTCTCCCATTGCCAACCGCACCCATAGCCAAACTGATTCATTAATTGGCTTTTTTGTCAATACTTTGATATTGCGTAACCAAATCAAACCTGAGCAAAGTTTTATCGAGTTCCTGCAACAAACTCGCCAAACTTGTTTAGATGCTTATGCTCATCAAGATATCCCCTTTGAGTTGCTGGTGGAAAAGTTACAACCAGAACGCAGCATAAGTTATAACCCTTTATTCCAGGTGATGTTTGCGCTGGAAAATAATGAAAGTCCAGACTTGAGTTTACCAGGATTAGATATTCAATGGCTGGGAGTCAAGGGTGCGATCGCTAAGTTTGACTTAACCCTGATGGTGATGGAATATGACAACCGATTAAATTGCTCTTGGGAATACGCCACTGACCTTTTTGATAAGGCTACTATCCAACGGATGGCGGAACAATTTGAAGTTCTGCTCAAAGGAATTATTGATAACCCGAACCAACCGATTAATACTCTACCGTTGATGACAGCAGCTGAACTGCTACAACTACAAGGCTGGAATCAAACTCACACCGAATATCCTCACAATAAAACTTTGGTTGATTTGTTTGAGGCACAAGTTACTAAAAACCCTCATCATATCGCTTTAGTCTTTGAGTCTCAACAGCTAACTTATCAACAACTTAATCAGAAAGCTAACCAACTTGCTCATTATTTAATTCAAAATTACCAAATTCAGCCAGATACCTTAATTGGTATTTGTGTCGAACGTTCTTTAGAAATGATTATTGGCGTACTCGGTATTCTCAAAGCAGGTGGGGCTTATGTACCGATTGACTCTAATTATCCTCAAGAACGTATTGAATTAATGCTAGAAGATTCTGGGATATCAGTATTACTAACTCAAAGTTTTTTATTAGACCAATTACCTTTTGCTAATCAAGTCATTTGTTTGGATGCGGAACCTTTTAACGAAGAATTAACTGAAAACCCTAGTCCCCAAAGTCAGCCTGATAATTTAGCTTACGTTATCTATACCTCTGGTTCGACGGGAAGACCAAAGGGAGTGATGATTGAGCATCAAGCAATTGTTAATCTAGCCTTAGCCTGGGCTGAAACTTTTCAAGTTCAACACTACAGTCGTTTGCTTCAGTTTGGGTCTTTTAGTTTCGATTTATCTATTGGTGAAATTGCTACTGCTTTATCCGCAGGTGCTTGTTTATATCTAGCACCTAAAGAAACTTTGTTACCCAGTCAAGCCTTAGTTGATTTTTCAACTGAACACAAAATTACTAATATCTTTTTACCTCCCTCGGTGTTGTCTGTTTTACCAAGGGTGACTCTCGGCAATTTACAAACTATAAGCGTTGGTGGAGAGGCTTGTACTGCTGAATTAGTTAGTCAGTGGGGAATAAAACAACGTTTATATAATTGCTATGGGCCAACAGAATCTACTGTGACTGCGGCGATTTCTCTTTGTCAACCTAATGGCAAAAAACCAACTATTGGTAAACCAATATCTAATATAAACATCCATATTTTGGATACACATAATCAACCTTTACCTACTGGTATTCCTGGCGAATTGTGTATTGCTGGAGTGGGTTTAGCGCGGGGTTATCTCAACCGTTCCGAAACTACTGCTGAAAAATTTATTGAAATTGATTTATTCGGTAAAACTGAAAAAATTTATAAAACTGGTGACTTAGCCAGATGGAATGCTGATGGCAATCTAGAATATCTGGGGCGCATTGACGAGCAGGTGAAATTACGCGGCTTTAGAATTGAACTCGGTGAAATTGAATCACTCTTATTGCAACATCCATCAGTTAAAGAAGCCATTGTAACTTTACATAAAACTGAGAGCAACCAGAGTTTAATTGCATACGTAACAGGAATTCGTAATGATTTATCTACTGAATTGAAAAATCATCTCAAATCTCGTCTACCCGATTACATGATTCCGGCTCAGATTATTACCTTGGATAAGTTACCTTTAACTCCCAATGGCAAAATTGACCGTAAAACTTTACCTGCTCCTAATGTTGAAATTGAAGGGTTATACACAGCCCCACGCAACAAAGTTGAAAAACAACTAGCGCAATTATGGTCAGTTGTTCTTGAACGTCAAAAAATTGGCATTCATCATAACTTTTTCGACTTGGGGGGTCATTCTCTCTTGGCTATGAAGTTGCTCAATCATATTCAACAAGAGTTTGGGAAACAACTTTCCTTGAGCAGTTTATTTCAAAACCCTACCATTGCTCAACTAGCAGAACAACTCTCTAATAATGAGGTGCAACAGTCCCATCCCGATTTACTGTTACTCAAACCTCAAGGAGATGCAACCCCTCTATTTTGTCTACCTGGCGCAAATGGACACGGCTTCTATTTTCAAGATTTGGTTATCAATTTAGGAAATGAGCATCCAGTTTATGGGCTAGAAACTCCAGGAAGAGATGGACTGAGTGCAGTTCCAAACTCAGTAGAACTTCATGCAAGTCAATTGATTGAGCTATTACGCCAACAGCAACCCAAAAGTCCGTATCTACTTGCAGGATACTCATCAGGTTGTGCTGTTGCTTTTGAAATAGCTTCCCAACTGGAACAGCAAGGTGAAAAAGTTAGTTTACTGGCTATTTTGGATGCTGGTCTGGTTTCTCATCCTGAGCATTTAATTAATAGAAAAGAGATTGATTGGATTTGGCAATTACTCCAACGGATTGAAGCTTTAAAGGGAGTTTCTTTAGGTTTAAAATACGCTGATTTAGCTGCTCAACACGATGACCAAGCCCGTTGGGATGTAGCAGCACAGTATTTATACAAACATAACGTCCTACCAGAACACTCAAGCCTTGATTTACTAAAAAACAATATGCAGGTGATGAAAATGCTGACGCTCAATTACGCGAATTATCAGCCTACCCATCGGATTTCTGCACCGATTGTTTTATTCCGCGCTCAAGAAGTCCATGAAATTGTGTTGCAAGAACTCCAAGCTATTTCCAATTACGATTTACCGGATTGGGGATGGAAATCGTATACCCACAACCCTGTCAAGGTAATCTCTATACCTGGAAACCACGGTCGAATGCTTTATGAACCCAATGTAAAAATCTTAGCCACCCAATTACGGATGATGATGTCTTAATCGGTCAAGAGGTTTGTAGTAAGAATTAAAGTTCTTACTACAAACTGATTCAATCATTAACCTAATTTTCTTAATTTTGAATTGGTATACAAAAATGCAAACTCTTCCGATCAAAATTTACGATGAAACCCTACGAGATGGGGAACAACAAGTAGGCATTTTCTTCCCTTACTCAACTAAACACAAACTTGCCCATCTGATTGCTCAAACAGGAATTGATGGAATCGCCATCATGCCAAGTGTCTGTGAACAAGAAGCCGAGCTAGTCAAATCCTTAGTATCAGAGGGATGGGATGATTTGATTACGGCTGATACGATGATGGGAAAAGAGTACATTGATCACGCAAAAAGCTGCGGAGTAAAGCGCATCATTCTATTTCATGCAGTTTCTGACCGACTCCTGTTTTTACGCAATCCCCACATCCGCCTGATGAGCGAATACCAAGGTAAAACTATTGATGACGATATCCCATCTCATATCATCAATAAAATTCGTCAAGATGCTCTTAATGTGATTGTGGAAAATCTGCACTATGCCACAAAAGTAGCTGGCTTGAGAGTGGATTTTGCAGCCGAAGATGCTTCTAGGGCAGATTTTGATTTTTTAGTAGAATGTATTCGCTTATCCAGTCCTTATATCGAACATTTCTTGCTGTGCGATACAGTGGGGGTTCTCACTCCCGAAAAGAGTTATATCTGGGTTAACGACTTGCTCCAATCTACAACCGGGGTAGCATTGGGAGTACATTATCACAACGATATGGGTTTGGCTTTAGAAAATACTCTCCAATCTCTGATGGCGGGAGCAATTTTAGTATCTGGGACATTTTGTGGCTTAGGGGAACGAGCCGGAAATGTTGCGCTTGAGCAAGTGTTAAATGGGTTGCAAGTTCGCTTCGGCATAGAAGTTGAGGGGATCAACTACGATACTATAACAGCAGTGACTAATTACATCGAGCAAATGGGGATTCGTCCTGCACCACCTTATTCTCAAACGGCACAACGTCACGAATCTGGTATTCACGTTAATTCTTTGTTTCGTGACCCCAAGAGCTATGCTGTATTTCGTCATAACAAGATAGATATTGTATTTGGCAAATGGAGTGGAGTCAGTAATTTCCAATATCTATTTGAAAAGCAACTGCAAAATCCTCAACCCAGAAAGCAGTACGAGAAAATGCGTGCCGTAATCAAATCTCTGGCGACGGAACAAGAGCGCTATTTTACAGCCAACGAAGTCTTAGAATTATGGAAAGATGGTATCTTTGAATAGTCCATTGTGCTAATTTACAACTCACAATTCCTAATCGTTAAAGACTCAGGAGAATATTGGCTCAATCCGGGATTTATATCAATGCTGGCTTGTCAATCCTGAGTATTGATATAGGAATTTTATTTAATTTTTGTTGGCGTAGCCTGGGATTTGTGCTTACCAATTCCCTGTATATCTATTAGCCTACTTTTGGTGTTACCTATTATCTGCCACAAAAGACTAAAATCATTTTTATCCAGATGCAAGCTACAAGTTTTATTAATAAATCCGCAAACAATAATTCTGCTCCAGTTGCAAATCAATTTTGGAAGAACTTCCAAGCAATTATCGGGCCTTATTGGTATCCCACAGATATGAGCGGCAGGCCGTTTTCTGATGTGATTCGGACATGGGGAATGCTATTTCTCCTAATATTATTAATCATCGCCCTAGTAGGGGTAACTGTTTTTAATAGCTTTGTGAACCGCTATTTACTTGATGTTATTACTGAAGAAAAAGATTTAAAGAAATTTATTGATATATTATTGCTTTATGGTGTAGCCCTAGTTTCGGTAACACTTTTAGTAGGATTTTCTAAATTTATTAGGAAACGAATTGCTCTCGATTGGTATAATTGGCTTAATAATCATATTTTATCAAAATACTTAAGTAATCGTGCTTATTATAAAATCAACTTTAAATCCGATGTTAATAATCCAGATCAACAAATTGCTCAAGAAATAGAACCTTTAACCAGATATGTTCTCAGTTTTTTAGCTACGTTTCTAGAGAAAATTCTAGAGATGACAGCTTTTATAGTTATTCTCTGGTCTCTCTCCCAATTTGTAGCAATTGCTGTAGTTTGTTATACTATAATTGGTAATGTAATTGCCGTTTACTTGGCTCAAGAATTAAATAAAATTAGACAAGAAGAACTTGAATCTACAGCAGACTATACTTACAGTGTCACGCATATTCGGAATCATGCTGAATCAATAGCTTTTTTTCAGGGAGAAGAGCAAGAGTTAAATATCATTCAGCGCAGATTTAATAAGATTGTTGAAGGTACTAAACGCAAGATTAATTGGGAGAGGAGCCAAGATATTTTTAATAGAGGATATCAGGCTGTAATTCAAATATTTCCATTTATAGTATTCGGGCCTTTACAGATTAAGGGTGAAATTGATTTTGGCGAAATCGCTCAAGCTAGTTTAGCTTGTAATCTGTTCGCCAATGCAATGGCAGAATTAATCAGAGAATTTGCAACTTCAGGCCGCTTTTCCAGTTATATTGATCGTTTGGTTGAACTGTCGGAAGCATTAACAGTTGTCACTAAACAACCAGAAAATGTCAGTACAATTAAAACCAGAGAAGAGAAACGACTAGCCTTTGAGAATGTTACTTTACAAACACCCAATTATGAACAGGTAATTGTTGAGGAATTGTCGCTGACTGTTCAGCCTGGAGAGGGTTTGTTAATTGTCGGGCCTAGCGGTCGAGGAAAAAGTTCTCTGTTGAGAGCGATCGCAGGCTTGTGGAACTCAGGAACCGGTAGTGTGATCAGACCTCCCTTAGAAGACGTATTATTTTTACCTCAACGTCCTTACATCATTTTAGGAACTTTGCGCGAACAGTTACTCTATCCACACACAAAACGGGGAATGACCGATGCAGAAATCAAAGATGTTTTGCAACAAGTAAACTTACAAAACTTACTAAGTCGAGTTGAAGGTTTTGATACAGAAGTTCCTTGGGAAAATATATTATCGCTAGGAGAACAGCAACGTCTGGCTTTCGCACGCTTATTAGTCAGTCATCCAAGATTCACCATATTAGATGAAGCAACAAGTGCCTTGGATTTGAAAAATGAAGGGAATTTATACAAACAATTACAAGATACAAAAACAACATTTATTAGTGTAGGGCATAGAGAAAGCTTATTTGATTATCATCAATGGGTTTTGGAACTTTCACAAGCTTCTAGTTGGCAACTTCTGAGTATTCAAGATTATCGAAACCAAAAAACAATTACCGTAAACTCGACAGAAAATACTCGCATTACTCAAGACAATTTACCTAAAAATGAATATCAAAGCAAATCAGCAACATCAATTCAAAAAACTCTCATTGAAGGTCTTTCTCATAAAGAAATGAGTGAATTAACTTCCTATACTATTAATACTATTAGGAGTAAGGCCAGCAAAGGAGAGACTGTTGCAGCGAGAGATGGCTTTACCTACCGCTATGACAAAGATCCTCATACACTGAAATGGATCAAAGTTTAGTGATTACTTACGTAAGTCGATGCAATAAACCAAACTATGTAAAGAAACGTAAATAAGTCTCAAACTCTTTCTCTCTCTGCCTTATTCCAAAAATAATAGACCTGTTGCAAAATTCCCCGCACACCCCACCCGCCTTTGACACAAGTTAAAGGTGGGTGGGGTTCTTTTTTGATTTATGTAAGAAGTCTATTGATATCATTTGGTATTTCATTCATTACTACAATGCCTTATTGTTTATGTATTAATACTGCTTAATTCTCTTTTTCAGCATATTTTTTTTGATACATATTCAGAAGTATAGCTGTAGCCAAAGTAGTTAGGACATTGGTAAGCGATAAAACTTAAACAATAAGAGACTTTTAACTCTGTCACCTGCTATAGCTGCATAGCGCTTAATCTTCCAACAGGTTTTCAGAGCCTCTGAAGATGATTGCCAGACAAATTCTTTTCTACAGACAAGCTGTTAAATTACAGTTCCTTTGTCAGTACTTTAGTTTGGGTATTCAAACTACTTCTTAAAATTTTTCTCTCAAAACTAATTATTTTGAGTAACTGGCTTGTGATGAACAAAAAAATTTTGAACTTTCGCTATCCTCATATTAACTAACAATGGTACTTATGGTTTACGAAACTTGGTCACAAGTGGTAATTCGCACAGTTATGGAATGGGAAAAACGTAAAGCCGAGCTACAATCTACCTCGGCTATTCCAGAACAAAAAACAAAGTCTAAAAACAAAACTGCCTAGTAACGATACTCAATGGTTGTAATGAAGTTGCCATCTACACATATTTTTTTTACGCAACCATTGAGTATTAATCGTTTATCTTGGGCTTGAAGTCCTTGCCAGTAACTTTTATGAGAAAAAGCCTGGATAATGCGTTCTTTAGCAATCAGGGATTCTTTGGCTGTATTATTTGTTACGCCAAATGCGATCGCAATTTGTTCTTTGAGGTCATTTTTTATTTGTTCGATGGCTGAACTTGGCGGTAAAGTTTCTAGAGTATTCAGCGATGCACGCAGAGTTTTGACTTCTGGGGGTTCCTCAACAGGAATTTGCTCATCTGTGTCAACTAAGTTCGCTAATCTTTCAGCTTCTTGAGCTAAGAAATCTACTACTTGGATATCTAATATTTTGGATGAAATCATATTTTTATTGCCACAGTTGCCGGCTTTATACAAACGGCACTGAAAATAATAGATAGCCTCTCCATTTTTATTTATCCGTTTTGCATGGCGCGTCATTGAACCTCCACAATGGCTGCATTTGATTAAATTAGAAAATGGGTTCACTTCGTTCTCGTCTCTGGAAGCCCATCGGTTATTACGATTTTCTCTAATAATCTGTTTTACTCGTTCATGTTCGTCGTATGTGATGATGGCCTCATCGTCATGCGTTCCCCATTTTACCTTCCACTCGTCAAAGTGTTTGCGTTTTCCCTTTGATTTAACGTAAGTATCATAAGGTAAACCCCCTGCATAAACAGGGTTGACTAATAATGCTTTTAAACCTGCAATCGACCATCTCAGTCCAGACCACGGATAACGCAAGGGGTGGTTAACTTTATTTGGTGTAAAAACAATTTTATCTAAGTCATGATCACTCACAATCCGTGAAGATGTTTCCGCCTTGTTCCAATCAAAAGCCTTTGTTTCTATCCCAAAATCTGAATGCAGTTTACGCACAGTCGCCGCTACCGAACCGCACTCAAAAAAAGTGTTAAAAATATGTTTTGCCAAATCAGACGCAGTTAATTCTCTGCGTCCGGCTAACAAGCAAACGCATGGTGAGTCATCGCAGACATATTTATCTTTGTGGATACGATATCCCAATGGGGCAACTCGGTGACTTTTTCCTTGATTTACCCGATGACGACGTTCACTTTTTAACCTTTCCGTCACCATTCTGACCTCAAATTTGGCAGCCGCCAGTAACATATCTATTGTTAGTTCTCCGCCAAGACTGTCAGGGTCAACTCCTTGATCTAAGGCTATCAGTTTAATTCCCTTAGAACGCAGTACCTCCAACAATGAATAAAACAAGCGTGATGATGAACCAATACGGTCAATTCGGGTAAATTGTAGTGATTTTACTTTACCCTTAGGCGATGTCTGCAAATCATTAATTAATTGTTGTAACCCTTCTCTGACCTCCGTTGTCCGCGACTGAATATCCCAGTATACTTTTGAACATCCAGCACCACGTAAACGTTCTATTTGTTTACGCAATGCACCTTTATCTGTTTGCTGCTCTTCACCGCTGACTCTGGCGTAACCCCAATTTTCCATAACAACGCATAGATACAACCTTTATTATATTAGATAGTGAATACTTCTATTCTCAGAAATTCTCCGAACAATTGCAAAAGCATCAGGGTGAAATCCTAGGGGTATAAGAATGAGTGTCATTTATCTAGACAATAATGCGACTACTAAGATAGACCCACAGGTTTTAGAGGCAATGATGCCTTACTTAACCGAATATTACGCCAACCCCTCAAGTATGCACACCTTTGGCGGGCAACTTGGTAAAGCAGTGAAAACAGCCAGGGAACAACTAGCCGCCCTCCTCGGTGCAGATGAATCAGAAATTGTTTTTACTAGTTGTGGAACCGAGGGAGATAACGCAGCCATTCGCGCCGCTTTATTAGCCCAGCCCGAAAAACGCCACATCATCACCACCCAAGTAGAACACCCAGCGGTGCTGAATGTCTGCAAACAACTAGAAACCCAAGGTTATAGTGTTACCTATCTTTCAGTAAATAGTCAGGGACAGTTGGATCTAGATGAACTAGAAGCCTCTCTGACTGGGAACACAGCTTTGGTCAGCATCATGTATGCTAACAACGAGACAGGGACAATTTTCCCGATAGAACAGATTGGGTTACGCGTCAAAGAAAGCGGCGCACTCTTCCACGTCGATGCAGTGCAAGCAGTAGGTAAACTGGCACTGAACATGAAGACCAGCACCATAGATATGTTAACTATGTCTGGTCATAAGATTCACGCACCCAAAGGTATTGGCGCTTTGTATGTGCGTCGGGGCGTGAGATTTCGTCCCCTGTTGATTGGTGGACACCAAGAACGCGGTCGCCGCGCGGGTACAGAGAATGTTCCGGGTATCGTTGGTTTAGGTAAAGCAGCGGAATTAGAATTGCTGCATTTAGAAGAAGCAACTAATAGAGAAAGACAGTTGCGCGATCGCCTGGAACAAACCCTCCTCGCTAAAATCCCTGATTGCGAAGTTAACGGCGATACTAAAAACAGATTGCCCAACACCACCAACATCGGTTTTAAATATATCGAAGGTGAAGCAATTCTGTTGCTGTTAAACAAATACGGTATCTGTGCCTCATCTGGTTCCGCTTGCACCTCCGGTTCACTCGAACCATCCCACGTTCTGCGGGCAATGGGTTTACCATACACTACCTTACATGGTTCCATTCGCTTCAGTCTTTGTCGCTACACCACCGACGCTGAAATCGATCGCGTCATTGAAGTTATGCCCGAAATTGTAGAACGTCTCCGCGCTCTGTCACCATTCAAAAACGACGACGCGAGTTGGTTGCAATCTCAAGAACAAACATTAGCACATCGTTAATTAGGTTACAGGGAACAGGTTACAGGGAAAAGGAAATAGATAATTTATCACCTGTCACCTATCACCTATCACCTCTCTCCACTCAGCACTCGGAACTCAGCACTTAAAATATGTGGGACTACACAGATAAAGTATTAGAACTGTTTTACGATCCCAAGAATCAGGGAGTCATTGAAGAAACTAGCGAACCTGGAGTTAAGGTTGCAACGGGAGAAGTAGGCAGCATTTCCTGTGGTGATGCCCTCAGACTGCATCTAAAAGTAGAAGTAGAATCTGATAAAATTCTTGATGCCCGCTTCCAAACCTTTGGTTGTACCAGTGCGATCGCTTCTTCTAGCGCATTGACCGAAATGGTTAAGGGTTTAACTTTAGATGAAGCCCTGAAGGTATCTAACAAAGATATTGCCAATTATCTCGGCGGCTTACCTGAAGCCAAAATGCACTGCTCAGTAATGGGTCAAGAAGCTCTAGAAGCCGCAATCTATAACTATCGTGGCATTCCTCTGGCTGCCCATGACGACGATGACGAAGGCGCTTTAATTTGCACCTGCTTTGGTATCACTGATACAAAAATCCGTCGCGTAGTGAAAGAAAATAACCTTACTACTGCGGAGCAGGTAACAAATTATGTCAAAGCTGGTGGCGGGTGCGGTTCCTGTTTAACAAAAATTGATGATATTATTAAGGAAGTAGAGCAGGAACTCGCTACAACCAGCAAAAACAGCAATAACGACATAAAAACAACACAAATTCTTAACTCCGGTCAGATAGCTACAAAACCGCTGACCAACGTCCAAAAGATTGCCTTAATTCAAAAAGTCCTGGACGAAGAGGTAAGACCAGTATTAATCGCTGACGGTGGAGACGTAGAACTGTACGACATAGACGGAAATACCGTACAAGTAATCCTCAAAGGTGCTTGTGGTTCATGTTCTAGCAGCACCGCTACGCTGAAAATAGCAATTGAGTCCAGACTGCGCGATCGCATTAGCAAAGATATCGTAGTGCAAGCAGTTGAGCCATTGCTCTAAGTTTTACTCACAACACAAATACACCTTGATGTGCGACAGCCAAGAACAAAAAGTAGGATTTAACTGATACGATTGTTTTCCCATCAATGGTTTTATTCCTACTAACAACAGACAGCTAACAGCACATAGGCAAAGTTATACAGCGCCTACCTGCAATTTCATTATCCAATACGCTTCAAAGGAAAAGGATATGAGTGCAACATTGTATGAAAAACTTGGTGGACAAGCAACTATTGAGAAAATAGTTGATGATTTACACAAACGCATCGTCGCAGACAACTCCCTCAAACCATTTTTCGCTAACACAGATATGGCGAAACAACGGGCGCATCAAATTGCTTTCTTCTCTTTGATATTTGAAGGGCCAAAGCAATACACTGGTCGTCCAATGGACAAAACCCACACAGGGATGAACCTACAAGAACAACACTTTGATGCGATCGCCAAGCACCTAACTGCGGCTATGGCTGTAGGTGGAGCATCAGCAGACGACACCAAAGCTGCATTAGATCGCGTTGCATCCTTGAAGGGCGCTATTTTGAACAAGTAAGACGAATCCTGCGGGGCGATCTAGTATATCCGCAGAATTCACCAAGGGTAAGACTGACGCATTGATAGTTGAATAGCTAGTCAAATCCTACCCAGCGTTCCGCGTTCTTCCAGATTATGGCGTATTTGTAAAGTGTGTAATTCCTTTGTCATTTGCCTAATCAACAACAAATGACAAAGACTAAATAAAATTTTAACCCCGAATCATTATGACACCAGTATCCACCAATTTTGCTGTAGAGCGATCGCCCCCGGCGTGTGCCATTCGCGATCGTTCTACAAACCCCTCACAGCCATAGCTCAACAGGCGTGAGATTCTCAAACAAACCCAAAGACCCACTAAACCAACCAATTGTAGGACAAGAGAACCATGACTGACGAAAAAATTAGACAAATAGCTTTCTATGGTAAAGGCGGTATCGGTAAGTCTACCACCTCCCAAAACACCCTGGCAGCTATGGCAGAAATGGGTCAACGCATCATGATCGTAGGATGCGACCCTAAAGCAGACTCCACCCGTTTGATGCTCCACGCCAAAGCACAAACCACCGTATTACACTTAGCTGCTGAACGCGGTGCAGTAGAAGACCTAGAACTCGAAGAAGTAATGCTCACCGGCTTCCGTGGTGTGAAGTGCGTAGAATCTGGTGGGCCAGAACCAGGTGTAGGTTGCGCTGGTCGTGGTATTATCACCGCCATCAACTTCTTAGAAGAAAACGGTGCTTACCAAGACCTAGATTTCGTATCCTACGACGTATTAGGTGACGTTGTATGCGGTGGTTTCGCTATGCCTATCCGTGAAGGTAAAGCACAAGAAATCTACATCGTTACTTCCGGTGAAATGATGGCGATGTACGCTGCAAACAACATCGCTCGCGGTATTTTAAAATATGCTCACTCCGGTGGTGTACGCTTGGGTGGTTTGATTTGTAACAGCCGTAAGACAGACCGGGAACACGAACTCATCGAAACCTTGGCAAAACGGTTGAACACCCAAATGATTCACTTCGTACCTCGTGACAACATCGTTCAACACGCTGAATTGCGTCGGATGACCGTCAACGAGTACGCACCTGACAGCAACCAAGGTAATGAATACCGTGAATTAGCTAAGAAAATCATCAACAACGACAAGCTCACTATTCCTACACCAATAGAGATGGACGAACTAGAAGCACTGTTGATCGAATACGGTATCTTAGATGATGATTCTAAGCACGCAGAAATCATCGGTAAGCCCGCAGAAGCTACCAAATAGATCATCCCGTAATTAGGAGACAAGGAAAGTATGAAGATTGAAGTGTGAAGTATGAAGTGTGAAATATGAAATATGAAATCTACAATCTTTCAACTTTTAACCTTCAGCTTTGATCCTTTAGCCTTCAGCCTTCATCCTTCTCCTCTCCCTTTTTTCCCTAAATTTCCCCATCCGTAACAGAAACCGAGGCAGACTATGACACCTCCCGAAAACAAGAATCTTGTAGAAGAAAATAAGGAACTTATTCAAGAAGTTCTCAAAGCTTATCCCGAAAAATCTCGCAAAAAACGCGAAAAACACCTCAACGTCCACGAAGAAAGCAAGTCTGATTGCGGCGTTAAGTCTAACATCAAATCTATTCCTGGTGTAATGACCGCCCGTGGTTGTGCTTACGCAGGTTCTAAAGGTGTGGTTTGGGGTCCTATTAAGGACATGATCCACATCAGCCACGGCCCAGTAGGTTGCGGTTACTGGTCTTGGTCTGGTCGTCGTAACTACTATGTAGGTATCACAGGTATCAACTCCTTTGGTACCATGCACTTCACCTCCGACTTCCAAGAACGCGACATCGTATTCGGTGGTGACAAAAAACTCACCAAAATCATCGACGAACTAGAAATTCTCTTCCCTCTCAACCGTGGTATCTCCATTCAATCTGAATGTCCTATCGGTCTAATTGGGGATGACATCGAAGCTGTAGCTAAAAAAGCTTCTAAGCAATATGGTAAACCAGTTGTACCCCTACGTTGCGAAGGTTTCCGTGGTGTATCTCAGTCTTTAGGACACCACATTGCTAACGACGCTATCCGTGACTGGATTTTCCCTGAATATGACAAGCTCAAAAAAGACAACAAACTTGACTTCGAGCCAAGCCAATATGATGTAGCCCTAATCGGTGACTACAACATCGGTGGTGACGCTTGGGCCAGCCGGATGTTGTTAGAAGAAATGGGCTTGCGCGTTGTTGCTCAGTGGTCTGGTGACGGTACACTGAACGAATTGATTCAAGGCCCTGCTGCTAAATTAGTTCTAATTCACTGCTATCGTTCTATGAACTACATCTGCCGTAGTTTGGAAGAACAATACGGTATGCCTTGGATGGAATTCAACTTCTTCGGCCCCACCAAGATTGCTGCATCTTTACGCGAAATCGCCGCTAAATTTGACTCTAAGATTCAAGAAAACGCTGAGAAAGTTATCGCTAAGTACACACCAGTGATGACTGCGGTACTTGAAAAGTATCGTCCTCGCCTCGAAGGTAACACCGTAATGTTGTACGTAGGTGGTCTACGTCCTCGTCACGTTGTTCCTGCTTTTGAAGATTTGGGTATCAAAGTTGTCGGTACAGGCTACGAATTTGGTCACAATGATGACTACAAACGTACTGCCGATTATATCAATAACGCTACCATCATTTACGATGACGTTACCGCTTACGAATTCGAGGAATTCGTTAAAGCTAAGAAGCCTGACTTAGTTGCTTCTGGTATTAAAGAGAAGTATGCCTTCCAAAAGATGGGTCTACCCTTCCGTCAAATGCACTCTTGGGATTACTCCGAACTTGGCGACGGGGTGCAGATGTCAGACGAGGTAAGGTTTTTTAGTGGTGGTAGAAAAAAGAGTCTATTTTTAGCCTAAATGTCGGTTTTAGGGTTGGCTAGGCACAATATATTTTTGCTGATTTAGATAATATAACTCTTGTTGAGTCTGGTTTTTAGGTTTTGTTAGGTTTTGATGATATTAAAACTGTAAAGTGAAAGACTATTTTAAGAGAGTTTTTTTAGATTAATTTGGTGCGATCACACTAAAAATACCATTTATCTGGCTTGGTCAAGTGATAAATTAACTAAATAGTTTTAGTACAGTTGTATGTAAAGGAATTGTTAGGTTTACTTTGCTTTACTTGCAGAAGGATTAATTCTTCCGTCAACAATGAAAATTTCAGGTACTCTTCTACCACTACTTATTTCACTTTGTCTAAATTTTAGTAGCTCATCTAAAGCTCTTGTAGAATCCGTAGTCTTAATAATTAAAAAAATACTGTATTCGGTTCTTTCGGCGGCATTATATATAGGAAGTTGTTTTTCGTAACCTGCTCTAATATTGTTCGATGTGTACTTAACTTCAACATTTATCCGTGCTTTATAACCGTTAGATATTTTGAAGTCAACAGGCCCTCTTCCAGCGTTAGGCTCTCTATTCAAATCTAGATTATGGGCATTACAATAGGCATCAGCTATGCCATAGAAAAGCAGTTGCGCAAAGCGTTCATTTCTTAAGTTTTTTGAATCACTCCAGAAATGTACAGCTAATCCATTATCTTCAACCAGAACTTTAAAGTTGTTGCATATCTTAATTACCACCTGAAGAATATTTTCAGGAGTCACTTTATCTACATCTAATAAAAGTGGAAATAGATTAACATATTCTTTGGCAAGAGAATACCAGATAAGTTGTCCAGATGGATCATTTTCAAAATCATACTTTTCAGCAGGATTTTTCTTATATTGTTCAACTAAATCTCGCAGCACGTCAGGATTATTAAGCAGTATGTTCTTCAGTTCACGCTTCGTTATCTTTTTCCTCTTCGTTGCATTTTGCCAAGAATCACCGATGATATCGTTAACACGATTTCGTAATTCCTCATTGTACGCACAAACCCGGTCAATATCACATGCTCCATTGGCAACAGGAAGATCATTTAGAATCTCGTAAGGAATAAATACGGTAGGATTGTTACTACCTAGTACGGCTGGTAAGCATAATTCCTGACCGCTTACGTCTACAGGAACAGTATTCAAATTAAGATTTTTAGCAACTCGCTCTGAGTAAACCAACAGGTCTGAAAAAATGATGTAAATCGTCATATCACTAATTCTATCTGCACCTATATTTTCTTCAATGAGTCCAACTAACTCGAATATTACTGGATCGGTTATGCCTGCTTGTATAATTTCCCAAGCGGTTTTAGTCAGATTCATCGCTATACCTGATCCAATACCTCTACCGGAAGAGCCTTCTGACGAATATCCTAAAGACACAAACGGCAATTCTGGAAATATTAATTTTTGGTGAGCAGCACGGAAAAATCTATCCTCAGAATTTTTCGTTACCTGTAGAAGATGAATAATTTGAGCAAAATGCTCTTGAAACCTTTGGTATGAATCCTTAAGTTCAGAAATTTTTGTAGCTTGAAGAAGATGAGGATCGACATGGAATTTTGAGTCAATATCTATAAAACCGTTGAACACTCCTTCATTTTTTAAAGCTTCTTCAGAAACTCCAAACATCTCATTTATTTTCTTAGGCATAAACTTAGTGCAAATACTGCCAACACCTTAACATTCATCATCAGAAAGATAACAGAGGGTATATATGGTAATTAATCCGCTTTTATAAGCCATGCAATTGCATTGAAAACTATATAATAAGTAATTTTACTTATTCCTCAAGAACCTATTGAAACAGTTACATCCCTATTAACAACTCTGGTACTTTGCTGAAATATTGATGATTAATTTACGACATAGAGCGATCGCACCAAGTACCCACAACATCGATAGACTATCAGACTCGTTTTGTGTTGGGCTAAGAGTTGAATATTTAAATCGCATACATCATTAATTATCTACATCGGATTGCTTAAGCGCATCCATCAAAACTGCACCAGCCCCAAAGCTATTATATGGGGTGGATAAGCCGTAAGTTTTGAAAGGTTCTAATGGCGAAATATCCTCAGCTATGTTCAAATCCTCTGCTAGAATCCGAATTAGTTTAAGTTTTTCTATTGGGGAAAGTTGCAGAATAGGAGGAAGTATCTCAGCTAAGGTCATAATCTCTACCTCTACAGCTTTCTCAATAGTAATTGAATTTGTCCGACAGGCGATCGCAGACAAGCTGGGGAAACAAATCAGCTTCTTGGGTGGTGATTCCCAAATCAGTGGCAGCTTTTTCTAAGATAAAGTCACTGTAAGCCATAGTTTTGCAGTGCTTTGATTGTATTATGATATATACCCTAGCGTAGCTTAACCTATGGCGTTGGTAGATTATTGCCAGGAAGTTAGGCGGAGGAATAGAGGAGAATTAGTGTAGCTTCGCTACAGCTTGAAACAAGTTTTAAATCGCTAGACTGAATCTAGACTTGTAAATAAAATTAGTAATTATGCCTTATAGCCAGTTTACAACTATCAGTAAAGTTAAAGAAGCTTTCGGATTAAAAACCCAGGAAGGTGGAAGATTTATTCCACCAACTGAACCAATAGAAGCTTCTCATACACTAACTGCATATCTTGAAGAAAGTCTAACACTTGCTGCTTCTGCTAGTGAAAAAGCGCGTTCTGAGGGTATTATTTACCCAGTATTATTGGAAGTTAGACGCATATTAAATCGACAAATTGGCTTATTTTCTGGAGAAGATTTTACAGTTGATGAATCAGTTGGGCTTAATGGAATGTGTGATTTTCTGTTAAGTAAATCGCCGGAAGTGCTAGAAATTGAAGCCCCTGTAGTTGTAATTCTAGAAGCAAAAAAAGCAGATTTAAGAACTGGATTTGGACAATGTATTGCAGAGATGCTTGCAGCACAAAGATTCAATGCGGCAAAAAATCATCCGATTTCAGTTATTTATGGCTCGATTAGTAATGGTACACAATGGCGATTTTTGAAGCTGGAAGAGAATGTGGTGACTATTGACTTAATGGATTATCCTCTTCCTCCCGTGGACGAAATTCTCGGAATTTTAGTGTGGATGGTTAACAATAGTTAATTCATGTGTGTAAATGTAGTATTTTAGTACGATCGCCTGAATCAAAATTGTCATGAGAAACTGTCTCAAGTTTCAATTTAACTTTCCAACTTTCTTAAAAAATCGGCAAGCACAGTTTTATCCTGAAATGTTGCTCGAATCGTATCATTATTATTGTAATCAACAATAACTTCAAATCTCTCAAAGTTACCATTGGGGTTATCAATATTAAGTGTATTTAACTCCATAAGTGCGTTATCAATACTCTCAAACTCATATCTCACTGCAAAAAGTGGCATGATAACTATTTTAGTAACGTAACGCTCAAGACTGTTTCTCAGCGTTGCCATAAAAATGTCTACTTCTTTTTGAGAAACTTGCATTAAAGCTTGTCTCAGGTTTTCTTTATCTGAGCTACTAAGACTCGCTAATCTCTTTGATGCTGTTGTATAAAGTTCATGAGGAGTGTCTTCATCAAAAGCAACATCGAAATCAATTGTTTTAAATGCTGAAACTACATCTTTGTAAGGAATATAAATAACTGCAAAGCCATTATTTTTTAGTTGTTCTAGTGCTGGTTTGGTAAAGTCTCCTGCTAATACTACTCCATAGAATGGGGCAGACAAATGATGAAGCTCAATAATCGGTAAGATAGCCCCTTGTATTTCTTGAGCTTTATTTTTGGAGTGTTTTGTATATCTCCGCCATGCAGACTCAATAAATGCAACTGGTCTACCAATTTTATCATCTGTACCATCAACTTCAATGACAAAATCTAAATCGTGTTTGTTACCATATTTATCTTTCCAAGTAACTTTTTTTCCAGTTCTGGCTGGACGCGCTTTTTGTGAATCGAGATAATAATTTTTGGTTTGAGCAAACTGCTGTAGTCGGGGTTTGAGAATATCGTCTAAAACAATATCTTCTAGAAGTTTCCCTAGTGCTTGACCAAATTTATGTGATGGTGATTGTGCCATAATCTTGCTTTCTATCCAAAGTCTTCCTTCGTGGAGTGGAACATCATGTTTTCGATTTTTCCACTTGACATTTCGTTGTCTAATTTGTTCAAAAGACCAATCATCAAAACCTGCTGCGATCGCTAATTCTCCTAACCACTTCTCTACAGGAACATATACACCATAAGGGGCTGAATCTCCTACCACAAGGCACATTCTGCAATCAGAATTTGCAACTCGATGCAGAGATTGAAAGACTTTTGCCATATCCGCAAAATAAGCAGCAATCATTGTATGATATGCTTTATTGCCGCCCTTAGTCCCTCGAACTGCTTCTAACTCTTTACAAGTAGGAATTAGTTCATCTTTGATTGGTTCGATAATAGATTCAGCTATCAAAGAATCTAAGCTAAGTTTTTCCTTAGAAACGTGTTGTGAACTTGAGCGAATCAAGAACTTACGGACTGTTTCATGCAAATCTCCCCAAGAATTAACTTCACCCCAAAAAGTCATTTCCAGACGTGTTGCATCTGCGTAATCATAATTATTTGCATAGGGTGGAGATGTTATAACTAAATCAATTGATTTATCTGGAATACCTGCTAAATTTCTCGCATCTCCTTGAATTAGGTTAGCTCTGCTGACTCTTTTAAAAGACTGCATATAAAGCATATCTTCTTGCATGAGAGAAACTTGCTTATCTAGTGCATCAAAAGGTTCACAAATTTTGACTTTCCGTTTATTTGGGAGAATATATTGCCATTGTGCCGTACCTACATAACTTGATGACCGTAAAATAGCGCAAACTGCCAAAAAAATTAGAAATTGCAAATCTTCAGATAACTTTGGCGCATTTTCTAGATATGCTTGCTTTATTTTTAAGAGATTTATTAGCGTTTCTTCCGTGTAACACTTGCTTAATAAAGCGGGAATATTTTCAGGGAATTTTAGTGTTAAATTAGCTGCAAAATCCTTAATTTCATTTATTGCAGCCACAAAATCATGGCTATCTACATTCCATGAAAGCTTTCCTTTAGCAAGTCGATAAACAAAAGGATGTGCTTCAACACCGTAAGAACTAACACCTAACTGATCAGCAACAATACAAGCAGTACCGGAGCCTGCAAATGGATCAAGAATAGTTTGAGGTTTTAACTCTTTAATTAATTGTTCAACCCAAGCCGCAGAGAAACCAGCGGAATAACGAAACCACCGATGGATTGGTAATTTCATATTGTCAGTGAAAGTTCCTGCTCTTTCTCTAACAATTTTTGGCAAATCAGCATCTAAGTTGAGCAGAGGAAGTTGAGAGGGATTAGTCATTAATAAACGGGATGAAATTTGTTGTTGTGGCTCAGTATGGGAAAGCCAAACCAGTCTTTGAGTTATGGAGATACAGACTTAGTGTAAGCGATCGCATAACTTCATCCCCAACAGTAAAGCGATCGCCTGTATAATTCCTTAATTATGTACTTTTTTCTTTTAGGATAAGGCTTTAAATAAGCATACCTACGCTTACTTAAATGTTTCACTAGTTCAGCAAGCCTACTTTGTACCTTATTAGGGAATGAGTCAAATGGATTTGGACACTCTACTAAGGCAATAAACCGCTCACACACTTTTATACTTTGCCGACACTGATACTTGATTTCTTTTGCTTCCACTAATTCTTCTAATACTAATGCCTCACTTAGAATCAGCGTACTTATATAAACCGCATAGAATGCAGATTGTAAAGTATTTGAGGCTTGCCAGTATGAGTAATAAATATCATCTTCACGATAGTTTCCAGAGGCAATCATATTGGGATGAGTATGCTCACTCAGAAATGGAAACATAACAGTATGTACCTCTTTATCAAACTGATACTTACTTCCATGTACTAAAGTTGAGATACCTATGCCATAGGTTGATATCTCTCCAGTTTCAGAATCGATGACTTGGTTACACATCTTATTTCCTTTTTTAGAAACAGGATGTTTAAATCGACCTGTATAAATACCAATCTTTTTTTGTACAAAGTCGTCTATATGGTCGGGATTTTGAAGCACATATACAATGTGTAAATAGCTTTCATAAACGCTACGTAAAAGAATCATGGCATCTTCTGGCAGTCTATTATCCAGTAGTAATGAGACAGCCATCAATGATTTACAAGCCTTTGTAAAACAGTAGAAAACGTAATCATGCACAACTATCTCTTGGGAAAAATCATCTTCAGCGATCGCATCTGCTGTAGCATATTCAAATACTATTTCTTGAAAAAGACAAATTTGTGAACCAAGTCGTCTTTTAAAGGCTATTAATAATCTAGTTAAAGCTTGTCGTTCTTGTGCAGTCATTATATTTTTTTACTATTATAAAATATCATCCAATATTCATCGAAATAATCCGAATACAACCACTAATATTCGGATTAAATCTCTTATGATTAATCTTCTGATGGTGAATACTTACACCACCTATCCCAAGGTGATAATTCATCCCTAATGAAGAACGACTTATAAATCTTCGCTAGAAATGGGAGCTTATATGAACTTCTTGAATAGAATTCAACTTGGCGCAGAAAAGAATCAAAAGTTCGTATCTGAATGTTTTGTGTAGAATTATTAAATTGTGCCTTATAAGCTTGCTTTCTTAAATCTTGCTTGAGTTCAGATTCTCGTCCAATAATCAGCACACCAAAAGGAGAGGTAAATGATGTGACTCCTAGTACATCTCTAATATGTCCTTGATATTTTGTACAGAAGCCAATGTAATCTTTAATCTGACTAAGACCACTTGCTAGTTGAGCGGTTTCAACAATTCGACCATTTTTATCTTCTTTGTAAAGACGATCTCCCGGTGACTTTAAATCAACAACCCACCATGTCACTCCATCAGAATTCTCTCCAGCAAACAGGTAATCTGGAATTTTCCCGGTTCCATTGACAAAACCTGAAGGTTTTATTATGGGTTGTTTAATAATCCAACTATCGTGATGACCAGTACGAAAGAAAGCCGACGTGAAAGATAATAAAGAGAGATTGTGTCTGAGAAAAAAATCGATTTCAGTTTCACTAGCATTTTTAGAGATTAGAAAAATCAACTTTGCTAGATCATCTTCAATAAAGTTATGAGGATCAACTCTATATTCCTTTGGTGGATAATCACCTTCGAGAGCATTAGGGAAGCGCATAATATTGGAAATAATCAACTATTTAAAATAGTAGTACACTTGTATTGAATTGAGTTAATCGCTAAACTGTTTTTTATAAGTGTTCATGATTTTATACAGTTATATACCATACATGAAATATGTTTATATTACGTTACGATTGAAGATAAGAAACCATTGGTAATCTATACAGCATTGAAGCGATCGCCTGTGAACATACTTCTTTTTCGTACAGCATATATTGAAGCGATCGCACTTACCATGTGTAATTATCAAGCATTTATTGAGGCAATCGCACTTTATCATGTGTAATTATCAGCAAGCGATCGCCTGTGAATATACTTTCTTTTTACTTCAGAATCTATTGAGGCGATGACTCAAGCTATGCCATATTAAGTATTAGGCTTTATACAATATCCATATCGGCTCATTAATTTCTGTACTTTTATATAGCCAAAGAAATCAATATACTGCCATAATATTTCATAAAATTCCAAACTTTTTCTTTCACTTTGTTTATTTCCAATAATATTGAACCAATAATTAAGATAAGGATAAAAATCTTCTTTACTTACCAGTCCAGTTTCAATAAAAGATTCAAATCTTTCTAGATAATCAAGAAAAACATCAAAATGATCCCTGAGCAAAGTTTCCGCAGGAGTAAACCCTTTTGGTTCATTCATATATGTCTTGGCTTGAAGAGCCTTGCATAGTTCAACATCAATATTGAAAATTGATACTTCTTGGGAAAGATTGATTTTACGGCGGTTCCAATCAAGCATTAACATTACATTTTTAATAACTGGATCAGATTTAAATTCTTTCATTTCTTTAGCAACTAATTCAGCTTTTTTCCATTTTTTATCTTTCCTATACTGCTCAATTCCTCTCCATAATGTAAAAAGAGCAAAACTAGTACCAAGAATAGAAATAATAGTATCAATTCTTTCTTTGGTAGAAAGACTATTTGTACTATTTTGATTTTGAGATGCAAAGCTTGGCTCTGTAAAATAAAGTAATATCATCAGAGATGAGATTAATATATAAGCTGGAGTATATATTGATTTTTTAGTAAACATAAACAGTGTTATTTCAAGTAAATAGCATAATAACAAGAATCAGACCCAGCTATTTACGTACAATTACTTAAATAGAAAATTTAGTATAAGACCAGGGTTATCATTTGAGATAAGGAATAAAATAGTTTTTAAGCCAATTCAAATACGCTTATAAACTAACTCCATCTTTAACTTCTCAATTTCCAACTTCAACCTTTCATTTTCCATCTTCAACCTAGCATTCTCCTCCCTAATAACTTCAATCTCATTCTTCTTAGTCAACGCTTGATTAATCGCCAGCTTCCGCATATCTAGCGAGAACCAACGCTGATATGTCTGGGTATGAACTTGCATACTATGTCCTAAATTATCTGCTGCTGCTTTGATTGGTATGCCTAAAATATGCGCTCTAATTGCCCAGGCGTGACGTAAATCGTAAGGTTTGAAATCTAAGCCGATTTTGCGAAACCACCAACTAATTCTTTGTGTTAAGGCTGTTATTTCTGCGTGATTAGTTTTATCTTTTTTACTAATTGCTGTCGCCAGCATTTCTAAATATTTGGAATTTCTTAAATCAAACTCATCAATCCATTCTTTATGTAATGGTAATGCTTGTCTTTCCCCAGTTTTACATTCTTTATCTACCTTCCATGTTAAGTCTGCATTTTCTTTGCTCAACCACCAATCAATATCAGGGTTGATAAAAATTTCTCTGGGGCGTAAACCAAAAACTGCTAACATTCCATACGTCCATCGCCACAGTTGCCAGCTATCTTTTACATCTTGATTAACTTGATTTCCTCTTGTAGTTAAATAGTCATCAAACTTGGTAATTCCTGATAATATTTCTGCGTCTGTGGGAATGTTGCGAGAATTGCGATCGGGCATTTTGGCATATTTAGACAAATCAATTTCTATATTGAATGTCTGGCAAAAGGCTGATATGGCTCTGGTAGCATTATATCTAGCCCATTCTTTATCGATTTGTTCAATTGAATTGATGAGATTTTCTGCTGTTGCTAAATCTTTGGGATTAGTGTATCGCTGAGTGCGGGAAAAATAGTAAAAGAAAGTATGTTCGCTTTTAGTGGTGCGTTTGTGGGTTTTAAAATACTCTTCTGCGAATTTTTCCAGTAAATCGCCTATGGTTTGTGAATCTTTTTTTGTGGCTTCTTTGCCTAAATATTTATCGTTCCATTCAAAGGTTTTACGAGCGATTAGTTTGCCTAATTCATAAGCTTCCTCTTCCGCCGTCTTGAGTCCATCCCAGTTAGCGGGAATATTCAAACTGAGATTGTATTGCTTTCTACCAGTGCCGTTGCTGTCCTTGTCTCCGGGTTTAATTGGTAAAGTCGCCCTTAATTGCAGACTTCCATTCGATTCACGAATTGATACTTTTGTTTTTGCAGACTTCAAACGCAGATTTACTTTTTCTAGTTCTTGTAAGACTTTGGCTCTCATGTGTTCTCTTTGCTGCTGTGCTTGCAGACTTGAGCCGAGAAAACTGCCGTCGGTAGATGAAAGCGGCTCTAAGTCTGCAAAGGCTTGCTGATATTTGTCTTCACCCTGATTTTCCATCGCTGTGGTATTAGCCTATATTTAGCCTAAAATTTAATGTGTTATCAGCGAACAATGTTTAAAACTAACACTGTTTAAAGTAAACATTACGCTGCTAAAAGCCATTAAACCACAAAAAGGATTACTCCGGCCCTTATCACGGTTATGACGGATTTGCTATCTTCGCTCGTGATATGGACTTAGCACTCAACAGCCCCACTTGGAGCTTGATTGGCGCACCTTGGAAGAAAGCTGCTACTAAAGCTAAGGCTGCTGCTTAATTCATTCCCAAGAATAAAACGGATAGCCTGGGGTTTTTAGCCCCAGGAACCTAGGGAAGAATGGTGAATGCTGAATGCTGGATGAAGACTTTTATTCATTATTCATGATTCATCACTCGTGACTCCCAAGGGGAGGAGCGATCGCCCCAGGCTCTCCCAACACTTCAATTACTACACCAACAAGCAAGCGTAGAGAGATACACAAATGCCTCAGAATCCAGACAGAATTGTTGACCACGTTGATCTATTCAAACAGCCAGAATACACCGAGCTATTTGAAAACAAGAGAAAGAACTTTGAAGGCGCACATCCTCCTGAAGAAGTTGAAAGAGTTTCTGAATGGACAAAATCTTGGGACTATCGGGAAAAGAACTTCGCTCGTGAAGCTTTAACCGTTAACCCCGCTAAAGGTTGTCAACCTGTAGGCGCAATGTTCGCGGCTTTAGGTTTTGAAGGTACTCTTCCCTTCGTTCAAGGTTCTCAAGGTTGTGTGGCTTACTTCCGTACCCACCTCAGCCGTCACTATAAAGAGCCTTGCTCCGCAGTTTCTTCTTCCATGACAGAAGACGCAGCAGTATTCGGTGGCTTGAACAACATGATTGAAGGTATGCAAGTTTCATACCAACTGTACAAGCCTAAGATGATTGCTGTTTGCACCACCTGTATGGCTGAAGTTATCGGTGATGACTTAGGCGCGTTCATCACCAACTCTAAGAATGCTGGTTCTATTCCTCAAGATTTCCCAGTACCTTTTGCTCACACCCCAAGTTTCGTAGGTTCCCACATCACTGGTTACGACAACATGATGAAGGGAATTCTGTTGAACTTGACAGAAGGCAAGAAAAAAGCTACCAGCAATGGCAAAATCAACATCATCCCTGGTTTTGATACCTATGTAGGTAACAACCGCGAAGTTAAGCGGATGTTGAACATCATGGGTGTTGACTACACCATTCTGTCTGACAGCAGCGACTACTTTGATTCACCCAACACTGGTGAATTTGATATGTACCCAGGTGGTACAAAGCTAGAAGATGCTGCTGATTCTATCAACGCTAAAGCAACAGTAGCTCTCCAAGCTTACACCACACCTAAAACCCGTGAGTATATCTCTACTCAATGGAAGCAAGAAACAAAAGTTGTGCGTCCCTTCGGTGTTAAAGGTACTGACGAATTCTTGACAGCTATCTCTGAATTGACTGGTAAAGCGATTCCTGAAGAATTGGAAATCGATCGCGGTCGTTTAGTTGATGCTATCACCGATTCCTACGCTTGGATTCATGGTAAGAAATTCGCTATCTACGGCGATCCCGACTTGATCATCTCCATCACCAGCTTCTTGTTAGAAATGGGTGCTGAACCAGTACACATCCTCTGCAACAACGGTGATGAAGTCTTCAAGAAAGAAATGGAAGCTATCTTAGCTGCTAGCCCATTCGGTAAAGAAGCTAAAGTTTGGATTCAAAAAGACTTGTGGCACTTCCGTTCCTTGTTGTTCACAGAACCCGTAGACTTCTTCATCGGTAACTCTTACGGTAAGTACTTGTGGCGCGATACCAAAATCCCAATGGTGCGGATTGGTTATCCTCTCTTCGATCGCCACCACTTACACCGTTATGCTACCCTCGGCTACCAAGGTGGTCTAAACATCCTCAACTGGGTTGTTAACACTCTGTTGGATGAAATGGATCGCAGCACCAACATCACTGGTAAGACCGATATCTCCTTCGACTTGATTCGCTAGAAATGGCGATCGCACCATAGCTTGTTTGTTAAAAACAGCTAAGTAAGTCAAAAGGTAAAAGGTGAGGCAGTGCGTTGGGCGGGTTTCCCGACTTGAAGCAACTGCCGAACCCGAAGGGCAAGAGGTAAAACACTTACTCTTTTGCCTTTTGACTTTTTACCTTTTACTTTTCAACCTACCTATCTCTTGATTCAGCATCTCTATTATGGACAGCATCAATCACACTCATTCCCACGTTAATTACCATCCACCTAACTATAAAAAGTCTCCTGTACTTAATCCATTACGTCGTTTGGTGGACGGAATTCAAGTTAAAAATAATCGCCTCGCTCATGTAATATGCCAGGTAATTCCTTGCTGTTGCCCTTTTGAGCGAAATATTAGTTTATTTGGGCGGAGTTTCCATATTCCACCTTTATGCAAGCTCAATCCTCTCTATGATGAGTTTGTTGGTTTACGTTTTCGGGCTTTGTCTTACCTCGCTGATGAATGTGGTGAGGATGTGACAAGGTATATTTGCTAATTATTAGCGGCTCAAAATTACTCATTACTGATTAAATCTCACCTGATGATAGGGGTTTGGGGCTAAATTTAGAAATATTTTGTCTAATTACATAAATGTCTCACCCCAAAATCAGGTAAAAAATTCTTATCCTTCGTAGTGAAGAATACTTTTAAGTTTCTTGTAAAAGTCGATGTTATAGAAATGAACCACTAATACACACTCATCAATGTGTGTCAGGTATAGAGAAGATTTTTGCAGGAAGTTTTACGACAGTAATCAGTTAACAGTTAACAGTAATCAGTCATCAATGAATCGATAAATGATTATTGTTAACTGCTTTTTTGCAAGACATAAATACTTGATTTTTGGCCGAACCATAGAGGCAAGGCAGTGCTTTGAGCGGGTTGTCCGACTCCCTCACTGCCGTACGGAGAAAACAGAGGAAGAGAGATGAACACCCAAAAGAAGGTTAACGAACTGCTGAATGAATCAGGTTGCGAACATAATCAGCAGAAGAAGGGCGAAAAGAAGAATAAGTCTTGTACACAACAAGCGCAACCAGGGGCAGCGCAAGGTGGCTGTGCTTTTGATGGGGCGATGATTGCTTTAGTACCTATTACTGATGCAGCGCATTTGGTTCACGGCCCGATCGCCTGCGCGGGTAATTCTTGGGGTAGTCGTGGTAGTCTATCTTCTGGGCCTCAGCTTTACAAGATGGGTTTCACTACCGATATGACGGAAAATGATGTGATTTTCGGTGGTGAAAAGAAACTCTACAAGGCAATTTTAGAAATTCATCAGCGTTACAACCCCAAGGCTGTGTTTGTCTACGCTACTTGTGTGACGGCTTTGATTGGCGATGATATCAATGCTGTTTGTAAGGCGGCGGCGGAAAAAATTGGGACTCCGGTTGTGCCTGTAATTGCGCCCGGATTTATTGGGAGTAAGAACTTGGGCAACCGTTTTGGCGGTGAAGCTTTATTAGATTATGTTGTCGGCACAGCAGAACCGGAATTTACAACCCCCTATGATATTAACTTGATTGGCGAATACAACATCGCCGGGGAAATGTGGGGAGTCCTGCCTTTATTTGAAAAATTAGGCATCCGCGTACTATCCAAAATCACGGGTGATGCTCGTTATGAAGAAATTCGTTACGCTCACCGTGCCAAGTTGAACGTGATGATTTGTTCGCGGGCTTTGCTCAATATGGCCAGAAAGATGGAGGAGCAATATGGGATTCCCTACATTGAAGAGTCTTTTTATGGGATTGATGACATAAATCGTTGTTTGCGGAATGTGGCGGCGAAGTTGGGCGATCCTGATTTGCAAGCGCGGACTGAACAGCTAATTGCTGAAGAAACAGCCGCTTTGGATATCGCCTTAGCTCCCTATCGCGCCCGACTCAAGGGTAAGCGTGTGGTTCTGTATACTGGCGGTGTGAAAAGTTGGTCTATTATCTCCGCCGCTAAGGACTTGGGGATAGAGGTTGTGGCTACTAGCACCCGCAAGAGTACAGAAGAAGATAAAGCGAAAATCAAACGCTTAATTGGTACAGAAGGAATGATGCTGGAAAAAGGCAATGCTCAGGAATTGTTGCAATTGGTACGGAACACCAACGCTGATATGTTGATTGCGGGTGGTCGGAACCAATACACAGCCCTGAAAGCGCGGATTCCTTTCCTCGACATCAACCAAGAACGTCATCATCCTTATGCTGGCTATGCGGGAATGTTAGAGATGGCGCGAGAATTATACGAAGCCCTCTACAGCCCCATCTGGGAGCAAATTCGCAGACCCGCCCCTTGGGATGAAGTAGCCGGGACTTTAAATAATTTTAGTTTGTCAGCAGAAGATATGTTCTCTGCGTCAATAGAAGAGGTATTTTAGATGGCGATCGTTACTGTTCCCGAAAAATCAGTTGCAGTTAATCCCCTCAAGCAAAGCCAAGCTTTAGGTGCATCCCTCGCCTTTTTGGGATTAAAGGGAATGATACCTCTGTTTCACGGTTCTCAAGGGTGTACCGCCTTCGCCAAAGTTGTGCTTGTACGGCATTTTCGGGAGGCGATTCCCTTAGCCACTACAGCTATGACGGAAGTAACTACGATTTTGGGTGGCGAAGATAATGTAGAACAAGCGCTTCTGACGTTGGTAGAAAAGGCCAAGCCAGAAATTATCGGTCTGTGTACCACAGGATTAACCGAAACCAGAGGCGATGATATTGAACGCTTCTTGAAGGATATCCGCGATCGCCATCGCGAATTAGACCACATCCCCGTTATCTTTGCACCAACACCAGATTTTAAAGGTGCATTGCAAGATGGTTTTGCTACTGCTGTGGAAAGCATCGTTAAAGAAATTCCCCAAGCAGGCGGGATCAGAAGCGAACAAGTGACGATTTTGGCTGGTTCGGCCTTTACCCCCGGCGATTTACAAGAAATCAAAGAGATTGTCACCGCTTTTGGATTAGAACCTATCTTTGTACCTGACCTTGGCGCTTCTTTGGATGGTCACTTAGAAGATAACTATAGTGCTGTCACTGGTAGCGGTACAACAGTCAAACAACTGCGTCAAGTGGGTTGTTCTGCCTTCACCATTGCTTTGGGTGAAAGTATGCGGGGTGCTGCCAAAATTCTCGATGAACGGTTTAACATTCCCTACGAAGTTTTTGGTGAACTGACTGGCTTGGAACCAGTAGATGAGTTTTTGCAAGCGTTATCAATTCTCAGCAGTAACCCAGTCCCCGAAAAATACCGCCGCCAACGTCGCCAATTGCAAGATGCAATGCTTGATACGCACTTTTATTTTGGTGCAAAACGGGTATCTCTAGCATTAGAGCCTGATTTGTTGTGGGCGACAGTGCGGTTCTTGCAATCGATGGGAAGCCAAATTCACGCCGCCGTCACCACAACGCGATCGCCTTTACTCGAAAAACTCCCCATCAAGAGTGTCACCATCGGCGATTTAGAAGACTTTGAAGAACTAGCAGTAGGTTCTGACCTATTGATTGGTAATTCTAACCTGGGAACGATCGCTAAACGTCTGTCGATTCCTCTTTATCGTTTAGGCTTACCCATCTACGACCGTTTAGGTAATGGTCTATTCACAAAAGTTGGTTATCGCGGCACGATGGAGCTTTTGTTTGGCATCGGCAACCTCTTTTTAGAAGCTGAAGAAGAGCGAGTTAAACACTTTTTCAATGATTAGTAATTGGGGAACTGGGAGCATAAATACAATACTCCCTACTCCCTACACAAGTAGGAGAAAAGAATGAAAATTGCCTTTACAACCAGTGACCACATTCACGTTAATGCTCACTTTGGCTGGGCGAGAGAAATTGATGTCTATGAAATCGATGCAGAAGGATATCAATTTTTACAAACTCTCAACTTTGAGGGTGAGTTAAAAGAAGATGGTAACGAAGATAAAATCACACCCAAACTTGATGCATTGGTTGATTGTGCAATTGTTTATGTAACAGCAATTGGTGGTACTGCTGCTGCTAAGTTAATCAAGAAAGGCGTTACCCCAGTTAAAGCCCGCACCGAAGAAGAAAAAATTGAAGAGTTACTGACTAAATTAGTCCAAACTCTTAAAGGTAATCCTCCACCTTGGTTGCGGAAAGCTCTACAACCAAAAACCAAAACCTTTACAGATGACATTGAAAACGAAGCAACTGTATGACCGCAGATAATACTGTTAACGGAACCACCAGTATTGCAGCCTTAAACTCTCCCTTCATTAAGGCTTTAGTTCTCCAAATTCGCGGACAAGATAGTTACGGATTTTACCGTAATTGGTCAGATGAATTAATCCTCAAAGCTTTCGTAGTTCCCAAAAAAAAGAAACGCGAAATTCCCATTGAGGGTGAAGTTGATGCCGCAACACAAGCCCGGATTTTAGTGTTTTACCGTGCTGTTGCTGCCAGAATTGAACAAGAAACCAATCTCATCTCTCAGGTTGTAATTAATATCAATCATGAGGGCTTCGGCTGGGCTTTAGTATTTTCTGGTCGGCTTTTGCTAACAGTAAAAACTCTCAGAGATGCTCATCGTTTCGGTTTTGAATCTCTAGAAAAGTTAGCAGAAGAAGGCGAAACTTTTGTCCAAAAAGGCTTAGATTTAGTTAATCGCTTCCCCGAAGTAGGTAAGCTTTAAATTTTAGTCAATAGTCAAACCCCTCTCCAAACCTCTCCCCCACAGGGAGAGAGGCTTTGAAAATGCAGGATATTTCTGCCCCTCTCCGCGTCGGAGCGAAAAGTTGAGCCGGTGCGTTGGACGGGTTCCCCGGCATAAAGCAACTGGCGTTGCGCGTCAGGGTTTCCCGGCGCAAAACTTTTCAAGGCAGAGGGGTTGGGGAGAGGTTTATCAAACTCATGTTTATTTACAAAGGACAAAGGACAAATGACCAATGACCATCGAGGAATTGAAAACTCAAATTAAACGCCTCAATAGCAAAGCAGGTCAAATGAAAATGGATCTGCATGATTTAGCAGAGGGATTGCCAACAGATTACAAAACACTTATGGATGTTGCGGCGGCAACTTATGAAATATATCGTCAACTTGATGAGTTGAAACAGCAGCTAACAGCATTGGAGAGCGCAAAATGAGTAAAACTATTGATGAATTCAAAAAAATAAGTGATGCCGAAGCATATTTTCAATTTTTTGAGTTAGATTATGACCAAAAAATTGTCAATGTAAATCGTCTCCATATATTGAAAAAATTCTCGCAATATATCCAAGAAATTGATGATAATTCTGCTGATTTAAGTGCAGAAGAAAAGCTGAATCAATATTGCTTGGCTTTGCAAAAAGCATATCAAGTATTTCTCGAATCAACACCCCAAGAACAAAAGGTGTTCAAGGTCTTTAAAGACAAGCCCAAAAATGTAATTACGCTGACAGAACTCTCGTCTGATTAGGAGGTAAATAGTGGTTAACCTAACTCCTACCGAGTTAGAACGTTATAGTCGCCAAATGATGCTCCCTAATTTTGGCGAAGCGGCTCAAAAGCGCCTGAAGTCAGCGACGGTTTTGGTTACAGGTGTGGGGGGATTAGGTGGTACGGCGGCGCTTTATTTAGCAGTAGCAGGCGTTGGACGGCTAATTCTAGTCCGGGGTGGTGACTTGCGACTAGATGATATGAATCGTCAGATTCTCATGACGGATGATTGGGTAGGTAAGCCAAGGGTATTGAAAGCGAAAGAAACCTTGCAAGCCATCAATCCTGATATCGAAATCGAAACGATTCATGATTACGTTACCGCAGAGAATGTAGATTCTTTGGTACAGTCCGCAGATATGGCGCTGGACTGCGCTCACAATTTTACAGAACGCGATTTGTTGAATGCAGCTTGTGTGCGTTGGCGCAAACCAATGGTAGAAGCTGCAATGGACGGGATGGAAGCTTACCTGACAACAATTATTCCTGGTGTCACGCCTTGTTTATCTTGTCTGTTTCCCGAAAAGCCTGATTGGGATCGACGTGGTTTCTCGGTGCTAGGTGCTGTTTCTGGGACATTGGCTTGCTTGACGGCGTTGGAAGCAGTCAAGCTGATTACTGGGTTTAGTCAGCCTTTATTGTCGCAATTACTGACAATAGACTTAAACCGGATGGAGTTTGCCAAGCGTCGTTCATACCGCGATCGCTCTTGTCCAGTATGCGGCAATAGTGCGCCTTGGAGATACTCACAATCTCCATCAATGGAAACGACCAGTAATTTTACAACTTAATAACAAAGGTCAATAGTTATTTTTTGACTATTGACTCTGGACTAAGTTAGAAAAATCTCAAATTCTCAATCAGAACAATCAATCGCTACAGATTAGGAGATTGGATGACTGTTACTTTAACAGAAAAAGCAGAATTTCGTTTGCGGGCATTCCTGCGAGGCTCTAGTTCCGATGAAAATAGTGCAACTAAAGGTATCCGCATCTCTGTCAAAGGTGGTGGTTGCAATGGCTATGAATATGGCATGGATGTCACTAGCCAACCCCAAGCAGATGATTTGGTAATCCAGCAAGGTAGTGTGTTGGTTTACATTGATGCCAAAAGTGCGCCTTTATTAGAAGGAATTGTGATTGATTTTGTCGAAGGGATGGTAGAAAGCGGTTTCAAATTTACCAACCCCAATGCAACTAGTACCTGTAGTTGTGGCAAATCTTTCCAAGCCGGAGATGGTACGCCGAGTGGTGTCCCTTGCAGCTAAAAGAGTCTTTTTTTTAGCATCAAGTTGAACCGAGGCTTCCCGTAAACGTACTCCGCACCAGATGTCAGAGACACTAGCGATAGCGGTAGTCAAATAGGTTAGAACATTTGGAAAGCTTGAATACTAGGAATAATAATACTTCTAGCTCCTGCCTTCTGCCTCCTGCCTTCTGCTATCAAACTCATCAAATGCAGTGTCTTCCTATTCATATTTTCTCGAAGAGGAGACTGACACACTTCGAGAACTAACCGAACCGTAAAATTGAGGAGAATCGGAAAATGGCTACCTACCAAGTAAGATTAATCAACAAAAAGGAAGACCTCGACACCACAATTGAAGTGGATGAAGAAACTACAATTTTGGATGCAGCAGAAGAAAACGGTATTGATTTACCTTTCTCTTGCCATGCAGGTTCTTGCTCTAGCTGTGTAGGCAAAGTTACTGAAGGTGAAGTTGATCAATCTGATCAAAACTTCTTGGATGACGAACAAGTATCCAAAGGATTTGCTTTATTGTGCGTTACCTATCCTCGTTCTAACTGCACAATCAAAACACATCAAGAAGCTTACCTCGTTTAACTCATATCTTGCACCAAGTGACTAGAAATTACAGCTACACAGACACGATTTCTAATCGCCAGGGCTAGGGCTATTGTTAGTCATTAATCAAAGGATGAAAGATGAAGATTATTATCTTTATTTTTCATCCTTCACCATTCACAATTCATACTTTTAATGTTTACCCCTTTTCGCGTAACTGGCTGCTCTTTAGAATTACTCAATCCAGGTGAACAAGGTATAGTAACTTTTTATCAAACTCAGGATAAGAAAATACTGGAAGAAATTACTTCAATTGGCATCACAATCGGTATTTGTATTACATTAGAACAAAAATTTCCTGCATTAGTAATTAAAGTTGATAGTCATACTATCAGTATCAACCAACAAATTGCCCGAAATATTTATGTTCGGATTGTTGAACACTAATTATATATCTAACTAAATATCCCCGACTTTTAAATAAGCCGGGGATATGATCACAATCAATAAAAAACCTATTTATTAATCAATAGCAACAATCACATCTGATGCTTTAATAACAGCGTAAGCTTGTTTACCTTCTGCCAGTCCTAGCCTATCGGCTGAGGATTTGGTAATGATAGAGACTAACTCTACTCCAGGTGCTAGTTCTAAAGTTACTTCGGTATTAACTGAACCAGTGACAACTTTTTTAACGGTAGTTTTTATCGCATTACGAGCGCTAATTTCCATGTTTTAATTTCCTATGGATTGATGCTTGTTTGAAACAATACCAACTTTTTGGAAACCTATAGAGGTTTTTTAGAATTTCTTTATAAATTTAGCAGATATAATTTATACAAAATTAGTTGAGTAAATGGTTGCTAATAAAAATACTCCGTTGGGGGGATATATTTGCTTGGCAGAAATAGCAAAATTCATACCCAATGGATGATTTACTTGTTGGCAAGTTTTATACATCAATAATCATGTCTATAAACATTAATTTCAAACAAGTTAAGTATAGGCGACAAATCAAACAAATATACATAGAGTTTTAGTCTTTAAAACCAAACCAATTCAAAAACACAATCTTTAAAAAACAAATGTATTTTCTAATGCAATTTGATAATTTTTTGTGTTATTTAACCAATATCTATAGGAGAATACACACTTATTTATAAAACAAACTTATCAGAGTGATAATATATAAGTAAGCTAAATTGTTGCTAGTGAACCTAAACGCCATTAGCAAGTGATTACAGGGTTATCAAAGACATTTCTACCTGAATCCTGATACAACTGAAAATTAGGCAAAACGATGCGATCGCTTCAACAATATATTAGGGAAATCTCGAAATCTTATACTGAAAATTCATAATTCTACTAAGTAGGATTTAGGTTTCGTACTGCGTAAAACCTGTGTCTAATTTTCGTAATTGCTTCAACTAAGCAAACACTGTTTGGGAAAAGTACAGCAGTTTAGAAAAAATCCCTTACTTGCAATAAATAAGGAGCAGGAATTATGCGAGCCAAACAAATCATGATTCAAGATGTAGCTACCATTCGCGGCTCCGCTACTGTAGCAGCAGCAGTGAAATTATTAAGGCTCAAACAACTCCAAGAATTAATTGTCGAACCTCGTCATAGTGGTGATGCTTACGGCATTGTGACGGAGAGTGATATTGCAGGCAAAGTGGTTGCTTATGGAAAAGATCCTCAAAGAGTTTATGTTTACGAAATAATGAGTAAACCCTGCGTCACTAGACCTCTTGCAAAAGTCAGTTAAGCAGATTCAGTTTTAGGGAGACGAAGCTCATAGTTGTACAAACCAGCGATGAGATTAAATCTCAAACTAAATCTTTTTCTCCGATTGCGATAACGGTCAGACAAGATTTTAAATATCTTTAGTTTCCGATTAATATGCTCACCGACAACTCGAACTTTGGCTAAGTCTCGATTACTCTTTTTATCTTCGCAA
>NZ_JADEWI010000031.1 GCF_015207705.1 Nostoc sp. LEGE 06077
CCAATTCCGATTTATTGCTTGGATTTAATCACCTAATTTTTACAATGAACCAATTTAAACCTTTTTTCTCTTCTGGATAATTTCATTTATTTACTACTTGCTTATTTCGGAAAGTGACAGAAGAGGGCTATTCCCCACCCACACAAGTAATTTCAATAATCAAGTCGGATTCCTATATTGTGTGTTAGGTAGAGTATTACCGCAGTTTGCACAGGGTATGGCAGAACCAATCAAAATTCTTTTACAAACCACAATTCCCACCACTGAAAACGACTGGAGCATTTTTAGATTCTCAATGCTACAGGAATATTTAGCATCGATTCAAGATGATCAGGGGAATGCTGTCTTTACAGTTGTAGCACGCGATCGCACATCAGATGCAGAAGGTAATGATCCCATTTTAGGTAGCCTTGACCAATCTGATTTTGATGAACTTTGGTTATTTGCTTTAGATGTTGGTGACGGTTTAACAGCCAAAGATATTGTCGGAATTAACGCTTTTCGCCGACGTGGTGGCGGGATTTTAACCACACGCGATCATCAAGATATGGGTTGTTCTATGTGCGATTTAATTGATATTGGCGATATTCATTATTTCAATAGCAAAAATCCCGACCCTGATCAATCTCGTTGGTGTCGAGATGACCCGTATACAACTTATATTTCATGGCCCAATTATCATTCAGGGGCGAATGGTGACTATCAAAAAATCACTGTTCTTGAACCAATTCACGAACTATTAAAAAACCCCAATTCACCTTCAGGTGTAATTGAATTTTTCCCCGCCCATCCCCACGAAGGAGGTATTGGTATACCTCCTAGCCATTCTCAGGCGCAGGTAATTGCTTTAGGAAAAAGCTTAGTTACAGGTCGTAATTTTAATTTAATTGTCGCAATTGACCATTACCAAGATACCCAAGGTAATAATTTAGGACGTACTGTCGCTAACTCTAGTTTTCATCATTTTGTTGATTACAACTGGGATATTACCAAAGGCTGTCCTAGTTTTGTTGATGAACCGCCTGGAGATGGGATGAAAAATGAGCCACAGGCTGTAGAAGATATTAAAACCTATGTTCGGAATCTGGCTTTGTGGCTGGCAAAAAAAGGCTGAAGTCTGAAGTCTGAAGTCTGAAGTCTGAAGTCTGAAGTCTGAAGTCTGAAGTCTGAAGTCTGAAATGATGAAACTTTTACAGTCAGGCTTTTAGCAATTCATAATGGGTTAGCGTATTGTCAAGATGAAGTATGAAGATGAAAGTATGAAATTTCACACTTCATACTTCACCCTAGCCTGCGGCAAGCCGCTACGCGTCTACATACTTCTAATTACGCTTCATCTAAAGCCGCAATACCGGGCAGAACTTTGCCTTCGAGTAATTCTAAGCTTGCGCCGCCACCGGTAGAGATATGACTCATTTGATCAGCCAAACCTACTTTTTCCACAGCCGCAACGGAGTCACCACCACCGATAATAGTAGTTGTACCTGTTTTGCTAATGTCTGCGAGAGTATGTGCGATCGCTTCTGTACCGACAGCAAATTTATCAAACTCAAACACGCCCATCGGCCCATTCCAAATTACGGTCTTACAGTCAGCCAAAGCTTCTTGGAAGACTTTTACAGAGTCAGGGCCAATATCCAAACCCATACTATCGCCAGGGATATTCTCAATGCTGACAGTGGTTGCATTTGCATCGGGGGCAAACTTATCTGCTGCGACTACATCTGTAGGTAACAAGAAAGTAACGCCTTTTTCCTTAGCTTTTGCTTCCAAAGATTTCGCTAGTTCTAGCTTGTCTTCTTCTACCAAAGATTTACCAACATTTAAACCACGGGCTTTGTAGAAGGTGAAAATCATCCCACCACCAATAATCAGCTTGTCGCACTTCTCTAAGAGAGTTTCAATTACGCCAATTTTGCTAGATACTTTGGAACCACCAACAATTGCGGCTAAAGGACGTTGGGGATTTTCAATTGCATTTTGGAGGTATTGCAATTCCTTTTCCACCAAATATCCAGCCACAGAAGGACTCAGGAATTGAGTCACCCCTTCAGTAGAAGCATGGGCGCGGTGTGCAGTACCGAAAGCATCATTTACATAAAAGTCAGCATTAGCCGCTAGTTTTTTTGCAAATTCTGGATCGTTTTTCTCTTCTTCTTTGTAAAAACGCACATTTTCTAGTAACAGCACTTGCCCGTTTTGCAAAGCGCCAACTTTCGCAGCGACCTCATCGCCGATAGAGTCATCAGTTTTAACAACCTCTTGACCCAACAACTCAGACAAGCGCTTGGCAACTGGTGTTAAACGCAGTTTCTCATCCACGCCCTTGGGACGACCAAAGTGGCTTACTAGAATTACCTTAGCACCCTTCTTTGTTAAATCTTGGATGGTTGGCAGCGCAGCGCGGATACGAGTATCATCGGTAATGTTGCCTTGATCATCAACAGGCACATTAAAGTCAACCCGCACTAAGGCACGTTTACCAGAAATATCAGCCGCCGATAAACTTGCTAAACTTTTTTTGGACACAGCCAAACCCTCCTGATTGCCTTTTTGTTATCGTTTTGAAAGTATATCCATCAAGATTTTACCGGAGTCTGGGGTGCGGAGGTGAGATATGTTTAAGACAGTGTTATTTCCAATCGATCAAAGTCGGGAAGCACGGGAAGCTGCTGATGTAGTCGCCAATATCGTGCAGAAGTACGGAAGCCGCTTGGTATTGCTATCTGTGGTGGAGGAACCCTCCGCAGAAGCAACCAGTGCTGATCCGATGGTGTCACCACAGGTAGTTGCCAAACTACTAGAAAATGCTCAAGCCTTATTCTTACAGGAGGGTATTCAGTCTGAAGTTTTAGAACGTCAAGGTAAACCAGCATTTACTATTTGTGATGTTGCTGATGAAATTGGCGCAGATCTAATTATTATGGGCTGTCGAGGGCTTGGCTTAACAGATGAGGGTGCAACTGAAAGCGTGACGACACGGGTGATTAATCTTTCTCCTTGCCCAGTTTTGATAGTGCCTTAATTATTTTGCTAGGTGCATACTGGCAAAACAAATTGCTGGTTTAAATCAATACGTCGCCAAAAAAAGAATAGATGATAAAGGGCTGATGTAGTGAAGTTATTTTCTGACACAATAACTTAAAAGCTAGTTTCAGCCCATTTTTGTCTGCGATTTATAGCAGGTGACAGGTTACAGGTTAAAGAGTTGAAAGTTTTTGAGTGATACCTGATTTTTACGTTGTTGGCATTCCCCCATCTTAGGTTATTGAGAATGGTACAAAATATCAAACAAGCAGCAAGAAACTATAGCAATCCTATTTGATTTACAAATTTACTCGTCAAGAAAGGGAACGGGGAACAGGGAACAGGAAAAAGATTCGTTTGTATCTTATTTAGGACTGCTATATCAGCCTATACTTCAGAAGTGGAGTTATTTCTTGACTAAAAAATATGCTGTAGCATACTCAGGTAATTGCCTAATATGTTGGTTAAATTCTTGCCGATTTTGAAAAATTCCGGCTAAAAAATCGAGTTGATACAGATTTGGTAAAAATGCTCCACCTGTATCTGCAATTACTCCCATTCTGAGATTTTTTCGTCCGCCTTGGGTATTCTCTATTACTACTATTTTACCTACCCCAATATTCAAAACATCTCCAGCAAAGGTCACTCCTGGTTTAATCGAAATTTTGGCATCTATTTTGTGACCATAACCTTTAATGGCATCTACCTTTTTAAAATACCAATAACGTTTTTGGGCGGTGCCTTTTAAACCCCGGATATAAGACATCCCATTATTTCGATCTACATTGAAAAATGCTTGAGAGCCATCAGTGAAGTTAATCAAAATAGTACCCTGTAAAAGTGCTTCTTCTAACCCATCGCGGGTCAGATAAGCTAAGGGTTGAACTTTGCCAAATTCTTTACCTCCAGGTTCATAAATGCCTGATAAAACATCTTGCTTAGTATATTTAGTATAGAATTTATCTGTAGCTGCATTATCTTTTAAACTATAAATTGGTGTATTAAATTTAGCTGTTTTAGTGCGAGAACCTGGATGTTTAAAAACCGCGTATTTGGTGATGCGTAGCTGTTTTTGACTAGTGTTTTGCTTGTTGTAAGCATTCCATTTAATAACCCGAAAATTCTTATTAATAAAGTTTGGATCTTGCAGACGGGTTGGACGATTATTCGCAATGTCTTCTTTTAAGACAACAATCATAAAGTCTAAAGTTTTCAGAACGTCTTCTACACTGACTCCTTGAGTTCCTAACAAACCTTTACGTTGGATATCTGGATCGTCAGCAGTGTGATCTTGGAAGTATTGACGGGTATTAACCAGGGTACTTAATAAATCTGGCTGATTGAAATTAACTTTACTCGCTGGTAATTTAGTTGGAGATAAAATCTGATTACCATTAATACTAAATTTATAATTCTTCCACTCATCGATAACTGGATATCCTACAGATACTGATGCTGCATATCTATCCAGCGGATTTATGCTGAAAGTTTGCATTGCAGCCAAGGAAACTTGTGGTTGAGATAAAGCAAAATTATCCTGAATGTTCTCTGCTTGAGCTAGTTCTGTGTTTTTTGCCGGAGAGGATAAATAGCTATGGACGAGGGTAGTAGTTAATAAGGCGGCGATACCCAAAGAGAGGCTGAGTTTTTGACGGAAAAAGTTACTCATAGGTGGGAAAAAATTTCTATTAATCAATAATAATTACACTTGCTTAATATCCGGGTGATATTAATTTGACAATCCAGAAACCATGATTACAATAGTGGCATTATAACTGGTGCAAATTTCATCCATACCTGATCAAGCAGCATAACTCTGTTAGCTTTGGCAAGTTCATCTTGGTGTAATTAGCGTAGCAAAAATCAGTACTTCCCATATTCAGTAAATTATAGATACTCAGTAAGAGCATAGCCATGAAACTCTTGTGCTAAATCGTTCGGAGAATTCATGAAGAATTTTCGAGATTTATGCAGAAGAAAATAACTCATATTACCGTTTTTCTGTCAATACGTAACATTTATACAAATGGCAGCAAATGATACTGTCAAAAATCTTACATGACTGTTTAATCATCAATAATCTAAAAAAATCTAAAAAATGTTAAGTATATCCATTAATCAACCCTTACCTAGTGTGCCGCGGTTGGTAACAACTTTACCAGGAACTCGCGCTAAAGCAATTGTAGAACGCGATCGCGCTGTAACTTCCCCATCTTATACCCGTGACTATCCTTTAGTAGTGGCTCGCGGGCAAGGTTGTATGGTGGAAGACGTGGATGGCAATGTATTTTTAGATATGACTGCTGGTATCGCTGTTACTGCTACCGGACACGCCCACCCGGAAGTTGTCAAAGCTATTCAAGAACAGTCGGCTTGTTTGCTGCATATGTCAGGGACGGATTTTTATTATGAATCGATGGTGGAATTGGCGGAGAAGTTAGCGTTTCGCGCCCCGTTCCCCGAAGGTGCAAAGGTATTTTTTACTAACTCTGGGGCGGAGTCTAACGAAGGAGCAATTAAACTAGCTCGATATTACACCAAGCGATCGCTCATCGTGGCTTTTTTGGGTGCATTCCACGGACGCACTTACGGCGCAATGTCTTTGACGGGTTCTAAAACAGTGCAACGGGCTAACTTTGGGGCGTTAGTTCCTGGTGTAACGCACATTCCTTACGGTACTCATGCAAGTTTAGATTATTTAGAAACACAACTATTTAATACCATGCTACCGCCCCAGGAAGTTGCAGCGATTTTTGTCGAGCCAATTCAAGGGGAAGGCGGTTATATTGTCCCGGAAGATGGATTTTTGCAAAGAATTCGAGATATCTGCGATCGCTACGGCATATTAATGGTAGTAGATGAAGTGCAATCAGGAATGGGGCGTACAGGTCGCCTATTTGCCGTTGAACATTGGGGAGTGATGCCTGATATTATCACCACAGCTAAAGGTATCGCCAGTGGTTTACCTCTCGGTGCAATTCTCGCCCGCCCAGAATTAATGACATGGCCGCCTGGTTCCCACGCCACCACCTTTGGCGGAAATCCTGTGGCTTGTGCGGCGGGTTTGGCAACTCTACGACTTTTAGAAAGTGGCTTAATTACCAACGCCACCCAAATGGGGGAATTATTACAAGCTGGCTTAACCCAGTTGCACCAAAAATTTCCCCAAATGTCTTTACCCAGAGGCAAAGGTTTAATGGTAGCGGTAGATTTAATTGATGCAGTCGGTAATTATGATAGTAAACTACGCGATCGCATCATCCAAGAAGCCTTTTTACGTGGTTTATTATTACTTGGTTGTGGTAAAGCCGCCATTCGTTTTTGTCCACCCTTAATTATTGACAGCCACCAAATCCAAACCGCCCTCGATATTCTCTCAGATATTCTCAAAAGTGTTGAGTCTTCAGTGCTGAGTGCTGAGTGCTGAGTTAAAAATTCTACTTCTTCCCCTGCTTCACTCACTCTGTCCCCTGTCACCTATTCCCTATTCCCTGTTTCCTTCTTCTATATATGAACCCCGAACTCGCATCTTACCTCTGGGAAGGACTTTGGCAAGAATACAAAGCCAGAGTCAACTATGCTCAAATCTATCAAAATATGATCATCTCTGCGGGGGGAACCGTCGCCAATGATCATATTGCTTTTCGGTCTTTGCGTTTAGTAGTCGATAGTCCCCAAGGCGAAATTAACTTAGGTATCAACCACTTAGCACAAATAGCCGAAGCCTTGGGTTACGAACCAGCGGGTGAATATACATTTGCCGCAACCCATCTTTATGCGCGTCACTATCGCCATCCCCAACAAGCAGAATTCGATTTACCTAAACTGTTTATTAGTGAATTAATTGTTGATGAATTACCAGAAAATATTGCCCAACTCATTTATCAAACAGTATCCGCAATTCCCAACGAAAGTATCTCTGCCTTGACACTTGTTTTACCAGATGGAAATAATCTTGCCAGCACTACCCAACAATTAAAGCAAACTTTCACTCGACCTTGGCAAATTCCTCGACGTTCCGTTGTGGAGGAAGTGAATAAAATCACCCAATATGGCGCTTGGGTATTGTTGCATGGTTACGCTGTCAACCACTTTACAGGTTATATTAACCGCCAAAATACTACTGCATATCCAGATATAGATACCACTGCTGAAGCTTTGGCTAACTTGGGCGTACCAATGAAAGCCGAAATCGAAGGGGATGTGACTTGTGGTTTGCGCCAAACCGCAACCCAAGCAGTGACAGAAATGGTGAGTGTGGTAGATGACAGTAGTCATGCAGAAATCCAGATTCCTTGGACTTACGCTTATTATGAACTTGCCCAGCGTTACCTCATAGAAACTGAACCGGGAAAGCCACAACTATTTGATGCTTTTTTAGGTAAAAATGCTCAACAATTATTTGAAATGACCAGAAAAATAGCCTAAACAACCCCACAAAGATTTTCTCTGAAGACGGGGTGTAAGGACTTTGAGTACCTCAACTCTTCTCTAAAACCTCAAGTTCCCATAAGTCCTAATTCTTTAACCTGTCCCCTGTCTCCTGTAACCTGATTATTTAGGAAACATAAGCTCCTGATGGACATTCATGGTAAACGTAAGATTTAATCGAAGTATTTTGAGTAGTTAGGATTTTTTGCAAGAAACAGATGAACAAAATTATACTAAGCTTACTTTCGACCCCTGTATTGATTAGTTCGATTTTGTCGATGACAGCGATGTTTAATCAAGCACAAGCAGCAGAACCAGAGGTAAAAGCTACAGAAGACCGTTTATCTTGTATCCGCAACAAGCATAAGGTTGGCTTAGTGTGTGCAAGAGTTTCTGTGTTAGCACAAATTCCTAGAGAACAGGCTGAGGTAGAGTTCTCTAATGATAATGTGCCGATGCTGGAGTTTAGTGACCAAGAAAGCGATATGGCAATTACTTTGTTTGGTTGTGACTGTGCAGCCTGCATCAATTCGTTGCGTCAGATGAGTGGTGCTAAACCTTTGGTTTATTAAACTTGCATAGGCGATCGCTTTAATTTTAGCTGTTGTAGACAAAAATTTTTAGGGACACGATCGCTTGTTGTGTCCCTATTGCATTCTGTACTCACTAGTAACAGCCAGCCCAAGTTACCCATTTATGAGATAAACCTATATGCAGTACTTTGCCAGTCATCTCATATTCCGTAACAATTGCTTTGGTGAAATCAGCACCTCTAATTTCTGCTTCATTAATGTTACTAGCAATCAAATTTGCTTTCCGAAGATTAGCACCACTGAAATCTGCACCACTCATTTCCGCTTCACTGAGGTTTGCACCTAGCAGGTTTGCTAGTAACAAATTAGCACCCCGCAAATCTGCACGGCTGAGATTAGTTCCTTCAAGGTTAGACCTAATCAAGTCTGCACCTATTAAGTTGACTTCACTTAAGTTTGCACCACTCAGATTGCTACCACTGATATCTGCATCAGTCAGATTTGCTCGACTAAAGTTACATCCACTTAAGTTAGCGTGACTTAAATCGGTTCCACTTAAGTCAGCTTCAACAAAGTTTGCTCCCCTCAAGTCAGCACCACCAAGATTAACTTGATGCAGATTTGCACCCACAAAATCTCGCTCTCCTGCTGCATATAAATTCAGGAGTTTGTTAGCATCCATATTTTCACCTCAACACGTCTATAGGTACGCAAGTCTGTGCATTAACACTACCCAAACCACACTAAAGACTATTTTTTGAGTTGCTATAGCAATTGGGAATTTTCAGAAAAGCTCGTTCTTTTATTGTCCTATGCTTTACTCGATTTGTAACTGTTACTTCATGGAAATATACTTATAGCATTTTTCTGGAGTCCTCGTTAGCTAAAAAAACTCGTCTTGTTTCTCCTGACGGACTTTTTTCTTTTCCAAATACACTATTTTGATAATTTATTGACTTTTTCATTCTCTAACATTTAAATGCCTCTATTATTTGTGTAGGTAGGGATAGAGAAGAGGAAAAGAAGTAACAGAGGTGTACTGAGTTTTTTTCTCCAAATTAAATCATATTTGATTTCTAGATAAAAATGATGGGTTTTCGAGGTGGTACATAATCTTTTATAAGTTAACTAACTACTCGAAGAGAGATTGATGTGAGTAAAAGCGATTAATCAGCCAGCTTTTACATCATGACATTAGGGGAAAACTCGCAGAGATTATTAATTTATAATCTTCTGGCTCAGTATGATCACTTGCAGGGAAAATAAACCTAAAAATTTGATTGAGTAAATTAGTAAATACTAGGAAAATTTTAAGTTTTCGATAAGATACTTGTAGCAAAGAATCATGATATTCACATAGATATTTACCATTCTTGGTGTTTGAAAAATAACAACAATGATCTTTCTGTGAATAAATTGCCATTTAATCTTGCTATGGTTATATTTGTTTTAATTAAGCCGCTGCATCTACCTGAATTCTTAGCGCATTTACCTAAACACTGATAATAGTATTAACCATTGTTTTCTACCTCAGAATAAGTAGATATACAACAGAAAATACCATCAGAGTGATTGTCATTTTCAAATTACTCTCATTCAGAACTATCAAATAAATATTTTGTAGAGATTGGAACTACATCAATAATGGTGTGTCTATCTGCTTGAGAAGGTCATTAGTTACTTGTAGTGTTCTACTTGCCTTGAGGGAAGTCGAAAGGAGCAGAAGTATTTGTCCTTTGCAAATACAAATGAATAATGAATATGGACGAAATTTAAAGGTAGTTATGTAATTTAGATATGGTTTAGCTTAGTTAAAAGCTGGATGGAACATAAAACTGCTGGGAATTTCCGAATAAATATTGGAATTAATGAAACTCAAGCAAAATTTAATTAAAACAATAAATATGAATTTCATGTGTTGATTAAAAAAACATCTGGATATAAATAATAGTTGAAGGAAAAGCATAATATTCGACTTGTATATTTGGTTTTGAGCAAAGGGTATTTTAAATAATCATGATTAATTATTTTCAATAATAAACATCATCATTTTGACTACTCATAATTTGTTCTTTTGAAGAATAAACATATTTATTAACATAGCTATGAAGTTCATAAAAGACTGGAAGCAAAGTTATATCCTCTTGCTTCTGTTGCTTCCTGGAATTTTTTCTGTTGGCATTTCAGCGGTAATCGCTGATGAAACTACTAATACAGCAGTGTTGGGAGGCGACAATATTCAGCCTGTTACTTCTAATACTGTGTTCTTTACTAGAGGTGCAACTGCTTTAGAAATTATCAAAACTGCCGATCGCATCGCCGTGGAACCAGGAGATACAGTTGTTTATCGGCTTGCTATCCGCAACACTGGTACTTCTCCAGCTAGTAATATCACCCTTACAGATACTCTTCCCCTTGGATTGAATTTCGAGACGCGATCGCTGCAAGTATCTTTAACCAGCAATAACACCACTACACCTATAACTGTATCGAGTAGCCGAGATAACCGCACAGTAACCATCAACTACGCTGGTACTATCCCTGCACAGGGAACGATGAATGTTGTCTATGCAGTCACCGTCACACCCGATGCTGTTCGCGGAACAGGGAAAAACTTAGCAGTCGCCGCCGCAGGTAATATCCGCAGTAACACAGCCAGCCATTTACTTAAAATTCGTCCCGGTATTATCTCCGATTGTGCAACTTTGATTGGACGAGTCTTCGTTGATAAAAACTTTGATGGCGAACAACAACCAGGAGAACCAGGAATACCCAACGCCGTAATTTACATGGATGACGGGAACCGCATTCTTACCGATGCTAATGGGATATTCTCTCTAGCCAATGTGATTGCTGGGAATCGGACTGGAACTTTAGATTTAACCAGCCTACCCGGATATAGCCTTGCTCCTAACCTCTACAACATTGAGAGAAATAGCCAATCGCGCCTCGTCCGACTCGCACCCAGAAGCATGGGAAGGATGAATTTTGGAGTTACTCCAGCGTCAGGAGAGGGACGTAATTAAGATGACGCAGATTACTGTTAAAAAACGTGACTTAACTTTACTCAGCCTTTGTAGTGCATTTCCTATCCTCCCAATTGCGGCGGCGACTGCACAAACACCGCCACAAACACAACAAAAAGTTGAATCTCCCAATGTACCAGAGTTAATTGCACCTGTAGAAGATGATCTTGAAGCTATTTTCTCACCACCAAGACCAAGCCAACCTGATAAATTAGTCACTTCAGATCAGGTGGAGTTGTTCACTTCTATAGAAACGACAGAAGAAAATCAGACGAAGATTTCCTCAGATCAGATAGACTCTTTCACTTCTGGAGAGAAAGCCGAAAACAAGCAGACGGAAGAAAAAGCAGAAACCCCTATTTCCTCAGAAATCCGTATTATCACACCAGTTGCAGGCGTAACGACTGCCAAAACCACTAACTTGGGAGTTCAATATCATCCTACTAACCAAGTAACGGTGACATTGAATGGTAAACCTATTGATGCGGCTATCTCTAACTATTTACACAAAGACGAAGCACAGCAGCTAAACACCTTAATTTGGTATAACTTGCCGTTAAACAAAGGTGAAAATACCATAACTGCTCAAGGCGCTGATGGTAAATCAACCAGTATAAAAGTCACTGTAGAGGAAGTGCAGAAAAAAATTGCGATCGCACCTACCCAAGAACCCCGAATCCCCGCAGATGGACGTTCTCTCATCACCTTAGAAGGTAAAATTACTGACGAAAAAGGCGAAATCATCACCGAAGATATTCCTGTCACCTTAACAGCTAGTGCAGGTCAATTTGTCGGTGCAGACCAAGATAAAGATGCACCAGGGTTTCAGGTACTTGCGCGGAAAGGTGAGTTTACAGCCACACTCCAAGCGGGTTTAATCGCTCAAAACGTGAAAATTCGCGCGGCGATTAATCAAGATGCAGAACTTGAAGCTTATACAAATGTAGAATTTATTACCAACTTGCGTCCTTCCTTAGCCACAGGTAGCATCAACGTGAGGATTGGCGCAGGCGGTACAGATTACCGAGGTAGCTTCCGCGACTATCTCAACCCTGATAAAATCGGTCGCACAAGTGTAGATATAGATGCAGCAGTCTTCGCCACGAGTAAAGTTGGAGATTGGTTATTTACAGGCGCATTTAATAGCAAACGTCCCCTCAATCAAGATTGCAACGGAGATAATCGCCTGTTTGGTGGTATCCAATCTTGTGAAAAAGACTATCCCGTCTATGGTGATAGTTCTAGCTTTACTAACACTGCACCTTCTACAGATAGTGTCTATGCTCGCATTGAACGCACACCAGACATCCCAGGCGCAGAATCAGACTATTTTATGTGGGGTGACTACAACACCGAAGAATTTGCTAGATCATCCCAGTTATATACAGCTACCACAAGACATCTACACGGCTTCAAAGGTAATTACAACTTCGGCAACCTGCAACTAACAGCCTTGTATGCCAACAATATTCAAGGTTTCCAACGAGATGCAATTACCCCTAATGGGACAAGCGGTTACTACTTTCTTTCACGTCGCTTGGTAGTTCCTGGTAGTGAAAACGTCTTTATTGAAGCCGAAGAAATCAATCGTCCCGGTACAGTCTTGGAACGTAAATCCTTATCTCGTGGTTCCGACTATGAAATAGATTACGATCGCGGTACATTATTATTCCGTCGTCCAATTCTCGCCACAGAATTAAACCCCTTTGGGAAAAACTTAGTACGGCGCATCGTCGTTACTTATCAAAACGACGCAGGGGAAGACAGCAAGCTTTACGCTGGACGACTGCAATATAACCTGAGAAATTCCGACAACCTCAATACTAAAAACGGACATCCATTTATCGGTGCAAGTTACCTCAGAGAAGACCAAGGACAGCAAGATTTTGAACTATACGGAATCGATTTCTTTGCACCTTTGGGAAATTCTGGGCAAATTATCGGGGAATACGCCCACTCTCGCCATAATACCCTCGCCTTTGGTAACGTCAGTGGTTCCGCGTACCGTTTAGAAGCCAGTGCGAATCTCGGTAAAAACTTTCAAGGACAAGCTTACTATCGTTCTGTCACCGAAAACTTTGCCAATAACGCCACTTGGAGTTTCACCCCCGGACAAACTCGCTACGGTGCAGCCTTAACTGGGAAACTGGGACAAACCACCAGCTTTAATCTAGGGTACGATCGCGAAGACAATTTTGGTATCGCCCCAGCCGAACGCACCCAGTTAGTTGACTTATTCAATCCCCAACCCCAAGCCGCACCAGGAAGCAAAATTAATAATTCCCTCACCACCATCCGCGCAGGTATTCAACAAAAAATTGGTCAATCTGATTTAAGTCTGGAATACGTCAACCGTTCCCGTGAAGACCACATTACTAACAAATTCAATGGAAACGCCAGCCAGTTAGTCTCTCGTCTGGACGTTCCCTTATCTGAATCACTCACATTTCGCGCGCAAAACGAACTCAACTTAAGTAAAAGCGACCCACTCTATCCCAACCGCACAACTTTCGGCTTAGATTGGGCATTGTATCCTGGCGTAAGTATGCGACTAGCACACCAATTTTATGAAGGTGGCTTATTACAAGGCAACAGCATCACCAGCCTAGATACAATTGTCGAACACAAATTTTCGCCCGACACCACCGTCAGAGGTCGTTACTCGATTTTAGGCGGCGCTGATGGGATGACTGACCAAGGTTCCATAGCGCTAAATCACGGTATCCGCCTCGCACCAGGATTGAAATTAAGCCTCGGTTACGAACACATCTTCAAAGATATTTTTGGAGATTCCGCCACAGGCATCAGATTTGCTCAACCCTATGCAGTCGGACAAAGTGCTTCCTCATTAGGTTTGTTTGCTGGCGATGTTTACAGCATTGGCTTAGATTATACCGATAACCCCAACTTCCAAGCCAACGCCAGATTAGAACATCGTAGTGGCAGCGAAGGCAATCATACAGTAATTTCCGCAGCCGCATCAGGTAAACTTTCCCCCGCCATCACAGCGGCGGTACGCTATCAACAAGCAGGCGGCGCAAATCAACTATTGCAAGGATTAGGAGACACCGCAAATCTGCGCTTCGGTTTAGCTTACCGTGACCCCAACGACGATAAATTCAATGCTTTATTAGGGTATGAATATCGCCAAAACCCCGCAACTACACCCGATACCTTATTAGCCGGGAGTGGTAACGGTTCCATAGATCATATTTTCTCAGCCGAGGCGATTTATGCACCCAACTGGCAATGGGAATTGTATGGTAAATATGCCTTCCGCAGCAGTTCTAGCTCCCTGTCCGAGGATTTTACCAACCATAGCAGCGTTCATTTAGCGCAGTTACGAGCAACTTACCAATTAAACTACCGCACAGATGTAGCCGTCGAAGGACGTTGGTTAGGTCAACCAGACCAAGGTTTTAACGAATTTGGTTTAGCTGTAGAAGGTGGGTATCATTTAACATCTGATTTACGAATTGGATTAGGTTACGCCTTTGGTGAAGCGAGCGATCGCGATTTTAGCGGTTATCGCTCCGCAGGCGGCCCCTATTTAAACATTAGTTTTAAACTCAATGAACTTTTCGGTGGTTTCGGTAGGCAAAAAGTAGTACCACCACAACAGCAAGAGTCAGTAGTTCAACCCGTAGCTTTAGGGAAGTGAGAAAAAACGATGATCCAAAAAACTACATCTTATTCCCTAACACTTACACAACAACCATCTCTCACTCTTCTTTCTTCGCGTACTTTGCGTCCTTTGCGGTTCGTTTTATCTTTACTTGTAATAATAACCCTGCCACAAATTGCAGTTGCTCAACCATCCCCCACATCCTTACGAGTCATAGTCAACAGTAACCAAGACGGACAAATACAACCAGACGACAAACTCACCTTACGCGAAGCCATTGAAGTAGTAAATGGTAATCTCTCCGTAGAAAAACTGAGTAACCAAGAAAAAGCGCAGATACAACCCAGTAATGACAACGCGCGAATTGAATTTAACTTACCGTCAAATCAAACCACTATCCAACTACAGCAAGAATTACCACCCCTAGCCACACCAAAATTAATCATAGACGGTACTAGCCAACCCGGTTACGATGCTTCCCGTTCTGCAACGGCGGAAATTGCCATTCCTCAACCAATAGTTGCTATCACTCCCGCCGCTAACCAAGAGATATTGCGTGGTTTTACCGTAGTTACTGATAATGTGCAGATTCGCGGCTTAAGTATCTACGGTTTCCGTTCCCTAAATCAAGGCGCAACCTTAACCACACCGCCAGCCGATATTCTTATTTCTCATCGCTTACCGCCTCCTAATACCAAACAACAACAACCACCCAACAGTAATTTTCCCTTTGGAGACAAGGACATTCCCCCCAAAGGCGTGGTAATTGAAAATAATTGGTTAGGCATTACCCCAGATGAGAAAATGCCAGAGAAAACATCGGCTTTTGGTGTCTACGTTTTCAACAGCACCGGGACAACAATTCGCCGTAACCGTATTTCTTACCATGAAGGCAGTGCAATTATTACCTCAGTACGTGCCGAAAATACCTTAATGACAGAAAACATCATCGTTGGTAATGGTATAGCTGGAATGCCTGACGCTGTGAGATTAGAAGGCGTAATTACTAATTCCCAACTGCAAGGAAATTTGATTTGTGGTAACGATGGGGCTGGTATTTATTTATTCAAACCCACAGGTAACGTCAAAATTCACGACAACCGTATCACCTTTAACGGTAGACGTTTGCGCCGCGCCGCAGTTTACTTAATGGGGAACGAAAATCAAGTTACCGATAACGAAATTCGCCACCAAACAGGGCCGGGAGTAGCGGTGACAGCATTTGGTACTCATGGTAGTTTTGGGAGTGCGATCGCCAACATAATCCAAAATAACAAGTTTGGTGAGTTAGAAGGTTTAAGTATTGACCTCAACACCCAACAACAACTAAATATCAGCGACTTTCAACGAGGAGACGGCCCCAACCCCAAACGCAACAGTCCCAACCGCAGACTCGAAACAGCAAATGGCGCGATAAATGCACCAGAATTCGCCAGTTCTCAGTTATTGCTAGTTAATGGTCAAGCCTTAATTAGCGGTCAAGCTGACCCTGATACCCAGGTGCAAATATATCGCGTCCAGGGAGAAGATAAATACGGCCCTTTAAGTGAACCACTCACAACATTAACTGTGGATGAAAAAGGTAACTTTAGCGATAGTTTAGCAGGTTTGCGAAGAGGGGATAAGATAAGCGCGATCGCCACCCATCCCAAATACGGTACTTCCGAGCCAGCCTACAACGCAGTCATCACAGACCCCACAGCAAAGAATGATTCACCTTCTCCTGTAAAAAATTCCCCACCACCCAAATGTGTCAGCGCACCCCAACCACTCCAACCAACCCCACAACCCGAACCAAAACCAGAACCCATCCGGCTGAAAGTTCCGCGCATCATTCACTTTGCCTTAGATAAAGACTTCATCAGCCAAGAAAGCACTAAAGTGCTAAATCAAGTTGCCCAAGTCTTACAACAATATCCCTTCATCGTCATTGAAATTGAAGGGCATACAGATATCCGCGCCAGTGATGCCTATAACCTAGACCTAGGCAAACGCCGCGCCATATCTGCGAGAAATTACCTACTCAAACAAGGCATTACCGCCGAAAGAATGACCATTCGCACCTTTGGCGAAAAACAGCGAAGAACTTCCGGTAACACCGTCATCGATACAGCCAGAGATAGACGAGTAGAAATAATTTTCAAAGATACCAGAGGACTAGAAATCATCCTTGAAGAACAAGAGAAAGACTTACAAATAGAAGCCATAGGAGGGGACAGGTAATAGGTTACAGGTGACAGAGTTAAAAGTTAGGACTTACACAAAAAATCTCTCAAACTCTCATTTCTCCGTGACCTCTGGTTACTGAGCGAAGTCGAAGTATGCGCCTCTGTGGTTCGTATTTCTTTGTGTCCTACCCTTCTCCTATCGGAGACGCTACGCGAACGGGAAGCCACTTCGTGTCTATGCGCCCTTTGCAGTTTATTTATTCAAAATGCTAAAACCCCAAACCTCTCAACCCCATCCCCTCAAACTCATCCGTAGTTTAACCCTTATCCTCACTACCCTCAGCTATCAAAGCCTAATATTACTCACCCAAACACCAGCCACAGCCCAAGTAACACCTAACTTATGCGCCACCCCCGGCAAAGATGGCCCTAGCAGTTTAGGCGGCATCATCAACACTTACTACGCTGGTGCAACAAATACAACTGTTGCCGCAGGCTCAAGCTCCATCCCTGTTGGTGCAATTAACCCCAACGGTTCTACTACTCCCATTGCGGCGGGTGACTTGTTGCTCATCATCCAAATGCAAGGCGCAGATATTAACTCTAGCAATACAGATAGTTACGGTAATGGAGTTTCTGGTGGAGGCAATAATAGTAATCCTGCGGTTGCGCCGGCAACTACAGGCGCTAGTGGCAACCTCAACAATGCCAACTTCACAGCAGGTAATTATGAATACGTTGTAGCCACTGGCCCCGTAACCGCTGGTTCCATCCCAATTCAGGGAACAAATGGGGGAGGATTAATTAATTCCTACAGCAACACTCCCTTTGGTTCTCAAGGACAAAGAACCTATCAAGTAATTCGTGTACCTCAATATTCCAGCGCCACCATGAGTTCTAGTCTCAATGCTGCCCCTTGGAATGGTGCTACAGGAGGAATTTTAATTTATGACGTTGCAGGTAACTTGAATTTAGGCAGCGCCACTGTAGATGTTAGTGGCATTGGTTTTCGTGGTGGTGCAGGCCGTGACCTAGATGGCGCTACTGGTGTTCGTACCGATTACGTGACTTTATCAACCAACGCTGCTAACGGCTCCAAAGGAGAAGGTACTGCTGGAACACCCCGCTTTGTCTTTAATCCAGCGACACTTGGATTTATTGACAATCTTGTCGAAGGCTATCCTGGCGGTAGTTACGGCCGTGGCGCACCAGGTAACGCTGGCGGTGGTAGCACCGATGGTCAACCAACTACCAACAGACATAATTCTGGTGGTGGTGGTGGTAGTAATGGTGGTGCAGGCGGATTGGGTGGTCGTTCTTGGGCATCTGGAGTATATATTGGTGGTTTTGGTGGTGGCACTTTTCCTGCTAACAGTAATCGGGTTGTTTTAGGTGGCGGTGGTGGTGCTGGTACAACAAATCAGGCAACGACAGCAACCACTGGTGTTCCCAATACAGGTATTGCTAGTAGTGGCGCTAATGGTGGCGGAATGGTGTTAATTCGTACTGCCAGTGTCAGTGGCAGCGGTACTATCAATGCTAATGGAGCCACCGCATTTGATGTCCGACAAGATGGTACTGGTGGGGGCGGTGCTGGTGGTAGTGTGGTGGTGAGATCTGCAAATAATAACCTTGCTGGTTTAACGGTAAATGCTAGAGGTGGCAATGGTGGCAACGTCAAATACAGCAATGCTAATGAACCTTTTGATGGCGCTCACGGCCCTGGTGGCGGTGGCGGTGGTGGAGTTGTTTTTACTAGTTCTGGTGCTAGTGTTAACGTTACAGGTGGACAAAGCGGCACAGCAAAAGACCCGATTGATCCTGTAGACCCTTACTTTGGTGCTACCGCAGGTGTGGGTGGCATTAACCAAGCTGTTGGCACTATCCCTGGGGCAAATTCTGGTGCAGAATGTGTTCCTCAACTGACTATTACTAAAACCACCAGTACGCCAGGGCCAATTATCAAGCCAGGTAAGGCAATTTATACAATTACTGTTGCTAATGCAGCTAACCGAGCTACCGCTACTAATATTGATATTACCGATCCTTTGCCTAGCGGTTTTAGTTTTGATGGTTCTGTTACTCCTACTGTGACATTGAATGGAGGCGCAACACGTACCAGTGTAAGTAACCCTACAGCTGGTGCAACAACGCTGAATTTTGGTAGCTTCAATATTCCTGGTGGCGCAAGTGTGCAAATTACTTTTACTACCGATGTGGCTGCAACTGTGCCTGATGGAGTGTATAACAATGGTGCCACTGCGACCTATCTTGACCCCACCCGAACAACGGTAAATGGCACAACCAGCGTTACTTACGACCCAGCAACAGTAGGAGAGGAAGTAGCTGTAGGCTCTGCTGCACCAACTCCAATTGTCAGGTTGCGGGGCGTGAAACGAATTACCAATGTTGTGAGAAATGGTTTGCCTTTGAGTGGTGTTAACTTTGGTAGTTTTATTGATGATCCTAATGACCAAAACGATAACGCGGTAGGTTGGTCTCAACTTCCACCAGTCGGAATTACTCGCCTCAGTTCGCAATTCACTTTACAAAGTGGCGATGAAGTGGAATATACAATTTACTTTCTAGCAGACGGCAACCAACCAATACAAAATGCGAGATTCTGTGACCCTATCCCCACAGGGACAATATTTCTCAGTAACAGCTTTGCTTCCGCTAGTGGAATTTTAGTAAATCTAGCTAACACAACTACACCTAGAACTAATGCTATGGATGGCGACAATGGTAGCTTTTTCTCGCCTTTAGCGCCTTTAAGTGCAAATAATGTTTGTCCTAATCAAACTAATCCCACAGGTGCTGTAGTAGTGAATTTTAGCACTCTCAATTATGTATCTGGGAGTAATTTTGGTTTTGTGCGCTTCCGTGTGCGAGTAGATTAATAGCTGTTGCAGGAGCCATCTGGGTTTACTAGCTATGGACAAATTCAACAATGGCTTATGAGCGAATTAGGTCTTGCACTGGCTTACAAAATCATAGAAATTACACCTTCCATGATTACCTCTGTCACTTCTTACAACTTTATTCTTGAAGCTTTATTTAGCGCTTCTTCATAAAGAATTGGTATCAGCTACAGGTTGTAATTCTCTCAATCCCCATTTTTCCATATCAACTACCCTTGATTTCTCTCCTTTGCCAAAAGTATACATAACAAGCCTTCTAAGTATTTTTAAGTAACTTTTTGTTTTGTTGAGAAAGATCCGGGTAATGGATAGCCTTACAAAAGAAGGGGAGGAAGAATCAAAGCCTCTTCCTGCAACGGAGAGATGTTTAAAAAATAAGTCGCACATCGCGTAAGGTTGCTAAATTATATTTAGGAAATTACTGAGGAGATTTTGAACTTTTTTTCGCGTTCGCCAGTCAAATAACGATGTGTTCGCCAACCGAGAAAGGATAACTCAAGTTATGACAGTAAAACCGAGATATTTGGTATTGTTGCTGTTCATCTTGTTGGTAGGAAGTAACCCCATCTATGCAGCTACTAAGCCTGTTGAACCCAAAATCTTACACATAATTAATCGTCTGAGTTTTGGGGTTAACCCGGGAGACATTCAAAAAGTCCAGTCTTTAGGTGTAGAGGGCTATATTAAACAACAACTTTCACCCAATTCCATATCCGAACCGCCCAGCCTCACCCGTCAGCTTTCACAGCTAGACACGCTCAGGTTAAATACAGTCGAAGTTAGAGAATATATCAAGAATTCGCCACAAGCAACTCCAGAAGAAAAGAAAGCCCAGCAAAGGAAAGGAAACAAAATTTTACCACAAGCAGTCAAAGCGCGGTTACTGCGAGCCACTAGTAGTAACCGCCAACTGCAAGAAGTGATGGTGGACTTTTGGTATAACCACTTCAATGTTCATGGGGGTAAAGGAAATGCTCGCTACTGGACGAGTGCATACGAACAAGAAGCCATCAGACCTTATGTTTTCGGGCGATTTCGTGATTTGTTAGGTGCAACAGCCCATCATCCAGCAATGCTGGTTTATTTAGATAACGCGCAAAATAAGGGGAGTAGTCGTCGTGGTGTCACTCCCAAGGTGAACGAAAACTACGCGCGGGAATTGATGGAACTGCATACTCTAGGTGCAGATGGTGGCTATAGCCAACAAGATGTGATTACTTTAGCGAGAATTTTTACTGGTTGGGGAATAGCTCGTCCTAATCAACCGACCAATGGCAAGTCACTATTTTACTTTGAACCCAAGTTTCATGATCAGAGTGATAAGGTTTTTTTAGGACGTACGATTAAAGCCGGTGGCAAAGCTGAAGGAGAAGAAGCTTTAGATATGTTGGCACGGAGTCCCGCTACGGCTCATCATATCAGTTATAAATTGGCTCAATATTTTGTCAGCGATCGCCCACCCGCATCTTTAGTTAATCGTCTCTCACAACGCTTTCTCAAAACCGATGGCAATATTCGCGCTGTTTTAGAAACTTTATTCCAAAGCCCAGAATTTTGGGAGCAAAAATATTTCAACGCTAAATTTAAAACACCGTTGCAATATACTGTCTCCGCCGTCCGGGCGACAGGGATGGAGGTAACAAATACCATACCCCTTTCTCGCAACTTGGAACAGTTAGAAATGCCTTTGTACGGTTGTCGGACTCCTGATGGGTACAAAAATACACAAGATGTTTGGTTAAATCCCGAAGCGATGAACCGTCGCCTCAGCTTTGCAACTGCATTAGGTGGTGGTCGCGTCCCACTGCTTGGAACAGTCAATAATGACCCTAAAAGTAAAAGCATTAACCGCATTCAACCCCTCGATGCGACTCAGTTAATCAACACCTTGGGTAACTCTCTTTCGCCCAAAACCCAAAGTGCGATCGCCTCTAGTCCCCCAGAACTCAAAGCCGCATTAGTCTTGGGTAGCCCAGAATTTATGCGTCGTTAGTTATGGACAGCTACTAGGTTCATACTCAGCACGGGCTGAACGCCCCGCTACCGCTAACAGCACTTTAAATTACCAATATGAAAAGACGTGATTTTCTCATCCAAGCCGGACTGTTTTCTACAACTGCGATCGCCTCTGTTGGTTGTAATACTTGGGTAGTTCATTCTGCTACCAAGAAAAGCGATCGCCAGCGTTTGATCGTGGTTTTTATGCGTGGTGGTGCAGATGGTTTAAATATCGTCGTTCCTTATACAGAACCAGCTTACTATCAAGCCCGACCAAAAATCGCCCTTGCCAAACCAGGACAAGAAAAAGGTGTTTTAGATTTAGATGGACACTTTGGCTTACATCCAGCTTTATCACCAATCATGCCCCTGTGGCAACAAGGTAATTTAGCCTTTGTTCATGCTGCGGGTTCTCCCGATCCCTCTCGTTCCCATTTTGACGCGCAGCTTTATATGGAAATTGGCATTCCTGGAAACCAAAGAATCAACGAAGGTTGGATGAATCGCTTATTGGGTGCTATCTCTAACAAAACACCCATTCAAGCAGTCAGTTTAGGTAGCACTAAACCCCGCATTTTAAATGGTTTAATGCCAGTTGCAAATATAGGCTCTGGGAGAAATGCTAACAAACCAATTTCCTTAGATCGACCACAAGTAGGCGCAGCATTTGACCGACTATATAGTGGTAATGATGTTCTTAGTCAAACCTATCATCAAGGACGCGTTGCCCGTGCCGCCTTGATGGATGACTTCGCCCAAGAAATGAAAATGGCGAATAATGGCGCACCATCACCGAATGTTTTTGTTGGTGATGCTCAACGCTTAGGTAAACTCATGGCCAAAGACCCCAGAATTGAGTTAGGCTTTATGGCCTTGGGTGGTTGGGATACCCATGTTGATCAAGGTAGCGATCGCGGTTATTTAGGCAAAAGCTTAGGAAGTTTGGGCAAAGGTTTAGCGGCTTTAGTCCAAAATTTAGGCCCAGCCTATCAAAACACTGTGATTTTAGTTATGTCTGAATTTGGTCGGACATTACGGGAAAATGGCAATGGTGGCACTGATCATGGTCACGGAAATGTTATGTGGGTTTTAGGTGGCAAAGTTCGTGGTGGCAAAGTTTACGGCGAATGGCCTGGTTTGGAAACTACTGCACTTTACGAAAAAAGAGATTTAGCTGTGACTACTGATTTTCGAGATGTGATTTCTGATGTGTTAGCACAACATCTGTCTGTGAATGACACACAACTCAGTAAAATTTTCCCCAGTTATACTCCCAAGCAAAAAATCGCTTTGTTATAGCTGGTGATAGGTTACAGGTTACAGGTTACAGGTTACAGGTTACAGGTTACAGGTTACAAAGTAAGTATTATTTATCACATTTTTAACCAAATACGTATTACCCAAAAGTGTTTGCTAAGATGATTGGTTACATAAGTTAACATTTTCCCCTATGACCACAATTAAGACGGCTTTCCAGGTACATCAAGAAGAAGTCACGCGATTGTTTTCCCATCTGCAAGTTGAAGGAAACAAGCTGACTCATCAACCTGGCAGTGTACTGGGAAGTACCGCCTTAGTTGCAGGTACAACTGTTGGCGCGGGAATTTTGGCCTTACCCGCTGTAACATTGCCTTCTGGTGTGATTCCATCAACAGTTTTGTTGATTGCTGTCTGGCTATACACTTTAGTTTCAGGGTTGTTAATTGCCGAAGTTAGCATTAATACTATGCGTCTAGCTGGTCGTCTCAGTGTAGGTTTATTGGCAATGATTGAAAATACCTTGGGGATTAACGGAGCGCGGATAGCTGGTGCGGCTTATCTGTTTCTGCATTATGCTTTGTTAGTAGCATATATTACCCAAGGCGGAGAGATTTTGATGTCTGCGGTTGCTCATCTTTGGGGTATGCAGAATTCATTACCTAGCTGGATAGGAACTACCGCTTTCACACTGCTGTTTGGCAGCATTATGTATTTGGGGCGGGGAAAATTTATGGAAAAATTGAATAACTTCTTGGTGGGAATTGTACTTGCATCTTTTCTGGGACTATTGTTGCTAGGAGTTACCCAAGTCAAAGGTGTACATTTATTGTTTCAAAACTGGAGCGCTTTAAGTACTGCCATCCCAGTCATGCTCGTAGCATTGTTTTACCATAACATTGTGCCAGTGGTGGTAACGCAGTTAGAAGGAGACAGTCGCAAGGTTCGCCAGTCAATTATTATTGGTTCAATAATTCCTCTGCTGATGTTTTTAGCTTGGAATGCTGTGATTTTAGGCAGTATCAGTCCAGAGATGATAAATGGTAGAAGTATTTTCGACCCCATACAAGTGCTACGGGCGGGTGGCGGCGGAGAATTGTTAGGGGTATTAGTGTCTATTTTTTCAGAATTTGCGATCGCTACCTCCTTTATCGGATTTGTTTACGGTTTGCTAGATTTCTTCCAAGGTATTTCTGCAACTCAACAAAACAAACCAGCTAATCGCTTACCCTTATATTCACTGGTTTTACTCCCACCCATAGGCTTAGGCGCAGTCAACCCCAGCGTTTTCTTTACAGCTTTAGATTTTGCTGGTACTTTTAGCATCTCTATTTTAGGTGGCATCATTCCCGCATTAGCCACATGGAAACAACGCCAACAACTGCAACACGCAAATCACTTTGTCCCTGGCGGTAAACTGACATTGATTTTCATGATTAGCATTGCATCAGGCATAATCTTAAAAGAAATTTTTGCTGTATGAACACTCCACGCTTAGTCAAGATTAGTAAATTCTTGAGCAAATATCTCCGCCATCAACCAGAATCTTTAGGAATTACACTTGCGCCTGGTGGTTGGGTTGCAGTTGATGAACTTTTAGCGGCTTGTGCAGAACAGAACTTTCCCATTACGCGCCAGGAATTAGCCGATGTAGTCACCACTAACGATAAACAACGCTTTAGTTTCGACTCTACAGGTAATTTAATTCGCGCTAACCAAGGCCACAGCGTCGAAATTGATTTACAATTACTCCCCTCCGTTCCCCCTGACGTGCTGTATCACGGTACAGGACACAAAGCTGTTGACTCTATCTTGCAAACTGGACTGAGTAAAATGTCTCGACATCATGTCCATTTATCACAAGATCTCACTACAGCCAAAACTGTCGGCGCACGACATGGTAAACCCGTTGTTTTTGCTGTAGATGCAGCGACTATGTATCAAGCGGGTTACATATTCTACTGTTCTGACAATGGTGTTTGGCTAGTAGATGCTGTACCGCCTGAATATCTGCGTCAGCTATGAACTTCACGAAATATTAGAATCGACTACTAGGGAAAAATAGCAAATCGACAGCTTCACCAATAAATAAACCTGTTCCTGCCAAGAGTGTTATCATCCGAAATGAAGATTTTTTATCGAAACCAGAAAACCGCATTTCTAAATCTGCCAACAGTGTAGTTGCGATCGGTATCAGAAATAAACTAAACAACAGCGACCAAGTGGCAACTAAAGCAACTGATGCACCTAAAGATAAAATAACAATTAAAATTTTAGAACCAAAAGCCGTTAACTCCTCCAGCCAAGCATTACTCCTGCGGACAACAGCTATAGCCACAACCGCAACAAAAGCCCCGACTAACCAAACGATGTGATGCACAGCCAGATACCATCCCAGCAAGGCATAAGCCAGCCACAATAGTACAAGCGGCATCAGAGGAATCCTAGCCGAAAATTCCGCGTTCATATTTTTTAAGAATGATCATAATTTTAAAATTGATCACTTAAATTCTAATCAGAAATTGATGATAGAAATTTCATTGAAACTGTAATTAATATTTTGTAAATATCTCACACAAAAACAAACACTAAAAAATATTAAAATCTGCATAATAATAGTTGCATTATACTAACAATTATGCATTTACAAAATTAGAGCGATTTTTAACAAATTCAACGCATCTTTGATCAGTTAGAGAGAAATTAGGATTTGTTATGACTTCAACCTAACGCACCGCCAGATGATGATGGTGCGTTAGGCGATCGTAGATAGTTTTTGTGATTAGTTAGCTCACAATATCCGCCTTGCCACGCCACTACGAGAATTCTTATTTTGACTTTATAAATAACCTCTTAGATGTTTTTTAGGCATTGGGTATGAAATACATCTAAAAACTTTATAAACTCAGCGTTAGGCAATTTATTTTAAGTATAAAATCTACCTAAGTTTACTATTTATTAAACATAAGTTTACATAAACTTCATATAAGCACTAAACTCGTTATTATGCCAGAAACTGGATATTACAGTATTTATCACGGAATATAAAGTAATATTCAGAAGTTGCTAAGATTAAAGATTTAATAAAAATTCATAAAAAAGGTTGATTATATTTACTTAAGTAGTAATCTTAATTACTAAGCACATTGGGAAAGATTACTTAAATTTGGTTGATTGCAACTTAATAGTAATCGCTTGATCTTAGCTGTTTCATCTGAAAGTACATGAAAGCAACTCGCATTTTAAATCAACCACTAACAAATCCCCAATTGTGGTTATTAGGAATAAGCGGCGGCTTAGTTGCAATACTTTTAACCATAATTTGGAAAGCAGGTGATGATTCTCACTTAGGAATGATAGTTTTATCCTTATTTGCTGTAGTCTCCTTATTAGGAGATAAAAAACATAAACTTAAATTAGAAAGCGATATTATTTCTAGTGTTATCGGGACAGTTTTAATAGCTATTGTACTTTTGTATAGTACTCACTTCCCTCCTGGAAAATTATTTGCAGTATATACTCACGTCGCACCTTTTGTTGCTGCACTTGCAATAAGTTTGCTTGCTTCTGGATTGAAGGGATTAAAGCAATATTGGCAAGAACTACTAATTCTTTTTTTTGCTAGTGTACCTAAAGTCTTAATTTTTGCGTTACTAAATGTCAAACCATTGTCGGTCTTAACGGCTAAATTGTCTACATTAATGCTTTGGTATGCTGGGTTTGAAGTACACCTCCAAGATGTCTATATAAATTTACCAACTGGAGGAATTAAAGTTGCCGAAAACTGTGCAGGTATAGAGTGGATATGCCATCTATTAGGGCTATCTGTAATTGGTTTATTAATGTTTCCTCCAGAACGTAAAAAAAGAATATTTGTGCCTATAGTAGCTGTAATTATCGCTTTTATAGTTAATGCGGTCAGAGTTGCCATTTTAGCTGTCATCGCCTCTAATCAGCATCAGCAAGCTTTTAAGTTTTGGCATGTGGGAGATGGTTCATTAATATTTGGGATGATTACAGTGATACTTTTTGGCTTATTTTACTGGTTTTTACTCAATCAAACAGAACCTAAAAAAAGAGAATTAAGAGGTCTCAAAGCGAATGAAGATTTGGAGTAAATTGCGTATTGTATTGCTGGCTCTTAATCTAGGCTGTATCATTTTAGTTTTGGTAAATGTCATCCAGAAAGAATCATCAAAAAAGCCCAAATTAGAAGAATATACAAGTCAAGCTTTGGTTGGTGAATATCAGAACCCAGAATTCAAAATTAGATTTTTATTTAAAGCCTAGATTTAACTTTTTAACATTTGCTAGAAGTATGACAAAATCAAACAGTGATAAACTTATTCCCGTAATTCAAGAGTTGCAAGAATTTGCTTACAACCAAGTAGGCTCGATGACTATTTTACGAGTTCTTGGTTATGGGCTATTGTTGCTGGCATTATTCGATATAGTTGAAACCATTTTTCCGCCTAGCTTTATGAATCCCGTTTGGGAATTTCAAACTTTTGGCGCATTAGTTGAAAGAGTACCTGTGAGTTTGATTGGTTTGGCATTAGTGTTTTATGGTGAATTAAATGTACGCTCTAAGTGGGAATTTTTAACTGTAAAATTGCTATCTTGGATAAGTTTATTGTTAGCTATAATCTTTATACTGCTGATTCCTGTGGGTATTAGTAATACAGTCAGACTTAGTAAGCAAAGTTTTAATCAAATTAGCAACTTATCTCAGCAACAACTATCGCAAGCTGAACAAGTTGAACAAAGACTTAGCCAAGCTAAACCAGAGCAAATAGAAAGTTTTCTTAAAAGCCAAGGCCGTTCAGTCGATGCAAGTAATCCTCAAGAATTAAAAGAAAAAGTGTTATCAGAGGTTTCTCAAGCTAAAGAGAAAATTAAACTACAAGCGCAAGCTAATCAATCTACTCAGCGGTTAAATTTACTAAAAAATTCCGTGAAATGGAATTTGGGAGCTTTAGTGACATCTGCTTTATTTTTCATCTTTTGGAAAACTACAAATTGGGCCAGAAGTAAGTAATACCAAAATTGAAATTTATTAAAGCAAAAATTAGGGTAGGCAATTTAAATTACCTACCCTAATTTAATTAAGGCAAAACTTGACTAAATTAAACTTTTGCTAGTTCTGGTGTAGGACGTTTACTGTTGCGAATATTAGTAATTGCTTCAGCATAATCTTTGGCGTTGAACACAGCAGAACCAGCCACAATTGCATTAGCGCCGGCTTCTAAAACCTGCCAAGTATTGTTAGCTTTCAGTCCACCGTCAACTTCAATCCAGGGGTTAAGTCCACGCTCGTCGCACATCTGACGCAGCTTTCTAATTTTGGGTACAACGCCGGGAATGAAACTTTGACCACCGAAACCGGGGTTAACACTCATAATTAGGATTAAATCGCAAAGTTCCAGTACGTACTCAATAAATTCTAGTGGTGTGGAAGGATTGAGTACTACCCCTGCTTGTTTACCAAGTTCTTTAATTTGACCGAGAGTGCGGTGTAAGTGTGGTGAAGCATTATGTTCGGCGTGTACAGAGATAATATCTGCACCTGCTTTAGCAAAGCCTTCTACGTACTTTTCTGGTTCCACAATCATCAAGTGGACATCCAGAGGTTTTATAGTGACTGGACGAATCGCCTCCACAACCAGAGGGCCTATCGTAATATTAGGTACAAAACGACCGTCCATTACATCAACATGAATCCAATCTGCTCCAGCTGCGTCTACAGCGCGAATTTCATCGCCCAGACGACTAAAATCGGCTGATAGTATAGATGGAGAGATCACAATGGGCTTTTCAGATCGGTTTTGGGTCATGGCTAGTGGGTTTTTAAGCGTCCTCGTCTGTAAGCATTGTAACAAAACACTGTAACAAAATATTGAGTAATTCTCTGGAATTTAATCTTGCTTTGTCAGGTAAAGGCCATAAGCCGCTTAACTGTTGAGGCCAGCAGAGAAGAAAGAGAGAATTACAAATGACCGATGACTATTGACTATTTGACTATTAACTATGAACAAAAAACTAGGTTGGCTAATTTGGGGTTTGAGTGCGTCTTGTTTGAGTGTACCTGTATTGGCTTCAGGGTTAGATACTTCTTTAGGAACAAATGGTATTGATGCTGCAAAACTACATCAGCCTCCTTATAATTTAATCGGTCGTAAAATAGCCATTGGTCAAGTAGAAATCGGTCGTCCAGGAATGTTTGGTTGGGATAAAGCAGTCTCGAAAAATCGGGCGATATCTCTAGCAGCAGTTTTCTTACGCAATGGCCCGGCAAAATCAAATAATGGTGTTGACCCCCACGCTTACAATGTTGCTGGGATGATGGTGAGTACAGATAAAGGTCTACCGGGGGTAGCGCCAGGAGCCAGACTCTATTCTTCTGCTGTCGGTTCTACGAAAAACATGGGTCAGCCAGAAGAGTGTTTATCAGCACAACACATTGCAATGCAAAATGGTGGTGATATCCGCGCGATTAACTTTAGCTTTGGTGAACCTCTTAACCGTGATCCACGACCTGATGCTGTGCTTGATGGGAATGCTTTGTTAACATTATGCGTTGACTGGTCGAGTCGCGTTCACAATGTTTTGTATGCGATCGCAGGTAATCAGGGTAAAGGTGGGATTCCGATTCCTACAGATAATTTTAATGGAGTTAACGTGGCTTTTTCATCCCGACGCGGCGGGATTTTTAATAAAGTAGATGTTTCTAATCTCGCAGGGGTGAATCAGGGAGCCAGTGGAAGGTTAGCTGGCAAAGAATTTAATCTTGATGGTCGTCGTGCTATTAGTATTGTTGCTCCTGGAAGTAATATTCCTTTGCTAAATCCTGACGGCAAAATTAATAAAGCTACAGGTACCAGTTTTGCTGCACCTCATGTTACAGCTACCGTTGCGTTGTTACAAGAATTTAGCGATCGCCAACTCCGCGCCAAAAAACCTAATTGGAGTGTTGATAGCCGCCGCCATCAAGTCATGAAAGCAGTGTTACTCAACTCCGCCGATAAAATTCAAGATAATGGTAATGGCTTGCGCTTGGGGATGACGCGGACGCTCATCGATAAACAGAATCAAAATTGGTTAGATTCTGATGCTTATAAAGACCCGAAAATTCCCTTAGATGCTCAAATGGGTGCAGGTCATTTAAATGCTTTTCGCGCTTATCAACAATTTAACGCGGGTCAATGGCAACCAGCAAAGGCTGTCCCCTCAATTGGGTGGGATTATCGCCAAGTTGCAACGGGGACTAGTGTTGATTATCAGTTAACAAAACCGCTAAAGCAGGGGAGCTTCGTTTCCATCACCCTCAGTTGGGATAGATTGGTCGAGTTGAGCGATCGCAATCAAAACCAGCAGTTTGATGTCGGTGAAACTTTTCGTGATCAGGGTTTGAATAACCTCGACCTATACTTAGTCAAAGCTGATGCTAAAAATTCCGATGCTGGTACTGTTTGTTCTTCCGTTAGTCAAGTTGATAGTGTAGAACATATTTTTTGTCCCGTTCCTGCTAGTGGCGATTACAAAATCCGTGTGCAATTTCGCCAACAGGTAAACGCCGCAACTCAACCTTATGCTTTGGCTTGGTGGACTGTGAATTAAAGTCAAAAGCAGGAAGTCAAAAGTCAAAAGCCCAATGTTACTTTTGACTTTTGACTATCGAATGAGTAAGTATACCAACTAACAGCTTAATTAAGAAACTACTGCTACTCACTGAATTGCCGTTACCAAAACTGTAACCGTCAAAGGTTGATGCCACTGCTAATGCAATAGTTAATCATTAACGCATGATCAGCATCAATCTTGATTAATAGCTAAAACTCTTTGGTAAGTGAGGTAGAAGCATGAATCGGCAAAAGTTGCGTGGAATGAAAGAAAATTTTCTGCAAAGACGTTACGCTGTCAGCCTGGGAAGGCGTTATGTCCTAGCTGCTGCTAGTGTTGTTTTATTTGGTGTACTGGGTTGTTCTCAAGTTAATAGTAATAGTGATGCCTTTGCCGAATCAAAAATGCCTCAACCAGAGCTACCATTGCAAAAAAAAACAGTAAAAGCTGATACCAAATTGGTAAATGCTAATAATAAATTTGGCTTCAAGCTGTTCTCGGAAATTCTCAAAGAAGAAAGTAGTGATCAAAACATTTTTATCTCACCTTCTAGTTTAGCGATCGCCTTAGCCATGACCTACAACGGTGCAAGTGGTTCTACTCAACAAGCAATGGCTAAAACTTTAGAAATCCAGGGTATGAGTTTGGCAGAAATCAACTCTAATTATGCAATCTTAAAAAGTTTGTTAGAAAATCCCGACGCTAATGTGGAATTAAATATTGCTAACTCACTTTGGGTAAATAAAGATGTGAGCTTGCGTTCCGATTTTTTGCAAAGAAATCAAGAGTTCTACAAAGCTAAAGTAGCAAATTTAGATTTTGAATCTGCATCGGCTTTGAGTAGCATTAATAATTGGGTTAACGATAATACCCGCGGCAAAATCAGCAAAATAGTTGACAAAATCGAACCTAATCAAGCATTGTTTTTGATTAATGCTATTTACTTCAAAGGGCAATGGAGTGATAAATTTGATAAAAAGCAAACTGCTGAACATCCTTTTTACAGTGCATCAGGGCAGAAAAAAATACACCTAATGATGTCTCAAACAGGTGAGTATAAATATTATGAAAACGAGCAATTTCAAGCAGTAAGTTTACCTTACGGCCAAGAGGGTAAAGTCAGCTTTGATATCTTTTTGCCGAAACAAAACTCGAATCTCAAAACCTTTTATCAAAATTTAAATCCTGAAAACTGGGAAAAATGGCTGGGACAGTTTACTAGCCAAGAAGGTTTCATTCGCCTACCCCGCTTTAAAACCGACTACGAAGTAACACTTAACGATGCGCTGAAAGCGTTAGGTATGCAGGAAGCTTTTAGTAATCAAGCTAACTTTTCTGGTATAGGAAAAAATTTGGCTATTAGCCAGGTAAAGCATAAAACTTTTATCGAAGTCAATGAAGAAGGCACAGAAGCCGCAGCAGCGACATCAGTAGGAATAGTCACAACATCTTTGAGAGAAAAGCCACAACCATTCCGAATGATTGTTGACCGTCCCTTCTTCTATGCCATTCGAGATAATCAAACAGGTAGTATTTTGTTTATGGGTTCAATTTTAGAACCATAATCAAAGGTTAAAAGGCAAAAGGCAAAAGGCGAAAGAATAAAAAAAGTTAAGGTAATGTTGGTTCGGAAAAACTCAGAGGATTTTTGACTTCGGCTTTAGGTGGTTCTCCCGTTATGCTGGGTGCAGATTTCTCATATTTAGAGGTGCTTTCATCTGCTTCGCCATTTAGCCTATTAGGACGGAGTGCGCCTAATGCAGTCTTAACTATGACAGCTGTGGGGACGGCGACAATCACACCCAACAATCCACCAACTCTCGCGCCAGTCAAGACGGAAATTAATATCCAAACTGGGTTTAAGCCTGTAAAACTGCCTAATATCCGCGGAGCAATTAAATTTTCTAAAATTTGCTGCACAATGACGGCGGCTAATAAAACTCTTGTTCCCATCCAGAAGTCTTGCAACGCGACTAGTGAGGTAGTCAAGACAATCCCGACAGAACCACCAAAGGGAACCAGCGCCATAATACCGATAGTAAGACCAAATAACAAACCAAATGGCACTTTCAGCCACAAAAAGGCTGGAATCAAGGCCGAGGCCATACAGGTAGATAAAATTAGCTGAGTAATAAAAAAGTTTTGGAAACTGAGGCGGACTGTTTGGGAAAAAGGCTCACGAAATCTGCTGGGTAGCCACTCTACTAAACTTTGCCACAGTTCATCGCCATGCTGCAAAAGATAAAAGGTCAAAACCATTGTCAATAGAAAATCTAGCAAGCTAGTGAAGGTGACAACAGCCAAATTCAGAACTTGTCCAGCTATAGCCTGTAATTGTCCCTTGACGCGATCGTTTATTTGCACTACAAGAGCATCAAGGTTAATCGGTAAGCCGAGAACTTCTGCTTTCTCGTTTAACATCATTAACTGCGATCGCCCAGAATCAATCAATTCTGGTAAGCGGGCCACCAGCTGTTGGGCTTGAGTTAACGCTAATGGAAACAGAGTTACACCCAATGCTAATAAAATCGATAACGCTAATAAAAACACCAGGATAGCGACTTGCTCTCGCTTCGCCCCGTGATGCTGCATCCAGCTAACAGGGTAGTTGAGCAGAAATGCCAGTACCGAGGCTCCGACTAAAATAACTATGAGGGAGTGGAAATATTCAAAAATTGCGGAAAGCGCCCAACCATTGAGAACTAGTAGTGGGGCGAATAGGGCGATCGCTCCGATTCGCGCTATTGGTGTTAGTGTCTGCCACCAGTCGATTAGCTTGCGTGTCTGCATCTTTAGCCGCTTGCGAGATAAAACTAAATAAAATCTTTCTCTAAAGCCTATTATCTCTAACTACATTACAGTCTTTCATCTCTCTAGTTTAGGATTAGACTCACCCAAATGGAAAATCTTGAACCAATTAATGATTCTTCCGGCGTAGAGGCGGGGAATCCCTCTGTCTTACCTGAAATTTTTAGTCAAAACTCCCATCCCCACCCCAGACAGTTACTGATTTATGTCATCCCAGTTATTGGCGTTTTTCCATCTCTGTGGACTCTCTATCGTCGGCAGGGAAGTCGGGAACAACTGACCATTAGTCGTCAGTCTGTTACTATGACATTTACTTGGCTGTTAGCTTATCTTTTGTTAGCAACAGGATCTGCATCTTCTGATTTTTTAGCATTGCGTTTATTAATACTCAATAGCTTCATCACATCTGGTTATTTTTTAGTGAGTATTTGGCTAATTTTCCGGATTATTCGGGGTCAATCTAGTCGTTTGCCAGGGATGGGCAACCTAGCCGAACGAGTGTTAGGGAAGTATTTATCATGATGCTGATCAGTCAAACTCTAGACAGTATTATTACTGAATTTTTAGCTAATTACAGATTATCTCCTAGAGGCTCTGGTCAAAGTGACTTATTGTTGTCATACTTCTATAAAACATATCGGGATTTGCCCCAAAAAAGAAAAATCCTGCTATAAGTGTTGTGGTTGACATAATAACGAAAAGTCAACATGGTTAATTAAGAGTTAACTACTATGAATTGATGTATTTGCATATTGATAATCTGCAAATTTACCGAATTTAATCAGCAAGTGTGAGGCAGTCTGTGACCAGTCAAAGAACTTCGGCGGAAGAAAACCACTCAAAAACCCCCAATTTGAAGGGCAGAAAGTCAATAAACCCTAAATCGGGACGTTGGTTGTGGTTCTGGGTGGGTATGAGTGGTATTGCAATGGTGTCAGCAATGGCAGGAGCTTTGTTGGCAGTTTCTTTAACCAGTACGCCATTGCAGCAAGCCGACCTTAGTCCTCAAGAAGAGGCTGTCTTTGATAGCGATGCGATCGCTGGTGGCGGATTGCGCTTTTCGGAATTAACTCGCCCTGTGAATCTTTTGGTGATGGGGATGAGCGTATTACCACCAGATGTTCAAAATCCTCCCAGCGATACCAAAAATCTTCGTTACTTACCGCAAGTCAATTCTTTTGATGGTCTTTCTGATGTCATGCTGTTGGTCAAATTTGACCCAGAGACGAAAAAAATAGTCATGCTTTCGATTCCCAGAGATACCCGCACGGAAATTGAAGGGCATGGGACACGAAAAATTAATGCTGCTAATGTCGAAGGCGGCCCGGCTTTAACTGCCAAAACTGTGAGCAATCTTTTGGGCGGTGTTGGTATTGACCGCTATATTCGGATTAATGTTCTGGGAGTTGCTAAACTCATTGATGCTTTGGGTGGTGTGACAGTCTATGTTCCCAAAGATATGAAATACCAAGATGATTCTCAGCATCTATATATTAATTTAAAAGCAGGTAAGCAGCATCTCAACGGGGAGCAAACGCTACAATTACTCCGTTTTCGTCATGATGAATTAGGCGATATCGGCCGAATTCAGCGCCAGCAAATGGTAATTCGCGCCTTGACTGACCAAAGTCTCAACCCTGCTACCCTAACTCAATTACCCAAAATCCTCAATGTGGTCAAAGAACACATTGATACTAATTTGACGGTTGAAGAATTAGTGGCTTTATTAGGTTTTGGTGTGCGGACTAATCGCGCCAACATGCAGATGTCAATGCTGCCAGGTCGTTTTAGCGAGAAAGGCGAGTATGATGCCAGTTATTGGTTGCCCAGCAAAAATGGGATTGCCAAACTCATGGCTAAACAATTTGGCTTACAATCAAACGCTGAAAATACCGAAACTCAGCAGGTGAATGATCCTGGTTCTGTGCGGATAGCAATTCAAGATAGTACAGGTAGCGATCGCGCCACCCTAAGACCTTTAATTCGCGCTTTAGAAAGGTCTGGATATCGTAATATTTATGTGTCTAAGCCTTGGAGTGAACCTCTAGAAGTAACTCATATTGTTGCCCAACAGGGAGACGGCAATAGTGCTGAATCAATTCGAGATGTTTTGGGAATAGGCGAAGTGCGCGTTGAAAGCACTGGTAGTCTGGATTCCGATATCAGCATTCAAGTGGGCAAAGATTGGTTGCAACACCAAATGCCTTTGAATGATTCTAGTCAATCTTCTTATTAACCCAAAGATTTTTTCCATAGCAGAGGAGATGTGAGCGCATTTTCCTCTGCTATTTATTTTGCTCAAGACCCATTTCTATCTATTTGAGAAATGTGAAGGAATTCACCACCTGTTGATATGCTCGGCGGTAAATTGCATCATTAATGCCATAACCAGTTTTAGATAATGATACAACAATAATTCGGGAATCTTTAGGGCTGATAAAAGCGACATTTTCTTTTTCGTACAAACCACTAGATTGAAATTTTATTCCCATTTGTCCAGCAATCTTCGCAGATTTAAAGTCACGGCTACCTGTAAATTCGTTACTCTGCTTCACCCACTGCTGCAAAGAGAGTTTGAGCGGGTTATTATATATAGCTACTTGAACATTAGCTGGATATTCCGTACCGCCGTTGTATGCGCCAGATCGGATTTTTTGCGCGTGTTGTTTAGTCCAGATATCAACAGCCGCCAGGGGAGATGCAACATTATTTCTCGGAGTTGATATCTTGTTATCTATAACAAAATCTTTGATGGAGTAATTAAACCGAAACCGAAAGCGATCGCTGCGGTAAATTCCTCGTGCTTGTGGTACAGCTTTGGGAGTGGACTTTTCTAAGGAGACAACTGATGTGGCGATCGCTTGGCTAGTTGGAGAAGAACTAATTTTAGATTGACCAGCGAGTATTCCGACTGCGAATAAACTCATCAAAATTGGCGGCAAAATCCATTGCTGAATTTGCTTGTAGTCAACTTGCATTATTCCCTCCTGAAAATTTTATCGTTTAGATGATTGGGAAATAATAGATCCAAGTTTTCCACAACAATTTCCACAATTTAGAATTGAGAGTTTCCTATCCCCAGCCTCTTGAAGAAGTTGGGGATATGATTGATTAAGCTAAAACACATCTAGTTTGCAAATAAAATTTTATCAATCTTTTGTAGGGTGGGCATCTTGCCTGCTCAAATAATGCAACTTAAATGCCGATTAGCTGACTATATTTATTTACAAAACTTCAAGCGCCCAGACTGCTAGAGTCTGGGCGCTTGAATAATAGGTTGCAGAAACTTCTGCGGAGTAGTTAAATTAAGCAGGCATCATTTCCATAGAACGGCAGACTTCAGCACATTTGCGGCAAGCTGCTGCACAATCCATCATCTTGGAATCGTCGCTCATTTTTTCACAAGCCATTGCACAGCGATCGCACATTTCGGCACACAGCATACAAGTGCGTCCCATGAATTCTGAACCGCCCATCATCATGTTCATACACATCATGCACATCTCCGAGCAATCACGCATCATGCTCATCATGCTCATGTCCATATACTTACCGCCTTTGCTCATACAGTAAGTCATAGTTTCCATACACATTTTGTGACATTCCATGAAAGCATCCATACAAGTTTGCATTTCTGAAGTCATGGATTCAGTCATCATCATCATCATAAGAAAAATCTCCTGATTTTTTGATGCTTTAATACTGTCCTTTATAGGACTTACCCATAACATTAATCTGATATTTTTAAGTGGTCAATAGATTTGTTTATGTCATTTTTTTAAGACATCAATCCCGATAAGTTTACCGGAATTAGTAGATAATTACCCCTAAATAAGTGATGTTTATCAGCGAATGATTCAGAGAGCAAGCTTTGAAACAACGGTTGCTAACTAGAGATTCTTTGGCAAAGTTCAAATCCCTTGAGAGATTAACTTTAGAATCATATTTATCACTGTACATAATGTTATATTTCTTTAACTATCAATTGAAAAATGTTTTAAACTTAATCTAACCTTTTTGATAAATTTCATTCACCTCAAGATAGATATATGTAAATACATCTAGAAAATAATTTAGGGTTTTTATAATATGTGAAAATCAAAAGTCTATTTACATAAATAGACAAATTATCAAAGTTTTTATCTGGATAAAATAAATATACAAGACAAGATAATACTCTATTTATATAGATTTTAGTTAATATTTGGACAAATCTCTCTCGTTAAGTAAGTAGCAGTTCACGAAGGCTACTTATAGCATTTTAGATTTTGGAGTTTGGCAGGGGTTATTGGTAAGCTTTTCCATAATCTAACTGTCGCAATCATTTTTAAATTTAGTATGAAATATCCCCTACCATCTCATACCGTCACTGATCATGAATGAGATGCCCACCATAATTCAGGAGACTCAATCAGATACTCAAAATGGATAGAATTACAGCATTATGTGCAACTTTCGTCTATCCAGAAATTTCGGTTGTTAGTTTAGCCAAAGTTTTGGGAATTATACAAAATAGTAATCTCATAGAGATTGTCAGTCAGATCAATCATGACTGACTGGGCTGGTCTAATCCACGAAAATTCCAGATCACAGCTAAGTTTTCGCTCATGCATCTTCCACACAGAATATGGCAACAAAGATGAACTGTATTTATTTGTCATCGCCAAAATTGCATCAAACCCAGGATTGGCAAAGACAGGGGTAAAGCAGGATGACGCTGGCTCAACGAGGGATTAAACTGTGGGTAATGTCAATCATTTATGGTTAAAAGAGACACATAAATAAAACAAATGGCCTTGTTAATTATTCCTAAAGTCTAATTCTGCTATACAAAACTACTTATGACAGTGCATCAACGTGGTGTTGGGGAGACCGCTGATTTAATTATTGGTGTTCACAACCAAGAAAATCAACAATTACAACCCAATTCTGCTCCTGTGGGTGCTCTTGCCAGAAGAAAAGGCACTATTTCTACTTTTCTTGCTCCCCTGACTCAGGATACTTTTAAACAAGTTGTGACTGAAGTCGAGCATAAATTACAGATTGTACATCAAACCCTGTCAATGTTGGATTCTCACGGTTTTGAAACAATCTTGCAAGAAATGTTGCAGTCAATTACCTTAAAAACTGGGGAATTATTAGGAGCAGACCGGACAACTATCTTTTTGTTAGATGAAGAAAAACAAGAACTGTGGTCAATTGTTGCTGCGGGAGAAGGCGATCGCTCACTCGAAATTCGCATCCCCGCCGATAAAGGGATTGCTGGTGAAGTCGCTACCTTAAAACAAGTAGTGAATATTCCCTTTGATTTTTATAATGATCCCCGTTCGATATTTGCCCAAGCACAAGAAAAAGTTACAGGCTACCGTACCTATACAATGCTGGCTTTGCCATTGTTAAATGAGCAAGGGCAGTTAGTGGCAGTAGTACAGTTACTCAATAAATTAAAGTCAATACATGATATCCATGCGCCACTAGGCGAGCGAATTGATACCAAAGGTTTTACACACAGCGACGAACAGTTATTTCAAGAATTTGCGCCGTCGATTCGCTTGATTTTAGAATCATCGCGCTCTTTTTACATAGCGACGCAAAAACAAAGAGCCGCGGCGGCGTTGATGAAAGCGATTAAGTCTTTGAGTCAAAGCAGTCTGGACTTAGAAGATACCCTGAAGCGGGTAATGGACGAAGCCAAAGAACTGATGAACGCTGATCGCAGTACCCTATGGTTAATCGATCGCGATCGCCATGAGTTATGGACAAAAATTACTCAAGATGACGGTTCAACCAGAGAATTACGTGTACATATCGGTAAGGGTTTTGCGGGTATGGTCGCAGTATCTGGCAAAACACTGAATATTCCCTTTGATTTGTACGATCATCAAGACTCAGAAACAGCCAAACACATTGACCAGCAAAATGGTTATCGTACCTGTAGTTTATTGTGTATGCCAGTGTTTAACGCCGATCAAGAATTGATTGGTGTTACACAATTGGTAAATAAAAAGAAATCTGGGGATTTTCCGCCTTATAATCCGGCAACTTGGCCGAAAGCGCCTGAATGCTTCCAAGCTAGTTTTGACCGTAATGACGAAGATTTCATGGAAGCTTTTAACATCCAAGCAGGGGTGGCGTTGCAAAATGCTCAACTGTTTGCCACAGTCAAACAACAAGAACAAATGCAACGGGATATTTTGCGAAGTCTTTCTAATGGTGTAATTTCTACAGATAAATCAGGTTGTATTATTGCTGCTAATGAAAGTGCAAAACGCTTACTGGGTATAGAAACAGAAGAACGTTTAGAAGGTAAATTAATTAATGAAGCGATCGCCATTAAAGAAGGCGACTTTAGCAAATGGTTTCAAGATGCCTTACATGGAGATGATATCAAACGCCGCCAGCAATATTATCCTGACCGTACACTCATAACTACAGATACTGAACAGCACAGTATTAATTTATCAATTAATTCCATTGCTGATGCCAGCGACCAACAGCAAGTACGCGGCGCATTGGTGGTGATGGAAGACATTAGTGATGAGAAACGCCTCAAAAGTACAATGTACCGCTACATGACTCAGGAATTAGCGGAAGAATTACTCAAATTAGATGATGCCAAATTAGGAGGCGATCGCAAAGAAGTTTCAATTTTATTCTCTGATATTCGCGGCTACACCACTTTGACAGAAAACCTGGAAGCAGAAGAAGTGGTGAGTATGCTCAATGAATATTTTGAGTCAATGGTAGAAGCCGTTTTTAAACACAAAGGTACTCTCGATAAATACATTGGCGATGCCATTATGGCTGTGTTTGGTTCTCCTCTACCTTTAGAAGAACACGCTTGGATGGCCGTACAAACATCTGTCGAAATGCGCCATCGCTTGCACGAATTTAACCAACGTCGCTACGCAGCTAATAAACCCAGAATTAATATTGGCATTGGGATCAATTCCGATACAGTAATTAGTGGCAACATTGGCTCAAGTAAGCGGATGGAATTTACCGCCATTGGTGATGGTGTTAACCTCGGTTCCCGCTTGGAAAGTGTTAGCAAACAATACGGTTGTGACATTATTCTCAGTGATAATACATTTAAACCCTGCCGAGAATATATTTGGGCAAGAGAATTAGATTACATTCGTGTCAAAGGTAGAAACGAGCCGGTATCTATATATGAATTAGTGGGTTTACGTACTGACCCCATTCCTAGTGACAAATTGCAAGTTATTGAACACTATCACAAAGGGCGTGAATATTATCTCCAGCGTGAGTTTTCTTATGCTAGGGCTGAATTTGCCAAGGTTTTAGCATTTGACAACCAAGATAAAGCTGCGATGTTACATCTTTTGCGTTGTCAGCATTGGCTACAATCACCCCCAACTGAGTTCGATTGGGATGATGGTGTTTGGACGTTTAATGAGAAGTAATTCTGAAAAAATTAGCAGTTAGAATTCTAAATTTATTGGTAAAACAGGCTTTTTGACTACGGAAATCCCCAAGGACGAAACCATGAATCACTATAGTTGTAAAATTGCAATCTGCCAAAACCTAAAAATTGGCCGTGAGACTTTTCCCCTGGGGGAAAAGCTGTGACTCCAAAGAGATAAACACCAGTACTTCGCGGATTTTGCCAGGGTTTTAGACCAATTGTAATTGTTTTACCTGGAGACACTGGCGGATCAAATCTTAGGGTGACAGTCCGTGTTTTGCTATCGCCTGCGACATTTTGTAATTCTACCTTTTGTCCTTTGCCTGAAGGCTTGCCTTCAAAAGCTACACTATCGTTCAAATCAAAGCGAATATTATCTACTCCCTCATGCTGATTAATCGCTAGACTTTGTAGTGGTTCTCCAGCGTTTTCTGGCAAGCTGATTGTAAAGTAATATGTAGCACCCCATGCGTAAACCTCGTTATAGGTAGTACTTGCATTAACGAGGCGTGGTGGTTGTGCAAAATACACTGTGCCATCTCGTAATTGAATGGCATAACTTGGCGGGCGAAGGTATCCGTTGATTAAGGTTATGCTGGCGATCGCTGCACCTAACAACACTCTAGAACGCATCACTTTTTTTGGATGATTACTTAATTAATATTGTATGTTGAGTGCGCCATCCCTGTATTATTTAAGTCAAATTCAGTTATCAACAAGCACAACAATAGATACTTTTGTTACAGTTATTTGACTAATTTAACTTTCTAGATAAACTGCATTTTTTACCTCTATTTATATTTATGTAACTTGTTTGCTTCTCCTAGTTAATACTAATTTATAAAAGTTAATTGATATTTGTTGTCAAAGTCACTCTTTAAGTTAGAAACTAAGAGTAAAAGAGCAGCAATTATTTCGTATTATGAATACACTTGCTACAGTTACATTTAAGCGGTCAATTTGGCAACCAGCCATTATGTTGACCTTGGTTTTTTGGCTCAGTGCCAGCGTTATTTTAGATTGGGTAATAATGCCTAGTCTTTATCTTTCTGGAATGATGACCGAAGCTAGTTTTACTACAGCTGGCTATGCAATTTTTTGGAATTTTAATCGGATTGAATTGTTATCTGCTGCGGTAATTTTAAGCGGTGTATTGGCTTTGAGTAAAACCAAACATAACTGGCATCCAAATACTATTGTTTTTGCTATCATCTTGCTAACAGTATCTCTGCTACAAACGTACTTTTTAACTCCCAATATGTGCGCCGCTGGAATTCATCTCAATTTGTTTGAAACAGGTACAATTCCAGCATCAATGGATGTATTACACGGTGGTTACTGGATGTTAGAAGTGGTTAAGTTGGTGACTGGGGGAATATTGTTAAGCCAATGTTGGCGGATACAAGCAGAATAAAGGGAATAGGGAGTAGGAAAGATAAAACTTCTCCACAGTGGCTTATTCAAGACTCGTTGCAAAAATTGAATGTGAAAAAACCCCAGCTTTTGTCAAAAACTGGGGTTCTCATTTTTCAGTAATAATTTAGGGTGTTGGTTCCGAGTCTGGTGATTCTTCGTTGTTAAAAAATAACAACCTTGCAGCTAAAATGGCAAAACCCACAGCCGCGATCGCTTTTAATATACGTGTAGGTAATAACTCTGCTACTGCACCACCGGCTAATGAGCCTAAAAGACTGGTTAATAATAGTGCGCCTGCTGTACCAAAAAATATAGCCTTCTGAGATTGGCCACGGCTAGATAGTGCGATCGCCGCTAACTGGCTTTTATCACCCAATTCTGATAAAAAAACTGTAATAAAGCTTATTCCTAAAAGATGCCAATCCATATTTTTATAGGGAGTAGTGTAATTTTGGTTTTATAGTTAAATAAAATTTGGGGAGATTAATTAACCTTGCAAGACATCCCAAAACAGCATCACGGAAATTAATAGCAACATAACTCCGGCTGATTTTTCTACAGTCTTGACACTGAGGCGACTGGATATCCAACTACCTAAAAGCACACCCAATAAACTTGTAGTGATTAGTGCAGCCGCAGATCCAATAAAAACTACCCAAGGTGCATGAGATTCTGCACTCATTAACAAGGTCGATAGCTGGGTTTTATCGCCAATTTCTGCGAGAAATATGGTAACGAAAGTTGTACCAAAAACTACAAAAGCTGATTCTTGCTTTTTGTGACTAGCAGTAATTATCGGTTCTAGTGGCTCAATAGTGGCCGTAGTGAGATGAGATTGAGAATTTTCGAGGAATTCTGGCAAGTCTTTGGCCGAAATAGCTATAGGTGTAGAGTCAAGTTTCACAGGCAGGAGTTTTTTACTAAGTTATTTTCATATTCTTCTCATTTTCTCAGATATTTGTCATAAATTGCAACTGTATTGCCTAAATATTTAGTGAGAATAAAGTTTTGTGTACGGCTAGTGTGCATTAAAGTTGCGGATTATCTGGTTGAGACTGTCCTTTGTGAATACAAATGACCAATGAACGCCGCATTGCTTCTCTTAATCGGAGACATTGTGCGTACCTTGCTTCCCCCTACCTAGGGATACAAGACAATATGTCCCCAACGCACTGGCTGCTAATGACCAAGGACGACCTTTATGGATAATTCTGTAATGTAGATGTGTTTTAGCTCACGGGTTGGATTTCACTTCGTTCCACAAATTTTAAAAAATTTGCTCCAGCTTCTGGAAATCTCGTTGCACTTCATTCCACAAAGCCTTGTTATTAGGATCGGTTTTTAGGGCTTTTTTTAGGTAAATTCTGGCTTTTAGGACTTGATTATCGTTAATTAGCGCCCTTCCCCAAATTTGATAGGCGATCGCTAACCATTGGCGGACTTCCGCATCTGTAGGTAAACGGTCAGCTAAGGCTTCCGCCAGGGCGATCGCTTGGGGAAATCTTTTTTCTTTTAAAAATCTTTGTAATTGTTCATAAGTCTTCCACTTCAAACGTTGTTCAATTTCCGCAATATTCGCTGGCGGTGTTTGTGGTTTTTCCGTGGTGACTGTGGTTTTGGGCGCAGTCTCTTGACGCGTCGCCTTTGGTTCTTCGCGCCGAGAAACGAACGTTTCTGTGCTGATTTTAGTTTTGGGCGTTGCTTTTGGTTCTTCGCGCCTATGCGTGAAGGGCTGACTTGAGAGCTTTTCGACTGTTTCTTCTGGCGGTACTACCGTTAAGAGCAGCCTATAAGCTTCTGTCAAGGCAATAAACTTATCTTTAGCTTTTTTGTCATCCTGGTTAATATCGGGATGGTATTGCTGCGCCAGCCGTCTGTAAGACGTTTTGATTTCGGCAAAAGAGGCTCCCGACCTTAAACCCAATAAACGGTAGCAATCTCCTAGATCCATTTCGAGATATCAGCTATCTAATATACAGCTATCAGCCTTCTGCTTTGAGCATAAGGTTTTAATGATAAACAATAATTTTCTAATTTATAGTTCAAACTAGACAGTTTTGGGAAAGTATGAAGTATGAAGGCTGAAGTCTGAAAACTAAAACATAAAATTTCATACTTCACACTTCACACTTCACACTTGCTAGATTCGCTCTTCAATTACACGGTCAATCAATCCGTATTCTTTAGCTTCTTGGGCAGACATAAAGAAATCACGATCCATGTCTTTCTCAATCTTGGCCAAAGCTTGACCAGTATTTTGAGCGTAAATGTTATTGAGTTGATGGCGAATCCGCAGGATTTCTCTGGCTTCGATTTCGATGTCAGTAGCCTGTCCACGGGTTCCACCAGAAGGTTGGTGAATCATAATCCGAGAATGGGGCAGTGCCAACCGCTTGCCTTTAGTACCAGCAGTTAATAAGAAAGAACCCATTGAGGCAGCTAGACCGACGCAAATGGTGACAACATCAGATTTGATGTGCTGCATCGTATCATAAATTGCCAAGCCAGATGTGACCATCCCACCGGGGGAATTGATATACAAGTAGATATCTTTACCTGGGTCTTCCGAATCCAGATACAGCATGACAGCGATGATTTGGTTAGCAATTTCATCATCAACATCGCGCCCCAAGAAAATAATCCTTTCCCGATAAAGGCGATCGTAAATGCTAATCCAGTCTGTATACTGCCCTCCGGGCATCCGGTAAGGAACTTTAGGAACGCCTATAGGCATTTTCTTGACTCCGTTTGTGATTTAGTAATTATTTAAAGGAATAGGAAACAGGAAATTTAATTTTTTCTACCTCCTGCCTCCTACCCTCTGAATTCGGCAGTACCCCAGACGCTCGTTCCTCGCTACCGCTAGAGCTAACGACGGGAACCGCCAAGACGGGGGCTACCTCACTCACCTCCTGCCTTCTGCCTTTTGCCTTCTTAAAGGACACTAGCAGGTAGCGGTGGATTGGCGAGTTCTTCTTTTTCAAACACGCGGTCGATTAAACCGTAGTCTTTAGCTTGGTAGGCATTCATGTAGAAGAGACGATCCATGTCTTTAATGATTTTTTCTACCGGCTGTCCAGTGGTACGAGTCAAAATCTCCACCAACGATCCTTTGTTTGCCAAAACTTCCTTCGCCCGAATTTGAATATCCGTAGCTTGACCTTGGGCGTAGCTCTTCGGCTGGTGCAGGATAATACTAGCGTTGGGTAAGCTGGCGCGGCAACCTTTGGTTCCAGCACTGAGTAGCATTGCTGCCATACCCATCGCCGAACCAATACAAATGGTGTGGATGGGTGGCTTAATGTATTTCATTGTGTCAAAGATGGCGAAGGCTTCAGTTTCAAAGCCAACGGGTTCGCCACTATAACCGGAAGTGCCGGTCGAGTTGATATAGATTTTAATAGGCTTTTCGGGATCGTCTGACTGCAAATACAATAGTTGAGCGACGATCAATTCCGTGACAGCAGGTACCAGTGGCATTCCCAGATAGACAATTCGCTCCTTTAACAGAAGAGAGGGTAAATCTGGCGGCGGTGTCCGGTAGAAGTTATCGCCGTAGTATGGGGCTTGAACAGCCTTGATGGGGGAAATGTCCATAGCAACTGATCGCCTGAAATTATGCCGTTAACTGTAATACATCCTAGCGCGATGCCAGCTTGAGTCAGGTGCGGTTTCCTCGCTAATGGGCGAGATAGCTGGCATCTGCTCAAGCTAGGCTTCTAAGATATTGTGAATATCTTAATCCATCTGAGTGGGATCAGTTTTCCGTAGCGCGGATCTGGCGATTTGGAGTTATTTATAAATATGGTGAGAATTCAGGAGTCAGAATTCAGGAGTCAGGAGTCACAATAGTGAGAACATTCAGTAACTCAACTGACTAATCATCTAGAATTTCTGCTAAATGCTGGCTTCTAGCTTTTGAGTGCTGGATTCTTACTAAATTATGTATATATCCTGAATTAGGAATTTTGGGTTATGAAGGTCAATTTGCAGCCTACCCTGAATGATGTGAATGTTGACGCGAATCAAACTAGCAGTCAACGTCAGTTATCTATTTCGGTTTCAGCGATCGCGGATACTCAAGACCGCAGTCTACCAATTAATTTATGTTTAATTCTTGACCATAGCGGTTCTATGAATGGTAGACCACTAGAAACTGTGAAAAAAGCCGCGAATTTGTTGGTTGACAGGCTTAAACCCAGCGATCGCCTGAGTGTGGTAGTTTTCGATCACCGGGCGAATGTCTTGATTCCAAATCAATCTGTGGAAGATCCAGAAAAAATCAAAAAGCAAATTAACCGCTTATCTGCTGATGGTGGAACGGCCATTGATGAAGGTTTGCGTTTGGCCATTGAAGAATTAGCTAAGGGTAAAAAAGACAGAATTTCTCAAGCTTTTTTGTTAACTGATGGGGAAAATGAACACGGCGACAACAATCGCTGCTTTAAGTTCGCCCAGTTAGCGGCTGGCTATAACTTGACTTTGAATACTTTGGGCTTTGGCGACAATTGGAACCAAGATGTTTTAGAAAGAATTGCCGATGCTGGTTTAGGTACTTTATCTTATATTCAAAAACCCGATCAAGCCATCAATGAGTTTGGTCGTTTGTTCAGCCGGATGCAAACTGTCGGCTTGACAAATGCTTATCTTTTGTTTTCTTTGATGCCCAATGTCCGGTTAGCAGAACTCAAGCCTGTTGCCCAAGTTTACCCAGATACTATTGAACTTCCCCTGCAACAAGAAACCGATGGACGCTTTGCTATCCGGTTGGGCGATTTAATGAAAGACTCAGAACGAGTAATTTTAGCTAATATTTATCTGGGACAGTTGCCTGAAGGTAAACAAGCGATCGCCAATGTCCAAATTCGCTACGATGATCCCGCCCAAAATCAAACTGGGTTATTTACTACTAATCTCCCCGTATACGGAAATGTTACCAGGGCTTATCAACCAAATATTAATCCCCAGGTGCAGCAATCTATTTTGGCTTTAGCTAAGTATCGTCAAACCCAACTTGCAGAAGCAAAATTGCAACAAGGCGATCGCGCTGGTGCGGCAACTATGCTGCAAACTGCGGCTAAAACAGCTTTGCAAATGGGAGACACTGGTGCAGCCACAGTATTGCAAACTTCTGCCACACAATTACAATCGGGAGGAGAATTAAGCGAAAGCGATCGCAAGAAAACTCGCATTGTCTCTAAAACTATACTGCAAGATATCCCCCCGCAATGAAAGTTCAATTGCTCTGGTCGCTAAGTGATCGTAACGTTGATGTGGCGCAAGTCAGCAGTCAACGTCAATTGGCAATTTCGGTTTCTGCGCTTGCTGATCAGGTTGAGGGGCGTTTGCCGTTGAATTTATGCTTAATTCTGGATAAAAGCGGTTCAATGCACGGCAAGCCAATGCAAACTGTCATTCAAGCAGTAGAGCAATTATTAGATAGGTTACAGCCTGGCGATCGCATTTCAATTGTGGCTTTTTCTGGTGCTGCGGAGGTGATTGTTCCCAATCAGGTAATTCAAGATCCCATTACCATAAAATCGCTGTTGAAAAACAAGCTCAACGCCAGTGGCGGTACTGCTATTGCTGCCGGATTAGAATTGGGAATCACGGAACTGATGCAAGGTGCCAAAGGCGCTGTTTCTCAAGCCTTTCTCCTCACCGATGGACATGGCGAAAGTAGTTTAAGGCTGTGGAAATGGGAAATCGGCAACGATGACAATAAACGCTGTTTAGAATTGGCGCAAAAGGCAGCTAAAATCAATCTGACTATCAACACTCTGGGATTTGGTAATAACTGGAACTCAGATTTACTCGAAAAAATTGCCGATGCTGGTGGTGGGAGTTTAGCTTATATTGAGCAACCAGAACAAGTTGTTGAACAATTTAGCCGTTTGTTTGGACGGATATCATCAATAGGGCTAACAAATGCTTATTTGTTGTTGTCATTTGTACCTAATATCCGACTTGCAGAACTCAAACCCATCGCCCAAGTTTCCCCAGACACAATTGAATTACCAGTACAAATAGAAACTGATGGTGGTTTTACTGTACGTTTGGGCGATTTAATGCAGGATGTTGAGCGGGTAGTGTTGGTAAATCTTTATTTAGGACAATTACCCGCAGGAGAACAGGTAATTGGACAGATGCAAATTCGTTACGATAACCCAGCGCTGAAACAAGAGTGCTTACTCAGCCCGGCTGTAACGATATCTGCAAATCTGGTGAAAACCTATCAACCCGCCCTCAATCTCCAGGTACAGCAATCTATTTTGACATTAGCGAAGTATCGCCAAACTCAGTTAGCTGAATTTAAATTAAACCAAGGCGATCGCCTTGGTGCCGCAACCATGTTACAAACTGCGGCGAAAACTGCTTTACAAATCGGCGATACTAACGCAGCCGCGATTCTGCAAACATCTGCTACCCGACTGCAAGCTGGTGAAGAACTCTCTCCTGCCGAACTAAAAAAGACTCGAATTGTCTCCAAAACGACTTTACAAAATTAACTATTGGTGCATTTGGTAAGGGATTTGTGCAGCTATACTTGATTATGAAAATTTAGCTGAGATATTTCAGCTAAATTTAATATTTCTGTAAACAAATGTTGTTACTCTTAGTGTCATAGGGGATAAAAAGCTGAAGAGATAGGCTTTTTAGATTGTTACATCAAGTTAACTCAGCAAAGTTTATCTCTAGTCGAATAATCTTTGCTCAGATAATAATTTACAAAAATTTACTGAGAGAATACTTATAATATGAAGACTAAACATAATCTTAGATTATTCCTATCTTAACCAAAATCTTAAATAATACTAAAGAAAGCACAGTTTATCATTTTCGTAGGGTATATGAGGATTCCATGCTAATTAACATACTTCAACGCTACTTACTAGGACTTGTATTTGCCACTACCTTGAGTGCAAACTTACAATCGGTAGACGCATCGACGACTGAGCCTGTTGATCAGTTACAAGGTAATGCAACTTCCCTAAGTACCAATCAGATAAGTACACCTACTTTTGTACTAGATTCGACCTTCGCACCTTTAGCAATTACTGGTTTGCAGATACTTCATAGCAATCAATATGAACCAAATACCCGCTTAATTCCCTTCAATCATGATCTTCAGCCAAAAGCCATTATGCCTAATTATGATGGGGGATTGTTTAAAGACATAGATACCATGTCTCAAGCAATGGAAGCGGCTGTAATGGGTCTGACGGTAAGTAAATATGACAAAATTCCAATGGCTGCTAATAAAATTTTTGTGAGTAGCCAGCATGAAAGCGTCATGATGATTGTCAGTATTACATCTAAGGAAGGTACTCCTATATCTAGAGACAGCCAACCCAACAACATCATAGGTTTACCAGAACGAAATCGAAGTTATGTACCTAACTCTCAGTATCTCAGACGCGGTACTCTTGTCAGTACTAACTACAATGCAGTTAGTATGCTGCGGACGATGGAAGATTTACAGAACATCGGCTCCCTGGGGATGAACGAATTTAATCCTCAACCGATCTCCGATGCTTTAACCAGAGAACTGAAGATGACAACTCACTTAGCTTTTGTGTCAGATAATATGTGTGTTAATTCTGAAGATTTAAAACTCCCAAAAACTTGCCAAAACAAAAATGCAGAGAAGATAGTAACTGCAATGCCGATGATGCATGATAAAGATTGGTCAGCACAGTTGAATAAAGATTTCTCTTTTTGGGACAAGATGAATATTTCTACCGACGTAGCCAGTAAATAAACTGTTGTAGAACATTAGTGGGAAGCCAATCAAGAGTGTGAGTAAGACAATATAAAGCATTTTAAATTCAAATGAAATGCTTTGCTGGAAACAATATCCTATATATTAGGAATCCACTTTGATTACTGAAATGATTTGCGTAGGAAGGGAACAAGGAACAGGGAACAGGTAAGAAGGAATAAAAGTGTACTGAGTTTTTTTCTAAATCAAATATGATTCCTATAGCGGTTCCCAATTATCAAAGGTATACTATAACTAGTTTCTAGTCTCTGACCTCAACAAAATATACCTCAGCAGATTAGAAAACACTATAGCAGTCCTCAATCATTTCGTGAGCAAAAACTAAGGACAATCGTCAGTAGCACGAGCTTGAAAAGAATACTCCCCAGCAACAATATCCCACCGCACCCATACAAAAGGAAAGTTAGATTCTCTCCGTTTGCCTTTAGATAGCGCAACCACGGGATAATCTTGAACCATCAACACCATTTGTGCCATTTTCGCAATGCGATCGCGCCGAAATTCTTCGATAATTTGAATAAAGCTGGAATTTTTTGTTAGTCTGCACAAATAGACTTGATTTTTGCTGGGCTGAATTCCCCAGTTTCTTGTGCTGACTTCTGGATTCTTCTTCAAGGTAGTTACTAAGAATGCAAACATAAGTAAGTCGGCGTGAATATTTGCTTTTTTGATTAAAAATGATTGAGAACCCACAAACAGCAGCTTGGCATGGCAAACTTAACTTAATCTACGCCCATCGCCAAAATTCTACCCAGCTGATTTACAATCATCATCAAGCGCCGCTAAAAGTGCAACGAGCATTTTACCCAGAAGGCGAAAAAGTTTGTCATAGCGTTATGTTACATACAGCCGGCGGAGTTGTGGGAGGCGATCGCTTATCATCTCATTTTCACCTCCAACCCAACACCCAAGCTTTAATTACCACAGCCGCAGCCAGCAAAATCTACCGCAGTAATGGCTTGCAAGCGAGACAAACTATCGATATCCAAATTGATGCGGGTGCTTGTTTAGAATTCTTACCCCAAGAAACAATTTTATTTAACGGCGCAGATTATCGCCAAGATTTACGGGTAGAATTAGCCACTGGAGCCAGTTTTTTAGGCTGGGAAATTACGCGCCTTGGTCGCAGTGCTAGAGGAGAGAAATTTTTAGAAGGAGAATGGCGATCGCATACGGAAATTTGGCAGCAAGGTGTTCCATTATGGATAGATCGTCAATTTTTACCAGGGAACACAGAAATATTTCACAGTCCACATGGTTTGTTTGGACAGCCAATTGTCGGTAGCTTGCTTTGGCTGGGTTATCCAGTCTCCACAGAAATCATTGAACAAGTCCGTTCTCTCTTTACTCAGCACTCAGCACTGAGCACTGAGCACTCAACACTCTATACTCAACACTCTATACTCAACACTCAGCACTTAGTAGGAGTGACACAACTAGAACATGGACTTTTGTGTAGATATCGCGGCGCTTCCACATCAGAAGTGAGAAACTGGTTTACGGCTGTTTGGCAGATATTACGGACATCTTTTTTGAATCGTAATATCTGTATACCAAGAGTTTGGCAGATTTAAACAAACCACAAAGGACGCAAAGATGCAACTTACGCCGCAGGAAAAAGATAAATTATTAATTTTTACTGCTGCTTTATTAGCGGAGAGAAGAAAAGAAAGAGGTTTGAAATTAAATTATCCCGAAGCCGTTGCTTATATCTCTGCTGCGATTTTAGAAGGTGCAAGAGATGGACATACTGTTGCAGAATTGATGAGTTATGGCACAACTTTATTAACACGCGATGATGTGATGGAAGGTGTACCAGAAATGGTGCATGAAGTCCAAGTAGAAGCAACCTTTCCTGATGGGACTAAGTTAGTAACAGTACATAATCCAATTCGTTAACTTTACATGGTTTTGTGCTATTTGGAATATGGATATTTATGTAGCCAATGGCGAATAACACCTAAAAAACTAGTATCCAACTAAATTTTGACTGCGGCTTATACTCAATAATAAAGCTAATGAATACAGGAAACGCTGGCTTTAACACAACAATTATAACTACTGCCATAACTACTGCTTTTGCCATTGTAGCCGGGATAATTAATCATATTATGTCTGGCAAGAGGGATAGACATAATCAACAAACTGCTGCATCTTTAAAATATACAGAACAGCAATTAGAACAATTATATGGCCCACTTGCTTTTCTAGTTTGGGAAGGTAGACATACCTATACTGATTTAGTAAACAAGTTTATAGAAATACGTGAGGAAAAACAAATATCAGAAAAAAATATAAATAATTATGCAATATTTAATTTAAAAAATGAAGCTGAGATACAACTTTGGATTTTTTGGATAGAAAAAGATGCTTTTCCTCGTCATGAAAAAATCAAAGAACTTTTAATGACAAAAACACATTTAATCGAAGGTACAAGAATGCCAGATAGCTATTTAAACTTTTTAAACTATCATAATTCCTGGAAAATAGAACACCTACAATGGAAAGAACAGCAAATTGAATATTCATATAAATCAAAAGTTGAGTTTCCTCCAAATTTTGAGGAGGACGTAATTAATACTTTTGAAAAACTTAAACTGAGACAAGCAAAATTTATTAAACTAATTAGATGATTATGAGCCCCGGAGAAATTATTCCAGCTACAGGTGAAATAGAACTAAATGCAGGTCGTCCAACAGTAAAATTGCAGGTAGCAAATACAGGCGATCGCCCTATACAAGTTGGTTCGCATTTCCACTTTTATGAAGTCAACAATGCCCTAAATTTTGAGAGAGAACAAACGCGAGGAATGCGTCTTGATATTCCCGCCGGGACAGCAGTCCGCTTTGAACCAGGGGATGAAAAGGAAGTTACATTAGTTCCTTTGGTTGGTAGTCGTCAAGTCTATGGGTTTAATGGCAAAGTCAACGGAAAGCTGCCACAAGTCTAAAATAGATGAAACACCTTAAGGATTTGCTATGTTGCTATTAGAACGACATCAACGCCTCAGTGCTGATTTTAAAGTCATCTTGAAAGCACTGGTGAATTTGTACAGAGACCCAACTAATCTTGACTATGTTTACGATATTGAAGATGGATTGCATGATAGCAAAGCCGCTAAATCATCAGTAAATTGGCTCAAAACACAATCAGCAATAGAACAACTGATTCAAGAACGATATATTGCACCTCATCCTGATATAGAAAAGCTCTTACAATATCCCGAAACATCTTTAGGCTATGCTTATGCATCCTATATTCAAAAAAATGGTTTCGACCCTGGATTTTATCGCCCAATCAAAGTTGAAGATGATATTAGTTATCTAACTTTGCGTATGCGCCAAACTCATGATATTTGGCATGTAGTCACAGGTTTTAAGACTGATGGACTCGGAGAAATTGGACTAAAAGCTTTTGAAATGGCGCAGACACGCAGAAATTTAGCATTTGTATTAGTAGGAGTAAGTCTATTAGGTACATTGGTAAAATCGCCAGACCAACTGCCTAATTTATTAGAACAAATAACTCTGGGATATAAGATGGGGTCAACAGCAAAGCCACTATTGACGCAAAAATGGGAAGAACATTGGGATAAGCCTTTATCAGAATGGAGAGACAAATTAGATATTCAACCAGCATCATTCAATTCTTTTTGACCACATCTTACATCTCGAAGGAATTAAATAATGAGTTATAGAATGGATCGCCGCGCCTACGCAGAAACATACGGGCCGACAGTAGGCGATCGCATCCGCCTGGCTGATACAGAATTATTTATCGAAGTAGAACAAGACTTTACTACCTACGGCGATGAAGTGAAATTCGGTGGTGGTAAAGTTATTCGTGATGGGATGGGACAATCCCCCATTTCTAACGCCGATGGTGCTGTAGATTTAGTCATTACTAATGCTTTGATTCTCGATTGGTGGGGAGTAGTCAAAGCAGACATCGGCATTAAAGATGGCAAGATATTTAAAATTGGTAAAGCGGGTAATCCATATATTCAAGACAATGTAGATATTATTATTGGCCCCGGAACCGAAGCCTTAGCTGGGGAAGGAATGATTCTCACCGCTGGCGGGATTGATAGCCATATTCATTTTATTTGTCCCCAACAAATTGAAGTTGCGATCGCCTCTGGAATTACAACGATGATTGGTGGCGGAACTGGCCCCGCTACGGGAACCAACGCCACCACCTGTACCCCCGGCCCTTGGAACATTTACCGGATGTTACAAGCTGCGGATGCTTTTCCTGTCAACTTAGGTTTTTTGGGTAAAGGTAATGCCAGTCAACCCCAAGCATTAGCCGAACAAGTCCAAGCTGGTGCAATGGGTTTAAAGCTGCATGAAGATTGGGGGACAACTCCCGCGGCGATTGATACTTGTTTGAGTGTGGCTGATGAATACGATGTGCAGGTAGCCATCCATACCGATACTCTCAACGAAGCTGGATTTGTGGAAGATACCATCGCCGCTTTCAAAAACCGCACTATTCACACATACCACACCGAAGGCGCAGGCGGTGGACATGCACCAGATATTATTAAAGTCTGCGGTCAAGCCAATGTTTTACCATCTTCTACTAATCCCACCCGTCCCTACACTCTCAATACCTTAGATGAACACCTAGATATGTTGATGGTATGTCATCACCTCGACCCAGCAATTCCCGAAGATGTGGCTTTTGCTGAATCTCGGATACGCCGAGAAACCATCGCCGCTGAAGATATTTTGCACGACTTAGGCGCGTTCAGTATGATTTCTTCTGACTCCCAAGCAATGGGAAGAGTGGGCGAGGTGATAATTCGCACATGGCAAACAGCCCACAAGATGAAGGTACAGCGGGGAAGTCTGGAGGGAGATAGTCAAGCTGACAATTTACGCGCCAAAAGATATGTTGCTAAGTACACCATTAACCCAGCAATTACGCATGGTATTGCTGATTATGTCGGTTCGGTAGAAGCAGGAAAACTCGCAGACTTATGTTTGTGGCGACCTGCGTTTTTTGGTGTCAAACCAGAGATTGTAATTAAAGGTGGGATGATTGCTTGGGCGCAAATGGGGGATGCTAACGCCAGTATTCCCACACCGCAACCAGTACATACAAGGCCGATGTTTGGCAGTTTTGCTGGTGCTAGAAGTGCGACATCTTTCACTTTTGTTTCCCAAGCAGCGTTAGAAAGAGAAATTCCTAGTCAGTTGAAATTGCAAAAAATCGCTGTTGCTGTAACTGGAACACGTCAGTTAAGTAAAGGCGACTTGAAGCTAAATGACGCGTTACCCCAAATCGAAGTAGATCCAGAAACATATCAAGTCAGGGCTGATGGCGAATTGCTGACTTGTGAACCTGCAACAGTTTTACCAATGGCGCAGCGTTACTTTTTATTTTGAGGTGCAAAAATGAAGAGAGACAATGCGATCGCATTGTCTCTCTTCATTTTTCAATCCCTTACTTGGAAGGAGATGCCGAGCCTGGTTTAATGCTATTGTCAGGTGTACCAGTAGAATCTGGTGCAGGAGTTACACTGCCAGGAGTGCTGGAATCTGGTGTAGTTGTGCTACCTGGGGCTGGTGTAATTTGATTCGGAGTTGTGGAATCTGGTGCAGGAGTTACACTACCAGGAGTTGTGGAATCTGGTGCAGGAGTTACACTACCAGGAGTTGTGGAATCTGGTACAGGAGTTACACTACCAGGAGTTGTGGAATCTGGTGCAGGAGTTACACTACCAGGAATTGTGGAATCTGGTGTAGTTGTGCTACCTGGGGCTGGTGTAATTTGATTCGGAGTTGTGCTACCAGGAGTTGTGGAATCTGGTAAAGTTGTGCCGCCTGGGGCTGGTGTTGTATTGGTAGGATTGGTAGTATCTGGTACTGTTGTACTGCCAGGAGTGGTAGGTTCAGCAGGTACTGTTGTACTGTCTGGAGTTGTTCCAGGTGTGGTTGTGCTGTCGGGTGTTGTACTTCCCGAAGGCTGTGTTTCTGGTACGGTGGTAGTACCGGAGGAACTTGGGGTGAGTGGTTGACCGTTGGGACAACGGGAATTTAAGGGGAAACGTTCACACAGAATTTTTAACCCTTCTGGTGAAAGCTGAATTTCCGTTGGTGAACTAGTGGATGTGCTACTGGATTGAGCAATTGGGGATTTACTGGATTGAGCAACTGCAACGTTAGCACTCAAAGCCAAAGTCAAAGCTGTACCAATCAACGACAGAGATTTTCCCTTCATTATGAAATTAACCTCAACGGAAACAGAACACTCGCCCCATTAAACCAAACAATTAAATTTAGAAAATCATCCTAAAAGCTGATGTTTATTTATGCTGTGGAATTTAGCTGTAGATGCTATAAAATAGCAGCCTTAATGGTTTACCTCAAGCATCTTAGTTGTTATAAATACAAAAATATCTGCGAGTAGATCTAGTTATGAAAGGAAAAATGCCTGATAAAATCAGAGATATAGAATCAAAAACAGAAATTTATCAATGTAATTCAGATAACTCAACCAATTAAATTTAATTGCTGTTTAGATATTGTCTAGAAAATTATTAAAATGTTTTAGGCGACGCGACTCAATATTCTACAAACTATTGCAACAATTACCATCTTTGTTATTTTAGCTACTGAAACATTCTCCAAATAATGTTGAAAGTTATATTCTTCAACCCAATCGACACTAGGTGTAATTTTTAACTTTTTGCGATCGCTTCAAAATCCGAAAAGTTGTACAGTAAGCTTGTATATCACTTTGTTACTACTCAATTTAAGTACAAGCTTATGGTAGAACCTTTAACAGCAGCAGTGATTGTCACCTTATTTTTCTCGGAAGCAATCAAAGAAAGTGGTAAAGCTTTAGGTAAAGGTGCGGCTGATACATTTACGAAACTAGTAGACACCATTCGCGAAAAGTTTCAAGCGAATAGCATAGATGGAATACTAACACAAGCACAAAATCAACCAACAGACACAAATAAAACAATTCTTCAAAGTGTACTGCAAACTCAGATGGATGCAGATGCAGAATTTGCGAATAAATTGAAAGCACTAGTTGAACAGCTAAAGTCACAAGATGCAACTATCCGTCAAGTAGTTTTGAGTGATATTGCATTAACTGAGGGTGTCACAGTAAAAGATCTGACTCAAAAAGTTGCGGGGGATGGTTCAGTTGAGCAAGTAAACGTTAAAGGAGTGACAGCTAAAAACATTGATGTGAGTAATTTAAACCAACAAGTTGAAAGATAATTCATAATTTTCAATTTATCGCAGTTTGTAGGTTGGGTGGAGCGATAGCAAAACCCAACAAAAGCCTCATAATGTAATGCCATATTTTAATTTAAAATTATGACTAACGAGTCAGACTCTGAAGTTGTACAAGTAAAACTTGAAAATTTACAAGTTGGTGGCAATATCACAATAAAAGATATTACCCAGATTTACCAAACATTTAATAATTTAGATAATATTCCTAAACCAACTGGATTTCCGCAAAACATTCCTAAAAGTAACACAGATAAATTTGTCGGAAGAGAGGGAAAATTAAAACGCCTCTATCAACAGTTGCAACGTAATGATGAAGTAGTCATTGCGGCTGTGGAAGGTATGGGGGGCGTGGGAAAAACTGAATTAGCGATCCAGTATTCGCTGCTGCATTTACAATTACATACTTACCCTGGTGGAATTTGTTGGCTACAAGGAAGAGCAGAAGATATTGGTTTGCAAATTGTACAATTTGCCAGAACAGATTTAGGTTTGCCAATACCTGATGATTTAGAGTTACCGGAGCGAGTGCGTTGGTGTTGGCAACATTGGCGGGAGGGAAATACGCTCATAGTTTTAGATGATGTGACAAATTACAGCGCAATAAAACCTTATCTACCGCCACAACCATCTCAGTTTAAGGTAATTATCACCACGCGACTCAAGTTAGATTTAGCTGGTTCTTTATTTCTGGAAGTTTTACAAGAAATTGATGCACTGTTATTACTGACTGAATTAGTTGGGGAAGATAAAGTAAAGCAAGAATCTGCAAAGGCTCAAGAACTTTGTCAGCGTTTAGGCTATTTACCTTTAGCGTTACAATTAGTGGGAAGGTATGTAAAAAAACGCAAGATATCTTTAGCAGAGATGTTGCGACGGCTAGAAGAAAAAGGATTAGCTCATCCTTCTTTAGTGGTGAATGAAAATGACCCGATTTGGACACTTGATGTAAAACGAGGAGTAGCCGCAGCTTTTGAATTGAGTTGGACAGAATTAAGTGAACTTGCTCAAGAGTTAGGGTGTTTATTAAGTTTATTTGCTTTGGCTCCAATTCCTTGGAATTTGGTAAAAAGTGCGGCAAAAGAGAAAGATGTTGAAACATTGGAAGATGCGAGAGTTGAATTGGAAAATTTGCACTTAATCCAAGGTGAAGACAGTTATCAGTTACATCGACTGATTCAAGAGTTTTTTAGAGGTAAGCAAAATAATTTAGCTGTTGCTGATAAACAAAAATATAGTTACTGTGCTGCAATGGTAAAAGAAGCGCAAGCAATTCCTCAAAAACCTGTATTGGAAGACATTAATACATTTACTCCCGTTATTAGCCACCTTGCTGAAGTTGCCAAAGCTTACCACACTTGGTTAAGTGATGAAGATTTAATTTGGCCGTTTTTTGGCTTAGGTCAATTTTATGAAGGTCAAGGAGCTTACGCCCAAGCTTTACCTTGGCGAAAGCAATGTTTATCAGTGGCAAAACAGCGCTTGGGAGAAGAGCATCCTTATGTCGCCGCCAGTTACAACAATTTGGCATCACTTTACAAATTTCAAGGACAGTACAGGGAAGCAGAACCACTGCTTCAAAAAGCTTTGCAACTCATGCAACGGCTGCTGGGAGAAGAACATCCTGATGTCGCCACCAGTTACAACAATTTAGCTAATCTTTATTGGTTTCAAGGACGTTACAGTGAAGCTGAACCACTTTACCACAAAGCTTTGCAACTCATGCAACGGCTACTAGGAGAAGAACATCCTGATGTCGCTACCAGTTACAACAATTTAGCTAATCTTTACTATTTACAAGGACATTACAACAAAGCCGAATTACTGTTTCAAAAAGCTTTGCAACTTATGCAACGGCTGCTAGGAGAAGAACATCAAGATATCGCCACCAGTTACAACACTTTGGCTAACCTTTACAATTCTCAAGGACGTTACAGTGAAGCCGAACCACTTTACCAAAAAGCGCTGCAACTCAGGCAACGGCTTTTGGGTGAAGAGCATCTCTCAGTCGCCACCAGTTACAACAACTTGGCATCACTATACAATTTACAAGGACGGTATAGCGAAGCCGAACCATATTACCAAAAAGCTTTGCAAATCAAGCAACGGCTACTAGGAGAAGAGCATCCCGATGTCGCTGCCATTTACAACAATTTGGGATCACTCTACAATTCTCAAAGACAGTTCAATAAAGCTGAACCATTGTTACAAAAAGCGTTGCAACTCAGACAACATCTGCTAGGAGAAGAGCATCGAGATGTCGCTCAGAGTTACCACAACTTGGCTTTTCTCTACAATTCCCAAAAACGGTACAGCGAGGCAGAACCACTTTACCAAAAAGCGCTGCAACTCAGGCAACGGCTTTTAGGAAAAGATCATCCTGATGTCGCTACCAGTTACTACACTTTGGCATTTTTATACCATTCTCAAGGACGATACAGCGAGGCCGAACCACTCTACCAGAAGGCTTTGCAAATTGCAGAACTGAGTTTAGGGGTAAATCATCCCAATACAATTGCTATTCGTGAAAATCTGGCTATTTGTCAGCAAGAATGGTCACGGGTAATTAAGAGAGGGTAAGGCGGAGAGGTGTAAGTTTTTGACGTTGTTTAATTTTCAACGCGGAGGGGCGCAGAGATAAGCGCAAAGTTACGCGGAGTTTGAGTTTAAGGTTTAAGTAAATTGTATTGAGCGATCGCACCATTCCCCTGCATTCCATTCGCGTTGATGTAAGCAAAGCAAGCTTAATTTTTAATGCGATCGCCATGTGTAATTTTAATACATTGTCCTGCAATGTTATTGCATTGCCCGGCCATTGCATTGCATCGGTCTGCAATGTTATTGCATCGACCTGCAATTAAATTGTATTAATCTGCAATGTTATTGCATCGACTTGTAATTGAATTGCATTTAATACGGTTTGATTAACGTTTTCATCTTTGGAAGATCCCCCTAAATCCCCTATACTGTTAGATTTTTTGTTGCAATGGGTACATTAAATATATAATTAAGTACTTAGGTAACTATGACAAGTCCAGATACAACCCGCCGTTTGCGTCCTCAATTGATTAATCAAGATATTGAATCATTACATGGTTTGCAAACTATAAGCACTTACGAAACGAACCGTGCTGATGCCACTGTGACTAACTTACAACAAGCTTATCAGGCTATGTTGACTACGCAACAAGTTGAAACTGAAAAATTAACTATGTACCGTGCGGCTGCGGATGCGGCGCGATTGGCAGAATGGGAATTTCACAATGCTGTAATAGCGATGAAAGAAGTTGTGCGCGGACAGTATGGTTCAGACAGTGACCAAGCGCAAGCTGTTGGACTGAAGAAAAAATCAGAACGCAAGCGTCCTAGTCGTAAAAAGTTGGTTGCGCTAACAAGCTAATTGAGATAATTTTAATAGTCTTGGAGGATGACCACTTTAGGGTATTTATAAGGCAGGCAAGATGTTTACCCTACAAGAGTCATCCTCAATCAATCAGCAATGCTCTCTATTTTTGCTAATTTACAAGTTTAGTTAAAAGCGCAATGATCTGGAATTGCCCCAACTTCTGTTGTGGCTTATGAGTAAAATGGTGAAAGACCTGTCAGGAAATCGCCATTAGCCGATTCTTCACTGCCAAATAATCGTGATGTAAATAGCCGATGAGTTCCCCCCAACCTCCCCAAAAGCCACAAACTATACTTGGTCAACTGACTCAAGCAGTACATACAATTCAAGCTAGGGTCGATTTTTCCAAGCTGGCGCTCAAGCCAAACGCCAAAGTACCAGAACTTTGGGTACAGGATGCAGGGGCGGATAAGGCGGAGGTGTATCCATTGTTAGGCGATCGCTATATTCTCGGAAGGAGTTCTAAATCTTCTGATATAGTTGTTCGCAATCCAGTTGTCAGCCAAATTCATCTGTCTTTATCGCGGGACTCGACCCAACGCAAACCTGTTTTTGTAATTCGAGATGAAAACTCGACCAATGGTATTTATCTGGGGAAACGGCGGCTCCCTTCTTTAGAACTGCGGCATGGCGATATTATCACTCTAGGGCCACCAGAACTGGCGGCATCAGTCAGACTGCAATATGTTGATCCTCCAGCATGGTATGTTAAAGCCGCAACTTGGGCAGGTTATGGCGTTGGCGGTGCAACTGCGCTGTTAGCCTTGGTAATTGGTGTGGAATGGCTAAAATTTACTGTCAAACCTTTACCTACCGCTACTCGCGCTCCAGTCATCGTTTACGCCCGTGATGGCTCCACACCTCTACGTGAACCGCGCACAACTGCCCATGTAGATAAGAAGCGATTGCAAGACTTTGGCCCTTATTTAGCTAACGCCGTAGTCGCCTCAGAAGATAGCCGTTACTACTGGCACGTTGGTGTAGACCCCTTAGGAATTTTACGTGCGGTGTTAATTAATAGCCGCAGTGGAGATTTACAACAGGGAGCCAGTACAGTTACCCAACAAGTTGCTCGCAGTTTATTCCGCGATTATGTTGGTTCTCAAGACTCCCTCGGCCGCAAATTGCGTGAGGCAATTGTAGCTCTCAAGCTAGAAACGTTTTATAGCAAAGATGACATTTTGCTGACTTACTTAAATCGAGTATTTTTAGGGGGAGATACTTCTGGTTTTGAGGATGCATCTCAGTTTTATTTTGAAAAGTCAGCCCAAGAATTAACTCTTGCAGAAGCCGCCACATTAGTCGGCATTTTGCCTGCTCCCAATGCTTTTGATTTTTGTGGCGATGGCCCCAATAAACTAGAAGCGGCTGATTATCGCAATCGCGTGATTAAGCGAATGTTGGAAATGGGCAAAATCTCTCAAGAAGATGCCAATCGGGCTAGACGTTCCACTGTTCAAGTCAGCCCCAAAGTTTGCGAACAGCAAGCCAAAACTATTGCGCCCTATTTTTATAGTTATGTCTTTCAAGAACTAGATTCTATATTAGGGGAAGGCGCAGCCAGAGAAGGCAACTACATTATTGAAACCCAGCTTGATCCAGCGATTCAAGCCCAGGCAGAAGCATCATTAAAAAATTCTGTGAATAATGATGGCTCAAACTATCGTTTTTCTCAAGGAGCGATCGTTACTTTAGATTCCAAAACAGGTAGTATTTTGGCAATGGTCGGCGGTACTGATTATCGCAAAAGCCAATTCAATCGTGCTTTCCAAGCCAAAAGACAACCAGGTTCTACCTTTAAAATTTTTGCCTACACCGCAGCTATTCAACAGGGGATTTCCCCATATAAATCTTATTCTTGCGCCCCTTTACCTTGGCAGGGCTTTACATATAAACCTTGTCGTGCTGGTGCAGATGTCAGTTTAGATATTGCTACAGGTCTAGCCCTTTCCGAAAACCCCATTGCTTTAAGAGTCGCCAAAGAAATAGGTTTGAATAAAGTTGTGGCAATGGCTCAGAAATTGGGGGTAAAGTCACAGCTTGATCCGGTTCCTGGTTTGGTACTGGGTCAAAGTGTGGTGAATGTTTTAGAAATGACGGGGGCTTTTGGCGCTATTGGCAATCAAGGTATGTGGAATCCACCTCATGCTATTAGTCGAATTCTGGACAGCGGTGATTGCAAGGATCGGAAAGATTTAAAGACCTGCCGTGTTATCTATTCTTTTGAGCAAGACCGGGAGGCTAACAAGCGAGTTCTCTCCACAGAGGTAGCTGATGAAATGACTACCTTAATGCGGGGAGTTGTGTCTAGAGGTACTGGTCGTAGTGCGGCCATTGGGATGGGAGAAGCTGGTAAAACAGGCACAACTGATAAAAACGTGGATTTATGGTTTATTGGTTTTATTCCTAGCCGTCGACTGGTAACAGGTGTCTGGTTAGGCAATGATAATAACTCCCCCACTTCTGGTAGTAGCGCCCAAGCGGCTCAACTGTGGGGGAGATATATGAGTAGAATTGCCAGGTAGAAGACAGGAGAAAAATATTTTTTCCTCAGCACTCAGCGAGAAGTTGCGTGCGCGGGTTCCCCGCGTTGAGCAAGCTTCGGTGACTCAGCACTTTTAATTTAGTGTCCGAGTAATTTATCTCGCAGATGTTTGATGCGATCGCGCAATTTTCCAGCTTCTTCAAATTCTAGTTTTTTGGCGGCATCTTTCATCTGTGCTTCTAGCTTGCCAATCAATCCGGGAATCTCCTCTAAAGGTAATTCATCGATATGTTCATCAACAACTTTTAAATCTGCACTATTCAACCTCCGAGATACGTCTAAAAACGACAAAATTGCGTTACTGGATTTTTTGACAATTGGTTGCGGTGTAATTCCATGTATCCGGTTATATTCCGTTTGAATCCCCCGCCTTCTGTCAGTTTCTTCAATGGCTCTAATCATGCTGTTGGTTAAGTTATCAGCATATAAAATCGCTTGTCCACGAATATGACGCGCGGCTCGACCAATCGTTTGAATTAAAGAGCGTTCGGCGCGTAAGAAACCTTCTTTATCAGCATCTAAAATTGCCACTAGAGAAACTTCTGGTAAATCTAAACCTTCCCGCAGCAAGTTTACCCCAACTAACACATCAAAATGTCCATCACGCAAATCTTGAATGATTTCAATCCGTTCAATGGAATTAATTTCTGAATGCAAATACCGTACCTTAACGCTATGGTCTTGCAAATATTCTGTCAAATCTTCCGCCATGCGCTTGGTTAACGTTGTAATCAACGTTCTTTCATGAAGGTCAACTCTGTCTTTAATTTCTCCTAGTAAATCATCAATTTGTCCTTCAGTGGGACGCACAGAAATTTCTGGGTCAATTACCCCAGTAGGACGAATTACTTGTTCAACTATGTGATTTTCAGAAATTTCTAATTCCCAATTACCAGGTGTCGCCGAAACAAAAATACACTGGTTGACTTTTTGCCAAAATTCATCTGCTTTTAACGGCCGATTATCTGCCGCACTAGGAAGACGAAATCCATGATCAATTAACACTTTTTTCCGCGCTTGGTCGCCGTTATACATCCCCCGAATTTGCGGTACAGTTACATGAGATTCATCAATTACTAATAGCCAATCTTTCGGGAAATAATCAATTAAACATTCTGGTGGTTCCCCTGCTTGTCGGCCGGCTAAGTGACGAGAATAGTTTTCCACACCGTTGCAATAACCAACTTCCCGCAACATTTCTAAGTCGTAGCGGGTGCGCTGATCTATCCGTTGTGCTTCTAATAATTTGCCTGCTGTTTCTAATTCTAGTTTTTGCTGTTTTAATTCAAAGGCAATATCCTCGCAAGCAACTTCTAATCGTTCCTCTGGGGTGACAAAGTGACGCGCGGGATATATATTTACAGCTTCCAAACTATTAATAATTTCGCCTGTTACTGGGTCAATATAGCGAATTGCGTCAATTTCATCCCCAAAAAATTCGACCCGAATAATTCGGTCTTCGTAGGCGGGGCCAATTTCTAAAACATCACCACGAACACGAAAACGTCCCCGACCCATTTCTATGTCGTTGCGGCTATATTGCACAGATGCTAAATCACGCAAAACTTCGCGTTGATTTACTTCCATCCCAATTTTTAAGGGTATGGCGGCTTTGAGATATTCGGCGGGAATCCCTAAACCATAGATACAGCTAATAGAAGCAACGACGATAACATCACGGCGTTCAAACAGCGATCGCGTTGCTGAGTGACGCAACATATCAATTTCATCATTAATCGCCGCTGTCTTTTCAATATATGTATCTGTTACCGGAATATACGCTTCTGGTTGATAGTAATCGTAGTAGCTGACAAAATACTCAACTGCGTTTTTGGGAAAGAACTCACGTAACTCATTACAAAGTTGTGCAGCTAAGGTTTTGTTATGTGCCAAAACTAAAGTTGGTTTGCCAATTTTCTCAATTACTGCTGCTACTGTAAAGGTTTTGCCGGTTCCTGTGGCTCCCAGTAAGGTTTGGTAACGATTACCCGATTTTATGCTGGAAACAAGTTGAGCGATCGCTTGTGGTTGATCGCCTGTAGGTGTAAAGGGAGCTTGAAGACAAAATTCTGTCATACAGTTTGCTAGTAATACCCTATCTCATGGTAACGATATCACTCTGTACCTGTGGAGCTAAATCACCCAAATGAATAGACAACAATATTATGTTACAAATATTTATTCTTTAAATTTACTTATGTATAAGTTTTGAAGATAATTATATCTATGCAAGGTTTTTTAAGGGTAAACTTTGATATATGGAAAAAAATTTTATTTTTCCTCAAATATTGTCAAGGTCAATTAAGAACCCAGAGGTATTAGTTTATGAGCATAAGCAGCACTGGCAAAGCAGCTAGTCCTCGTCAAAGAGGTGCCAAGCTCAAGGGAGAAGCAACGGTGGAAGTTGAAAATAATCAAGGTCAAGCTGTGAATAACGATCCAAATACTCAAAATCCAGATAAATCCGAAACCTCTGGAACACTCGCCATTGCGGGAATTAGACCTATCGCCAGCAGTGATTTACAAGTTGCGGAAACAGTCTCAATTGCAGGTCTACGTCCCATATCTGTCAGTACCTTAGAAATAGTAGGGACAATCGACGTGATGGGGATTCGTCCAATTGGTGCTAACCATATCCAAGTTTTTGACAGTATTAATTTGTCAGGTATACGTCCAATCGCCTCAAGTGCATTGGTAATTTCTCACAGCTATTCTGTAATGGGTGATCGCCCAGTAGCATCAAATATTATTGACAATTCTGAAATTCTTATGGGTTTTATCGACTAGAGCAAAAAAGCATTTTTTATGATCTTATCAACCCAGTCTCCTCTAGAGGCTGGGTTTTTTGTTTATTTTAGATATTATCAAAAACTAGATTTACCTAATCACATATATATTCAAGTTAATTTTAAAATTTATATTTCAGATACCAGACTTCTGAAAAAAGCCTGGTATCTTATTGCTCACTATCTCTAATTTATTCTTGTTATCTCTCTTTTTATAGAGATCCATAATATATCCTGTGGTGGAAGGCTAAAGGAAAATATAAAGTTAACTTGTAAGAGTAATCACCAAGAATTTCAAAGTTTATTTATAGCTTTGAAGCTTAATTTATATAATATTAGGAGACTAAGATGAGTTTAGAAGATCGTGCAAAAGCTACTGCTAAAAATATTGAAGGTAAAGCTCAAGAAGCATTGGGTAATGTGACTGGAGATCCTGAAGATAAAACTGAAGGTAAAGCAAAGCAGGCTGAAAGTGAAGTACGTCAAGGCTTAGAAGATGTCAAAGATTCTGTAAAAAGAAAGATTGACTAAGATTAATTGTGCTTTGCAATTAACGGCAGAGATAGAAGCTATAGAAGCTGGATAATTTTTCAATTCACCAAACATACTTGAAGAATTGAGAATTAGATTATCCTTTTTTATCTTTTTGCCGCAGCTAGGCTGACAAATAGCAGATATTTTTCCTGTAGAGACGTTAACTAGTACGTCTCTACCTTTCTGCTCTCCTTAGCTAGAGAAATGATTAATTATGACTTTACAAAAACATACTATTCCATTCCCCTAGCTAAGAATTACAAGTAATTTGATCTATTTTAAAAGTTTATTTTGGGAGTGAAATAATGATACTGCTACAGCAGATTCGGAAAATTGCGATCGCTGGTATTTTAATTGTGGTGTTGGCTGTAACTACTGCCTGTGGTGGTGCTACAGTCAGTCAAGCTGACCGCACAACAAACCCGCCTGTAATTGGTCGAGATGTAACTTACACCGAACTAGAAAGAGGTAATACTCCCGGTGGGCAAAATTTTGGTAACTGGGTAGTACAAACATCCAAGGGACTAATTAAAGACGCTTATGTGAGAGATAACAACAAATTAGGTGTTGTCATTTCTCGTGATGTTCGTCCTAATGAAGTCAGACCTTTAGCTAAGTCTCTAGTTCAAGGTTTTCGGAAGAATTTCCCTAATCAAGATTTAACTGTTTTGGTTTATAGTCCTGACAAAAAGTTAATTTTGACTACTCAATATGATATTCAGACTAATCAAGTGAAGTATAGCTAATGTGAATATTAGCTATCAGAGTTTGAGGAAATTTAAAACTAAAAATTCTAGAATTTTGCCAAGAAAATTCAGGAATTTGTGCTGAATAAGGAGATAAAAAAATGTCAACTAGTGAAGAATACAGACGACAAGTAATGCAAGACTTAGCTCAAGGTGATGTGGAATCATTAAATGATCCATCAACTGATGCAGCTACTCAGTACGACAATTTTGACGATTTTGCTCAACGTACCACTACAGATCAACGTCGTCAATTATTTGGTCAGTCTATTCATCCAGACCGCATTCCCTCCAGCCAAATGGAGCCAGAATTACAAAAAGCGATCGCGCAAATAAAACCTAATGAACGAGATGATGTAGCTCGCGCTTTTTTCAAACACTTGAAAGGAAGAGGTTTAGATGATCGCCACTTGGAACAACAGCTAGGTCTTTCGACTCATAACCCTAACCGGATGAGTGCTGATGATGTTAGCAAACTTGCATCCTTTGCATATCACAACCATCCAGACGTTTTCCGCGAAGTTCTAGCAGAGCAACCAGGGATTATTAAGTTCCTGAGTAACCCTGTCGTCGCCGCAATTGTAGGTATTGCAGCTGCTAAATGGCTGGGTAGCCACAGGTAATTTTTCAGGAGAGTCAGACATTCAGGTGGGTAATACCACCTTTTTTTATGGCTAATACCAATTCTCCATGAAGATGCACTTAATTTTTTTACGAACCGCCAAGAGCGCCAAGGAAGACAAAAGTAATTATTTAGTGCAAGCTAACAGAGATTTGGGATAAAGAGCAATGTAGTTTCAAGCGAATAATTTTTCTATCGATTTTTCAAACCTTAAAACTGTAAATCTAAAATAAAAAATATTTCAAAATTTTAACATAAAGTGATTTTTAGTAAAAAATACAACTAGACTATTTCTTTTGATATATATCCATCAACTATAATCAAAACTCTTGACAGAGATACCATGAATTATATTTTGCTAAAAATATAATTAGAATCTTCAAAAGAATACTTTGTATTGCAATTTATCTCATAAAATATTTGTATATACATTTAATATATGGCTATGTAGAAAATTGTAATTTACAATACATTATTTTTTGGAAGATTATTTGGTATAGCTCTCTAAAAGACGCAAATTTTCCTTTAATAAATATCAATCCAACACAAATATATATAGTAATATTATGTTTGTTAAAACAGAAATAAACAAAGCAATAGAAGTCAATAATTCTTATTTAAACCGTGGTGAAGTTAAACAGGAAACAACACCACCTCAAGGCTTAAATATTCCAGCAGCAACTTTATATTTAAGTCCTATAGGTCTTCTTTTCAGTTGGATATTTTTTTTCCTAGTCTTACGCAAAATCCAGAGGTTTCTGGATAATAAAATGGTATTTAGTGTCAAGAGCTTGCATCAGGTTCCTTGTAAAAATTGCCGTTTTTATTCTAATAACCATTATCTTAAATGTGCAGTTCAACCTTCTATTGTACTGACTGATGAAGCTAAAAACTGCTCTGAGTTTTCTAGTAAGCAAGATAATTTATCGGAAAAAAAATTTTTCCACAGGAGAGACTAGTACCGCTGTGAAGTCAAAAATCAAAAGTCTAAAAGTTGATACATCCAGGCTTGTACCTGTTTGAAATAGTAGGTTTATTTGCGCCGCGCTGTACTAGTACGAACAGACTGAAATATAAAGTGTGCAGTCGATAATTAATAAATCCGTATAATCCCCGTGAGAGCGATTTCTCATGGGGATACTTTAATTTCTGCGAATTTGTAATAGTGATTGATAGCAAAGGGCTGTTAGTGATAGCACAGCGTTTAGCTTGTGCTGCGTACCGCAATGAAATAAATACTCAAACCATCAGCACGGACTCAGTTAGCAGAATTTCCCAAAAAAGTTGCGTAGACCTGAAGTGGCTTGTCATAAGATATTGCTAAGTATTGATCCTGATACTATTTAGACGTGCATAACTTTATACTACAGAAGTGATGTTTATAACTTCATAATTAATCAGTTACTCAGAATAAGGGTACACTGACTGATATTGAGAGAGTCTTCTTGCGGAAAGCAGAAGGAGTCGAATTTTAAAGATTTTATTTGGCAACTCGTCTTTTTACTCATAAAATCAAAGACAAGCTAAAGTTCCGGAGAACAGTAGCCTAAGTATCCCAGTCTGGTAATAAATCAGGGTTAAAAAGCTATCACGAAAACTCAAATGCTAGAAATGGTAGATCGAATAAATGATATTGCTTGGCAAGCTCACCAGGGTAGTGTTGCAGCAATCATTCAATTATTAAACGAAAAGTTAGCCCAATCTGGTGTCAGAACCAGAGCTATTTTTGCTGATGGAGTCTTACAACTTCTCTGTGAAGCATCTAAAATAGAGCAACTAGAACAATCGTCCGTGGTAGAACAAATCCAGAAAGTTCTGGAGTCGATCGCACCACGGAATATTCACCGAGTCAATATTAATAGCCGGATTGTCAGGGAAGAACAGTTACTTTGGCTAAAAGAAATTTATAGCGATCGCGAAAATCAATTACTGTGGTCACAGGAAATTACCTTAACTCAACCCCATGTAGTTAAGCAGCTAATTCAAGATTTCACCGGCGCTACAACTCAATTAGCACAATCAGCCCGGCTCAAAACTCAATCTTCTCGTACTTCTGTACTAACCAACAGAGACAAATATCGATATTTACCCAAAACCAGAATCCCAACAGCCTTAAGTCTGGGTTTTTTGGTGTTATTGGGTTGGTTTGTATATGCTCAGTTAGGTGATAAGCTGAAAATTTTCGTTCAACTAGAAACCCCTAAACAAGTTACCACAGCCAACGCCAACGCCCGCAAACCAACAGCACCAGTTAGTACTGCTAAAAATAATCTTGGTGACTCTGAAGAAGAAAGTGATCCTTTTGGGTCAGCTGTGCGAATTGCCAACCAAGCTACCATTAGTGGTAAAACAGCCACAACTTCAATTCAATGGTTGGATTTAGCTGCCAAATGGCAACGAGCATCTGATTTAATGGCAGCAGTACCACAAAATCACACTCGCTATCGAGAAGCTCAGATTCGGACTGAACTATATAGGAAATATAGTGAAGCTGCTCAAAAAGAAGCCCAGAAAAGCCCCTCTTAAGCTAAAAGCCTTTGTTAATAATGATAAATCTGATTTTTTTATCCAGAATGTAACAAAAACTACAAAAATATTAGCATTTGATAGACGTAGAACAAAGCTACTTTGTCGTGATTTGACATAAGTTTGTAATAAGAATGTCATTTCGATGAGGCAAACTGAATTTATCCAGATAAAACAAGGTGTAAGTGTGACTTGGCGGTCTTTCCGCCTTTTTTATTTTATGGTTGTTTTTGGTGCGATCGCATTTTTGCCAAGAAATCGAAACCTCAGTGACATACTCATCGGCGATAGTACTAAAACCAGAGATACACATCTATCTGCCAAGGCTGGGACTATTCCCCTAGCCTTTCTTATAAATTAGAATTTTTTATTTTAAATATTAATATAAAAAATATCAATCAGTAAGGCTCAGAAGAATAAGTCACAAATTAACAAGATATTTTTGTATTTCTAAATACCAGAGATAGAACAGTTACCCACTTTTTATAGTTAAGCCATCTAGGTAAAAAATAAGCATTTAAGTAAGTAACATTAATAAAATGTTTTCAAAAAAACACAAATAAAAAAATAGAAATTATAATTACCTAATAGGTTTATATTTTTGGAAAACTTTACTGATTCTTGGAAAAAACTTTGTATTTATCTTCTAGGATGGTAGGAGTACACTAAACCTGTCACTATCAAACCATACAAATAAACCCATAATTTTTATTTTTTATTCATGATTACCACCGCAGCAGAATCTCAAAACTGGCTGCAAGTAAGCCGTTACATTAATCGCGGAAGTGTTTATTTATTCGCTCCAATGCTTAACTTTAATGTGATGGCTGAAGTTGGAGATACTCCCCCCTGATTTTATGTGAATTTACTTGCTTAAAAAAATTATTCCGATTGAGGAATAATTTAAATGGCATACAAATATAAAAGCTCACATTTGCCATAATCAATGGCTGAGAGTTTTGTGTGAGCTAGTTGCATAATTAAAAATGCAATTAACTTGATCCCAATCATGCCTAAATAATAGTATTTTTTCCATGTACCAGTAGATCGCTACACTTTTTGGTACAGCATTTTTCCTGTTAATTATCAACATCTCAAGCTACTACAATTAGTAGTCAAATTTATGCTGGTGAATTCAAATATTCAACCTATTTTCCTCGTTTGTGCTGCTGATAACAACTATGCAATGCCGTTAGCTGTAACAGTTCGTTCAGCTTTAGCAAATCTAAATAGTCAGCGCAAAATCTCACTATTAATTATTGATGGAGGAATTAGTAAAGCCAACAAAAACAAAATTATCAAATCCTTCAATCCAGAACAAATAAATATTTCTTGGGTACAGCCAGACAATGAAATTTTTGAGAATTTAGTATTATCTAGGCATCTCACTATTAGCTGTTATTATCGCTTACTCATTACCGAGTTCTTACCCCAAGATATTCATAAGGCAATTTATCTAGATAGCGATATGGTTGTAACAGGAGATTTAGAAGAATTATGGAATATTGATATTGCTGACAACTATGTACTAGCTGTTCAGGATGACGTACAACTATATATATCAATGTCTACTGGATTGAGAAACTATCAAGACCAAGGGTTATCTCCAGATAGTAAATATTTTAATTCAGGGCTTTTAGTCATCAATTTAGATAAATGGCGAACTGAAAATATTGGATTAAAAGTTATCAATTATCTCAGAGAAAATTTAGAATATTCACCTGATGATCAGGATGGTTTAAACGCAGTTATGGCTGGAAAATGGGGAGAACTTCATCCAAAATGGAATCAAATGCCTAGAGTCTATAATTATTCATCATCAGAAGATAGTCCCTATCCAGAAGATGTATATCAGGAAATGTTGCATCATCCTGGCATCATTCATTTTACTAATGCGCCTAAACCGTGGTATGCCGGATTGCGTACTGAATGCCAACATCCAAAAAAACATTTATTTTTTCGATATCTTGATATGACATCTTGGAAAGGATGGCGAGATACTTATTTGCGGCGATTAAGTCGAAAAGTTGGTAAACTCACCTTACTCAATACGTCAAAATTGTAAATCTTATCAATCAATTTAGGCTGGGCAACTTATACAATGTCCAATTAGGATTTGACACAATTTTTAGCATTGCCCACCTAAATTTCATAGCAATCAAGCTGCTACTTACTGCAAGATATAATTTATAATTCTTACGCGTTAACTCAAGTGGTTGTATACTTCTGCCACATTTGCTCATACGCTGTTTCCATTTCACGAGCAAATTGCTTACCATTCCACAAAGGTGAAGTCTTTCTTGATTGTCTCAGCCTCCAAGCAATTTGTTGCCGCAAAGCTGCATCTTTTCCTAACCGTATACCCCACTCTAAATACTCTTCATCAGTCCAGGCAATACCTTCAGAAATACCAGCATTCATCATCATGGTGTAGCTGTTACGTGCTGCAAATTGCTCACCTACTCGCGTTACCATCGGGATACACATCCATAGTGTTTCTAAGGTAGTTGTCGCTCCATTGTAAGGATAAGTATCTAAAACTATATCAGCAATATCTAAATTTGCTCGGTGAACTCCTTCTGAAGGAGCATCTGGTAAAAACCGTAATCTTGCATAATCTACTTCTTCTTCTGCTGCTATTTGGGCAAAGAATTTGTGAGTTGATTCTTCATCGGCCAAACCTTTAATTAAGAAATAGCTATTTGGAACTTCTTTGATAATTTTTAACTGCAATCTTGTAATATCTGGATGCCTTTTAAATCCCCTTTGTCCAGAGAAATAAACAACTGCGTCATCAGGAATATCTAATTCATCTCGACGGACTTTAGGCACATTTACTTCAAAACCATCTACAGCTATATATGTTTGAGGTAAACGCCAGATTTTTTCTTGATAGTATTCCTGCGCTGATTCTGACAGAACGTAGGGATCAGCAATGAAATAATCTATCGATGGACTACCAGAAGCATCCCAGCCTAACCATGTCACTTGGATTGGTGCTGGTTTGAAAGTCATCGCTTCACAAGTTATATCTAGCGTGATGCTATCCAAGTCAATTAAAATATCAATTTCATCTTGATAAATTTCTTCTGCGAGTGACCAAACATTATAGGATTTGAATACCTTATCCATTTGGTTAATATACCACTGGTGCAAGAGATCGGATACATTATCACTATTAACAAAATAACCATTAATTTCAAACTTATCTCGGTCATGATACTGCAATAACCATCGTGCTAACCAGCCCACAGAATGACTTTTGAAACAATGGGAAATGTATCCTATTTTCAGTTTCTTATGAGAAGATAATTGTTTTTTTCGTTCTAAATGCCCTTGAGCATATTTTTCTACTTTTTCTTGGGCATAAATATTATGATTTTCTTGGCATATTTGCAGGATTTTATTTTGTACAGACCTATTTTTCGCTATATTATCTTCTATATAAAATGCAAAATAATTAGAATTTAAGAGTATAGATACATCCATTGGTGTCAAATCTTGAGGATTCGCAGCTATGAGTTCTGCTAATAAATCTTGCTGTCTTTGATTGACAGCATAAGACTCTTGCCACTGACCACCTGCACTCATTAACCCTCTAAGTATCTGACGGTTGGCAAAGATTTTTTCGGGTAATCTCTCCACCAAAGAATAAAAAGTTTTAGCTGTTTCTATGCCTAATTCATAGTCAGCAGAATTTTGATAAAAACTAGCTAAATGTCCTAAAATTCCTGGGTTATTTTTATCCAAACGTAAATAAATTTCGCATAACTGCGCGGCTATTTTGGGTTGCTGGCGCGAGTAAGCAATGTCTACAGCGGCAGCAATGAAGATATTCATTAAAGCTTGAGGATTTTCTGTAAAATGTAGCGAACAAGCTTCAAAGAATTCTATAGTAGAAGGATATATCTGTATATAGTGTAAAACACTACTTAGGGTTTTACATAAAATTTCTAAATTGATGTTTGTTTTTGTAGTGGAATTAATAATCTCAATGATATCTAGTTCGCTAAATGTTTCTTCTGTATAAGTTTCAAGCTTAATATATAGATTAATTAGATGCAGGAGATTGTGAATATTGTCGGGAGCAATTTGCCTAATATTTTGCCGAATTTTTTCGCAAACATTATATTTTTCTAACTTCTCTTGGCGTTCGGCTTCCGTTTCTAAAATTTCTAATAATTCAGCATTCCAAACATTGACCTGTTCAGCATCTCCTTCCATCATTGCCATGAACCAAGTCGTTTGTGCTTCTACTTCTTGTTCTTGTAAGAGGAAGATTAACCCTAAATGCCAATAGTTAGATTTAATCTCTGGATCGACAGCAATTGCTTGTTCATAAAGGTTAGCAGCTTGAATGTAATTTCCATTCAGGAAATACTCATTGGCACGCTGATATAAATTGGAGGGAGTAGTTAAAGCAACCATAGGTCAAAAATTTTGAATCTGAGTAGGAGAGATGGCAGAAAGACAGGAAAATATGAATTTTCTCAGGGACATCTCAAGCAATTAAATATGCCTTATCCAAAAACCTTGTAGAGACTTAGTAATTCTACATTTCTACATTATTTTTGGAGATGTCTAATGAAAAAATTGCAGAAATTGGGTAATGTGCTAACACACTACCCAACGGAGGAATAACTTGATTTGAAATTGCCTAGTAAGATGACTAGGAAAAATCTTAAGTTTTTTATCTAGCTAAAGAAGCAAAGTTGTTCTGACAGCCTGTAGAGCTGGTAGCCAGGGAGGGAGTGGTTGTCACAGGGGTAGGTGATTCACACGCTATTGCCACTGTGAGTGCTTCAGATGTAGCAGCACTACCTAGTGTTGTACCTACTACACCGTAATAAGATTTCAGCGCAGGTTTAATTGGTGTTGCGTTAAATTGGGTAAGAGTACTGGTACCAGCAATAACATAGGAATAGTTATCTGATTGAGTCTTAATACCTACTTGGAGCTGAGAAATACTGGTAGCAAAACCTTGGTATTCTAAGTAGTAAGCTTGTTGAGAACGGTTAACTGTACCAATATAGTTTCTCGCTTCGGACTGTTTGGCTTTGTTAACTTGACCGAGCAAAGAAGGTAGAGCGATCGCTGCCAATACACCGATAATGATTACTACAACCAACAGTTCAATTAAGGTAAAACCTTCTTCTTGTTTGTTCTTACGGTTGCTGAGGTAATGTAAGTATTTAGCTTGTAATTCTGGCTTGAGCATGGGGTTTCTCCTGAAAGTTCGGGGTACGAACGTTGATTGGTGAGTTCTAGTTGTAACTTACCCACTTGTAATATCCGATCTATCACTTCTGGTAAAAAATCTTTCTGATGATGGTTATATCCCCGTTAAATTACGGTCTGGAAAAAGAAAGTAGTGATTAGTGCCTCAGATATGCAGGTTTTGGAGAATCATGCTTGGAAGAGGATAAGTCTATCGAGAGTAATTACCCGTCTAAAATCCAAAATGGGATGAGGGTTTGATTCCACTCCATTGATTTGCTATGCTATATTAAACGTAGTCGTTATGAGTTCAGTTAAGTTTATGACTAACCCGACTGTAGAAAACGTGGTGATTATCGGTTCTGGGCCAGCAGGATACACCGCTGCCATCTATGCGGGACGAGCTAACCTGAAACCCGTTGTTTTTGAAGGTTTCCAAGCTGGGGGGTTGCCAGGTGGGCAACTGATGACAACGACGGAAGTAGAGAACTTTCCGGGGTTTCCTCAAGGGATTACTGGGCCAGACCTAATGGATCGGATGAAGGCACAGGCTGAACGTTGGGGGGCTGAGTTATATACTGAGGATGTGATATCTGTTGATTTAAGTCAGCGTCCATTTACAGTCCACTCTGAAGAAAGAGAAGTTAAAGCCCACAGTTTAATTATTGCCACTGGAGCCACAGCAAGGCGCTTGGGTTTAGATAGCGAACATTTATTTTGGAGCCGCGGAATTTCTGCTTGTGCGATTTGCGATGGTGCTACACCAATTTTCCACGGCGCAGAGTTGGCGGTAATTGGGGCTGGCGACTCAGCCGCAGAAGAATCTATTTACCTGACTAAATATGGTTCCAAAGTTAATTTGTTAGTGCGATCTGATAAGATGCGGGCTTCTAAAGCTATGCAAGACCGAGTTTTGAGTAACCCAAAAATTCAGGTGCATTGGAACACAGAAGTTATCGATGTGTTTGGCAATGGTCACATGGATGGGGTGAAAGTTCGCAATAATCAAACTGGTGCAGAAAGCGAAATCCATGCTAAGGGTTTATTTTATGCGATCGGTCACACTCCCAATACATCTTTATTTAAGGGACAACTCGAACTGGATGAGGTGGGTTACATCGTCACCAAACATGGTTCTGTAGAAACCAGTGTGGAGGGCGTGTATGCGGCTGGTGATGTGCAAGACCATGAATATCGCCAAGCAATTACAGCTGCGGGTACTGGCTGTATGGCGGCGTTGTTGGCAGAACGTTGGTTGTCTTCTAATACTTTGATTCAAGAGTTTCATCAAGAACCAACAATTAACAATGAGTTAGAAACTCAGCCAGCACCAAAGAAAACGGAAGCGGAGGAAGCAGCAGGGTTTAGTTTACAAGCAACACGTCATGAAGGTGGTTATGCTCTACGGAAATTATTCCATGAAAGCGATCGCCTGCTGATTGTCAAATACGTCGCGCCCGGTTGCGGCCCTTGTCATACCCTCAAACCCATACTCAATAAAGTAGTGGATGAATTCGATGGCAAAATTCACTTTGTGGAAATTGACATTGATAAAGACCGGGAGATTGCCGAAAACGCTGGGGTAACAGGTACACCAACAGTGCAATTCTTCAAGGACAAAGAACTGGTGAAGGAAGTCAAAGGCGTGAAGCAAAAGAGCGAGTACCGCCAGTTGATTGAAAGCAATCTTTAAAAGTCTGAAGTCTGAAGGATGAAGTCTGAAATTTAAGATTTTATCCTTCATCTTTCTAGGACTTACACCCAAGTAATGAAAAAGCGAACAAGAGAAGATACAGAGACAACTGAGAAATAAGAGTTAGAGAGCGTTTTGGCGTAATCCTAACTTCATTTCATATTTCACAGTTTATTAGACCTCTTGCAAAAGTCAGTTAAGCAGATTCAGTTTTAGGGAGACGAAGCTCATAGTTGTACAAACCAGCGATGAGATTAAATCTCAAACTAAATCTTTTTCTCCGATTGCGATAACGGTCAGACAAGATTTTAAATATCTTTAGTTTCCGATTAATATGCTCACCGACAACTCGAACTTTGGCTAAGTCTCGATTACTCTTTTTATCTTCGCAA
>NZ_JADEWI010000104.1 GCF_015207705.1 Nostoc sp. LEGE 06077
ACGTACTTGTTTGTCATATATAGTGCTGAACGTTGGCAAAAGTGCTTCAAAAGCTTTCCGGTTCAATCCTGTTAATGCCCGTAACAGCCTATCTTGTTTTAATGCCCGTTCGATGTTCAGCATTTCCCCACTTAAGTACTAACTTTCTATTCTCCCTTATTTCCCAACAACTCTTATTAATAACCCCAATGGACTGTGGATATAACGGATTGTGTAATCAACAGCCAACTGGAAAAAACCCGCAGCCGCCAGATTAGCACTAATGATCATCATGCCAAACAAGAATACGAGTGTTTTGTAATCAATCGCACCCCATGCTGTAGGTAGATCCAGTAATCCCAATGCCATCAAAAAAGCCGCACCCACAAAAGCGATTGTGGTACGATTCATCCGCAGTCCGGGTAAGTAACCCAGCCCTAAACCAGTGTAAGTCAGCACAATTACTAAGTACCGCAGAACTACCATTGCCTACTCTCCAAGCATCGCTAAGTTATTAGTTTCTGGCATAAAGAACCAGAATAAAGCTAAAGAAAGCAGAGGTAGCGATCGCAATCATGCTCAAAAATAACAGTTTTTTGGACTATTGACCATTGACAGCCTCAACGAAAAAAATATGACACTTGTTTGTGTAAGTCCTCTAAAATTAAAACTGCCCTGGCGGATAACCAGAGCAGAATTGAGAGAAGGAAAGATAGATTTAAAAAGGGGAATTTTAGGTTTTCTCCCCGCTTACATATAGTAAATTTTCTATGTAATGGGATACATCCTCAGTTCTATTCTTTCCGGCAAGACAGGAAAAAATTTTGGGGTTCGCTGTAAAAACTAGCTAAATTCCTCACCCAAGCCAGGGCTAATTGTGGCATACTCTCATTACTCCGTCGCAAACCGTAACTATCTTTAAAATGCTTAACTGTTTAATTCACAGTTTTGGCGCTAATAGTCACAGGTAATTAAGCAGCGTATCTATTTGCAGAAAAAATGCTTTTATCTATAGATATGCATAAATAAAGAATAACCACTAACGGCAAAAACAAAAAATATAATTACAGAAAACATTACTACATCTCTGGCTATAAATAATATCCAGTTTTTTCTAAGTTCTTGTTTAAACCGAAGTTCTCGCAACTTGCGTTCAAGTTCTGCATCTGCTGGGGACTGGTGATTTACTGCTGATATAATTAGCGGATTTTTACCTTTATTAGCAACTATTTGGGATAAATCTTTAACATCTGTCATATTGTTAGATGCCTACAATCTCAGTTTCCAAGTTATCTTGTTCATCTACAATCCAAAGATGTTTGCCTTTTTGCTTGGCTTCTAAAGCTACTTCTAAGAGTGCGATCGCTTTTAGTAGTACCTCAGCATGATCTCCATTCAGATGTTGGGCAAGATTATTGATTGTTTCATATAATTCTGGCGATAATTCTAATTCTATTTGAATTCGTTGCAGTTGATTTTGGGTAGCCATTTCTGTAAATACTCTGCAAAAGTCAGTTTTTCGGTAGTTGCCGTCATAGCGTCGCTATACCTATTGATGAATCAACATCATTCTAAACCACAAAGAAATGATAATCTCTATAGACTAGCAGACTCTATACTCCAGTTTCAGCGCTACTAGTAATGATAACTAATTCAACATTCTACCTCCAATCGACATATTTTAGACAAAGTATTTTTCTAAAATTCTTCCTGAAATCTTGCAAAAATCCACCCGATAAATGTGTAATTAAAGTACAAAGTAATTCTATTATAGAAAAATAGATTTTAATTAATTCTGACTTCTAAAACTGTCAAGATTAATTGTTCTGCATAAGTGGCTGCTGTTTTGCTAGAGAGGCACTAACTTAAACAAAAAGGCTGATGCTCTTTATTTTGTTAGCACTTTGTTAATTCTAAAGCCAAGCAGCCTGCACTTAATATAATCTCAATCTCCATCAATTTTGTCTGATTTGGTAATTAAACTACAAGTATTTCTGGAACTTGGTAATGAAGAAATTAATTAAAGGTCTGCGTGAATTTAAATCTAGCTATTTTGCAACGCACCAAGAACTGTTTGAACAACTTTCACAAGGTCAAAAACCCAGGGTATTATTTATAACTTGTTCCGATTCACGTCTTGATCCAAATCTAATTACACAAGCCCAAGTGGGTGAATTATTTGTGATCCGGAATGCAGGAAATATTATTCCACCTTATGGAGCAACTAATGGCGGTGAAGGTGCCACTATTGAATATGCAGTTCAAGCTTTAGGAATTCAGCAAATTATTATCTGTGGACACTCTCATTGCGGCGCAATGAAAGGACTAATAAAATTACAAAGTCTGAAAGAAGATTTACCACTTGTATATGATTGGCTCAAATATGCAGAAGCGACGCGTAGGCTAGTTTTAGACCACTACAGTCACTACCAATCAGAAGATTTGTTAGAGGTGATGATTGCCGAAAATGTTCTGACTCAAATTGAAAATTTACGGACATATCCAGTAATTCACTCCAAGCTTTACCAAGGTCAACTTAAAATTTATGCTTGGATTTATCACATTGAGTCAGGAGAAGTTTTTGCATACGATCCCCATAAACACGCCTATATCTTACCTCAAAACCAAATAACAGAATTAGATACAGAAGATATCACTCTCAATCCATTTCCACATTCTAATGGAGCAATTCGTTCTCCTCAAAACCAAGCAGGCGAAATCAAACAAGATCAGGAACCGACAAAAATTACAGCACATGAACGCTTTCCGATGCCACTTCTTTCTCCAGAGCAAAGAGAGCGAATTTATCGAGGTTCAAGTCAATCAAATTAATGAAGGCTGACAAAACATATCATTTTTAAGCAAAATCAAAGATTGATTCTTTAAGCCTTTGCAACGCCAGTGGCTAACCTGCGGGAAAGCTTTAAAGCCACCCACAGCGCTGTCTCTCCAAGCCACTGGCTCGTTTTTGTGCGAAGCAAAATTCATCCCTTTCATCATTAACGCCTTTTATCCCTTTTCCTATTGAGAATCTGGAGTATTATTACTCTGGATTGAGGGTTTCATCACTATATTTTTTGGTTGTAGCGATCGCTTATATTAACAGCAAAATTGAAGCAGTTGCCAGAAATTCAGCAACCAAATTATTTAATGGGGTTTTCAAACAGGAAGTTTTAGACCAAAAATATCTGTAGTGATAGTCATTAAATTATAGTCTCTTGCAACCAGCATCTTAATACCTAACTACATGATTGATTTTTATATTGTAGTTATCTGAACGATAGGAAAAATACTGAAGTTTTTCAGTGTATACTTACTTTTTGTTGTTAATCTTCTAGTAACAATTTTACCAATCAGCACTTAAGCAAGAAAAGATAAATTTTACTCAATCTTCAACGAAAAACCACTGACATCAACAGGGACTAAAGAGAGAATTAGATATAGGTGCAACAAAATGCATAACAACATTATTCTCGTTATCCAAAAAGCCAGGGACTCTGACTGAATCTTTTATGCGGATATTAATTTACTCCTACAACTACTATCCAGAACCAATTGGTATTGCCCCGTTGATGACGGAATTAGCAGAAGGACTGGCCAAGCGTGGGCATGAAGTGCGAGTTGTCACAGCTATGCCAAATTATCCTGAACGCCAAATTTACGAGGATTATCGGGGCAAGTTTTACCTCAATGAATACAAAAATGGTGTTCACATCCAACGCAGTTATGTTTGGATTCGACCACAACCGAATCTGTTAGATCGGATAATGCTAGATGCTAGTTTTGTTGTTACAAGTTTTTTCCCTGCTTTGCTAGGCTGGCGACCAGATGTAATTCTATCAACATCACCATCTTTACCTGTATGTGTACCTGCGGCTTTGCTGGGTTGGTTACGAGCGTGTCCGGTAGTACTCAATCTTCAAGACATTTTACCGGAAGCAGCCGTTCATGTTGGACTACTAAAAAATAAATTTCTCATCAAAGTATTTGCTGCATTAGAAAAATTTGCTTACCATTCAGCCTCAAAAATTAGCGTTATCGCTGATGGTTTTGTCGAGAATTTGTTGTCTAAGGGTGTAGAAGCCGAGAAAATTGAACAAATTCCTAACTGGGTTGATGTCAATTTCATTCGCCCTTTACCTAAAGAAAACAATCCTTTCCGTAATACACACAATCTCAACGGTAAGTTTGTAGTCCAATATTCGGGAAACATTGCTCTAACTCAAGGTTTAGAAACAGTAATTCAAGCTGCTGCTGCATTACGTGATATTACAGACATTGCTTTTGTGATTGTTGGTGAAGCAAAAGGTTTAAAACGATTACAGCAGTATTGTTTAGAATGCGGTGCAGATAATGTGTTGTTACTGCCATTTCAACCGCGTGAAGAATTACCACAAATGTTGGCTGCTGCTGACGTTGGTTTAGTTGTGCAGAAGAAGAATGTTATATCCTTCAATATGCCGTCAAAAATTCAAGTGTTACTTGCCAGTGGTCGGGCATTAGTCGCCTCTGTACCCGAAACTGGTACCGCCGCAAGAGCTGTCAGACAAAGTGGTGGCGGAGTAATCGTTCCTCCAGAAGATGCCCAAGCTTTGGCAGCAGCTATTGTAGAACTTTATCAACACCCGGAAAAGGTGAAAACGTTGGGCTACAACAGCCGTCAATATGCAATGGAGCAATATGCTTTTGACCAAGCCTTAAATCACTATGAGGCTTTGTTTGAATTAGTTACCTCTGATACTCAGGTAATTGAAGCTAAAGTAGTTTCCAAACAAGAGGTGTAGCGAAAAATACAATAACTAATGTGAATTTTCCATCATGACTCATCAAAAAAGTCTACGGTGAAAAACTTATACCCTATTGAAAAATGATGGCGACAGTTGGGTTAAAGAAAAGCTTACCAATAAACCCTGCCAAAATCCAAAATGGTGTTAGTATCCGTCATGCGCTTGAATGAAGGCTGGCAAATATCATGGGTGCTTTAGTTTTATCTATGATTTCAAGCGCATAACAACAAAATATGCTATGTAAACAAAAGCTATTTAATTATTGCTGAGTAGGAACGATTCTGTTCCTACTAATACTTTAGGTAGAATATTTAATATCTTAAGATTTTTCTGGGGCCATTATTCTCTACAATTCTTGGTAAAAGTATACTGCTTGATTGATGATGGCGCTTTAGCTTGGAGTTATTGGTGCTGATTTTTAGTTGCAATCCAAACAGTCAATTGTGAACTCACTGCATTAACAGGCGTTTTTTGTTAGTATTCAAAAAAACAGTTGTTGTTCAATTGTTGTTGGTGAGTAATTATAAAATAAACGGGATCAAGCACCTGAGGTTTAATGTCTGATTATATCCAAGGAAATCTTCCATTACAATCTGTGTCGGAGAAAAATAGTCCACTCAAAAGCCTAGATGCAGGTATGAAAGATTTGAGTGGACAATTAGCTATGACTGTTGCTGAAGCAGCATCAGACCGCAAAGCAGGAGAGATTTTGGTACTGAGGGTAGCCGATGTATCTTACCTAGCAGATTATTTTGTAATGATGACGGGCTACTCTAGGGTGCAAGTCAGGGCGATCGCTGAAGCAATAGAATATCAAGTAGAGGCTGAATGGCAACGTCGTCCCTTACGCACCGAAGGCAAAGCTGAAGGGAGTTGGGTGTTGCAAGATTACGGCGATGTAATCGTTCACATCATGATGCCCAAAGAACGGGAGTTTTATAATTTAGAAGCGTTCTGGGTTAATGCCGAACGTATTGCCGTTCCAGAAGCTGATGATGGTGGGGGTAAGCCAACATGATGAGGTCTTCGGTTTTCAATTGCCCAGTTCCTACAGACCAACAACCACTGAATGAGTATGAAGAATTAAAAACTTCCTGGCTATTTCGTGATTGCACTTTAAATTGGAGGGCATATATCACGAACATCGCTTGGATTTGGGGTTTTTCCTGGCTAGTCTCTGGGCCAGTAGCAGCAGCCAGCTTTCCACCACAAAGGTATTTTGCCCATTTTGTCCTCTGTGGAGCCGCGGGGTCAAGTCTGGGAGTGATTCTTGTTTTAATACGTATGTACTTAGGTTGGCGTTATGTACGCGATCGCCTCTACAGCAAGACCGTATTTTATGAAGAGTCAGGCTGGTATGATGGACAAACATGGATAAAACCGCAAGAAGTTTTAACTCGCGATCGCTTGATTGTGACTTATGAAATTAAGCCAATTCTCCAACGGTTACAATTTACCTTTGCTGGCTTGGCGGGAATGTACCTAATTGGTACTATAGTTTGGCATTTGTTTTAAGTAGTCCATAGTCAAGAGTCAAAAGTCCATAGTCAAAAATACTAATTTTTGACCATTGACCATTGACCATTGATAAATAATAAAAAGAGATAAACTTTAACCCATGACAATGGGAAAACGAACTCAAGCCACAGTACTGGAAGTCCGGCTACTACGGGAAGGCATCATAGAATCGCGGCATATAGTCCAAGCTGTTGTATGCGATGACAGGGGACGGGTTTTGTCCGTTGCCGGTAACGCTGAAACAGCAACTTTTGTCCGTTCTGCGCTTAAACCGTTTCAAGCACTAGCTGTTACTACCACCGGCACACTAGAACGCTACGATTTGAGCGATCGCGATTTAGCAATAATTACTAGTTCTCATAAAGGAACAATAGAGCAAGTCAGACAGGTATTTAATATACTTTGGCGTGCTGATGTTGATCCAACGGCGCTCCAATGCCCAATTCCTGAAGGTAAACGGAGTCCGCTGGAATATAACTGCTCTGGTAAACACGCCGGAATGTTAGCAGTTTGTCAACAACGCCATTGGCCTTTAAATAACTACTTAGACCGGAAACACCCGATACAGCAGTTAGTTTTGGGCAAAGTCGCAGAGTTATTGCGAATGCCCGCTGAAGAATTTATTAGCGCCCATGATGACTGCGGCGTACCAACCTATCTGATGCAACTGGGACACATGGCATCTTTGTATGCTTTGTTAGCTGCTAGTAGCAATGTAGATATGGAGCGCATCATTCGGGCTATGACTCATCACCCTGTCTTGGTCGCAGGAGATGGCGAATTTGATACCGAATTGATGCGTTTAGCTCCGGGAGAAGTAGTCAGTAAAGCTGGGGCAGAAGGCGTACAGTGCATCGGTAGACTGGGTGAAGGTATGGGATTGGCAATCAAAGTTATGGATGGGGCAAGACGAGCCAAATATGCTGTAGCTATTCACCTACTGCAACAGATGGGTTGGATTAGCCCTAGTGCCGCAGAAACCCTCGCAGAAAAGTTTATGACCTTCGGAAAATACAAGCGTTTAGAGGTTGTTGGAGAATTATCGCTGTTATAGTTGTCAAACTCTAGACTTTGGGTTATACTTGAAAAGTCAAGAGCGACGCGGGATAGAGCAGCCTGGTAGCTCGTCGGGCTCATAACCCGAAGGTCAGTGGTTCAAATCCACTTCCCGCCACCAAATAAAAAACCTAACAAAACCCTGTAATTTTTAAAGATTACAGGGTTTTGTGTTGCTTGAGTATTTGTCAACGCAACCTGCCGTTCTTCATAGACTCAAGCGTGGTTGGGGAGTAAGAGCAGTTGGCGATCGCCAACCTGAAGATTTAGTATTTGACATAGGGGAAACTTAGCTAAATCCAAGTCAAATATGCTTGCTTAGATGAGTCTTCAGGTAATTATAGCGGTAGTCAGATATATTAGGAAAATTTGAAAGCTTGAATGCCAGGAATAGTAGGACGTTTTCCCCTGCCTTCTGCTATATGTTGTAGATAACTATCGGGCGAAAACAACTCGGCGCTAAATGGTTTGAGAAGCATACAAGCAAACTGACTTTTATTTTGCCCTAGTGTATATGCGACTGGATTTGTTTTATGTCTTCCCTGTCGATGTGTTCATAGGATATGGTAGCGAAATCCACCTTGTGGAAGCGAAAAAACGACAGCGTAAAACTCATTCTGTACAATAATGTGATGCTTGGGATTTAATTTTACAAGCAACCGTAAGTAAAGAAAATTATGTACCTTCGCTTGTCTGATTCGCAAAGCAAGGTTTTGATCTATTCTGAAAGAAAACCTGCCAAAAAGCGCGGAGAATAATGGTTGTGAAGTTAGAACGACCTATTTTAGTGGGAGGATTAGGACTTTCCTTTTCCCTTTGGATGCTACAAAGTTGGCATGATTCGATAGTACAGCTAGGTGAATTTAGTTTATTGAGTACCCTGGCGGTTGGTGGTGGCTTGTGGTTATGGCAGCAAAATCGCCCGAAAACAAGTTTAGAACAACTAGATTGTACACCTGTAGATCGGGCAACAGCAGAGAGTGCGATCGCTAAAGCTGAAGCAGTCATTCACCAATTAGCGCAAGAAAGGGAAAATCATTCCTCCTTAAGTAAACTCCGAGAACAATTAGCTAACTTGTTCTCAGAGTTAGACAGACAAGAAATTGGAATTGCTGTGACTGGTGGTAAAGCTGTAGGTAAAAGTACTTTAATTCAAGTGTTGCAGTCTAGTGGTTGGCAAGAAAAACAGCCAAAATACAACTTGCAAGAGACAGCATCTTTGTTTAGAAAAACAACTGACGAGTCAGATACCGCAATTTTGGCAGAAGTGGCAAAATCTGATATCGTGCTGTTTCTGACAAATGGTGATTTGACTGAGACAGAATTCCAAACCTTACAACAGTTAAAAGCTGCAAATCAGTCGACAATTCTGGTTTTTAACAAACAAGACCAGTATGTAGTTGATGAACGTGCTACCATCTTGCTGTCATTACAACAAAGAATGCCTGGTAATGTAGTAGCTACTGCGGTATCTCCCATTCCCATCAAAGTGCGGAAACATGAAAGTGATGGTTCTGTACAAGAATGGATGGAACAGCCAGCACCAGATATTGCACAACTAACACAGCAATTAAATACAGTTTTGGCACAGCAAGGACAAAAGTTAGTTTGGACAACCACCATGAGAAAAGCTTTGGCGTTGAAAGCTGAAGCTAAAAACTGGTTGAATCAAACAAGATGCGATCGCGCTACTCCAGTTATTGAACAATATCAATGGATAGCTGCGGCTACAGCCTTTGCCAACCCAGTACCAGCTTTAGATATCCTGGCGACTGCGGCAATAAATGCCCAAATGGTCATTGATTTAGGTAATATCTATCAACAGAAATTATCTTTAGAACAGGCACAAACTGTCGCTGGTACAATGGGAAGCTTGATGCTGAAATTGGGTTTAGTCGAACTGTCTACAAAAGCCGTCAGCAGCGTTCTCAAGAGTAACGCCATTACTTTTGTTGCTGGTGGTTTAGTGCAGGGTGTTAGTGCTGCTTATCTAACCAGAGTAGCTGGCTTGAGTTTAGTCGAGTATTTTGAGCAGCAAGAAATAGCATTAGATTCGGGAACTGCTATAAATCTAGACAAATTGCGCCAAACCTTACAAAAAGTGTTTCAGCAAAATCAGCAGATAGCTTTTCTACAAGGTTTTGTTAACCACAGTTTGAAGCGTTTATTACCACAAACACAGCAGGTGGAACTTGTTGGTGTTGAGAAGATTGGTTAAATTGAAGATTGATCAAAAAGGAGATAGTTATTATGCAACTATCTCCTACTGAAAAATTTAATTTCTGACTAAACTATGCAAAAGAATTCTGCTAATTAACCTGAGTTCGGGTTAAAGATAAGGAGGTAAAAGCCACTCCAGTTGAAGGCTAGGTTTCTTAGGTTGATGACAATAAGCGATTAATCCGCAAAGAACGTTAACGCAAAAATTAACAGGGCTTCGATGTCTGGAATGCTCAATTTGAGAAATATT
>NZ_JADEWI010000032.1 GCF_015207705.1 Nostoc sp. LEGE 06077
TCTTGCTAAATGTTTCAGAATTTGTAACTCTACATCCATTGCCCCACTTACCTTTCAGGGTTTTCTTTTTTTATTCTTTTATTCAGAATACCCGGAAAGTGACAGAAGAGGGTTATAGCTGTAGCCAAGGTAGTTAGGACATCGGTAAGCGATAAAACTTAGATAATAAAAGACTTTTAACTCTGTCACCTGTCACCTGTCCCCTACTATAAATATTGATGAGAAAAAAAAAGACATAATTACTGCTGTTATGGCGACATATTCCACCAGATACTTGATGGCAATTAAAGTCAGATTGGCGATGTTGTAGATTTAGCCAAAACCTTGTTTTTACGGTGTGGACATTGCCAAAACTACGATAATTGAGAATGCTACAAGACACATCCAATCTGGAAAAATACCTCACAATTTTGATTTAAGTCTACAGAAAGTGTGCTATTTTTGTCCCGATTCATACTTGCTATTCTATTGCATTCAAAAATCAAAAAAAGCATGATGTTAATGGGAAGAGACAAATCACAGTTTGCTTTCCAAAAACAACTTGAATCCAGAGGTTTATCATCATGGCTGAAATTAAAATTACTCAACTGAATTCTGAAAAATCTGCTGATGAAATCATTGACTTAAAGGCTAAATCTGCCAAAGATTCACCCGAATTTACAGCTTTCACAACTGTACGTGGTGGAGTTGCTTTTGCAGTTGCTAAATGGTCTTCTTTCTTAGCTTAAGATAGTTTTTTAAAATAGTTCTGAAATAAACAATATTTATTGCAGATTTCAGAACTATTTTAAAATAAATTTCCACAGTGACATAGTTAATTATATAAACTAACGTCACTGTGATTTATCTCATATCTAGCTAATTGTCATCTTCGCTTTATTTACTTGGGACTGTAATAACTACTTAGGGATAAAAATCAGGAGATAATTTTATGACAACTCTTAATGGTTCACCAATAGCTTGGTTAAATAGACAATATTTTGATCTTGGCCTTTTAAATGGTGGTAAACCACATCATTACGGAATTGAATTTAGTTATAATAGTTTAATTAGTAACACAACACTTCCCTATACTGTACAAGTAAATATCTCTCCTTTTTTTAGAGAATCTCTGGTTAAAGAAACTGGGATGTTTCAATACCATGTTGATCATCCACTACAACTAGCAAAAGAATTGCGTACCGAGCGTTGGGAAAAATTTTGTGAGTATTTAGCAAATTATCAAGAATTGCCAAATCTTACTAAACTACGCGTGATGAATTTGTTGAGAAGCTTGTGCTTTCATCGGGTAGTGAAAGAGTATATCCCAGAGATATCTAGTGCAGAAATTGCTAGTGATGTAGAACTGGCTACTCTCGCATGGTGTAGGGCGCTTTCGAGCTTGATTACTCACTTTGACGATCGCACCTTTGATTATATCCAAGAAATTGAAGCGATCGCCACTCATGCGCCATCAGGAAGTAAGGTAAAAATCAATGCTGGTTTACAAATGGTAGTTGAGTATGCCAAAACATTTGGAGATTTAGCCGCAGCTGAGTTTTGGCGTGAAGTAGTTACCAAGGACATTCAAGAATTAAAACCTTCACTCAACGATTTTGAATTTAATTTGTTGATGAGTATGTACTATCGTTCTGTTTCTTTTGTGCCATTTTTACGCAGAGATAAACAGAAGGTAGTTGAAGAAATGGATTTATGCGAATCTCACGCCAGAAGTTTGAATCCTGAAAATGAATTGCAACAAATTGTAGCGCGGGAAAATCTCAGCCTGTGTATGGAAAGCCGTTCTAAAGAGTCTATCTGGCTCAAAGATCTCGCTCTTGCAGAAGAACGAGTACGCTTGATAGTCCAGCTAGAGCCTTTAGAGCCTAGATATCACCTGGAGTTGGCAGAGGTGTTGACCAAGCAAGGTAAACTGGAAGAAGCTGCCAAAGTTTATCGTTCAGCCACAAGGTTAGGCCCTCCAGGTACTCCAGTGGCTTGGTTTATGGCTGGTCAATGTCACGAAAAAATTGGCGAATTAGAATTAGCTAGTGACTGTTATCTGGCTTCTCTGCAAATCGAGCCAGAGGCTATCTCAGTTGTCAAACACCTATCTAATATAGCTCCTCGCTTGGGAAATCCCGGACTCGTAAATTGGAGTAATTTGCGTTTAGCTGAACTCGAAGAAGAACAACAAAAATTACAACCTAAATCTGCACCTAATTTCCAAAGTGAATCTTTATCTGCATTAAAACGTTCAGCAGATAAAGTATTAGTTTAATATAACAATTAAGGTATAGTAATCCTAAATAATTTGTCAATAAATCTACTATTTCTTTCCTATCTAGATGAGTAGTTTATCAATCAATTAGGATTACTGCATCTCATTTTTTGTGTTCCACATAATCAAGAATTACTGAAAATGACAGACCCTATCGTAATTACCAACCAGGATATTTTGCATCAACTGAAACTAGCTTGTAAGTTGCCAGAAATCATTGAACAAATCACTGCTGATCATATTGTGAAAGCTTTTGCTTTGGAAAATGGGATTAAGATAGAAACAGAGGAGTTGCAACAAGCAGCAGATAAAATCCGGTTAGCTAATAATCTCGATAGTGCGGCACAAACATGGCAATGGCTAGAAAAAAACTATTTATCTCTCGATGATTTTGAACAAATTACACATAGTAGTCTGATTTTTGGCAAGTTAGCAGCACATCTCTTTGAAAATAAAGTTGAAGAATATTTTTTTGCACACCAACTAGACTATGCTGGTGTAATTATGTATGAAGTTATTTTAGAAGATGAAGATTTAGCATTAGAACTTTTTTATGCTATTAAAGAAGGTGAAATTAGCTTTTATGAAGTTGCTCACCAATACATCGAAAATATAGAATTACGTCGCGCTTGCGGATATCGTGGGTTAGTGCGTCGCCGAGATTTATTACCAGAACTATCTGCGGCTATTTTTACTGTTCAGCCACCCCAACTTCTCAAACCAATTTTTACATCAAGAGGAATTCACTTGATTTTGGTGGAAGAAATTATTCAGCCGGAGTTAGATGCTCAACTGCGTCAACAAATTGTGGCATATTTATTTTCGGAATGGCTGAAACAGCAAACTCAACAAGTAATACATCAGCTTCAATTTGACTTAAATCAACAAATTAACTCCGTATATTCAGTTTAAAATTACTTATTCTTAGTCAAAATATAATCAAAAATCTTAATTTTGGAACCCACTGCTTTAATTGATTATGAATAGTATATGTATGTTATAAAGCATATATATTGTGATGAAATCCTGTGTTGATTACCATAGAGATATCAATTTGTAAATAATTAAGGCACAAAACTTAGCCTTACAAACTATAGAAATCATATTTAATTTCTCCACCTCTGTTACTTCTTTTCCTATTTCCTGTTCCCTATTCCCTACCCACACAAGTAATTTCAATAATCAAGTCGGATTCCTATCAATATTCAAGCTGTTAAACTTGGGAATTAATTTCACAGATTTTCGGGACATAAATGTTTTAGTTTATGTCCCGAAAACTTTTCATCTAATAAGCGATCGCCTCATCGCCTGAACAGCATATATCACCTAGACTTCATCATTTAATGAGAATTTCAACGAGAAAAATATTTATTTGTTTTTACGGAAATTAATTTTTTGTGTATGTATTTATAGCCCGGTGCAATTTAACCTGCACCGCTGATTGTCATTTACCTGATGTCTAATCTGTATTGGGTAAATAACAACAGACATATCAATTTATAGTGCATTTTACCGTTATGTCGTACCAACAAGCACAACATGACATCCCAAGGGCGCAAGCACCTACAGGTAAGTACTTAACAAAGTTTCAACGCAAACTGCTGCAAGAAAATTTGCAAAAAGATTTATCTGATTCCTATCGTCAGCGAATTGAAATTATGTTGTTGGCGGATGAAGGAAAGTCACAAACAGAAATTTGTCAGATTCTGGGCTGTTGTGCTGCTACAGCACGACATTGGATACACATTGCGCGAATGGGAATGGCGCATCAATGGCAAGATTTCCCAATTGGTCGCCCAAAAGCGGTGAATGAGCAATATTTAGAGCGATTGAAAGAACTTGTCAGTAATAGCCCCCGCGACTATGGCTATTCTTTTCGGCGATGGACAGCCAATTGGCTACAAAAACATCTAGCAAAAGAACTAGGTGTGGAAATCAGCGATCGCCATATTAAACGACTCTTGAAACAAATGGGGTTGTCTACATTACCAAAATCCCAAAATGCTGAAGCAAGTAATACTCAACCAAGGAATAAGTCCAAAATTTTGATTAAAGATTTGCGATCGGCAAGATTAACAGATGATAGCGATTTCTTGTCGATTAAATTTACAAAATTAGGCAGAAATGTAGATACTTATGGCGCATAATCTATCTCTTCAGTTGGTCACTCTAGAACAACTCAACGCAAGTTTGGGCTGTTCCCTCTCGCTAGAAGAATTTCAGGAGTGTCTGCAACAAGCAAAATCCCTTAATCCCAAAGTTGGGAAATTCTGGCAAGGCATAAATGTTGAACCTGGGATTTATATTGTAGTGACAGGCAAAGTCAGATTACTAGATGAAGCCGATGAATTAATTGCCACGTTAGAAGCAGGAACTTCCTTTGGAGAATTTACCTTATTTCCAGAAGCTAACTTTAAACCATATTCAGCTAGGGCTTCAGTTAATTTACAACTGTGCTTTATTCCCGGTGATGTATTACATTCATTGATGGCCAAATATCCCGAAATTCGCGGTCATCTTTGGACTAAAGCCTTATCCCGTTCGCCACAACAATCAGAATCAGATGCTTCTCCCCTCACGACATCACATCATCAAATAGAGATTGTTGCGCCTCCGGTCGAACTTGCAGACAACAAAAAGATTAGCAAAGCTTACTTCCCCAACCCTACCCAGCAAGTCGGCCATTTATGGCAAAAAGTCACTCGGCGCTATCCATTTTTTGCTCAACAAAGTGCTTCTGACTGTGGTGCAGCTTGTTTAGTCATGGTGTCTCGCTATTGGGGTAAACGCTTTAGTGTGAATCGCTTGCGAGATATTGCCAATGTAGACCGCAACGGTGCATCTTTGCGGGGTTTAGTCATGGCGGCGGAAAGTCTCGGCTTCAATACTAGACCAGTCAAAGCTAGTTTCAAGCAGTTAGCCAAGCAAAAATTACCAGCGATCGCCCACTGGGAAGGCAAACATTATATAGTTGTTTATGAAATCACACCCAAAGATGTGATTATTGGCGACCCCGCTATTGGTCAAAAAACTCTCAGCCACAGCGAATTTAAAGCTAACTGGACTGGTTATGCTTTGCTGTTGCAACCAACAGCCGCCCTCAAAGATGCTAAAGAAACCTCTACACCTTTTTGGCAATTCTTGAGATTAATGCAACCCCACTCGTTGGTAATATTGGAGGTGTTGATTGCTTCAGTCTTTATCCAGATATTTGGACTGATTACCCCTTTATTTACCCAGTTAATTTTAGACCGCGTGGTTGTCCAGCGATCGGAACTCACACTAACAGCCGTGGGTTTAGGATTGTTGATGTTTAACTTGTTTCGCGTCGCCATGATAGGGTTACGCCAATATCTGTTAGACCACACAGCTAACAAAATCGACTTAGTTTTAATTGTGGGTTTTATTCGCCACACCCTGCGGCTACCGCTGAGTTTTTTCGAGTCGCGTTATGTGGGAGATATCATCTCTCGTATCCAAGAAAATCGCAAAATTCAAAGATTTCTTTCTGGTGAAGCCTTATCTATCCTCTTGGATTTATTCACCGTCTTTATTTATGTAGGATTAATGCTGTGGTATAGCTGGCAAATGGCGCTATTAGTATTAGTTATAGTCCCACCTTTTGCCTTACTAGCCTTAATAGCTACACCTTTTCTCCAAAGGATTTCACGAGAAATATTTAATGCTGTTGCCAAAGAAAGCAGTTACTTAATTGAAGCCCTAACTGGTGTGCGAACAGTCAAAGCTACAGCAGTTGAACAAAATGTGCGCTGGCATTGGGAAGAGTTATTAAATCAAGAAGTGAAAACCAACTTTGCCAGCCAAGTTATTAGTAACCGTCTGCAAATCATTAGTAACACAATTCAAGCCTTCGTAACTACTGCCTTGCTATGGTTTGGGGCGCATTTGGTTATTCAAAATCAGTTAACAATTGGACAATTAGTAGCATTTAATTTGCTATTAGTCAATATTATTACACCCTTTCAACGACTGACTATCTTGTGGAATCAATTCCAAGAAGTAGTAATTGCTGTAGAACGAATTAATGATGTTTTAGAGGCAGAACCAGAAGAAGATTTACAATATCAGCTAAGACAAAATTTGCCATATCTCCAAGGCAGTATTCGCTTTGAAAATGTGACTTTTCGCTATCACCCAGACAGTGATGTAAATATTTTAGAAAATCTCAGTTTTGCAATCAAGCCAGGGCAAATGGTAGCTTTAGTGGGGCGTAGTGGTTCAGGGAAAACAACCATTTCTAAGTTAGTTTTAGGCTTGTATCCCCCTACTGATGGCAAAATCTGGATTGATGGTCATGATATTACCAGTATTTCCTTACGTTCTCTCCGTTCTTGTGTGGGAGTAGTTGACCAAGATACCTTTTTATTTGGTGGCACAATTCGAGAAAATATTAGCTTAGGGTATCCTGGAGCAACTTTAGCAGAATTGATAAAAGCAGCTAAATTAGCTGGTGCTGATGAGTTTATTAAAAAGTTACCTTTGGGATATGAAACTCAAATAGGTGAAGGTGGCGGTTTGTTGTCTGGTGGACAGCGACAGCGAATTGCGATCGCTAGGGCTTTATTAGGTAATCCGCAGTTATTGATTTTAGATGAAGCTACTTCTCATTTAGATACTGAATCTGAAAGAATTATTCAACAAAATCTCACCAAAATTCTCAATGGAAGAACAACATTAGTCATAGCCCACCGACTTTCGACTGTGCGGAATGCAGATTTGATTTTAGTTCTAGATAGAGGGCTGCTAATTGAAAGTGGAACCCATGAAGAATTAATGAATAAAAAAGGACATTATTTCTATCTCAATCAACAGCAGTTCCAGCTTAATAATTAATGGTTAATAGTTTTTGTGATGCTCTTTATTGTCTCTTCTCTCCATTTTTAGCCTCTACCTCCTGTTTTGAAAAAATATGACAGATACATTTAATGGTAAACGACCAAATTCATCTTTACAAGAAAAAGATACATTTGAACAAGCAATTATAGACAACTCTATACCAGCAAAAACTGATGATTGGTCTGATGTTACGCGAGAAACACTGGATAACTTACCCCAAGTTTGGACGCGAGGAATCCTATATTTTTTAGTTGTGTTTGTCTCAATCATTTTACCTTGGACAATTTTTTCTCAGATTGATGAAACAGGTACAGCTAGAGGCAGACTTGAAACTCAAGATAAAACCATTAAGCTCGATGCATCTGTGGCGGGGACTGTAGCTGAAATTCAAGTCAAAGAAGGAGATTTAGTCAAAGCCGGACAAACTTTATTAACATTAGACTCGGAATTAGTAAAATCAGAATTGCAACAAGCCCAGGATAAATTAGAAGGGCAATTAAATAGATTGACGCAGTTAAATTCAGCGAAAAATCAACTATTTGTCTCTTCGGCAACGCAAGAGCAACAAAATCAATCGCAACAGTTAGAGAAACAATCACAAATTGAACAATTTCGCCAAAATCTGCAACTAATTACAAATAATCTTAATTTACATCAAGAGGAAGGTATAGCACAATTAAACCAAGCAAAACAAACTATCATACAACACGAAAAAGCGAAAAAATTAGCTGATGTTAGCTTGGCGATCGCCCAACGAGAACTAGAACGTTATCAAAAGGCTTATAAAGAGGGAATTGCGGCTGAAGTTAACGTTGTAGAAAAAGAAGATGCTCTACAAGAAAGAATAAAATTATCTGAACAAACAAAAGCAGATATTCAGCAAGCAAAGTTACGTTTAGCAGAACAACAAAGCAGTTATGAACGGAATATTCGCCAAGCTAATGCAGATATTCAACAAGCCCAGTTACGCCTTAAAGAACAAGAAAGCAGTTATCAAACTTTAACTCGTTCTGGCAAATTAGCTATTTTAAGAATTGCCGAACAACAAAAAAATCTCGAAACTGAGATTACATCTTTGCAATCAGATATCGCTCAAACTAAAAGTCAAATCGAATCTCTCAAATTTCAATTACAACAGCGAGAAATCAAAGCTACTACCAACGGTATTCTATTTCAACTACCAATACAAAAACCAGGAGCCGTTGTCCAATCTGGAACAATGCTGGCGGAGATAGCACCTGCAAATTCACCTTTGATCATTCGCGCCACAATGTCTACCACTGAAAGCGGTTCTTTACATACAGGGTTAGCAGTCAAGGTTAAATTTGATGCCTATCCATTTCAAGATTATGGGGTGATCTCAGGAGAGTTAATTAAGATTTCTCCGACTACTACGGAAATAGACACCCCTAATGGCAAAGTTGCGGCTTATAACTTAGATATTGCGCTCAAACAAAACTGTTTGCCTTCTGCTAATAAATGTATACCCTTGCGCCCAGGTGATACAGCTACCGCCGAAGTCATTATCCGCCAACGCCGAATTATTGATTTTCTACTTGATCCATTCAAGCAGTTACAGCAAGGAGGAGTTAAGTTGTAAGATTACCCTTGTTTCACAAATAAAGCGCGATAAATTGGTTCGCCTTTGTTTTGGGTAAATATTTCTCGTTCTGTGGGGACTGCTAATGGATTTTCTGTTAACCATTCATCTGTACCCACTCGCGCAAAGGCAGGGTTTTCCGCAAAGCGATCGCACATTTCCACGGCGACAAACTTCATATCTGATTGCAGAAATACCACCCCACCAACTGCTAAATATTCAGCTAACTCTGTGACCAATTTTGGTTGTACCACACGGCGTTTAGCATGACGAGTTTTAAACCACGGATCGGGAAATTGAATTGTCACCCGCTGTAAAATGCCTGGAGTTAAGCCTGATAACAGAGATTGCAAGGAGTTATTCGCATTGCCATACAAATAATACAGGTTAGTTAAACCCAACTCAGAACGCAGCTGATTCGCCTCCACTACCAATGGTTCCCGAATTTCCAAACCCAGAAAATTCCAGTGAGGTTCTACCTGCGCCATTTGCAACACAAACCGCCCTTTAGCACAGCCAATATCTAGATGCAGTGGTTGGTTTGGCTGTGCATAAATTTTTTCCCACTCAAGGGGATTGACTGGTGTGCGATATTTTTGGGCAAGTGGGTTAACGTGTTGGCGGACTCTAACTACTGCCAAAGTGGATACTCCTTGTAGCAACGACAGTAAACAGTGATTTGCATATAAAAAATTAAGTATATTATTATATAATAAATTTAATTTAACAGCCAAATAATTAATAAACTATTCAATTTTTAAAATATTAAACATTCTCTATTGATCAAAAAAAGTTTAAAAAATATCAAATAATCAGTCAATGATTTGAGCTATTTTTACATTTAAATGAGATTTGATTTTTCTGGTGGCTAACAAAAATCTAAAAATGTTCAATTATGCGTGAATAATCAGATTCCCGACTTCTTAAATCAGTCGGGAATCTCAGCTTCATATACAAATGTTAAGTAATGATTTTCCAGCAGAGTTGCCAAAGCAAAGGTTATACTTTGTGGAAAAGGCTTTTTTGAACCAGTATTTATAAAATTGTCTGCAAATCAATGGCTCTCAATTTTCGCTTTGCTGTAGTCAGCGACTTACACATTGCACTTCCCCATACAATCTGGGATCATCCCAGTCGGTTTCATTTGGTGGAAGTTAGTATTCCAGCTTTTGAAAGTGTCATCGAACATTTAACACAACTTGATTTAGATTTTCTGTTGATTCCAGGGGACTTAACTCAGCACGGTGAACCGGAGAACCATCTGTGGTTACAAAAACGCTTATCTGAGTTGCCGTTTCCGGTGTATGTTGTTCCCGGTAATCATGATGTTCCTGTCTTAATGGCAGATCAGCAATCGATTGGCTTTGCGGATTTTCCCCATTATTACGGCAAGTTTGGTTATGACAATCCTAAGCAAATTTACTACACTCATCAAGTTTTACCCGGAGTGCGGTTGATTGGTCTGAATTCCAACTTTTTTAATGAAGAAGGTCAGCAATTAGGACGTTTAGATCATCAACAACTAACTTGGTTAGAAAATGTTCTAGCAACACTGACGGAAGAATTAGTGTTGGTGATGGTGCATCACAATGTAGTTGAGCATATACCCCAGCAGTCGCGCCATCCAATGGGCAATCGCTATATGCTGCAAAATGCGCCGCAATTGTTAAAGCTGCTGCGTCAGTATCAAGTCAAGTTAGTATTTACAGGTCATTTGCACGTTCAGGATATTGCCTGCTCTGATGGAGTTTACGATATCACTACTGGTTCTTTAGTAAGTTATCCCCATCCTTATCGAGTTTTTGAGTTTCGCCAAGATAACTACGGCAGAGAATGGTTGCAAGTTTTATCTCATCGTGTGGAATCTGTACCGGATTTTCCTGATTTGCAACATTTATCAAAACAATGGATGGGCGATCGCTCTTTGCCTTTTTTAATGAAATTTCTCACTCATCCACCGTTAAACTTAGCACCAGAACAAGCTCAAGAAATTGCTCCTAGTTTGCGTTACTTTTGGGCAAATATCGCTGATGGCGATGCTTTGTTTGACTATCCGCAATTTCCTCAAAAAGTGCGTCATTACATTCAAGCCTACAGTGCGATCGCCCGTTGTGGTACTCCTCACCTCATTGATAACAACAGCACCTTGCTATTGGAAAAAATGAGAAAGTAGGAGAGTGAAGGAGTGAGGGAGTAAGGAAAAACATCTTACTCAGCACTCAGCACTCAATACTCAGCACTCAAGAATTCTGCTGACGACAAATGCCAAACACAGAAGTGTAACCATGTAAAAAAGTATTACCTCCTACAGGGCCGATTTCGCCACCACAGAAAAAACCACCGATCGGTATATCTTGGAAGTAGCGCCTAAATAGCGAGGAATCAAAATTAGGTTTACCATAAAGTCCTTCACCTCGACCGACGCAAGAAAACATTAAAGCGGCGATCGCTGAGGTTGTGGAAGATTCTTGATTCTGATATTTCTCCAGCAGAAATTCCAAGTCTTCTGCGGAGGCTTCGGCATCACGTAAATGAAATTGTAGACGTTGGCCAGGGCGGACGCGATCGCCAATAGCGATCGCGCCTCCTGAGGGATCTACCCCTAAAATACTGCGAATTAAAAAGTCTCCTTGCTGCAAAGACATCTTAAACTCATCCATCGCCACGCCCACAAATAAAGAATGCTGGGCTAAAGTTCGTTCTTGATCACTGAGACTATTAATTAAATCTCGTAGCACCACCAATGGCACTTGCTCATCCAGTTCTAAAATAATATTGCGTTCAGCTTTGGTAACTTGCATCGGCTGACCAATGGGGCGACAGCCCTGAGCCACAATTGTTTCTAGGACAATATTGCCAGTTAAAGCCAAGCCGACAGTTCCTTCACGATAGAGGCGATCGTTACAAAATAGTGTCTGTCGTCCACCCATACCACCACTGGCTTGTCCCCCCACCACCACAGAACCAGGATAAGCAAAATCTAGACCTTGCAAAAGTTCATTGATTCCCGAAGAAAAAGAACTAGACAGCAAAATAAACTGTGGTGTATCAGATGGTTGTACACCAATCAAATTCACCCAAGTATCTGGGGAACTATCCAAATCGGGTAACTCTTCCGCCAAAATATGAAAAACTTGGAGATTTACCCCAGGTAGATGTGCCAATGTCAGGCTCAAAGCCGCTTCTGCTTCTATTTCTTGGGTTTGCCCATCACTTGTAGTACCAATCACACCACCACCACTACAACCAATCATGATCGGTACAGAAAGTTTTTCTGCCAGCAAAGGTAAAAGTCGGGAATATTCACTAGCAAAAGCAGATGAAATAAATACCAGCCCTAAATTTGCGGGTGCTGTTAACGAAGATGTAGTTTTTTGCACCACCTCTGTCACAGCGGCTTCTAGAGAAGGACGGGTTGATAGGGCATTAGCCCACTGCATTTGATCTGCCATGAAATTTCATCTCTTCCTTTTTCGTCGTGCTTTTAGCCCAAGGTTTTGACGAGGCAAAGCCGTCTCACAGACTGCCTCACCGCACTGCTTCACCTCCTACATAGCTGCCTTCATAGACAGATATTCATCAATTCCTATTACATGCAATAAATATAGTTTATAGATGTACTTTCGTAGTATGGACTCTATAAAATCTTAAAAGATAGACAAAGATACAGTCTGAATCTCCCAATTTGCCGTGGTTATCAATCATCCGGCTGCCACATCCACTAAGTAGATCAACTTATTAGGTAGAATGGGGAGTGGTAGTACAGAAAATAGCAATTTTTGAATTTTTCTATACTAGTATTAACAACACACAACAAAACGAAAGCTATGAGCGAAACCAAAGCAAAAGTTGACATCCAAGAACAAATTCAAGAAGAAGTAGAACAAGCTCGTACAGTTTGTGATATTTCCGGTAGCAATTCTGCTGAGTGTGCTGCGGCTTGGGATGCAGTGGAAGAACTACAAGCTGAAGCTTCTCACCAGCGCCAAAGCAAGCCCAAAAATTCTCTCGAAAAGTATTGCGATGACAACCCAGATGCGGCTGAATGTCGAGTTTACGACGAATAGACATTGAGTTGGTAAATTCCTATTCATCCAATAGGCAAGCAACCAAAATCTGTTTACTGCGACCTTGTACTTTATGCTCTTTGGGGTACGTTTTGTAACCTACCCTGAATATAAGTTGTCAGTTAGTACAAGCTACAAAAGTAAAAGATCTGCAAGTTGCTTGTTTTTTTTACCTCATCAAGAAGTGAATTTTAACCAAATATTAGGTTGAGGGAAGTAATTACACATCAATAATTAAATCAATATTAATTTATATATTGATAAATTTTGTAATCAGTCCAACATCAAGCTACCCATAACGACAGGCGTTCTCTGATTCCTTGTTTTGTTGCTCAATGAAGTAATTTATTTTGCATGGCTATTTAAAGTATTTGCAAAAGTATCCGTTATATTAAATATCTGTTCTTCATCCAAACTTGTTATTTATCCTCTAGCAACCATAATGGAAGACCTTTGGTTTCGCCCATATATCTGGGCTGATTATCGACTAGCAGTATTATTTACGCTGATTATCCCGCTAATTCTGCTAATTTGGGCATTTGTCCAAAAAGCAGAAGGAATACAACGCCTGTTAATGATTTACTGGCGAGTTGCTAGTCTTTTGGCAATTACAATTTACTTAATGATTGCTGAGTATCCAGTCAGTTTTATTTCTGGGTTGATAGCCAGGATTTTGATCCCGATTTCTCTGTGGTTTTGGGTGGATCTCAATGATGAAATTGAGTATCAACCCAGTAGCCCGTTGAAGTTGATTTTTACCTCTTGGCGCTGGGCTGTGACAGCTTATAGCCTGTTAAGTGCGATCGCTTTTATTCCGTTTATCGGTTGTGCTTTTTCCGAAACAGCCATTAAAACTCCCTATTGTCGAGTCTGGTTTGAAGCCCCCTTACTCTTTAAAGATTATTTCCATCACAATAGCAAGCCAGCATTTCTCGGTTTTCTGGGCATCTCCCTTTTAGCTATTTATGTGCTTTACTTAAGCTACTTTGTTCTGATTAAGCTGGGCAAACAAGGACGTTCAGCTACACCACATTAATTAACTAAATAGCAAAGTTCCAATTTGATGAATAATTCCATTGGCAAGCGCCTAGAACAGTACACCAGCAAACGCCCCCAAGAAGTTTTATTGATCACGGTGGAAATAGCCGAAGAACAAGACAAAATAGCAGTCTTCAAAGGTTTTTCGAGTTCTTTGATGCGCCCCACAGCTTTTGATCCTGATGTCCCAGTACTCTTAGAAGAGGCCATAATTCTGAGTATTGATCGCATCGCTAGTCCTTATAATCCTGAAGCACCTCGCTACATCGAAAAAGGCATCTCTTGGGAAGCAATGCAAGCTTTGTTGGTAGAAGTGGGAGTATAGAAGCAGGGGGGCAGAGGTGCAGGGGTGCAGGGGAGAGAAATAATAAATGACTCGTTCTGGATATACTTTACCCGTATTTGCTTGTGCTGCGGCGATGGCGGCGTTACATTGGTTACGCCAGCGTCAGCCTTTGCCAACTGTGGCAGTTGATTTAATTACACCACAACAAATCGCTGAAATCCCCATTGAACAAGTAGCGGGGCTATCAGAACATCAGGCGGTGGCAATTACACGGAGTGACCCTGGTGACAATCTTGACCTGACACGGGATACACCAATTTGGGCAATGGTGGAGTGGGGTGGAGACACTGAGTCAGCGGTAACTATCAAAGGTGGCGAAGGGATTGGCAGAATTCTCAATGCAGATGACCAGCCGGCGATTTATAGTTATGCCCAAAGGTTATTGCAAGAGAACTTGCGGCGGATGCTCACACTGGGTGAGAAAATTACAGTCACAATTATTTTACCCTTCGGGCGATCGCTGGCGGTGCGGACTTCTAATGCTGCCTTTGGTGTAGTGGAAGGACTTTCGCTATTAGGAACAACCGGCATTTCTCAACCGTTAAGTTCACCAGATCAGTTAGCGGTTTTTCGGACAGAATTGCAACAAAAAGCCAGCCGTTTTCATAGTTTGGTATTTTGTATTGGTGAGAACGGTTTAGATTTAGCGGCAAAACTGGGAATTAATCCCGAACAATTGGTGAAAACGGCTAACTGGTTAGGGCCGATGTTGATTGAAGCAGATGCTTTAGGCGTTAAAGAAATCTTATTGTTTGGTTATCACGGCAAGTTGCTAAAACTAGCTGGAGGGATTTTTCACACCCATCATCATTTAGCTGATGGTCGGCGGGAAATTTTAGCAGCCCACTGTGCTTTGGCGGGGATGCAGTCATCAGATATACAAGTAGTATTTAATAGTGCCACGGCGGAAGCAGCACTGAAATATTTAAGAGAATTAGATGTTTCTAGTGGTAGTGATTGGGTGAATTTAGTTTATGGTGCGATCGCCCAAGCCATAGATACGCGTTCTCAAGAATACATGGAAAGCTATAATAACCGGGGTACAGAAGTAGCAAAATGTGGCTCAATTCTCTTTGACCGCGATCGCAAAATTATCGTAAAGAGTAAAACTGCTTGTTTCTTAACCGGGAAATTATGTTAACTTATTATGAATAATCATTAATAATCTACATAAATAGCTTTTTCAGTAACCACTCTAGGGTAAGTTATTCCTTCTAATACTATGTCAGACTGATTAGCCAAGCAAACGCTTCATAACCTGCGTTTGTAGGGGACTCCTTTACCATTTACCAGCCGCAGAAAGCAAATAGAGCAAAGTGCTGAGTATATAACCAGTTACTAGCTTTGTGCAATCAACATTGTTCTCATCTATTTGACCAAGGCTATAGATGGTATTTTTGTCAGATTACTGTGCAACTATCTACTACTTCATTCAAACTCCCCCATCATGAATACAGCGGTGACTCTACTAACCGAACAAGCGCCTCAACCAGTAGAAGAGTTGAGGCGGCTTGATCGTCAAATGATTGTTATTCTCGACTTTGGCTCTCAGTATTCCGAACTAATTGCCCGACGCATCCGCGAAACTCAAGTATATTCTGAAGTTCTCTCTTATCGCACTACAGCGGAACAATTACAGCAACTCAACCCCAAAGGTATCATTCTCTCAGGCGGGCCGAGTTCAGTTTATAACGAAAAAGCTCCCCATTGTGACCCTGCAATTTGGCATCTGGGCATTCCCATTCTGGGCGTATGTTATGGGATGCAGTTAATGGTCAACCAACTCGGTGGGGAAGTTGCCAAAGCCGATCGCGGTGAATACGGCAAAGCCTCATTATATATAGATGATCCCACCGATCTATTAACCAATGTGGAAGATGGCACAACCATGTGGATGAGTCACGGCGACTCTGTGGTCAAAATGCCACCTGGTTTTGAAGTCTTGGCACATACAGAGAATACACCTTGTGCAGCCGTCGCCGACCACGAAAAGAAACTGTATGGTGTGCAGTTCCACCCCGAAGTTGTACATTCCATCGGTGGTTTAGCTCTAATTCGCAACTTTGTTTATCATATCTGCGAATGCGAACCTACCTGGACAACTGCCGCCTTTGTCGAAGAAGCAATCCGGGAAATTCGCGGTAAAGTTGGCGATAAACGCGTACTTTTGGCATTATCTGGGGGAGTAGATTCTTCTACCCTAGCCTTTTTATTGCATAAAGCGATCGGTGATCAGCTGACTTGTGTATTTATTGACCAAGGCTTTATGCGGAAATATGAGCCAGAACGGTTAGTGAAATTATTCCAAGAGCAGTTTCATATCCCTGTAGAATATGTCAATGCCCGCGATCGCTTCTTAGATACCATCGCTGGTGTCACCGACCCCGAAGAAAAACGCCGTCGCATAGGTCACGAATTCATTAGTACATTTGAAGAAGCATCCAAACACTTCGGCCCCTTTGATTATTTAGCCCAAGGCACACTTTATCCAGATGTCATCGAATCTGCCGATACCAACGTTGACCCCCAAACAGGTGAACGGGTAGCAGTCAAAATTAAAAGCCATCACAACGTCGGCGGTTTACCCAAAGATTTGCGATTTAAACTAGTTGAACCCCTGCGGAAACTATTTAAAGATGAAGTCCGCAAAGTTGGTCGTTCTATTGGTTTACCAGAAGAAATCGTCCAACGCCAACCCTTCCCCGGCCCTGGTTTAGCAATTCGCATCATCGGTGAAGTCACCGCCGAACGCCTGAATATTCTCCGCGATGCCGATTTAATTGTCCGCCAAGAAATCAATCAACGCGGATTATACAACGAAGTTTGGCAAGCCTTTGCTGTATTATTGCCAATTCGCAGCGTCGGCGTGATGGGTGACAAACGTACCTATGCTCATCCTGTAGTTTTGCGGATTATTACCAGTGAAGACGGTATGACCGCAGATTGGGCGCGTCTTCCTTATGAAATTTTGGAAGTAATTTCTAACCGAATTGTCAATGAAGTTAAAGGTGTGAATCGCGTAGTTTACGACATCACATCTAAGCCACCTGGAACCATTGAATGGGAGTAATAGTTTTGACAAGTAAAGCAAAACTTAAGTGAAAGATTGAGGTGGGTATTCCCCACCTTTTTTTTCAAAATTATCGCTAATATTATCCCAATACCTCTCACACTCTATACCTTTTCAGGCATTAGAGTATTGTCTGGATGATGCTGCAAATTGCGATCGCACTACCTTGACAGGACTTACGCAAAAATTCCCAAAAAGCTTAATTTATCGTAGACGCGAAGCGGCTTCCCGCAGGGTACCGCCAAGTCGCCGAGAACGCCAAGAAATCGTAGAGTCTGCGTAAGTCCTACTTGAAAAGAACGGATTAGTTTATTTAGGAGTAGTAAATAAACTGCTATATCTGGAAAAAGTTATTAGCCCGCGGTAGAAGTAAATGGGAGGAAACTTAGGGTTAAAGCTGATAGTCATCAAAAATTAGCAGTAACAATTGAGACATCTCAAAAATTTGTAACAGGGTAACTAGCTAAAATGCCAAAGTTAGCTTTACTAATAGGCGTAAGTGAATATACACAAGGGTTAAATCCCCTACCTGCTGCAACAAAAGATGTTGCAGCTATACAGCGGGTTCTACTGCATCCTGAAATGGGGAACTTTGATAACGTACAACCACTGATTAATCCTGAATCATTAGCAATGCAGGAAGCGATTGAGAACCTTTTTGCTAACCGCCAACGAGATGATTTGGTATTACTCTTCTTTTCCGGTCACGGGATTAAAGATTCTAGTGGAAAACTCTACTTTGCTACTCGTCTCACCCGCAAAACATCTCAAGGAGAATTAGTTAAAGCTTCGGCTGTTCCTGCAAGTTTTGTACATGACATCATGAGCAACAGTCGCTCACGACATCAAGTAATTATTCTTGACTGCTGCTTTAGCGGAGCCTTTGCTGAGAACTTGTTAGCTAAGGATGATGGTTCAATCAATGTGAAAAATCAATTAGGAGGTGAAGGGCGAGTTGTACTGACTTCATCAACTTCTACCCAATATTCTTTTGAGCAAAAAGGAACAGAACTGTCAATTTATACGCAGTATTTAGTAGAAGGAATTGAAACCGGGGCTGCGGATTCTAACAGTGATGGCGCGATCGCAGTAGATGAATTACACAACTATGCTAAACAAAGAGTACAAGCAACTGTTCCAGCAATGAAGCCAGAAATTTATGCAGTCAAAGAGGGCTTCAAAATTTTGCTTGTTAAAGCTGGGATTCGTGATCCACAACTAAGATATCAAAAAGAAGTTGAAAGAGTTCTGACTGATGGCAATATCTTTCCACCTGATCGCCGCTATCTTGATGAATTATCGAGTCAACTAGGAATCTCTCAAGTTGAGGCTCATTATATTGAAATTGCAGTGTTAGAAACATATAAAAACTATCAAAATAACTTAGAACAATACAAGCAGATTTTCTTACATAATATCAAACGTGAATCTACTTTAAGTGAAATAACTCGTCACAAACTAAATCAATTTATAGAACGTTGGCAGCTTAAACATGAGGATGTTTTACCAATAGAAAATCAAATTATACAACAATTAAAAGTTGCACCAATATCTGAAAATCGTTCTAATTCTGTTGCTACTTTTAATGCCGAAACATCAAATATAAAGTCGCAAGCTAAAAGCTCTAATTCTTGGATTGGTGTAGTGATAGTTTTCATTGTTCTCAGCTTTCCTTTAACAATTGGGTGGGGAGTATTTCGTTTTGTTACATCAATTTTTCCAGAAATTTCTATCCTACAAGAGCCGGAAATTACACAAGCTGAGTATGAAGCAGTAAAATATGGAATGACCTACGAAGAAGTTGTAAAAATTATTGGTTCACCGGGAACAGAAAATGGTGGAAGTAAATTGATTTCTGACACAATCATCACCAATTATAAGTGGAAAAAAGGCTTTCCTAAACCCGATGTGACTATGAGATTTGAGAATAACAGATTAAGCCACAAAGGAATGTGGTGGTAAGTTAACTTTAAGTCCGAATACCATATTCAGTATGTTGGATAGGGGAACATTTAATTATTTCGTAACCAATCAAAAATCAATATAATCAGTCAATTCGATAATACATCGACTATTCTTAAACTCTACAAGTAACCATTCTTCATCACCCAATTCGTTGTAATGTACATAACCATCACAAAATGGGTGAACATGATGAGGTTCAAGCAGCAGTAATTTCCAAAATGCCTTGGCAATAGATTGATATACTGCCGTTAATGAAGCATCTGGAATAAACCTTAACCCAACACGTAAATCATAATCTTCACAAACAAATGGATATGCTACCCAGTCATCATTTACAGAAGATTGCTGACAAGCTATGAATGTTTGCTCTAGCAGCGCGTATTTATAATCGGCAAATGGCAAACTTAAAGGTGCAAAGCCAAATATTGCCGGAATTCTAGCACGCACCCAGACAGCATCAGCGATTTTGCCGCATTCGTGACGACAACGGTCGATAATTTTTGGTAATTGATTGTCTATGTGGTCTGTTAGGGGAAATGTTGGAGTTTCTTCTGGTCTACGATACGGTCTAATGTTTATTCCGTCGTATAATTCTCCTAAAATTGGGACAAACACAAATTTGTTATATTCAGCAGGTCTTCCCAGAACTCGCCATAAGTATCCATGTTTGATAGTAATAGAAACCATTGATTAAATTAGGTTAATTCACTTCGATACTGAGATAAAGGTTCGCGTAGTGCTTCTTGAATTACCTCCTTGATATGGGGTAAATCCAATTGATTCCGCGTCGGCCCGGCAAAACGCGGGTCATACATAACAATATGAATTAGGCTCAGTGCAGGTTTCCAGTTGACTTCTGCTAACGCTTGTGAAAAACCTTCTACATGGCTACCGTCATCTGGGGTTCTGGCTCCATTTACCCATGAAAATGTGCGGGTTGGCGAGACGCGATCGCCAAAAGCTGCTGCTTCAATCAAAATATTGTTATGATGCAAAGTTACATGAAATGGCTCATTGTTAGCGTCTGTTTGCCGAGTCAGAAGTATATATCCCAGCATTTTCAGTCCTTGCGGTGCATAAAAACGCTCTTCATTTAATCCAATCTTCAACCCAGCAAATAAATGAGCAGTGTCAAACAAAGCCCTACGAATTATCCCGATTCTAGGTTGTGTTTGTCTGAAAACTTCAGGATCAGGTGTTACTTCTATTTTTGTTCCTCGGCCATTACCTTGTTGAATAATCTTGGCAGAACCTTGGGCAATTCCTTTAATAAAACACTGTTCCCACAGCATTCCAGAACGCCAACTTTGTACAGTTAGTTGAATACTAGTGGCATTAATCGGAGCTAAACCCACACCTCGTCTAATAATATGAACATGAGGAGCGTGTTCATCATAAGATCGTGTTTGATGGATACGAGTTAGCAACTTAGTAGCTAGGTTAACACCTTCGGTATCACTAGGTTCATCAAATGGGAGTCCTGGGCCATCATCTACAGCGGAAATAGTTGCTTGATCTAAACTGACATTGACAAAGGTGGCTTGTTTTGACAAGTAAGCGTCAAGCACATTGGCTACCAGTTCATAAACAAACTGTTCTGTACCTTGCACTCCAGCACTCCCGAAATACATAGCTGGTCGGCGACGAATTGCTTGAATTTCTTCTACGTGAGTGAATTTGTTAGACATTTTTGAATTATCAAAGTGATACTTGCTAATCATTATGATTTTTATGCTCCTGAAATGACCTCAGCACCACTGTGAACTTTTGGTGATGTTGGGTTAAAAAAGAAACATGAAAATCATCAAACCTATCACCAATTGGTTAGAAAATCGTGCCAGTACCCCGACGTATAGCGGTTGGGTACTTGCGGGAATTGCTATTTGTTTTTTTGGCGCGGCTGTGAATACGATGGCGGGTTGGCTGTATGCTATTAGCGGTGTGAGTGTGGCGCTGTTAGCAGTTGCAGCAGTTTTACCACCGCGATCGCTTGTTGGTTTAACTATCACTCGCCATTTTATTCAACCTGTCTCCGCTGGGGATGACCTGACTGTAGAATTAGAAATCCACAACCCCACACCACAATCTGTCAGTTTGCTGCAAGTCGAGGATATTTTGCCTTTTGTTTTGGGTAAGCCAATCAAACAGGCGATTGAAATTATTTCTAGTAAAAATAGTTACCGTTGGGTTTACTACCACCCGACTCAGCGCCGAGGTATTTATCGCTGGCACAATGTTGAATTAGCCACTGGCGCACCTTTAGGTTTATTTTGGTGTCGTCGTCAGCGAGATTGTGGGGCGACGGCCATTGTTTACCCGACTGTATTACCTTTAACCACTTGTCCCTTAGTGGATGAAATGGGGCTAGAAGAAAGCAAAAAAGGCGATTCGATCAATCGACCTTTGCAGACTGCAACATCGGGATTAGTGCGATCGCTGCGTCCCTACCGGATTGGCGACCCCACCAGACTCATCCACTGGCGAACAAGCGCCCGTTATGGTGAGTTACGCGTCCGAGAGTTAGAAGTTGTCACAGGCGGAGAAGAGATAGTTATTGCTTTAGATAGTGCTGGTAAATGGCAAGAAGACGATTTTGAACAAGCCGTAATTGCCGCAGCAAGTTTGTATTTTTACACACAGCGTATGGGGATGCCTGTCAAACTCTGGACAGCATCAACAAGTTTAGTTCAGGGCAATACCACTGTTTTAGAAACCTTAGCAGCGACAACATTTTCAGAAGATATCCGCACTACAGAAGCGCCAAACAATCCGTTAATTTGGTTAACTCAAAATCCTCTGACACTATATTCTTTACCCCAAGGGAGTCGCTGGGTTTTGTGGCAAAATAGTAATTCCTCAGATCAAGCATCAGTGGTAGTTAATCGTGATTGCCCTGGTGTTGTTGTGCAGAGCGAACAAGCATTGCAAACTCAGCTACAAAAACCTGTACAAGCATTGTAAATGAGTATTCTATGTATTCAATATTTCAATGAATGCTGATATATTCAGGTTTTTGTCAGACATCATCATTAAATCTGCTCAGGTTGGGGAGATATCCCCAGTAACAGCACCTTGAGGCTGAGGTACAATGCAAAGAAATATTTAAATTATGAGCGACCGATCCACATGATCACATCAGAGGTTAACGCAAATTCCAGCGATAAAAGCCTAGAGGCAATGCGGCATTTTTCCGAACAATACGCCAAGCGTACTGGAACGTACTTCTGTAGTGAACCTTCGGTTACAGCAGTGGTAATTGAAGGGTTAGCCAAACATAAAGACGATCTAGGTGCGCCTTTGTGTCCCTGTCGCCACTACGAAGACAAAGAAGCTGAAGTCAAAGCTACATATTGGAACTGTCCTTGCGTACCGATGAGAGAACGCAAAGAATGTCACTGTATGCTATTTCTCACACCAGACAATGAGTTTGCTGGTGAACAGCAAGAAATATCTCTCGAAACTATTAAAGAAGTAAGAGATACTATGGCATGAGCGAAACTATGCCCCAAGAGTTTTGGCAAGGTGTAGAACAGTTCAACTCTGGGCAGTTTTACGCCTGTCATGACACTTTAGAGGCTTTGTGGATTGAAGCCAGCGAACCTGAAAAAACTCTTTACCAGGGGATTCTCCAAATTGCTGTAGCCTTATATCATCTCAGAAATAATAATCTGCGGGGTGCGGCTATTTTACTCGGAGAAGGAAGCAACCGCCTGCGCCGTTATCCAGATACTTATGGCGGTATTAATGTAGATGAGTTATTAAATCAAAGTGCAGCATTATTGACGATATTACAGCAAACAGGCGTAAACAATATATCCGCAGATGAATTGCTTCAAAGTCAAGTTTTGCCTATACCCAGAATTTTACTATCTCAAGATTAGTCAAGTTTTCTCAGGTGGTTAGGAATGAGGAATTGGGGAAGAAATTTTTCTACTCCCCAATTTTTTGCTTAATTAATCAGGCTTGAAAGGTGTTCAACTATTCTTGACTTTTGCCTTTTTAGACGTTAACTATTTCTCTAGGTGGCGTTGCTTTGTAATAGCCGCTGGGAACTTCATTATCAACTTTTAGTAGCGATTGTTGCCCAGTGATTAATCTTGCCCCACGTTTGCGGGTGACATAGTTCCATACCCACTGAATCATCACTACTAGTTTGTTATCAAACTCAATTAAAAAGTAGATATGAATCACTAGCCAAAATAGCCAAGCAAAGAAGCCTTTGAGTTTGACAAAGCCTAAATCAACAACGGCTAAATTTTGCCCAATCATGGCTAAACTACCGCGATCGCTATAATTAAATGCAGGTAAGGTATTACCTTTGAGTTTTTGCTGAATGAGTTTGGCAACATATTCGCCTTCTTGCACGGCTACTGGTGCAACCCCAGCTAGAGGTTTGCCGTTTTGATGGGAGAAGTTTGCTAAGTCGCCAACCACATGAATATTGGGATAGCCTTTAATGCTTAAGTCGGGTTCAACGATGACTCTTCCGGCGCGATCGCATTCTGCACCAGTAGATTCTTCTAAGACTTTCCCCATTGGTGAAGCTTTGACACCTGCTGCCCATAATACTGTTTTTGCCGCAATTTCTTTAACTTCATCACCTTCTTTGAGGGTGACAACATCATTTTCAATGTTGGTGACTAAAGTTTTTGTCTTAACGCTGACACCCAATTGCTGTAAGGATGTTTCTGCTTGTTGAGATAATTCTGGTGCAAAAGGTGGCAGAATCCGATCTAATCCTTCTAAAAGTAAAACTCTGGCTTCGGATGTGTCGATGTTGCGGAAGTCTTCTTTGAGGGTTTGATAGGCTAGTTCGGCGATCGCGCCTGCTAATTCTACCCCTGTCGGGCCACCACCAACAATTACAAAAGTTAACCAAGCCTGGCGTTTTTCAGGATCAGTTTCTTTTTCGGCTGCTTCAAACGCCGAGAAAATCCGGCGACGCATTTCTATTGCATCTTCTACAGTTTTTAACCCAGGAGCAAAATCTTCCCAGTTATCTTTACCAAAATAGGAATGCTTGGCACCTGTAGCCACTATTAATGTATCGTATGGTATCGCTTGATCTCCCAAAAAAACTTGCTGTGCTTGGGGATCAATATTGTTGACTTCTCCCAATAACACTGTTGTATTTTTGCTTTTGCTTAGTACCGAACGCAAAGGTGAGGAAATATCGGCAGGTGATAGTGTACCTGTAGCAACTTGGTACAGCAATGGCTGGAAAAGGTGAAAATTACGTTTGTCAATCAGCGTCACATTGACTTTAGCCTTAGCCAGTGATTTTGCTGCGTATAGTCCACCAAAGCCACCACCAATGATTACTACTTGATGAGGTGGTTTATTCTCAAGGGAGTCTACCATAAGAAGAAATATTTCCTAGTGTTACGGGTGCTGTAACTATTCTTAACAAAAAAGTATCAAACTTGTCATATATTTTTCTGTTCACCTTGCACAAATGAAGAAAACATAAAGGTGAGCCAGAATACAGTATTGAAGAATTCAGAAGTCAGAATTCAGGAGTCAGAATACAATCAGTGGGGGATTCATACCCGCAACTGATTGTAGACCACCAAATCAGAGATTTGGTGGGGGTCTTAAACCCATTTATTCATCTACCAGTCGCACAGAATTCATACTGAATTCTGGCTCCTGACTCCTGAATTCTGTTTGATAAAGTAATAGATAGGACACTTATATATTGCCCTTTTAGCTCTAGTGTTTATCGCCCTTTGTGTATTTAAAGCAGAATTTAGGAGTCAGACTCCAGAAGAACAGCCTTTAATATAAAAACGTTATCGCTCAAGGAAATCTAGCAATAGCTAGATGTTATTCTCTGTTAAAACACTATAATCTACATCTGTTGAACAGAGAGATTCGCTTGTGGATGTCATAGTAGAAAGAGCGCACACACTCAAACAAAGCTTGGTTGATTTTATCCTGGATGCAGAAGGGGAACTCGCACAAGCACTAGAGGTTTATGCCGCTGCACAGTCCCGTCGTAGTAACACTGATAACACGCAACAGGACTTAATTATTGACAGGTTTATTACAGAAGGGAAAGTAGGTGATAACTCACCACTAGAGTTATTTATCGCCAGTAATGCAGATTTATCAGAGAGCGATCGCAATTTAATCAATAGCTGGCATCGTAGTTTTATGGGTTTATTTACCATCACCCAAATTCTACCCGATGGCTTGGAACTGATGAACTGGCTGACAGCTAAACATTACATTGTCCTGACAGCTAAAAATTACATCGTCAAGTCTAACAGTTCTGAAAAACAACAAGCCATATCTCGTTTCCAGATAGGAGATATTTTACTCACCCGCATTTCTCCCCTTACCGAGAACCAATGGATATTTTCTGGCCCTCACACATTTATGGGTAAACTTGGTAAGCCAAAACTCGCTGTAGCCATTGGCAATTTTAAAGATAATTATAAAAGTCATCTTTACAGCGATGCACCAGATTTACTAGAACAAGCATGGCAATCTGTAGAGCAATATCATCAGCAGTTTGTTGAATTTTTTGGCAGTGATGAAATAACTTTACCCGGATACCAACTCAATAAAAAAATAGTTGAATTCCAAGAAATCATCAGTGACAAATACCTAAAATCAGCCGGACTAGATACTTCCAAATCTTTGGATGAGATGGTAGCAGAAGCAGGTATTAGTGAAGAGGAAATTACCGCAGCAGCTAAAGAAGTTGGCGTTGACTCTAGTGCAGTTTCGCAACTACTGAGTGGAAAAAATGGCAATCAAAAAATGGCTGCGCCTAAAGTAGATTTACCAGCTGATTTGCGAAAAGCCGAACAAGTCACAGCAATTTCTCATCCGCGTTGGGGAATGATATTTTTACCAACATATACTAAATTTAAAACTATTTTATTAGCTGATGACTGGCAAAGTATTGCAGGTGCAGAAAAACTAATTCGTTACTATCTGGAAGATAAAAGTATTAATGCTTATATCTGGCATCTTTTAGCACAAAAGTATCCGACTCAATTAGAAAAAGTATTGCAAAATTTCTTGCCAAGTCCTGAATTTAGCCTGAATGATGACTTGGATAAACTCTTGCAAGAATTTGGGAAACCTATCGAGCCTGAATTACCAGAAATTGCCAGTGTTCCTTTACATTTGCATAACTTATTTCAAGAAGCACTTGCAGAAGTTAATAAATCTAAACCTAAAGCTAAGGGACAAAAACAAGTAGCCAAGGGTTTTCAAAGAGGTTAGGTTAGGTTAATTCAAGTGCAACTCAAATCCTGGTAATACATCTTCCCCAGAAAGAATTGCGGGAATTTGGATCACTTCGACAGGTTTTTGGAGTCGATAAACTTCTACTTTGCCATCTTGAGGATTAATCAGCCATCCTAAGCGCAAACCATTTTCCACATATTCCTGCATTTTCTCTTGCAGAGATTTGAGCCTATCTGTTTCAGAACGCAGTTCAATGGCAAAATCGGGTACAAGTGGCGGGAATTTTTTGCGTTGTTCTGGCGTTAAAGCTTCCCACCTTGCTAATTTTACCCAAGCTGCATCAGGAGAACGTTTTGCACCATTCGGCAAGATAAAGATAGTTGAAGAACTAAAAACTTTGCCTAATTTAGCTTGCCGATTCCAGATTTCTAAATCAGTTATTAGTTCAGCTTCTTGATTGCCGCTTTCTCCTCCCACTGGTGGCATAATGATTAATTCTCCGGCTGCGTTCATTTCCAGGTTTAAATCACAATTGGCAAGACACAATTGATAAAATTGCTCATCACTTAAATGCGCGATGGGTTCTAGATTGAGAACTACAGTATTCATTTAACCTGTCCTCGTGGGTTTCTTTGCTAACTTCAGTTACCTTTAGTTAAAGTTTAGCAGTGGAGTATCAAAGATGATTTATTATACAAACCTTAAATTGTAGTAGCGGAACAGCAAATTCCTAACTTTTTAAAGCAGTCTGAGGATTAATAGCCTTAAATTGAGAGTTTCATCTGTAAAATTTAAATTTTATATTGTATAACTTGGTATAAGTTCTCAGGGTAAGAATATGGCTACCTTAAATCGTGTTCTGTTTATTCAAGATACAGTTCTTAAACAAGAACCAGTACAATCAAGTCAATTACCTAGCACTAAGCAACAAAGCATCCCCATTGGTACGCTGCTTGTGCTTAAATCTTATGAACTACCGATCAATAACTCTGACCACTATAAATTATTTTTAGAAGATATTCAGTTTAAAGGTTTTAGTAGTAACTGGTTTGCTTTTGGGAAACACGCCAAAATTATCCAAGATGAAATTACTCCTGTTACGAGTATTAGCGCGATCGCCACTAAGCAACAAGCCAAGGATAATGTAAAAGTTACTGTAGATCGTCAGTCGGTCGGTAATCAAACAGGTTTTCTCAAACTGGTGTTTAACGTAGAGACGATAATTAAGCGTCAACCTGTAGATTCTAAGGTGCTGAATGATCAATCTAAACAGATAATTCCCGCAGGTACGGAATTAATTTTATCAACAGATAAGCCAGATGCTAATAATACTGTGAAATTCTCCATTCAGGATAATCATCTCAAATTCAACCTTAAGGATGTTGAATTTAAAGGTTTCTCGAAAGATTGGTATGTTTTTACCCAACACGTCGGTATTCAACGCGTTGATTAGATATTTCCCAAAAAAACTGTTGCATAGTTGAGGGAGGATTGCGATCGCAAAACCCATCAGTGCGACCAGCGAAATCACAATTGTGATCGCAATAATTAAGGTTTTTCGTCTAAAGTGCTATATTTAGTCCCATCAGTAAAAATACTGGTTAAATTTAAGTTAAAAATAAGACGCATTTTTTAACCACGAGAGAAAATTGAGTAGGGATACGTAGAGTGAAAAGCCAGTTTTCAAAATACTACAGGCTGTTAGTTATTTTTGCCTGTACGGTGTTGATTGCCTTTGCAGGTCAAGCTGCGATCGCGCAGAATAATAGCCCTTGGCGCAATCAACGCAGACAGCCAGTAGAAATGATTGTCGGTGGTGATTTTGTGGTCACTATGAATGATGCACAACCTGTAATTAAGAATGGTGCGGTGGCGCTCAACGACGGCAAAATTGTTGCTGTAGATACACAAGACAAGATTATGGCATCTTACAGATCTGCCAAGAGACTATCCGGCGAAGGTAAGGTACTCATGCCTGGTCTTGTCAATGGTCATTCTCATACAGCAATGGTGTTGTTTCGCGGTCTGGCAGACGACTTAAACTTAGAAGATTGGTTACAAAATTATATATTTCCCGCAGAAGGACAGTTCGTTAACGAAAACTTCATCCGCGTTGGTGAGACACTGGCTTGTTGGGAAATGATTAGTGGTGGCACTACGACATTTGTTGATATGTACTTCAAGCCCGATGTTGCCGCCAGAGTAGTTGATCAATGTGGCTTGCGGGCTGTAATAGCACCTTCATCTATAGATTTTCCTAGCCCTGGTTTTCGCGGCTGGGATGATGCGTTTGCTGCGGCAATAGATTTCGTGAAACGTTGGAAAGGACGGAACCCACGAATTATCCCAGCTTTAGCTCCTCACGCTCCTTACACTGTCTCGCCAGAGCATCTGAGACAAGCTATCCAGGCAGCACGTCAATACGATGTGCCATTGACGATTCACCTTGCAGAAACACAAACCGAAGTTCAAGACATCCAACAGCGCTATAATGCCACCCCAGTACAACACCTAGAAAATCTCGGTTCCTTAGATCCGCGAGTCTTTGCTGCTCATGTAGTTTGGCCTAATGAAAGTGAAATTGCGCTGATGGCAAGACGCGGTGTTGGTGTCATCCATAATCCTGAATCGAATTTGAAGTTGGCTTCTGGCTTTGCACCTATTCCGGCGATGGTGCAGGCAGGAATTCAAGTTGGTTTGGGTACGGATGGCGCTGCGTCGAACAATGATTTAGATATGTGGGAAGCGATTCGTCTTACTGCCCTCATTCATAAAGGCACAACTCTCAACCCTACCACTTTACCGGCCAGGACTGTCTTACGGATGGCAACCTTGGGAGGTGCAGAAGCCCTCGGTTTGGCTGATAAAATTGGTGCTGTCAAAGTTGGGTTGCAAGCAGATTTAATTCAAGTAGACCTCACATCTGCACACCTGACTCCTCTTTACGATGTTATTTCCCATCTCGTTTATGCAGCAAAAGCTGAGGATGTTGATACTGTAATTGTGGATGGGAAAGTTCTCATGTCTGAGCGTAAGGTTCTTACGGTTGACACTAAGCAAGTTCGGCGTGAAGCTATCAAAATTGGTGAGCAGATTCAAGCAGAGATCCGTCCATCGAATTAACTCTTGTTTTGAAACATCACCAAACAAAATTCTCTTCCAATGGCTTGAAAATCTATGTCTTAGTACGCTGCTTAGGCTGTGTAATTTTCTTGATGGGTAAATAAAATGGCGCGATCGCACAGTGTTGATCGCGCCGCCAATAATCAGCTAGGTACTACAATTTTGACGTTGCATATTTTCAGTAATGCCGAAAAATCATTTTTGAGTTGATACAGTTAATACCTGCGGTGGGGTAGCATCGGGAGGATAGAGAAAGTCTACTTCGACTAATCTGCGATCGCTGGCTTTCATATTTAATACTACCAGTGGCTCTCCTGGTTGACCCCGCTTTTGGACTAAATGCACAAACTTAGTTTGCGCTCTACCTTGATCATCTTTGTAACGTATCCGCACACTACCGCGAAAGAATGTTTGGCGTGCTGGGGTACTAAAAAAGCGCAGTCCAGGTTTCACTAACTGGTCTTCTTTAATTGGGGTTTGCATAGCGACAGCTACAGTTTGCGGTGTAGAAGTATTGTTATATAACGGTAACTTCAAGTTGTATTGAATTGCATAGTTGCCATGTGCGCGATATGCAGTGTCAGGATAACGCGCTAACATCGGCGCACTTTGAATTTGGCTAGTCCCCAAAGTTCCCCCGTGCAAGGTACTCAGTGCATAGGAAACCGCTTGTCCCGGTTGGGGAATGGTCAAAAATCTGGCTTTGGGACTATCTACTATAAATGCACGCCAAAATGAACCACCAACAACCCCCGCCACGCGTCCGTAAATTCTCGGTTTACCAGTTTCTTCTAAGGGAGTAGGTGTTTTATCTCGTGGCGTGGACAGTTCACCGTTATCTAATAAATTTTCCCACTCTGCTAAAGTCGGCGCACGTTCACCACCATCAGCATTATCCTTGGCAAACATCGCTAAACTAGCGGCGTAGACTGTTCCATTAGTCCGCAAGCGCATTAAGGTAGACCGACCATTTAAAGGCGGCGTTAACCCCTGCACAGGGATAGGGAGATTCAGCAACATCTGACTTGTTTTGGGTGCAAGAATAATTTGCGCTGGGAATATTGATTGTCGCCTTCCTCTGAGAATATCAGACATGGCGCGATCGCCTGGCCCGGCAAATACTTTACCCGCAGCATCTTCGACAAAGGGCGGTAACTCCATAAATGGTGCATCTGGTTGACTTAAATAACTCGCCGCTTGCAAGATATTGACGGTAACTGGTTGCTCAGTTGGGTTATGCAGAATTATACCGAGATAGAGCGATCGCAGATTTTCTGGTGGGTCGGCTTTCGCAATATGGTGAGCAAAAATATCAAATCGTCCCCGAAAAGGAAAATTTAAATGCGCTGTTGGAACTTTTTTGTTATCTCCAGGAAAAGTAGACAATAAAATTCCTTCTTTCAACACCAATTCTGGACTATTGCTATTAAAAGTTGGCACTGAATCTAACTGTCCTGGTAAAGGCAAAACTTGTTGCTGTTGGACAACTTCTTCTGGTGGTGGTGTGGGAGGTGTTGCTTGGGCAATCAGTAAGCTGAGTAAAAAGGACAACATATACTTAGGTGACTATTTTTCCTACAAGACGCACACCATTTTATGCGAGTGCCAAATTGTGAATAATTAATAAGAAATCGGCAACAATAGCTACCAAATTTTCTTGATTTAACACCGGAACGTGAACAAATATACAACGAGTTGTCAATTGATATTGGTGGAGATAGTCAAGAACCGCATAATAAAGTCCCTCACAAACAAATTTACCGCAGTCACTACTAATATCAGTTGCTACTGTTCCCGAAACTAATTTTTCCAAATTTACTCCGGTCGCCAAAAAATTTTCTCCTTGATTAGCACCCATCTCCACACTTAATCGCTGGCGACTAGCAGCCATACCACAACAGATAATGTAATCTGGTTGCAACTGGGAGATTTTTTGAATTACCCAGGAACTAGCCAGCATCACATCTACAGGTAACAGCCGGAGAAATTTTAAATCGTGGGGGAGCGATTCAACTTGACTCACTTCTTGTAATAAATCATCCGATGAATTTGACGGTTGATCATTTAACCAAGTGTCAAAAGAAGTTAATAGAATTCTTTTCTTCATTAGAATTATTATTTAGAATAGAAAAACCCTCCATAATAAATTTACAAGGAGCAGGTCAATGCCAGTTATTGCAGTCGTAGATTACGACATGGGAAATTTGCACTCAGTCTGTAAAGGAATAGAAAAAGCTGGGGCGACTCCTAAGATTACCGATTCTGCTAAAGAAATATCCTTGGCAGATGCGGTAGTATTGCCAGGAGTTGGCGCATTTGATCCCGCAGTGCAACATCTCAGAGAACGGAATTTAGAACAACCAATTAAAGACGCGATCGCCTCTGGTAAACCTTTCTTAGGAATTTGTTTAGGATTGCAAATTCTGTTTGAATCAAGTGCAGAAGGAAGCCAACCCGGACTGGGAATTATTAAAGGAAAAGTCCGCCGATTTCAGCATGAACCCGGAATTACAATTCCCCACATGGGTTGGAATCAGCTGGAATTTACTCAAGCAAAAAGCATTTTGTGGGAGCATTTACCTGCAAACCCTTGGGTTTATTTTGTCCATTCTTATTATGTTGACCCAACAGATCCACAAGTTCGGGCTGCAACTGTTACCCACGGTACTCAAACTATCACAGCGGCCATTGCCAAAGACAACCTGATGGCAGTGCAATTTCACCCGGAAAAATCATCTAATATAGGATTGCAAATCCTGTCTAATTTTGTTTCTCAAGTTCGTGAACAAATTGCCGCATAGGATTTGTGATTCGTCATTTGTGATTTGTCATTTGTTTTGTTACAGACTAATGACTAATGACCATTGACCAATGACTAATTATCATGAGCCTGAGAATTTACGGCAAACGTCCGATTAAAACCTTACCAGGGAAAGAAACCAGACCTACAAGTGCTAGGGTAAGGGAAGCTGTTTTTAATATTTGGCAAGGCGAAATTGCAGATTGTCGCTGGCTAGATTTGTGCGCGGGTAGTGGTTCAATGGGCGCAGAGGCTTTGTGTAGAGGAGCCAGCCTAGTAGTAGGAATTGAACAATCAAGCCGAGCCTGTGCAATTATTCAAGAAAATTGGCAGCAATTAGCTAACAGCGAACAAAAATGGCAGCTGCTTCGGGGTGATGTAATTCAGCAGTTAAAAAGTTTGTCAGGAAAACAGTTTGACAGAATTTACTTTGATCCGCCTTATGCTAGTGGATTATATCAACCTGTTTTAGAGGCGATCGCTGATTATAATTTGTTAGACGCTAAAGGTGAAATCGCCGTAGAACATAATCCCCAAGGCTGGACATCACCAACAATCTCCACTTGGGAAATCTCGCGTCAAAAAGTTTACGGTAACACAGCCTTGACTTTCTACAGAGTCATTGACTCAATTACAAACAGTGATGGGGATACAAAGTCATAAAGTGCAACTTTATATCCCCACCACTTAACAAACACTTCGTACTCAGCACTCAGCACTCAGCACTTAAGGATCAACCACCCAATTCGTTGGGACGCTTGTATTGCTTGTATGCAGCGTAAAACAGACCAGCGAGAGTGACGACAATTAGACCAAGCACAATACCTGAAAGCAGGGGTTCAACCACTTTAAATCTCCTGTTTGCAATTATTAATGATTCATATCCCGTTTTTGATTTTACCAAATTACGGCGAATCCCGCTTACCGCAGTGTTTTTGAGCGATGACTACTTGTAAGAAAACGGTCATCTGCGCTTGCAGTGGAAATCAAGAACTTTTAAGCTATGTGTAGGAAATGAAAAATTTTAGAACCTTACACTTTCAAAGCAAACCTTTTGGATAACCAGATTACCAAACCTGAAATTATAATTCAGCGGATCGCCTTGCTGGCTCTAGCGATACTGTTAGCAATTCCTTTGGGCATCTTTGGTGTTCAAATGGTACAAGCCTCAGATCCTTATGTTAAAACTGTTCTGTCCTTAACTGGAAACCCAGAGCAAGGAAATGCTATTTTTCAAATTAATTGTGCTGGTTGTCATGGTTGGCAAGCAGATGGGCGAGTCGGCCCTAGTTTACAAGCTGTTTCTAAACGTAAATCTCGTTATAAGTTGATTCAACAAGTTATTAGCGGTGAAACGCCTCCTATGCCCAAATTTCAGCCCAGTACCCAAGAAATGGCGGATCTTTTGAGTTTTTTGGAAACCTTATAGAGGTTTACTTTTCTTAAAAAATAAAGGCTTAATCAAAGATGTAGGATACCAGATTCTACATCTTTAATTTTTGCTAACAATATCTCAGGATAAATACGTGCTAGTGCATCTGAATATGTAAAAATAAGTTGCTTGATGATGCGATCGCAGTTGGAATAAAAAATGATAGAAGTTCTCCAAATTGGCAACCGTACAATCCAGGCTACTGAGCTAATTCCTTTACTGGCAAGTTATCAAATGCTGCCACAACTACTAAGGGAATTAATTATCGATGAAGCGATCGCAAATATAGAATGTACTACAGAAGAAATTACTGGCGCTCAACAGCAGTTTTACCTGGAACGACAGTTAAAGACTGATGCGGACATTAAAGCCTGGATGGCTTATCACGGCATCACAGTAGAGCAATTAGAATCAGTAACAATTCGTAAACTGAAAATAGAGAAATTCAAAATAGCTACTTGGGGTAGCAAACTAGAATCTTACTTCTTTCAAAACAAAGGCAAGCTAGATAAAGTAATTTATTCCCTGCTACGCACTCAAGATATTGGACTTGTCCAAGAACTGTACTTCCGGCTGCAAGCCAAAGAACAGTCATTTGCCGAAGTCGCCAAAGAATATTCCCAAGGACCAGAAGCCCAAACAGGTGGACTTGTCGGCCCCGTTGAACTACAAGCAATTCATCCGGGAATGGTGCAGTTATTATCTAGCAGTCAACCCGGTAAGGTGATACCCCCAGCCCGCATAGCCGAATGGGTGGTCATTCTGCGCCTAGAAAAATTTATTCCCGCCCAATTAGATGACCAGATGAAAGCACGACTTTTGAATGAACTTTTTGAAGCTTGGCTACAAGAACAGCAAAAACAAATACAACAGCCAATCAACTAATCAATTCCGCAATCAACACCTAACAATTTAGGTTATGATTTGAATATATAGCAGGTAACAGGTGGCAAAATTACCCTAAATTCTATGCGCGTAGCCTGTGACAAGCTGCTAATACGTCTACGTCTGCGGTTAATTTTAATTTTTACTGATTTCTATTAATCCTTTAAAAATAATTAATAATATTACCCCATAAAAAATATGAACAGGCGTAGGCTAAATTTATTAGCTCTTTCCACCCTTAGTATATTAATAATTGGGCTGGACTTGCTCAAGTTTAGTCAAGCAGAAATACAAGCAGTTCCGCCAATAGAAAAACAGATTAAACTTCCTGTTTCTCGGTTGCAACCAGATGTTATTAAAAGATTACTAGACAGTGAAGATATTAACTCGGCTGTTATCCATATTGAAAGGGGCTGGAAGCAGCAATATGATGAATATATGCAAGTAAAATTGCCTTCCAATAAGGTTATTGAAGTCAATAAAATCAGTCAAGTTCTCAAGAATATTAATCAAAAAGTTGGGAGAAAAAGCGCCTTAATATATGCAATTCCAACTGCTGACCAACTCGATTTAATATTGGTTTTGCCAGATAAATCACCAATTCATAAACGTATTCCAGCAGCTAAAAAAGCGGTATTGACTAACTTAGTCACGAAATTCCGCAATGATGTGATTAATCCAGCCTCTTCACGCAGGCAATATCTAGCTTCTGGTAAAAAAATATATGACTTCCTAATTACTCCTTTGGCATCTGAATTACAAACACAAGGTATTAATAATCTGATATTTTGTTTAGGAGGTGGCTTACGGACTGTTCCTTTAGCTGCGATTTCTGATGGCAAAACATTTTTAATCGAGAAGTATAGTTTAACGATTATTCCTGCTTTTAGCCTTCTAGATTTTCAACTGACAAATATTAGCAAAACCCAGGTTTTAGCGTTGGGAGCATCAAAATTTAAAAACCTGGAACCTTTACCTGCTGTTCCCTTAGAATTATCTAGCATTATTAACAATAACTGGAAGGGTAAGTCTTTACTAAACCAAGAATTCACCCTCAAAAATCTGAAAAAAGAACGTGCTATTTATCCTTTTGGAATAGTACATTTAGCTACCCATGCTGAATTTGCTCAGGGTTCGGTTGAGCAATCTTATATCCAGTTTTGGGATAAAAAAATTCGCTTAGATGAACTGAAAACTCTCGGACTCAATAAACCTCCTGTGCAGTTATTAGTATTAAGTGCTTGTCGTACTGCATTGGGTGATCCTCAAGCTGAATTGGGGTTTGCTGGGTTAGCTGTACAGTCAGGTGCAAAAGCAGCTTTGGCAAGTATTTGGGCGGTTAGTGATGGCGGGACATTGGCTTTGATGATTCAATTTTACGAAAAACTGAAAGCTAATCCAGTTAAGTCAGAAGCACTACGACAAGCTCAAATTGATATGCTCAAAGAGCGTGTTAGTTTGGAAAATAATCCCCGAATTCGAGGTGGTACTTCTTCAGAGTTACATGAGTTGGATGAGCTTGATGAGGATGAATTATCTCATCCTTATTATTGGGCTGGATTTACATTGATTGGTAATCCTTGGTAGTATGGCAACTGGCGATCGCACTTCAGAGGTAATTTACGCGATGCGCGACTTATTTTTGAAACCCCACTTCCATTCCTCTCCCCGCAACGGAGAGAGGCTTTGATTCTTACTCCCCTTCCCTACAAGGGAAGGGGTTGGGGGTTAGGTTTGAGATAAAGTTGCACACGGCGTTAATTTTCTCATTCACCACTAACTAAATTGCTGGGCATAAAATCTAGCATAGCGACCTTCTAGCCTTAATAATTCCTCATGATTCCCTGATTCGACAATTTGCCCTTTTTCCACAACCAAAATGCGATCGCATCTTCGCACTGTGCTTAAACGATGGGCAATAATAAATACTGTCCGGTTCTGCATCAGTCTTTCTAGGGCTTCTTGTACCAAGGCTTCCGATTCGGAATCTAATGCAGATGTCGCCTCATCTAAGATTAATATGCGCGGATTCAGAAGAACAGCACGGGCGATCGCAATTCTTTGTCTTTGTCCACCCGATAAATTTACCCCTCGTTCTCCTACCCAAGTTTGATAACCTTCTGGTAACTGGGTAATAAATTGATGGGCGTTAGCAATTTTTGCGGCTGTTATGACTGCATCCATATCAAAGGTATCTTGGCCAAAGGCAATATTTTGAGCCAGGGTTCCCGAAAATATCACTGTTTCTTGGGGAACGATACCAATTTGTCGCCGCAGACTATGTAAGGTGACATCCCGAATATCAATATCATCGATGAAAACTTGCCCAGAATTTGGGTCATAAAACCGGGGAAGGAGATTCACAAAGGTAGTTTTCCCCGCACCGGAAGCACCCACCAGGGCGATCGCTTCTCCTGGTAATGCTAATAAACTAATATCTTGCAAGACGGGTTCACCGGGTTTATACGCGAAAGAAATGTGGCGATATTCCACTTTACCTTTAACTGGAGGTAGGGCGATCGCGATCGCTTTTTCTATTACCTTTGGTTGAATCGCCATCAGTTCAAACACACGGTCTAAGGATGCTTCGCCTTGTTTAAACTCGTTATAGTTATTGGTAGTATGACCGATAGGGTCAATTAACAATGCAGCAGCGGCTAAATAACTGAAAAAATCTCCCACAGTTAAGTTGCGTTGATAAATTTGCCACGTACCCACCATTAATAAAGATAATGCGCTTAAAGCTTCTAAAAAACCAATGATGGGAATTTGGATGGCTTTGAGACGTTCTGTGGAATACTTTGCTTTTAAAGAACGTTCTGCTTCATAACCAAAACGAGCAATTTCATAATTCTCTGCGGCAAACGCTTGTACTAGTCTAATTCCGCTGAAAACTTCCGTCAAAATAGCTGATAATCCCGACACGCGATTTTGACTTTTTACAGAATACTGGCGTAGACGTTCCCCAAACCAGCCAATTAACACCCCCATCAAAGGTGCAATCACAATTGTTGCTAGTGTGAGTTGCCAATTCAAATAAATCATATAGATGGGTATGGCGATTAATTGCAACACACAGGGAATAAAATCATGCAGTAGTTTATTGACAACTTCGCCAACCCGATCTACATCTTCTGTGAGGCGGTAAGCTAAATCACCCGTTTTGGCTTTTTCAAAATAGCTTAAATCTAATTTTTGCAAATGGCTGTATACTTGCTTGCGGAGATAATAAGCCACTCTCAAAGCGACTTTAGCCATGTATATATCTTGTACAGACTGAAAAAAGCCACGTACCAGAAATACCAAAGCACAAACACCAGCTATTTGGGCGATCGCTACTACATTACCTTGACCAAAAGGCGCTGCTAATTTACCTGCAAGATTAATTAACGTTAGTGTCGCCAGCACATATCCGATAATGCCGATCAAGCCCTTGATCATGTTTGCCCATTGGGGTTTGATATATGGCAGTAGTTGCCAGTAATTAGAACGGGTTTTCAAGCTATGACTTCCAGAATATGATTTTACTTTGTTTGACGCTATCAGCTTTTGTGTAGTTTCAATTCACTAATTTTAAAATTGATTCATGTGTTTCCGATCCATCGTCTGGGACGAGCTTCTAAAAAACAGTGAAAAAGATGCTTAATAGCCCATTGTGAGTATCTTTAGAAGATTAAAGCATTAACTGAGCCGTATTAGCAGATATACATCCCTACTTCCGCCAATATTGCCATTACAAGTTTTATCGGATACATTGCATCTAGCAGTTTTAATACGAATAAGACTTACGTAATAACTCTCTCAAACTCTTATAAATTCCTGACCTAACCTTCGGGAAGCCACTTTGTGTATATGCATTATTTGCTGTTATTTTTTATACTTTTGCGTAAGTTTCAGCTAAGTAAAACAACTGCGTAAAGTCCAAATATCACTAATAACGATTACCAGCCATCCACTTATAATTATTTGGTAAATATTATGAAAACTTTGATTCAACAAGCTATTTTTAGCTTCATCATTCTCTGGTTTTCGCCATTATTAATCCCCTTTATACTAACAACAGAAAAAGAGATTATTACTGCTGATATAAAACGATGGAGTGAAGTTTTAGGGTTGCCACAACAACCCTTGTGGATGCAATTAATTGTTTTACTATACAAGACACAAGAATTTAGAAACTTATACTACTATCGTCTATTTAAAGGCAATCTGAGCGGGCGGATTTCCATGTATTTACTCAAAATAATTTACCCAGAATGTCCTTCTCTTTTCTTGGATTCTTCCTGCTGCATTGGTGCTGGTTTATTTATCCAGCATGGATTTAGCACTATTATTATGGCAGATATAGGTGAGCAATGTTGGGTAAACCAACAAGTAACAATTGGATATAAAGATAAATCAGGTCGTCCCAAAATTGGCAACAATGTGCGGATCACGGCAGGGGCTAAAGTACTAGGTAATATTCATGTAGGTGATAATGTCACAATTGGCGCAAATGCAGTTGTTGTCAAAGATGTTCCTAGTGATTGTGTCGTTGTGGGAATTCCAGCTGCAATTATTAGAAGGAATGGAATCAAGGTTGAAGAGAAATTGTAAATTAGACTTTTGCCAATCAACACATATTAACTACTCAATCGTTACAGGCTATTTATAAAGTGAATATTAAGTAGGGTGTGTTACGGTTATACAAGGATTTTGGAACTTAAGAGAGTGAGAATTAGCCGTAACGCACCGAGAAAGATGGTGCGTTAAGCGTTGCTACAAAGCACCTGACAATTTAAGGTTTACTATATAAATCATCTCTTACAGTTGAGTTAATGTGTTACTGACTACCCTGAAAGTCTCCTTCAGTAGTAATAATTAGATAGTTGTTTATATTAAGGACTTAGAATAACTGTTAAATATTGCTGCAAAATAAGAGTTTTCCTTGAATAATCTTCCTAGATTTCCCGATGATATTTTCAATCATTCACAAATTTCAGGAGTAAATCGAGTGCTGACTTCCACCTTATTAGCAGCAGCCACCGCACCCTTACAATGGAGTCCCTCCATTGGCATCATCATGATTCTTGCTAACGTCATAGCTATTGCCTTTGGCAAATCTAGCATTAAGTATCCCAGTTCCGAGCCAGCTTTACCCTCAGCAAATTTCTTTGGTGGCTTTGGTTTACCTGCGCTACTAGCAACTACCGCCTTTGGGCATATTTTAGGCGTAGGTATCATCTTAGGGTTGCATAACCTGGGTAGATTCTAAGTTTTTTACCTCAGTTTGCTTTCCGTTGAATATTGTTTTGTCTCAACGATTTGAGCTAGAAATTAACATTTCTGGCTCTTTTATATATCAAGTCGTCATAAACTGCATACACCAGAAGCTATGAAACAGGGACTAGTACTACAAGACAAAAGCTAGGTGTATTTATATTAAGAAAAGTAATAATGCTTTTTTACGTCGCTGATAATTTCCCATATACAGGACATACCAGCAGGAAAAGTCACCAAATCTCCTTTACCCATTTGCACTGGTTGTCCGCCATCCGGCGTAACAATAACATCACCTGCTAAAAAGTAGCAAGTTTCTTCAGTATCGTAAGTCCAGGGAAACTTGGAGACTTCCTTTTCCCAAATCGCCCATTTGAACACACCCAAATTTTGCAGATATTCTTGACTGGGTTGATGCTCAATTTTGATTTCCATATTTTGGTTCTCAGTATGCGTTTAACAGTAGGACTGAATGTCTTCGCCACACTGATCTACTAAATAACACAACGCCCGAAAACGCAAGCCAACAAATTGATCATAAAGAGGATTCAGTTTGCACATAGGGGGAATGTGGGCTATTGTGCGGCCGAATAAAACAATATCACGCTCGAAAGGACACTGTGCCGGAATAAATTTAGCAATAAAGTGTGCTACTTTACGATTTTGGATTTCGAGTTCATCAAGCCGTTGACGTAATGGTTGCAGAACATCATATCGAGATGACAATAAGGGATTTTTGTGAGCTAATTTTGCATTTTGTTCTAAAGTTTCAGGCTGAATGAAAGCAGTCAAAATAATAGATAGATTAGTTGTTTTGAGCATGATCGTTAGTAATTTTTTCTCAGTTTGATACACTAGCAGGTTGCAGATTTAAGTCTGACTTCGCAATTGATTCCAGCAGTGTATTTCGCGCTTGCAGAGATAAGTTTCTCTAAGCACAAAATGCTTATTTGCTTTACAAAATGCGAGTAAACGTTGACTTAATTGATATTTAAACTCACCGTATGGTGGAGAACTGTCCCGTTAACTACAAAATAACAAAGAAAATATAAAAGTGGGATTTTTTTGACTTATGGATTGCTGATACAGAAAATAGCAATTTCATATATTTAATTTAGATCACAGGTTCGGAAACTATACAGTATCCAGAGAGTGAATTTTGCGATCAACAGCGTAGCTATATTCTGACTTCAGCTAGATTTATCAGGAATTATCTCTCAAAGCTAAATGATTGTATGATATGGAGTATCAAATAAATTGTTATCTAAGCTACACAAGTAGACCCAAATATTATTTAATTAGTTCCTCAAAATCGTTTCATAAGCATAGACTAATAATGTTGTGTAAGTAACCAAACAGAACATCAGGGACGCAAATTAAATCTATCAAGCTGGTCAATTATGAAGTAGTCAGGATAAGAGATGTTTAACAACCAGCTATGTTTGAAATAAATATAATATCCAATCAGGTAAAATCTTCACGCTATCTTCATACAAGATGCAAATCACAAAAACTATCTGCGATCGCCTAACGCCCCATCATCATCTGGCGTTACAGCCAAAATAGAGATAAGAGAATTAAGCAACACAAAACGATGACTATAGCAGTCAAGTCCATCACATTAGAAGAATTTCTGCAACTCCCCGACACTCAACCCGCCTCTGAATATATCAAGGGAAAAGTTAGCCAAAAACCTATGCCGCAAGGAGAACATAGCCTATTACAAGTAGAACTCTGTCAAGCAATTAACCAGACTGCCAAACCACAAAAAATTGCCCTTGCTTTTCCGGAACTGCGTTGTGTTTTTGAGGGTGCTGCAATAGTTCCCGACATTTCTGTGTTTCGCTGGGAACGGATTCCCCGTGAAGCATCCGGTAGAATTGCTAACCGCTTTGAAACTTACCCCGACTGGGCGATAGAAATCCTTTCTCCAGACCAAAGCCCAGGCAAAGTTTTAAATAACCTACTACACTGTTCTCAACATGGCACAGAACTGGGTTGGTTAATTTTTCCAGAGGAAGCCAACATTTTAACTATCTTCCCCAATCAAAGAGTGGAAATGCTCACAGGTACAAACCAACTCCCTATTCTGAGTAATCTTGATTTAACTTTAACTGTTGAGCAGGTTTTTAGCTGGTTAAGTTTGTAGTCGGATGGGTTTATACTCAGCAATTTGCTAAACTTGCCAAATTTTGATTGTTTTATCAGAACTACTACTAACTAAAAATTTACCATCAGGGCTGAGAGCGAGAGAATTTACGGTTCCTGAATGTCCGGTGAGTGTGTAGAGGATTTCATTTGTCGCAATCCGCCAAATATTAATTGTGCGATCGCCACTACCACTAAATAAAAGTTGTCCATTGGGACTCAACACAATTGATTTGACTGCATCTGAGTGGCCTTTGAGGGTATGCAAAAGTTTACCCGTTATCAAATGCCAAATTTTTATAGTTGTGTCCGCACTACCGCTAAACAGAAGTTGTCCATCAGAACTAATGGCAATTGATTTTACCTCACCTGTATGACCTGTGAGAGTGCGGAGGGGATCACCTGTGCGGGGGTTCCACAGCCTGATTTTGCTATCGGCACTACCACTAGCTAAAATACTCCCATCAGGGCTGATGGCGACGGAGTGAACAGCAGAAGAATGCCAAAGTGTACAAATGCGATCGCCTTTATGCAAATTCCAAATTTTAATTTTGTTACTACCACTAGCCAGAATCTGCCCATCAGGACTAATATCGACAACGTTAACTGGTTTTTGATGTCCTAAGAGAGTGTGGATTAACTGACCTGTGGTTAAATGCCAAACTGTGACATTGCTTTTGGGATGTTGACAACTTCCCACAGCTAAAAAATTCCCATCAGAACTAATCGCCACCGATGAAACTTCACCTAAATTCCCGGTGAGAGTTCTGATTTGTTTGCCAGTTTGCAAATTCCAGATATTAATTGTTTGATCTGCACAGCCACTCACTACTGTCTCCCCATCAGGACTAATGGCTACAGATGCAACTTTACCGGAATGGCCTGTTAAGGTGTGGATGAGTTCGGGAGATTCGAGGGTAAGTTTGTGTTTGAGGGTAGCGATCGCCTGTAAGATTTTTTCTATAGATGCAATACTTTGGCGATCGCCCACTGCCATAAAATATGCTTGGAGTTTGTGAACATATTCTTCATCTTCTATTTTGATGGCAGATTGCATTGCTTCTAAGGCATGAGTAAATTCCTGAGTGGTAACTTGACGCAATTCTAACCAGGTGTTGATGGAATAATCTACTTGTTCTTGCGCCCAAGTGCGATCGGGTAAATGTGATAAACTCTGGGCTAACTGTAAAGCTAACTCTGGAACCCAATATCTACGTTCCTTTTCCAGAGCTTGATAAACTTGTTGATACCCTGTGGCATACACCTGGAGTATATTCTCTTCTGAAATTGCTTGTACCCCTGGCAAATCTAGCCCATCTTTGAGAAAACTAGGTAATAACTCTGGTAATAATGGCGGTACATCATGATGCACTAAGTGATAAGCATCTGCTACCCAAGCCGCAACTAAACAATGACAGGTAATTAATACTTGGCAAAACTTAGCGATATCTTGCTGATTGATTTGATACTTCAAGGACAGTTTACTAACATCAATTCCTTTGGCTTGCCATTTTTCTGTCTTTTCTAAAATTGCTAAATTCTCAACATTATCACCACCTAATTGATTAATTTCCTCTAAGTCTTCGCCTAAAGTTACTAGTTCATCTCGAATTTTTTTCCACTCTACAGCCCGACTTTTAGCAAACTCTTGCAAAATTTCTTTGTATGGTAGACGAGAAATAGTCTTATAAAAATAATTTTCTTGTCCTAAACCCCAGTAAGCAATCCGAAAATTTAAATAATCTCCATCATGGTCTGACTCTAAAATTAAAATTGGTTCTGTTTTTAACAGACTAAACAAAGCTTTAATACTCGATTCACTATGAAAACGTTTACTATCCCAAGCACCTGCTAAAAATTCAGTAGGTCTGATAGGATGATGCAGAGAATAATTAGTATTAATAAATTCTCGGATGCCTTCAGCCAAAATTCTTTCAACTTCCGAAACTTCTTCAGGCTGACAATCAAATTGATCAAACTTGATTTGGGGAGGCGCGAGAAAAATTTTCAGCGGGATATTTTTGTGATTATTCCGAGACTCTAAAATTTGCGAAGGATACAATCTGAGCGGCCAGCTATCCAAGACTTTATTAACTTCTGGTAACTGAAGAGATGTATCTCGTTGTTGCTGGGCAATTTGTAATTGTGTTTCTCGTTGATAAACTGCTAATTGCTGTTGCCAAAGTTTTTCTTGGTGAAATTCATCTTCAGAAGTTTTGCTATTAGTTGTAATATTGACGAATTCAATAATTTCTTCGATAACTTGCGGTAATTGATAATTTGTTGTGTTTAGACCTTCTGCTGTTCTTTTTTGTACTAGATTGACAACTACAGGTGCAAACTCTATTACAAGTTGGATGAGTAACCTTAACCCTTGTTCCATAAAGGGATACCTATGAGATTAATAAAATTAGTTGGGGAGAGGAAATAGATATAATTGCAGCAGTTTCTCATTAAGTACTGCGGTAATTCATCACTTAAAATAATCGCCATAAGCCATCCTACTACTTACCGGGAGCAGATTTGTCCATAAATTAAATGTCTAGTTACCAGATAATGCAGCTATCTGAGCCGCACTATAATCAATTACCGAGCATTATAGGAGAATTGAAGAGAGATTGTGTCTAGCGATCGCAGCCTTAATCAAATTTTAAAATATTCAGAAAACTAAGTAAACTAACTGCTACCTTAATATCAAAAAGCTTGAAAAATGAAGGATTATGCTATATTTAGCAGCTTTAGCTATATTAAATAATAAAAAACACTCATTAAAGCATATAACTAAATTTTGTGCCTAATTTACTGAGGATTTTCTACTATATAAGGGTTCTACTAGAAAATGCCCAAGCTTACATAACAAAATTAAAATCTAATTCCTAATTGTCCATTAAAACCTCTAACGGAATTATAACCGGCTCCTACGAAAACATTTTTTGTCGCACCTACCTGAACGCCACCAGAAACCGCCACACCCTTATCTTGGGAATATAATCCCACTCCCACATAAGGAGAAATAACTGGTAAATTGATAAACTTTAATACATCTACACCCGTAGCCCCATCAGGGCCATTTCCCAGTTCAACACCCAAATTTAAAGCTCTTGCACCTATAGCATAAGTTGTATCACCATCTTTGCCACCAACAGAAACCCAAGGCTGTGGTATTAGTTGAGCAGATACTTGACTAGGCGCAAACAAAGCGAACAAACTAACAGATGTAATCAGTGTTTTAGTAATAATTGCTTTTTTCATAGTTTCCTCTTAATATTAACCAGCAAAGATGATTAATCGTGACGCATTTACCTAGACTAAGTGCCTGATGAGATCGAGAAATGTTTGAAAGGTGACTAATTAATAGAAAACAGGATGATTCTGCTTACTGGTGCAATCAGCTAGGGTAGAATTTGATGTCAAGTCTGCTTAATCACTGATAAATACCGCAACATTTCACGCCACTTTGCTCCAAACTTGCTGAATTTAAACGTATTTTCACATGGGCTAGTTTTTTATACTGACTGACTTCAAAATTATGTTTTGATTTCAGGAAATGAATCAGTGAAAGTAATTAAGTAAATTTATTTTGCTTAAAGTTTTAAAATTGGGTTTTTAAGTTTACGTACAATTATCTAAATTATTCAGAAAATAAATTACATTATCACCTGCGCTTCAGATTCAAAATCATAGTAGATAGACTCAGGTAAGTAGATTTTAACAGTATTAGAATGTAACTAATAACATCAGTGTTTTTTATCTATCTTCTGCTTTGTTCACATTGGTCTTGGGATTATACAACCAAAGAATAGTTGAGCGATCGCATCTATCACTCAATCACTTAGGCGAGACTCACGCAACTTTGACAAGCAATAGTAGAACCTAACTTTACTATCGCTTGTGATAGTTGCGTAGGTCTTAATTTTATGAATAATTTTCTCAATTCTTCTCTGTTGCTGTCATATACTCAACTCAGCAACTTTTCTGATTTAAAAAACTTTTGGAATTTATTCGACACTGTTTTTGGGACACAATATAACCATACTGTTGCAGCTACTTTGCATTCCCAATGGCAATCTGGAGACTTTAGTCAATTCCCCCAAATCGAAATTATTAGTAACAGCATTTTTGAGGATACTAATCCAGGTTACGCCAGTAGTACTAACAAAATTTATCTGTCAGATAGCTTTGTTGCTACAGCTAAACCAGAAGAAATCAAAGCTGTTTTATTAACAGAAATCGGCAATTTTGTTCAGAGTCTGGTTCAAGCAAACGATACACCTGGAGATAAAGGTGCAATTTTTGCAGAATTAGTGTTAAAAAATAGCTCAACACAGCTAGAACCTACATCTGTACTGCAAACAACGCTTATTCAGGCAATCCAAAGCAACAAATCACACAATCTTCTAGGGTGTGGTTGCTCATCCTGTATGCTTCCTCCAGTCAAGTTAAATCTAGTCGATACTCAACAACCTCAGTTAGCCCAAACTGTATCAGCTGGTTTAGATCTATCCAAAACTTTCTCTCTCAACAGCTTATTAGGAGCTAACCAGACAATTTATTTAGATTTCAACGGACATACCACCTCTGGGACTTACTGGAACACAGATTTCGCAGGTGGGGCTAACATTGTCACCCCAGCCTTCGATTTTGATAGCAATGCAGCATCCTTTAGTTCAACTGAACTGGAAAGAATCCAGTATATCTGGCAGCGTGTTGCGGAAGATTTCAGCCCGTTTAATGTTAACGTCACAACCCAAGCTCCCACAGATATCAATGACTTGATTAAGAGCAGTTCTACCGATACTCGCTGGGGTGTGCGTGTTGTGATTGGCGGTAGCAGTTACGATTGGTTTGGTAATGGAGCCGGCGGAGTCGCCTACCTAGATTCATTTAACGATAATACTGATACTCCTGCCTATGTATTTAGTAACAACCTGCAAAATAGCGAAAAATATACTGCTGAAGCTATTTCTCATGAAGTAGGTCATACTTTGGGACTGGAGCATGATGGAAGAATTAACCCAGGGGAAGGATACTACAGTGGACACGGTAGCGGGGTTACTGGCTGGGCTGGGATTATGGGATCTGGGTACTACCAGAACTTAACCCAGTGGAGTAAAGGCGAGTATGCTTCTGCTAATAATACAGAAGATGATTTGCAAATTATTACAACTTACAATGGTTTTAGCTACCGCACCGATGATGCAGGTAATACAATTACTACAGCAAAGTCACTAGCAATTTCTGGTACATCTGTCAGTGGTAATGGGATTATAGAGCGCAACACAGATGTGGATTTTTATAGTTTTGTCACAGGTGCGGGAGCGATTAACTTGACAGTCAATCCCTTCAGTCGCGGGCCAAACCTAGATATATTGGCAAAGTTATATAATTCTGCTGGGACTTTAATTGCATCATCTAATCCCACTGATTTATTATCTGCGGCGATCGCCACTACAGTTACTGCTGGAACTTATTATTTAGCGATTGATGGTGTCGGTAAAGGAGATCCACTTTCTACTGGCTACACTGATTACGGCAGTTTAGGGCAGTATTTTATCAGTGGCAGTATTGTCAGTGGTAGTAGTATTTCCAGTAATCCAACCACCGTCAGTCTTGCCTTATCATCTACTAGTGTCAACGAAGATGGCAGTAGCAATTTAGTTTACACTTTTACCAGAAGCGGCAGCACCACCAATGTTTTAACGGTTAACTATAGTGTTGGTGGCACAGCAACCTTTAATAGCGACTACAGCCAATTGGGTGCTACTAGTTTCACAGCTACAACCGGCACAATTACCTTTACTGCTGGTGCAAATACAGCCACACTCACCATTGACCCCACAGCAGATACCACTTTTGAAACTAATGAAAATGTGACTTTAACTTTAGCGGCTGGTAGTGGTTATACAATTGGCACAACAACTGGGGTAACAGGAATCATCGTCAATGATGATTTGCCAACCATCACCCTTTCCGTCTCATCTACTAGTGTCAACGAAGATGGCAGCAGCAATTTAATTTACACCTTTACTAGAAGCGGCAGCAATATCAACGCCTTAACAGTTAACTATGGTGTTGGTGGCACAGCGACATTTAATAGCGACTACAGCCAATTGGGTGCTACTAGTTTCACAGCTACAAATGGGACAATTACCTTTGCTGCTGGTGCAAGTACAGCCACACTCACCATTGACCCAATAGCAGACACCACTTTTGAAACTAATGAAAATGTGACTTTAACTCTAGCTACTGGCAGTGAGTACAAAATTGGCACGACAACCGGTCTAACAAGAAGCATAGTTAATGATGATTTACGACCGACGATTAATCTCAGTTCTAGTCAGACTATTGTCGAAGGCAACACTAATCTTCAAAATGTGACTTATCTCGTTACTCTCACTAACGCGAGTAGCCAAACTATTACAGTTTATTATTCAACTGCTAATGGTTCAGCCACAGCAGGCTTAGATTATACAGCCACAGCAGGAACTTTGACTTTCAACCCAGGTGTGACTAGTCAAGTAATCAACATTCCGATTCTCAATGATTCCCTGAATGAAGCAGATGAGAGCTTCATTTTAAGTTTGAAATCTCCTACTAATGCCACTCTAGGTACAGCCACAAGCGTTACTACAACTATTACCGATACTCTCATTACCTCCGTTACTGCGACCCTACCCACTAACGTCGAAAACCTCACCCTCACAGGAACAGCAGCAATCAACGGTACAGGAAATGTAGGCAATAATATTCTCACAGGTAATAGTGGCAATAACACGCTGACTGGTGAAGATGGAAATGATACCTATTTATTTTCAGCCATTACTCTTTTAGGCACTGATAGGATTGTAGAAACGACCACAGGTGGAATTGATACAATTGACTTTCGCGGCACTACTATTTCCAGCAATGTAAATTTAGGGATCACAACAACACAAACAATTAATAACAATCTCAACCTGATTCTCTCGGCTAACAACGTCATCGAAAACGCTACAGGTGGCATAGGAAATGACAGTCTCACAGGTAATGCGCTAAATAACATTCTCAGTGGCGGTAACGGCAATGACCAACTACAAGGGTTAGCAGGTGATGACACTCTTTGGGGAGGTGTAGGCGATGATATCCTCACAGGAGGTGAGGGTAAGGATAAATATTTGTTCCAAGCCGAAGGTGTTTTCACTGCCAGTTTAGGCGTTGACTATATCACCGACTTTGAAGGCGGACAAGATAAGATTGTCCTGAGTAAAAGTACTTTTAAAGCTATTACTAATAGTGCAGGACAAACTTTAACTGACTTTGCGGTTGTTACTGATGATCAGTTTGTCAACGCTAGTAGTAGACGGATTGTTTATAGCCAAAGTACTGGCAGCTTATTCTACAACCAGGATGGTAATATTTTGGGTACAGGAACAGTGTTTGAATTTGCTCGTTTAGGAAATAGTGGTATTACTCTTGCTAGTAGCGATTTTAGTTTGATTGCCTAGATTGAGAGAATCTCGCCAGACTATTGTGAATTGAAAATTACTCAGACTGAGGGAATTCCAATTATCGGTTTTTGTAGAGACGTTACAAAGTCTCTACAAGACTTATACTATAAACTCTGCACGATATCTACTCAAATTCCCGAAGTCTCATGATCAAGGTTGCACCTGCGGTTGTAGTGTTGGGTCAAAATAGTGTGGTCATAGCCCGCACAATAATCAGCGTTCTGCCAGGAGCAACTTTATATGGTTTAGCAGGACGCACTTCTGGGGTTGATGTTAGTTTCACAAATTTTGGCGAAACGTTGCGTGAGTTGTTTGCTACGGGAACACCCATAATTGGTATTTGTGCTGCGGGGATTCTGATTAGAACCTTAGCCCCCCTTATTTCTGATAAGCGTCAAGAACCGCCAGTTTTAGCTGTGGCTGAGGATGGTAGTGCGGTAGTTCCCTTGTTGGGTGGACTGAGTGGAGTCAATGATTTAGCACGCCGCATTGCTGAGGTGTTGGATGTTAAACCAGCAATTACAACTACTGGGGATATTCGTTTTCGCACGGCGTTGTTATCACCTCCGGCTGGCTATCATTTAGCTAACCCAGATGATGCAAAGACGTTTATTTCGGATTTATTAGCAGGGGCGCAAGTAAAATTAGAGGGAACTGCACCTTGGTTGAGTAATAGTCAGTTGCCAATTGATGCCCAAGGAGAATTGACTATTAAGATTACAGAAAGTTTGGTAAATTCTACCGCTAATTGTCTGGTTTATCATCCTCAAACTGTAGCGATCGCCATTACTCAACCTAATGTTAATTTAACTACAGTTCAGCAACTCCTTGTCGATGCCAAACTTGCACCCGCCTCTGTTGCTGGAATCTTTGCCCCCCTTAGCATTGCTGCTAATCCAGCAATTCACGCTATAGCTGAGGCTTTAAGTATACCTGCCCGCTTTTTTGACCAAAGCATACTTGTAGAAAGTGATAGCTCTGCACAGGCGATCGCTTTGGCAGCGACAGGTTCATCTGGTAAACTGATTGCTATTGCATCTACTGAAATAGCACTAGCGATCGCACCCCAACCAATTGACCCCAACACCATTGGTCAACCGCGTGGTAAATTAGCCATAATTGGCACTGGCCCCGGTTCTGCATCTTGGATGTCTCCCGAAGTCAAAGAAATCCTCAACTCTGCAACTGACCTTGTAGGTTACAAAACATACCTCGATTTAGTTGGTGCTTTAGCTGATGGCAAACAACGCCACGAATCTGATAACCGCGAAGAAATCGCACGGGCAACAATGGCACTGGATTTAGCCGCCACAGGCAAATATGTAGCGGTGGTCTCCTCTGGTGATCCTGGGATCTATGCAATGGCGGCGGCGGTATTTGAAGTACTTGATCGTCATCCCCAACCAGAATGGGACAGTATCGAAATTTACGTTGCGCCGGGAATCTCCGCTATGCAAGCAGCAGCCGCAGCGGTTGGCGCACCTTTGGGACATGATTTCTGCGCGATTTCACTGTCAGATATTTTGAAACCTTGGTCAATTATTGAACAACGAATTGCGGCGGCGGCTGAAGCAGATTTTGCGATCGCTTTTTACAACCCTGTTTCCAAAGAGCGTACTTGGCAACTTGCAGCCACTAGAGATCTATTACTGCGGTATCGTCCATTAGAAACTCCTGTAGTATTAGGTAGAAATCTCGGTAGGCCAGGACAAACGGTTAAGGTGATTTCTCTTGAGCAGTTAACACCAGATGTCGCTGATATGCGAACAGTGATTATTGTTGGCTCTAGTCAGACTAAAACTATTCAACGTAGTGATGCTAGTATCTCAGTTTATACACCTCGTCGATATGCTAAGTAATCAAGAGATTAATGATTGATGTTTGTAGACAGAGAAAAATCAGCAATAATGTCATTGCAGCCGAGGGACAGATGATTAGGACTTACGCAAAACATCTCTCAAACTCTCATTTCTCCGTGAACTCTGCGCCTCTGTGGTTCGTTCTTCCGTAGCCTGTACGTAAGTCCTAATGATTTTAGACAAAAAGTTTTTATACTTTTTTGACAAATTTAGCTGTTAAAATTCCTGGGCGCTTCTTTTTCTTGGTCTCATCAAAGCGATCGTCTTTCAGCAATTGACCATATATATCGTGATTGCCAATTTCGTAACGACGTACACTAATTACATCAAATACATCTAAGAAGTCGTCTGTTGTTTGCCAACTCAGAGAAATAGGTTCATGGGGGCGGGGTGGATGATTGACTTCTACTATCATCAGAAATAAACCACCAGGTTTGACAACTCGCTTAATCTCTGATGCCGTTGCTTGATAGTCTGCTACATGATCTAAAGAATTAAAGCTGCAAACTATATCAAAGTATTGATCGGCAAAGGGAATTTTTTCTGAGGGTGCAGCCACATAGTTCATCTTATGTTTGTCTGCTCCCAGCTTTAAATAGTCATTAGCTAAAGGATCTAAACCAATCCGCTCAGATGCCGAATCAGCCCATTCTAGACTGCCACGAGGCCCACAACCAATGTCAAGAACTCGCTTACTCGAATAAAAACTGGGTTCTAAATCAAAGTAGGCAGTGTAAAAGTATGAGTAATGTTCGTTTCCAAGTTGCCCTTCTTTTTCTAAGGTAGCCTGCCAATAAGACAGTTCTCTGTAATCTTTATATTTTTCGGGATAGAAAATTGCAAAGGGAATATCCGCTATCTTTTGAATCAATCTTTTACTTTTCCTAACCAAGAGATTATTACTATTCATAATGTTTATTTCCTCAAATAATTATGAATGGTTTTACTTCTTTTTAGTTTTGAGTCTCTAGCTGGAGATATAAATTTAGAAAAAGTTTGGAGATGTCAAAATTATAAATTAAGGAAATTTATAATTGACTCGAAATTTTGACATCTAAATTATTCGTGTCGTGTTCTTACGGAGAAGATTAACATGGGTTGAATTTGGAATTAAACCCTCAGTAAAAAAGTTTACATAACTTATAAAATTCGTTGGAAATTGCCAATATTGAGAAGAGTTTATATCTCAAGCTTGATGAATATGCAGCAGAAGCAGCAAAAATCTAAACAGAAATTCAATTTGCAATTACAGCGTATTGCTGGTTTATGAAGTATGGTAGCAACGGCTCTAGAAATTTGCAGAAAACCTTGTATTACATTAGATAAAAGGTTTTTCTATCCAGTTGTCAAGATAGTTCAAGTTGCGCCAATACATCCTTAACTACGAATACGAAAACCCTGTTGTCCATTAATTGAATCCAATAGAACATCGTATTTGTCAAAAAATCCAATCCCACTATTCACCAACATGGGATATTCAGCCTGTGGAGAAATATTAATACTCCACAGATTAAAACCATCACGGTTGCCCGGTACTAGACTGTAGTCCAGAATTTTAGGTATCGCTACCTTCAGAGCATTTTCTGGACGTAAGCTTCCTGGCTTGAGTTTCCCTGCTAGGGAAGCCGATTTAAATTCCACAAAACCATTTCTGGCTCTAGTATCAGTGACCATTCTGGTATTACAGTTATTTTTCAGAGAACTGCCAGAGATAGTTAAACAAACTCCTATGAGGCGAGAGTCCCATCTATTCCCAGGTATCCCATCAATTGCGGGTTGTTGCTTGAGAGAAGTCATCTTAAAACCTTCTCGATTCTTAGCTGTTAAGCCAAGAGTGAGACTACCGTTATTGTTAGTACCACCATTACCTGTAACGATCAATCCGTTACTTAAATTTCCTGGAAGTTTTCTCAACGGGTTATAAGGAAGTGTCCGTTCAGAGTAGTTGACACCGAGAATACCAGAGAATGCTGAACCACTTTTTGCCGAGCAATTCGGTTTTTGAGGAGTACATTTGCGGCTAGTAACCACCTGTACGGGAACAGGTTCTGCTGTTGCTAGTAAACCTATTCTCAAGGTGGTATAAACTAACTCTCCTTCTAAGATAGTCCCATCGCTTAATACTTCTTTGACAATTTGACCTGTTTGGCGGATAGGAGCATTTCCTAAAAATTCCTTGGGAACTCGTAAACCTGCTGACCCTGTATCTAATAAAACACGTCTTGGGCGATCGCCTGCCACAGAAACCTCTAAAAAATAGCCTCGCCCTGGTTGACTGACAGAACCCTTTGTATATAAAGGAACTGTTAGCGTATCAAAAGTAGGCTGGCGGCGTGTGAATTGAGAAGTATCCCGCAAAACAGGGTTAGAAAAGACCGCTAAAAATCCAGCCTGTCGCTGCGCCACTGGTTCTGGTGCATAATCCCAAAGACTTTCGTAGTAGAAAAACACCGCACCTAAACCACGTTGTTGCGCCGCCTGTACTTGAGACTGAATCTGTGACAAAGAAACTGGGCGATTTCGCAACCCTGCCATAATTCCTATCCCAGTAGGTATATATTGCTGTGTTTCTCTAATTTCGGGGCGAGTAATTTGACTAGTAAAAGCTTCTAAATCATTACGGTAAACTTGCATGACAAGCTCGTCTACAATACCCAACCTTACCCAGTTCAGCCAATCTTGGAGTTGAAATTTATACGCAAAATCATAGTAATTGGGGGAAACAGAGAAAATGGCATTAGGCTTTATCTGCTTCACTGCTTGATTGAGTCGTAACATAAAAGCTGTGATTTTATCTGCCCGCCATTGCACCCATGCTTGGGCTTGGGGGTTGGGTGGAGGTGGATTTCCGGTTTCGTCTGTATATAGTTTAATCGTGTAACTGTCGTAACCAAAATCCACAGGCAAACTCATGTGGTCATCAAATTGAATTCCATCAGCGTTGTATTTGCTAATAATTTCGACTACAAGGTCAGTAATAAATTTCTGTACTTCCGGGTGAAAAGGATTAAACCAAGCTACTTCACCCGCAGCCGTAATTGAGGTTTGTGTACCATCCTGCTTTTGTGTCAGCCAATTCGGATGAGCCGATGCTAGTTCTGAAGTCAAAGGAACCATGAAACCAAATTCAAACCAAGGTATAGCCAGTAACCCTTGGCGACGGCTTTGGGTAATAATGTCAGCAATTACATCTTGTCCTTCTGCACCTTTGAAGAAAAAGGGAATACCCAACTGTTGTGCTACTGCACTGGGATATTTTGTATAACCATCATTCCAGACTACTGGATAGACTGTGTTAAAGTTCAAGCGCCGCAATTGTGCCATAGTTTCCTGGACTTTGGCTTGATACTTCATAATGTCGAAGTCATTATTAGTCAGCCAAACCCCGCGAATTTCTTGACGGGGTGACGCAGGTATTTGAGCAGTTGCTGGACTGAAGTTGTGTAGCAGCACCACAGCAGTAAATGAGACTGCAAACAATACTGGTAGAAGACGCTGAATTGACCGCCAATTTATCTGGCTGAAAGTAGATTGCCTAAATGCAATTAACGCGATGTGCGACTTATGTTTAAAACCCCTCTCCAAACCTCTCCCCGCAACGGAGAGAGGCTTTAATTCTTGCTCCCCTTCCCTTGTAGGGAAGGCGTTGGAGGTTAGGGTTGGAAGAAAGTTGCACACCACGCTAACTACCCAAGCTTTAATTTGTAAGCCTTTGTCACAAAAATAAGTCAACATTAGTAAGTAATTATATTGAATATACAAGCTCTGTTTATAACATTACAGATGCTGCACCATTTAAACTAATGCACATTTAGTTGATTAAGTTAAATAGACGCAGTTAACAGTTGAATAGTGCCAAGTAATAGATTTGTCAATATATTTACGCAAAAATATTGAAGCACTATTGCCAGGATAATTACTGAACGTTGACTCCTGCAAAGCTTTTTACTCTGTAAATAGAGGTCTGGCTTGTTGTGTTGATTGCAACTTTGCTTCTAAAGTTATCCAATCTTCCTGTTCAATCAAATTAATAAATTCATTGATATTTTGGCGATATTGTTGCAATGACCCTAACAATGCTTGGCGATTATAGCGTGCCATCATCGCGCCTAATTCAGGATTACCACCACCGACACGGCTGGTATCTCGAAAGCCAGAACTAGCTAAATTTTGGGCTAATTGTAAAACTGCTGGGTCATTTTCGCCCGTACAAGCCGTAATTAACGCCGCACTCACCATCACAGGTAAATGAGAAATCCAACTCACAGCACGGTCGTGTTGTTCTGGTTGGCAATGGTAGATTTTTGCCCCAAGCGCTCGCACAATTTCTTCTAAAATAGCGATCGCATCTTTGGGTGTTGTCGCATCTGGTGTCAGCACATAAGGTCTATCCACAAATAAATTTTTTTGCGCCGCTTCTATACCACTATCAGCCGTTCCCGCCATTGGATGACCACCGACAAACCTTTCCCACAGCGGCGAAATTGCCTGAACTATCGGTGCTTTCACTGAACCAACATCAGTAATAATCGTATCCCCAGACAGATATGTAATTAACTGTTCAACTTGGGGAACAATAAGGGCGATAGGCGTACAAATAAAGATAATGTCTGCGGCTGCTAACAAACTCATATCTACAGAGACTTCATCGACACTACCAAGGGCTATAGCTGTTTGACAGGTAGATTCACGGCGACTTACTCCTAAGACATGATGACCTTGCGATCGCAAATCATAACCCAAAGAACCGCCTATTAAACCCAAACCTAAAATACCAATATTCATAATTGATTTTGTCAGCTTATTTTTCACTTATATTTTGCATACTTTACCAACTAAGGAAACTAATTTAATTCTTTTGACTTTTGACTTTTAACTTATATTTATGGGTAGCATCAATGACTGTAGAGGAATTACTCGAACAATACGCAGCAGGGGTTACAAATTTTAGCGGTATCGAACTTTGCGAAGCGAACCTGAGTGGTGCCAAACTCAGCGGAATAAATTTCAGCGAAGCTAATTTGAGTATAGTGAATTTGAGTGGGGCAAATCTCAGCGATGCCAATTTGTGCCATGCTAAGTTGAATGTCGCTCGCCTGAGTGGTGTAAATTTTGTCGGTGCAATCATGAATCATGCCAGTCTGAATGTGGCAAACTTGATTCGTGCTGACCTCAGCCGCGCTCAATTGCGGGGTGCTTCTTTGGTACGTGCTGAGTTAATTCGGGCAGAACTGAGCCGTGCTGACTTATTTGAAGCTAACCTCAGTAATGCTGATTTGCGCGAAGCTACACTCCGCAAAGCCAATCTTCGTCGCGCTAATTTGAGCGAAGCAAGTCTCAAAGGTTGTTCACTGGCTGGTGCGAACTTGGAAATGGCAAACTTAAACGCCGCTGATTTGCATCGTACTGACCTGAGTGGAGCGAATTTACGTGATGCGGAATTTAAACAGACAAATCTGACCCACGCTAACCTCAGTGGCGCAGATTTAAGCGGGGCGAACCTTCGTTGGGCTGATTTGAGTGGCGCAAAACTCTGTTGGGCTGATTTAAGTGGCGCAAAATTGAGTGGGGCGAACTTGATGGGAGCAGACCTGAGCAATGCTAATTTAACTAATACCAGTTTTGTCCACGCAAATTTAACTGAAGCAACATTAATTAAAGCAGAATGGGTTGGTGCTGATTTAACAGGCGCAACCTTAACCGGGGCTAAACTGCATTCCGCCTCACGATTTGGGCTAAAAACAGAAGGAATGATTTGTGAATGGGTTGATCTTAGTCCAAAAGGCGATCGCTCCATCATCCAAAAGTTTGAAGCCGACGACCCAGGCGACTTCTTTAACGAAACTCCGCCAACTATTCGCATTATCGTCGATGCCGCCCTCGAACCAGAAGCCAATTTTGCCCTGGCTGGCGCTTACTTCCACATTGCTCAAGAATATCGCATCATCAAACAACCCCCCAGCATGGAAATTGGCCGTCGCCGCACAGTTTTTACATTCCGGGTAGATAGCGATGAAGCGTTATTACCCACAGCTTGTCTGGCTATTCTCCCCTTTAGGGATGCCAACAGTATGCACAAAAGCATTTACCAAGTGGTAGAGATACTTAATAAAGAAGATGTATCCAACTTAGATATAAAAATATCCCATCGGGTGAAGCAATTGACTACCCTGATCGAACAAGCTATTAGTCAAGCCCAGACTATTCGGCAAATGAAAAAAAATCTTGAATTAGCCGCGAAAATAAATTTCTTTAGAGCGCCGACGCAAACAATCTTGACTAATTCCAGCGCCCAGACATTTACAGTATATGATAACCCCTACTTTGGTAAAAAATTTATTAATACCTCACAACTAGATGCGGTATTTCTCGCTGATAAATCCAGAGAAACTGCCACAATTACACCAATTTCCTTAAATGTAGTTGTAGATTTTCTCAAAAGCTTTCACTATATCAATGAATAAGAAAATCTCTATGTTCCCAGAAACGAATTTTTGGAGGTAGCAAATGCGTGATACCTTTAACAGAATGGTTGGTCGGACTCGCTACGTAGTCTGTCGGTTGTTTATCCACTTAAGCGGGTCGGATATCGCCCCAATTTTAGGCGTATTAAATCATGCTGCTAGAGAAGCAATTGATGCTGATGGCGACTTGCAGGTTTTAGGAGAAGTATTAGTCGAACTCAGCGAAACCCTGCTGCGTTACGATGAATATTGGATGTCTGCGGCTAACGAAGGCGACGTATTTTGGAGTGAAGGCGAAGCAGGCGATTACGTCAATGAATTATTTACTGACTCGGCCGAAAGATATGGTGCTGATATTGATTTGGACTCTCCCTCTGGGTTTGATGAACCCTTTTCGATTCCAGTTACACGTAACGTTGTAGTGATGATTACCATAGCTTCTGAAGGCGAAGTCCCAGAGTTAGAAACAGACTTAGCAAATATTCACGCACTCAAAGAAGGTTTAAGAGCCTTAATCAATTTGCACTACAAAAACAAACTTAAAGCTATTCAAGTGCATTTTTCGCCAGCACAGTTAGGTGATGAACTGACCAACGATCACCTGTTGCAATATTACCCAGAATTGATACCTTTGTAGATTGTTGGGTTGTCCGCACACCAGCCATTTTAAGAAGTTGTTAAGCTCGGAGATAAGACAATACTGCAATGATCATGACCATATTACGTAAATTTACAGTTGTTGTTTTAGCCTTGAGTTTGTGTATAACAACTGTTGCTTGCGGGGGTGGAGAGCAAACTACTCCCACAGGGCGCAATGTTAGCCAAACTTCTACCACCACCAAATTGAGTGATGGTCAGTATCAAGTACAACAAGCTACTTACGACGATGGGACAGGGGAATACACACTGTTCTTACTGAACAGTAAACCGCCAACCTTTACAACCGAAAATGTGCAAATGGCACGGCTGACTGATGAAGAAATTAAAGCCGGTAAGAAATCTTACTTGAAGGTAGAAAACGGACAGCCAGCTTTGTACCTCACAGAAGACTTCAAAATTGAGTACGTCCACAACGTTACGCAAACTCAAAATAATCCCCAAACCGGACAACAAGAAACCGTTGTCGTCAGGAGAGAAAACAGCTTTTGGTCGCCCTTTGCTGGTTCTTTAGCTGGAAGTATCGCGGGTCAAGCAATTGGTAGTCTGTTATTTAGACCCCAATATTATGTGCCACCTGTTTATCAACCAGGCGGAGTGTTAAATGGGTTTGGTGGTTACGGTTCTACCTATGATCAAGCTGTTAGCAGCTATCGCAGCCGCTATAATGCACCCCCCGCAGCGGTGAGAAATCGCACAGCTTTCCGTACCACAGGCAATATTAGAAGGACTTATCCTAGTGGTTCTAATGTCCGCACTACAACCCCTCCCAGAACTACAAACCGTCCTAGCGGTTCTGGTTTTGGTTCTAGTGAACTGCAACCATCTGGTAAATCTAGCACTACCAGACGTAATTCCGGTAGTAGTTTTGGCAGTGGCGGTCGGAGTCGGAGTCCTAGCCGTAGCGGTGGTTTTGGTAGCAGACGGCGTTAATCAATTTAGTTAACGTCAAATTTGTGTAGGTTGGATTTTTGCTGGCTTTTTGAAGGGTACTGCGTAAAATCCAATCTACGCATTTTTTATCTGATTTTTCCAGTCCAATTACAAATTCAAAATTTATACCAACCCAGCTTGAAAAATTTGATTTGGAGTCAGGTGCAATTCAGGAAAAGTTTGGGAGATAATGCGTTCTCCGAAGGAGTTGCCGTAGGCATCGCTGTCTTGAAACTTACTAATCTGATATTCTCCATCAACTAGATTACAAACAGAAATTGTCGGTTGTTTGGGATTCCCAATAAAATTGCGTCCACCCAACGCCGCATCATCTCGAAATAGTGAGTTTCTCCAGGTTTTGCGCCCACGTTAAAAATTCTGAAATATTGTCCGTATTTAACGCAAGGTTGAGTATGATTACATAAATTGACGAAAGTGAGAGGTGCCGAGAGATTTTGGCGGGGAGCGATCGCTAAAAGTTCAATATTTCTCACCACCACACAGCTTCATCATTAGCTGCTTCCCCTGTTGATTGGAGATAAGATGGGCTATGCTATTGCTTCCTGCCTGTAAATTGAAGTTGACTCCCCTGGCACTAGTACTTTCCCTGGCTGTATCAGGGGTGTCTATACTGTTATGCCCCATAGCTATTAATCAGTCTCAAGCCGCAGAAATAACTCCCAAACTACCGGGAGTTAAACTGAGTGCATCAAAACGCTTTGCCTTAGTTGTAGGTATCGATGACTATCCTGAAGACCCTCTGGGTTTGCCAGTGAGTGACGCAAAACTGGTCAAGCGAGAACTAGAATCAGTAGGTTTTGAAGTAACGCTGGTTATCAATCCAACAATAGGAGCTTTGACAGAAGCTAGAGATGCTTTCGTCAAAAAGATAGATAGTTCTGGTGATAACGTCACAGCCTTATTTTTCTTTGCTGGACATGGGGTACAGTTTGACGGACATAACTATTTGATTCCAGCTAAGTCTAAGCTTCTTTCTGCGTTCAGTAAGGCCGCCTTCATTGATCAAGCAATGGATGCACAGCTTGGTATTCTCAACTACCTAAGCTAGTCAAAGGCTTCACAAGTCATCTTCGTCCTGGATGCTTGTCGCAATAATCCTTTCAATCCAGGGCATCGAGGTAGTAGAGATGCTGGACTAGCAAAGATGAATGTCAATCCTGGTGGCCCCGATACTTTTATTTTATTTGCTGCTTCACCCGGTCAAGTTGCTTTTGATGGAGATCGAGATGCTGCAAATAGCCCTTTTAGCCAAGCCTTTGCCAAAGCAATCTCTCAACCTGGCTCTTCATTACCGACTGTCTACGAGCAAGTAAACGAGCAAGTGAGGAAAACCACGGATGGGAAACAGCGTCCTTATCAGGAAGGGGTGCTATTTAACTTTAAGTTCCGTGAAGCTCTAGCAGAACCGATAGTAGCCTCTGGACAAGCTCGGTTGCTAGAAACAGGGTTTGAAAAACGTCAGTACGATATTGTGAATGATGGCTACAAATTGCTTAGGCAGACCCTAGCTACAAAATCGATCAACGATATTCAAAAAGCTGCCGAGGGTGGAGATGCAGAAGCTCAGTACCTATTGGGAATTGCCTACAACGCTGGTGAGGGAGTTACTGCTGACTCAGAACGAACAGCCTATTGGTTAAGACGGGCGGCAACCCGCGGCTTTAGTCGCGCCCAATTTGCTTATGGACAGCGACTTTATTGGGGTTGGGGACAGACTCAACCCAATAAGAAAGAAGGATTTGACTGGTGGTTAGTAGCTGCTGAAAATGGTAACGCATCAGCTATGTTGGAAATTGGTGCAACTTATCTCTACGGAAGAGAAGGGGTTCCAGGGCAAGACATAACCCAAGCAGAAAAATATTTCAATCAAGCACTATCAGTTGGAGCATTAGAGGCGGAAACCAATCTCGGCCGTCTTTATGGGGAAAAGGCAAAAAAAGCTCAAAAGGCAGGAGATACCAAGACCTTTGCACAAGCCAGCGAAAAAAGACTAGCTTACTTTCAGAAGGCTGCTCAAAAAGGCTCATCCGATGCTATGTATTCCTTAGCTGATATGTATCGTTATGGCGATTATGTCAAAATGGATGTGCCAAAGGCAATGGAGTGGTACAAAAAATCCATATCTGTGGGCAATAGTGATGCTGCCGTAGAGCTGGCAAAGCTATATGTTGATGAAAGTGCAACAGGATTAGGGAAATCACAGCCAGAGGAAGCGGCCAAGTATTTCCGCATTGCTCTGAACCTTGGTTCTAAAATGGCTGGGGTAGAATTGGCTGACCTAATTAGAAACGGTAAAATTAAGGTTAATCCCAAGACTTCTCAAGAAGCAATCCAGCTTTATGAGCAAGCTGTTATTAACGGTTCATTGAGGGCGGCAGCTCATCTTTCAGATATTTATCTCAAGGGAGAATTGGTAGCAAAAGACAGGAAAAAAGCTGAACAGTATGGGCTAAAAGCCCTGGAACTAGAGAAAACAACGAAACCAGATAGCGAAGATGCCTGGCCGATGTATGCACAGATTGCTTATACTAACCTGCTGAAGCTGTATAAAGTGGAAAAATTAGAGCCAGCTAAACCTCAGCTAGTTAAAGCGATCGAGGATCGGGTTGGTTTGCTGCCCATAAACGATCAGATGAAGCTCTTGACTCGCTTTACTGTTCCAATAACCTGCGGAACGATAAAATCTCCTTTTGAAGTCTATGTGTGGGATTGGAAACTAAATGAACCTCCAACCACAGCCCAGTTTGATTGGGTAGAAAAAGCAAGAGGCTGTGAAGTTCCAAAGGATGTCGTTGAGTCATTTCAAAAGCTATATAAGATTGCACGCGAGAATAATGTTTCTTTCCGAGAGTTGTCTATTTATGCTTTAAGTAATGCCAACCAGAAGAAGTAGGGACTAAGCAACTACCTCTATCAAATCATTGCTTTTATTCACACTAAACATAACTGTGTTACCCTAGTAGAGTTGTCTAAATTCCGCACATCCAGGAGTTCGGGTGTTTTCTTAGATGAAAATACACCTGGGTGGAGGTTTAACCCGAATAGGAGTTAAAAATATATGCCAGTCGTTTCCTTGGCTCAAATGATGGAGTCAGGTGTTCACTTTGGACACCAAACCCGTCGCTGGAATCCAAAAATGTCTCCGTACATTTATACTTCCCGCAATGGTGTACATATCATCGACTTGGTGCAAACAGCCCAGTTGATGGAAGACGCTTACAGCTACATGAGAACCCAAGCCGAGCAAGGGAAAAAATTCTTGTTTGTCGGCACAAAGCGTCAAGCCGCCGGAATCATTGCTCAAGAAGCATCTCGTTGTGGCGCTCACTATATTAACCAACGCTGGTTAGGTGGAATGCTCACTAACTGGGCAACCATTAAAACTAGGGTAGAACGCCTGAAAGATTTGGAACGCCGAGAGGAAAACGGCGCTCTGGATTTATTGCCGAAAAAAGAAGCTTCAATGCTGCGTCGGGAAATGACAAAGCTGCAAAAATACCTGGGTGGGATTAAAACCATGCGGAAAGTCCCTGACGTGGTAGTAATTGTCGACCAGCGCCGGGAATATAACGCAGTTCAAGAATGCCAAAAACTGTCAATTCCCATTGTGTCCATGTTGGATACCAACTGTGACCCAGATGTTGTGGATATTCCTATCCCCGCCAATGATGACGCTATCCGATCTATCAAGCTGATAGTCGGCAAATTGGCGGATGCCATTTATGAAGGCCGTCATGGTCAGCTGGATGCAGAAGAAGAATACGAAGATTACGAAGGCGGCGAGGAAGATTACGAATACGACGAAAGTGAATACTCTGACGCGTTAATTCCCGACGAAGAAGAGGAGGAATAAAGTATGGAGGATGAGGTTCTGAAGTCTAAAAAATAAAACTTCAGACTTCAGACTTCAGGCTTCAGACTTTCTTCAGTTCTGAGTAAGATAGAAATACTCAACGCCCGTGAGCGATAAAAACTCTAGGTCAAGTTAGGAATTGAGGCAACATGGCGGAAATATCTGCAAAACTCGTCCAAGAGCTACGCCAAAAAACTGGTGCCGGCATGATGGACTGCAAAAAGGCGCTGAAAGAAACTGACGGCGACATTGAACAAGCTATAGATTGGCTACGGAAAAAAGGCATCGCTTCGGCGGGTAAAAAAAGCGATCGCATCGCAGCTGAAGGTTTAGTAGACACCTACATTCAGCCAGATGGCAAAGTCGGTGTACTCATAGAAGTTAACTGCCAAACTGATTTTGTTGCCCGCAATGATGCTTTTAAATCCTTAGTTAAGAGCCTCGCACAACAAGCGGCTACTGCGAATAGTGTTGAGTCTTTGCTGGCTCAATCTTACATTGGAGATAACAGCATTACTGTAGATGAATTCATCAAGCAAAGCATTGCTAGTCTTGGTGAAAACATTCAAGTACGCCGTTTTATCAACTTTGCACTAGCAGATGCGACACCAGGAGTGATAGATAGCTATATCCACACTGGTGGTCGTGTGGGTGTGTTAGTTGAGATCAAAACCATTACTGAATCAGCTGCGGGTAACGAAGAATTCCAAGCCTTAGCACGGAATGCGGCAATGCAAGTTGCAGCTTGTCCCAACGTTGAATATGTCAGCGTAGACCAAATCCCTACCGAAGTTGTCCAAAAAGAAAAAGACATTGAAATGGGCAAGGATGATTTGGCAAACAAACCTGAGAACATCAGAGAAAAGATTGTTCAAGGACGGATTGAAAAACGTCTGAAAGAGATGACTTTACTCGATCAGCCTTACATCCGTGACCAAAGTATTTCCGTAGAAGAATTGGTCAAACAAGTGAAGGCGAAAGTCGGTGAAGAAGTCCAAGTCAGCCGCTTTGTACGCTACATCCTAGGCGAAGGTATTGAGAAGCAAGAAACTAACTTTGCTGATGAAGTTGCGGCTCAAATCGGAGCTAAGTAATTTTTTGTCAATGGTCATTAGTCAATTGTCAATGCCTATTTCATTTGACTCTTGACTCTTGACTCTGGACAAATGACTTTTTTAAGACAGGTCAGTTACACTACGCTGACCTGTATTTTATTATTTAGAAAGTAATTGCGTACATTTGTACCATAATCAAACTTATACTAATTTAAAAAATGATTGCGAAAATGGATTGACAGAAGCTAAACGTATAGCAGGAGACAGGCTTCCGCCGTGAGCGTCAGCCGTTCGCTGAAAGCGTTCCCGAAGGGTACGGTGACAGAGCGAAAAGTTTTTTATTGTTTAAGTTTTATCGCTTACCGATGTCCCAACTACCTTGGCTACAGCTAGATAAAGCAATCCAAAATCGGATCGGATGAGTAATTAAGAAACAATATGGCGAGAGCAATTGAGCGAATTGATCGAGATTTGGCAATGCTGGAAGAAGCGATAAGGGCGATCGCAGCCGAACTTCAAAGCGCCTATACTATTTATCTCACCCTCTTAGGTGAAGCCGTGCGGAAGCAGTTGATTCTAGCAAGTTATCATCTGTGTACTCAGGGTTATCCCGAAAACTTTTTAAAGTTGTCATTAAATCAACGGCAGAAATTACAGCAAGCCATCCGCAAATTAGGCAAACAGCTATCTGAACAATTACTCACCTATGTTAATGGTGAAGCAGTTCCAGAAGATGAGGTTGTTGCTGAAAATGCCGGGAATGATGATGAAGAAATTGTTGTGGAGAATTCCCGACTCAACCCTCCTGACTCTTCTAAGCCTGTAGAACTGGCAAAATGGCAAAATAGTTTAGAAGAATTGACGCAACAAGCACTGAAAAAAATCTCTCACGATACAAATGTGTTGTTGCAAAAAGCTGATATCTTACCCAAAAAAGTCCCAGAACCAATTTTAGAAGCAGCCGCAGCAGCTTCCGAAGCCGCCGCCGAAATTATGCCAGGGCCACCAAATCTTTTAAACTTGGTCATCGAAATTGATGATGAGCAAGATGAAGAAGAATCTAGCTTGACACAGATTATGGCCATTAATCTGCGACTAGGAGAAGTTGAATTTGCCGACGCAACACTGGCTTCTAGCCGCAAGCAAATTCGGAATATCTTAGTACAACTCCAAAAACTCGGACGGGAGTATCAAAAAAAGCAGCGAGAACGTTCGATTGCGGAAGCGGAAGCGGCTTGGCGCTCAAGTTGGTATGAAGATTAGTCAAAAGTCAACACTAAAGACGATTGACCATTGACTACTGACCATTGACCATTGACTAATAACCAATGACTAATGACACACCAGATTGGATACGCTTGCATAAAGCCTTGGCAATAGAAGCAGAACACGGCTTTATCGACTTGATGGGCAAACAATACCGCTTTAGTGAATTTCTCAGCTTGACTTTTGGGAAATTTCCAGCGGCTATCCCGGCTATTGAACGTCGCCGTTGGCAAGAATTGGCGACAAAATTTGCCAGCTATCCCAATTTGGCAGTCAAAGATAGACAAAACTTAATTACTACAACTCGTAGGTATCTTGACCAACTGCAAAAACAGCAAGAAGATCCAGAGGAGCTAGAGAAACAGGGGAGAAGTTATCCATCAAAAATTCCCAAGTCTACCCCTGTTGTGAATGAGGTGAGTCGGAGACTAGCGCCAAAAATTGACCAAAAACTTAGCGACTTACCAGAAATAGGTATTCGGAAAGCAGACAAATTAGCTGCGTTGCAATTGTATACTGTGCGGGATTTGCTGTTTTACTATCCCCGCGACCACATTGATTATGCGCGTCTGGTAAATATCCGCGAGTTGCAGGCGGGTGAGACGGTAACTATTGTAGCTAGTGTCAAACGGTGCAATTGCTTTACTAGCCCAAAAAATCAAAAACTATCTATTTTAGAACTGGTACTTAAAGATAATACAGGTCAAATTAAAATTGGTCGCTTTTCGGCTGGGGCGAGGTTTACCAGTCGGGCTTGGCAAGAAAGTCTCAAACGTCGCTACCCAGTAGGTAGTGTCATAGCTGCTTGCGGGTTGGTGAAAGAAAGTAAATATGGCTTGACACTAGATAACCCAGAATTGGAAGTTTTGGCAAATCCTGGAGACAGCATTGAGTCGCTGACTATTGGGCGGGTAGTGCCAATTTATGCCCTCACGGAAGGGGTGATGGCGAATATGATGCGTCAAGCTGTAACGGCAGTTTTGCCGGCAGCAACTTCTCTTAAAGACCCGCTGCCTAAAGGTTTGCGGGAAAAGTATAATTTGATGGAATTGAAAGATGCGATCGCTAATATCCACTTTCCCATTGATAGCGATACCTTACAATCTGCCCGTCGTCGGCTGGTCTTTGATGAATTTTTCTATCTGCAACTCGGCTTACTCCAACGTCAGCAGCAAGCCAAGGCGATTCAAACCAGCGCAATTCTTGCACCTAAAGGTCAGTTAATTGAAAAATTCTCCGAAATCTTACCCTTTCAATTAACTGGCGCACAGCAAAGAGTTCTCAACGATATTTTGAATGACTTGCAGAAAACCACACCGATGAATCGTCTGGTACAGGGCGATGTCGGTTCTGGTAAAACCGTCGTGGCGGTGGTAGCAATTTTAGCGGCAATTCAATCTGGCTACCAAGCAGCGTTGATGGCTCCTACGGAAGTCTTAGCCGAACAGCATTACCGCAAGTTAGTTAGCTGGTTCAATTTATTACATTTACCCGTGGAACTACTCACAGGTTCCACCAAAACAGCCAAACGCCGGGAAATTCACTCGCTGTTAGCCACAGGTCAATTACCTTTATTAGTGGGAACTCACGCCTTAATTCAAGATCCGGTAAACTTTCACCGCTTGGGGTTAGTGGTGATAGATGAACAACATCGCTTTGGGGTGAAGCAACGGGCGTTATTACAACAAAAAGGCGAACAACCCCATGTATTAACGATGACTGCAACTCCCATTCCGCGAACACTAGCCCTAACAATTCACGGGGATTTGGATGTCAGCCAAATTGATGAATTACCACCGGGAAGGCAAAAAATTCAAACCACCGCGTTAACAAGCCAGCAACGCAGCCATGCGTATGATCTCATTCGCCGAGAAGTTGCCCAAGGTAGACAAACTTATGTAGTGTTGCCTTTAGTGGAAGAATCAGAGAAATTAGACTTGCGATCGGCGGTAGAAGAGCATCAAAAGTTACAAGAAAGCGTTTTTCCCGAATTTCAAGTTGGGTTGCTGCACGGGCGTATGAGTTCAGCCGAAAAAGACGAAGCAATTACTAAATTCCGGGATAACCAAACGCAAATATTAGTATCAACAACCGTTATTGAAGTTGGTGTAGACGTACCGAATGCTACAGTGATGCTCATAGAAAATGCCGAACGCTTTGGCTTATCGCAACTGCACCAATTGCGGGGGCGGGTTGGTCGAGGTGCGGCTCAGTCTTATTGTTTACTTATGAGTAGTTCCCGCAGTCCTGATGCTCAACAACGGTTGAAGGTATTAGAACAGTCTCAAGATGGCTTTTTCATCTCAGAAATGGATATGCGTTTTCGTGGCCCTGGGGAAGTGCTGGGAACCCGCCAATCAGGTGTGCCGGATTTTACCTTGGCTAGTTTAGTCGAAGATGAAGAAGTATTGTTGTTAGCACGACAAGCCGCAGAGAAGGTCATAGAGATAGATGTCACCTTAGAGCGCTGGCATTTGATGAAAGAAGAGTTGAAATACCGATATGACAGATTAATGGGAGGTGCTATCCTAACTTAACTCAGCAATGATATGACTTACACAGTTTTTGGAGCAGGGGTGGTGAGGGTATAAGGGTATGGAATGTAAAGTTTTTGCCCACCTACACCCCTACATCCTTGTATCCCTGTACCTTTCTCTAAAGCCATAATTGCCGATAAGACCAAAAAAGATCCCAAAAGAAGTGGGCTTTCTGGGGTAAATTCTGTAAAATCAAAATTTAAATAACAAAATGGCAAATTTTATGATACGTTGGCTAAGTTTACTGCCAATCATGCTCAGTTTGTTTCTGATGGGATGTTCTACGCAAACAACGGCTAACCCTCCTGTAGAGAAACCTAATTCGCCAATTCAAGTGCCAAGAGCCACTGGTCAAACACTACCAATTTCCGCTAAGGCAATTGTTCCTAACGGGACAACAATTGATTTGGAAGTAGCAGTGACTCCTGATCAGCAAGCAAAAGGCTTGATGAATAGACCTGCCTTACCAGATAATCGCGGTATGTTATTCAAGTTTGCTTCTGCACAGCCTGTGCAGTTTTGGATGAAGAATGTACCTGTAGCCCTGGATATGGTCTTTTTACAAAATGGAGTAGTGAAGTATATTCAAGATGCTGCACCTCCTTGTACTAGTGATCCTTGTGCAACTTATGGCCCAAACGTACCAATTGATACTGTAATTGAACTGCGTGCAGGAAGAGCTAAAGAATTAAAGCTCAAACTAGGAGATAGTGTCACAATTAAACTTTTAAATAACAGTAGCTTACGGTAAGAAGACCTAAAAACCTTGGTTAATTAGGTGCGTCAATATCTAATTCAATAATGTTTTAGTAAAAAAACTGTTAAGTAGATATGAACTCGCAAATTGTCTCTAAAGCATCTAATATGATGACAAAAATAGTAAAAAAAACTACTTAAGAGGTAAAATAACAATCTTAAGGTTTCATTGAGAAAGATCTGCCTTTTGGCGTAAGTGTAAACAGTCTCTCATAAGGGAGCATAGGCTATGGAATCTTTGTTACTTAAAGTGTAATTAAATAGAACACTCAGGCAAATTGAGGATGAAACTAATTTAACTTGCCGAAGTGCTGTTAGAAATTTAGGCAACTAGATAACTGTAGAGACTGGAATTTCTCAATTTTTGGGAAAAAGTCTTCTATTTTAAGGATTATCCAGCAATATTTTGGGATCTTAATCCGGTAATTGCACAGTCTCAACTGAAGTAGTAGCTGCGGACAAAAGAGGAATGGTGAATCGATATATGACCATACACACTAAACAAGGAGGTGAGTTACAAATGTCACCATCAACATATTCACGACTGATTCATTTTTTACAGGAAGATTTGTCAATTTCGGCAGCATCTCTGGCAGTAGCCTTACGGCATCGGGAACAAGATCCTGGGCCTTTGCCGATGATTCTTTGGCAGTATGGGTTGGTTACGATGGAACAGTTAGAACAAATTTACGATTGGCTAGAAACTGTTTAAGTATGAATGCTCATGGGGGAGAATTAAGGTATGTCACATCCACCCTGCCTAGGAACGAGGCTGATAGATAGGGCAATTAACTTTTACCAATCCTACTTATTTATATCCAAGTTGAAAGAGCGAGTTAAAGATGTTTATCCTACTCGCTCTTTTAATTTTGGTCATTTGTCTTGAGTTTTCACATATTGACAATTGACCATTAATGATTAACGGTTAACCATTCAGTACTCTAGCTGCTGCGGCTACACCAGCACCTGGCGTGAAGTTTTCATAGCCAAGTTCTAACAGCACCACTTCTAGGGATGCTATGCAGCTAAGGATATCGCGATCGCTCACAAAACCCAAGTGACCAATCCGGAAAATTTTATTTTTCAGATGGTCTTGACCACCAGCTAAGGCAATATCAAAACGCTTGTTCATCAAGGAACGAATTTTATCCGCTTCAATATCTGGTGGTGCTACCGCTGTAATTGCTGGACTAGCATGACTATCTGCGGCAAACAAGGGTAAGTTTAAGCCTTTAATTGCGGCGCGGGTTGCATTCTTTTGCCTTTCATGTCGTCCAAAGATGGATTCTAAACCTTCTTCTTTCATTATCCCCAAGGTGGTATGCAGCGCCACAATTAAATTGACAGGAGGAGTGAAAGGGGTGGTATTTTTGGCGGTAGATTTGCGATATTTACCTAAATCTAAATAATATTTTGGTAATTTAGCTGTTTTGTAAGCTTCCCAGGCTTTCGCACTAACAGACACAAAACCTAAACCAGGGGGAATCATGTACCCTTTTTGCGAACCGGAGGCGACGACATCTAATCCCCACGCATCAACAGGTAAATTGAATGCACCCAAACTAGTCACAGCATCCACAATAATTAAAGCTTCACCGTGTTCTTTAACGTGGCGGTTGATTGTTTCTAAGTCATTGAGAACACCAGTTGATGTTTCGCTGTGAGTGATAACAACAGCTTTGATTTCTTTAGCTGTATCGGCTTGTAGTTTGGCTGCAAACTCTGCTGGATCTAAAGGTTTACCCCATTCTGCTGTAATGGTTTCTACATTTAAACCGTAGGCTTGGCTAACTTCTGCCCAGCGTTCACCAAATTTACCATTACAGCCAATTAAAATGCGATCGCCTGGGGAAAGAAAGTTAATAATCCCAGCTTCTACTGCACCTGTACCGCTGACATTCAACATCAGCACATCGCTTGTGGTTTGATGCAGCCATTTGAGGTTAGCTGTCACCTCCGCCAAAATGTTACTAAACTCACTGGTACGATGACCAATGGGGTGCTTGGCTAAAGCCAGTAAGGCGGCTTCTGGCACTGGTGTTGGGCCAGGAATCATCAGCATCAGCTTATCTTTCATGTCTGTTTCCTAATATTCAAATAACAGTTAAAGGTTTAGGGATGGCTAATTCTGGAGCAAAATTTATACATATTTATTTGAGTTTTGCGCCAGTATTTTTTGTCTTCTCCAAATCCATAAAATTCTTGGTCAGCTTGACCTTGACAATTTATTGAGAATTATTGATAACCGGAAATTCTGGTTTTAGGCAATTCAATACCCGCGTCTGATAGTCTAGTAGGGGCTAATCTTTGGCTAACGGAAAGGAGACATCTAAGTTTGTTATCCAGTTTGTTGAAGTTTGATGGCAGCGATTATCTAGAATCTCACAAATTGGTTACAGGTACAATGACTTAGAAAATTTTGTCGTGTTTAGTTTGAACAGGGAGTAGGGAACAGCAAAATCCCCCTAATTATTTTTTCTCATAAAACTAAGAGCGATGCGCGATCGCTCTCTCTACCCAATTATCCACATAACCGCCCATTGCTGGTCAGACTTATTTAACAGCGCCTTGCTGCTTTCTCTTCCGTCGTAAAGCTACACCAAAAGCACCCGCAGTTAATGAACCGATAATAGTCATCGGTTCGGGAACAGGTTCGCTACCAGCAGAACTAGAAGTGCGAACAGTTAGACTTGATCCCAAAAACCTATCAAGTGTATTTACAACCCCAAATCCGATAGTGTATGTTCCGGCTGTATTGAATGTGTAAGAAGTCTGAGATGCAGTTTGGCCAAAATTACCCACTTGGCGGACATCAGCCAGTCTATTCAAAGACGTACCAATAGAGTAGAAAGAAAAATCGTTGTAAACTAAAGAACTTAGATACTCATCGGTTTGGAACCGCCAATTAAATCTCAAAACATCCCCTGCTTGGACTGTAATAGTATTTTTAATTGCAGAACCATTGATCACATTTTGAGAGTTAAAAGTATCTAAGGCTCTATTTGCTAGTCCTAAAAATGACTCTACAGCAGTATCTGCCACTCCCCCATCAGAAGAAAGTCCGGCTTGCTGATTACTCAAGTTAAAGTTGCCAACACCCTGCCAGCCAGTAAAATCTGAGATATTGATCACTGCTGCTTGAGATGGACTCGCAGCAAAAAAAAATGTTGCTCCACTACCAGCCAGCAGTAACATATTCATCAAACTAAAACTTTTCATTATATTTACTCTTGTGAAGATTATAAAGTTGCTGACAAAAATCTGCTAATGCAGTCAAAAATAAGACAATAACTACAAAGAATTACTTATTTCTTTACATCAGAGAAAATGACTAAATGGTTCGGTATCCTTATATTAAAACGAGAGTATATACTTTGTTAACAGATCTCAGCAAAATTACTAAATTAATCTAACAGGAGAACGCTAATCACTTATGTCTAGCACTGTCATGTTTAATCTGGTTCCTGAAATATCAATTATTCTCTGCACATACAATAGAGCCAAGTATTTAAAAAGATGTATTGATAGTATTATTAATCAAACTTTTAAAGACTGGGAGTTAATAGTAGTAGATGACGGAAGTATAGATAATACTTTTGATATTGTTAATTCTTATGTGCAGAATTACAATAATATCCGTTATTTTAAACATCAAAATAGAAAACCTGGATATGCCAGAAATGCAGGTATTCAAGCATCTTTTGGGGCATATATCACATTTATTGATAGTGATGATGCTTATCAGATAAATCATTTAGAGTCACGTCTGGAATATATGAAGTCTCATCCAGAGCTTGACTTAATTGAAGGTGGATTTGCCACGGAAGAAGAAATTTGGGTAGTCGATTATTTCAACCAAGATAAAACAATAAATCTGCGAGAGTGCGTAGTAGGCCCAACCTTTTTTGGGAAAAGACACGTATTTTTCGAGTTAAAAGGATTCAATGATATTCCGTATGTTGAAGATACAGAATTATGGTGCAGAGCCGAAAAAGTTTTTAGAACAGAAAAACTCACTGAACCAGAAACTTACCTTTATACAAGAGGAGAAACGAGTGTTACCAAGACATTTTTAGATGAAAAATCTCAATCTAGGTAATACTTGCGATGAAAATTAATTTTGTTTTACTTAATTCAATCAATTATTTTAGGAAAATCAGCAGTTCGGTTTGGCAAATTTTATTGCGAGGATTTTTATTGAGTTTATGTCTATTATTTTTATGGGGTTGTCAAATTTCAGCACATAAAGATAATGATGTAATTCATTTAACTTTATGGCATGGCATTAACCCGCCACCAAATCGTGATGTGTTTCAAAAGCTCGTCAATGAATTTAATCAAAACCATCCTGACATCCAAGTAGAATCTATTTATGCAGGTCAACTAGACCAACAAATACCAAAAATTCTCACAGCCGTTGTCGGTAATGTTCCACCAGATATATTGTTTTTCAACCCGCAAATTACAGGGCAACTTATAGAGTTGAATGCAATTTTACCTCTAGAAGATTGGTTAGATAAATCGCCATTAAAGTCAGAGATTATTGAAAATTGCTTTGGTGAGATGCAATTAAATGGAAAGATTTGGTCGGTTCCCTTATGGACTGGGAATATTGGGATTTTTTACAGACGGGATCTGTTTAAAGCGGCGGGAATTACCGAACTACCAAAAACTTGGTCGGAATTGCGCCAAGCTGCTAAAAAATTAACAATAGACAAAAATGGCGATCGCCAGCCTGAGCAGTATGGTATGTTAATGCCGCTAGGGAAAGGAGAATGGACAGTCTTTACTTGGTTTCCTTTTTTATTAGCGACTGACGGAACATTAGTCAAAGATAACCGCCCTAATTTAGTTAATCCAGAGACAATTAGCGCTTTACAATTCTGGCAAGACTTAATCAAAGACGGTTCTACTAAATTCTCTGCCTTGGAAAGAGGATATGAAGAAGATGATTTCATTGCTGGTCGCGTAGCTATGCAGATTACAGGGCCTTGGACATTCATCATGAAAAGCAACGTTGATTATGATGTACTGCCAATTCCTGCCAAGGTTCACCCAGCCAGTGTAATTGCTGGTGGTAATCTGTTTGTGATGAAAACTACACCCAAAAAAGAACAGGCAGCACTGAAATTTTTAGAATATGTGATTGGGGAAAAATTTCAAACTGAGTGGAGTATAGGTTCAGGTTTTTTGCCTGTTAATCTTAAATCTACTCAAAGCCAAACTTATCAAGAATTTCTCCAGCAAAAACCTGTAATGAAAGTTTTTCTTGAGCAAATGTCTGTATCAGGTACTCGGCCAATTATTCCTGGTTATAATCGCTTATCTGATAGTCTTGGTAGGGCTATTGAAGCCACAATGTTAGGCGAATCTCCCGAAAAGGCTCTCACTGAAGCGCAAAAGCGTTTGGATTTGATTTGGGATAATGAGAAATAATTTATTTGATCGTCACAGGTTCATATCCAGCATCGTAGGGTGTCACCACAGAAATAAATATCAAAGGCTCATCGCCGTGATTAAACACACCGTGAACACATTGGACTGGTGCTACAACCACATCTCCAGCCGTAATTGTTGTGCGAGTACCATCTATGTCTAAATAATATTGACCACTGCCGGATAAGATTGTCCAGGTATCCTGACCATGAGGATGAATGTGCGCTCCAATTTCTTGTCCGGGTTTGACATACCAAGCAACAACAACCGCATTTGGTGATTCCGTGACAACCGAACGAATTGGTTCACCATCTGTAGGTTGAAAAAAATCAGTACTCTTGAAAATCCTCTCTATATTCATTTTCTGATTAATCTAGGGTTGAACGATATACAGCAGAATTCAGAATAGATTTTCTACTAGCCTTAAGAACTATAGCAATTCCCAAGCACATGAAATACACCCCACCCGCGCTGTCGCGCACCCTCCCCTTGCCCTACGGTGTACACACAAGTCGAAAATTTGCCGTCTAAAAC
>NZ_JADEWI010000033.1 GCF_015207705.1 Nostoc sp. LEGE 06077
GATGGAAGAATACTTTAAATAATCTTCGTTTAATTGTTCAACCTCTTTTATTATTTTGGTTGATTTATCCCTGGCTAAATGTTTTTCCCAATTCCGATTTATTGCTTGGATTTAATCACCTAATTTTTACAATGAACCAATTTAAACCTTTTTTCTCTTCTGGATAATTTCATTTATTTACTACTTGCTTATTTCGGAAAGTGACAGAAGAGGGTTATCATGGAATTTTTCTCTTTTGAGAATGTCATTCAACTCAGTACGAGGAATTGCCTCACGTCTATCAACTTCTAATGAATATAGGAGAACCAAAAAAGTCAACCTGCGTGCAGCATCTTTCTTGTTTGCAGCTTTGAGCCTCTTCTTGTCCATTAGCTGTAGTTGTTCACCGTTGTGCCGAAAAATCTGTCTTAACTTGTCAGTATCGCCTTCATGAGCAGCGGGAAGTTGAGCAACTGCATCAATGGTAGTTTCGTTGTTCTCGGCACTGGGTTCGTAGTTGAATAGGGAAAGTTGTTGAGGTTTGGCATTACTTACATCACGAATCACCGGACGACCAGTAGGTTGTTTTCCGGGTGTTATTTGTCCACCAATGATTGCCGCGATCGCACCACCCCAGTTAATACCTACTTCATTGGTGAGTTCTGCTTGAATTTCGCGTGAATAGCCCTTGCTAGTTTCAACGAACTTTAAAGTGTTTATTACCGGAGGTAAACTACCACCATTGCTTGATGCAGATCCGTTATGCTCTTCACCTCTTGGGGTTCCGCACATTACACACCCTTTTGCACCAGGAAGGAGTGTTTCAAGGCAGTTTTTACACCGAATTTGCTGAAGACAGTTTGAGCAATAGAACCCTGTGCTAAGTAAAGGATGTTGGCAGGAAGGGCAGGTCTGCATATTTTTTAGTCTCCAAAACTCTATTTGAACTGCATCTTACAAAGAAGTTCAGATAGAGTGCGACTATTTTGCAGTATTGGAGGCTAAAAAATGAAATCTTTAGAAAGTATATTTACCAATAGTCCTAAAGTTTATATATATTACAGGCTAATACTTTCTTATTATTGACTAGGTGAAATATAGTTTATGGGGCATTCTTACGCTGGTCTTCCTGCCTTCGAGAGACTATTACTGTTAATGGCTACGTTTGCCCGAAACCCAGGAGTTGGTTGTCATGATCCTATGCAATCTGACCCTAGTAATCATGATACCTTACAGGTAGTACAAATGTATTTGCATAAGGTAGCAACTGAATTGAATGTAGAGCTACCGCCTTGTTCACGTCACACCATCCAAAGTGATTTGAAGACTCTTCGCCGCTATGGGCTTTTAGATAGACGACCATACCGCTGGGGTTACTATCTTGGTACAGGTCTAATGAGTAGAGAGGAGTTACAAGTTGCGCTCAACGCCCTACAGTCTCAGGCAAGGTATCAGGAAGACCCTCAAATTAACCAGATATATCAAAGATTAATGCGGCGGTTAGGAGGTTTAAATCCGAAAGATGAGATACTTTATCCGGTGAGAACTCAATTAGACCGAGTTATTGTCTACACAGATCCGGTGGAAATGATGGCTAAAGGCAAATATCAAAGCCGAGGTACGTTATTTGAAAAAATAGATGCACTTGAAGAGGCAATTATTCAAGGGCAAGCAGTTGAGCTTTACCGCTTTCGTAATCCGTACAATCCTCAAAGAATTAGATATGAGAAAGTTTATCCCTTACAGCTGATTTATGCAGACATTGCCTGGTATTTGTTGCAGGAGGACTATCAAAACGGTCATCTCGTAGTATCACGTCTTGATCGCTTTAGTGATCACTTTAAGGTTCTGGATAGCAAAGGCCGAGGCTCAATTTGCCAATGGAAAAGCTTACGTATCGCTCATCGGCTCTTAAAGGCGGGTTGGGGTTTACAGTTAGGGTCAAGAGAAGATCAGCAAAGGGAGATCCGTGGAGAATTAGAGCTTGTAGAAGTGCGAGTTCGGTTTTTTCCTAAAGTTATGGAATTTATCCAAGAGGGCGAAAAGCGACATCCTAAGCAAGAAATTAAACCAGGGCTAACGGGAAAAGATGGCAAACCTGCTTACGTAGATTATATTGTGAAATTGCCTAAGCGATCACTGGAGGAGTTTTGTCGTTGGGTGTATCGGTTTATGAGCAATGCTCAATTTATTTATCCTCAATATCTAGCTGAACAACATCAGGAATTTGCTCGTGCATTACTAGACAGATATTGTTCTCAAGCCCCATAAATACTAATTGACAATTTTGTCTAAGTATAAATTGTTTAAGTTATTTGAAATTAGTATGACAAATAAACGCTTGTATCACATTGGTTTTGGGCAAGATGATTTAGGTGCATCGCCGCCTCAGATTGCTTTATTATCGGGCGATCGCGATCGCACCCATCTAATTGCCCAAAATTATTTACAAGATGTGCGTTTGTTGTCGGAAAATCGCGGACTTGATAGTTATCTCGGATACTTACCGAATCATCGCCCCATCTTATCGGCAACTAGTGGGATGGGTGCGCCTTCTTTAAGTATTGTGGTAAATGAATTGGTACAGGTGGGAATCCGGCAAATTATTCGCATTGGTACTTGTGGCTCAATTCAACCTTATGTACCAGTTGGCAGTATTGTAATTAGTAGTGCCGCTTTATGTCGTCAAGGTGCAGCTAATGACATTGCACCTGTGGAGTATCCCGCCGCAGCTGATCCATTTTTGACGGTGGCTTTAGTCAAAGCTTCACAAGAATTAGGGTTTGAGCATTATTTAGGTATTACCGCTTCTGTTGATACTTTTTATGAAGGACAGGAACGTGCTAATTCAGCAAACCCGGATTTAATGCGATCGCTCCGTGGTATTACGGAAGAATATCGGCGGTTAAATATTTTGAACTACGAAATGGAATGTGGCACTCTGTTTAAAATGGCAGGAGTGTATAAGTTTGCGGCGGCGGCTGTTTGCGGTGTGGTGGCGCAACGTACTGTTGATGAGAAGGTAGTTTTAGAACAGAAAGAAGTTGCAGTGGGAAATGCGATCGCCACTGCTATCCATGCAATCACTAATTATTTTCCCTCACTTTAAATCTGAGTTCAGTAGTTTCATCTACTCTTTACGTAATCTTTAAGTTAGCATTTCCTTAATCTAGATAATATAGATTTATGAGGTGTAAATTGCGTGTTTTACAGATGAATATATCCTAAGAAATAACTTGTTTGTCAGAAAAATATGATTGGATAAACGAAAAAATATTCAAAATTTAAGTGAAATTAAGGAAACAATTAAATTAATATTAATTTCTCATAAAAATTTATTTTCATGTTTATAAAAAATTGGAGAACGGCATCAAATGAACTGTGCTTGGCAGCGGGGAATTACTCAGATTAACGTAGCTTTGATTGCAGTAATACCAACGCTGATATTTTCAGCATTTACACACCGAGCAATCGCTGAAGATACGAGCGAGTGTTTTATGGTGACTTCTTCTGGGATGACTGTGGAGTTAACAAAGCTGTGTAACGATACAAATAGAGCCAAGACGACTTCCGAAGGCAGAGTTTTTCGAGTACCTATCAAACGCCATTTTGGCAGAACTCCGGTAATTGATGTCACCTTTAATAACCAAAAAACCTTTGAGATGGTTGTTGATACAGGTGCTAATGGTACTTTGATTACGCAAGCAATGGCGAATGCTTTGCAAGTCAAACCCACAGGTATACTCAATGCTCAAACTGCCGATGGTAGTGAAGTAAAATTTCCTACAGGCAAGATGAAGTCTATAGCTGCGGGTGGCATTGTAGCCAATAATGTAGAGGTAGCGATCGCATCTAAAGCAGGTATTGGATTACTCGGTCACGATTTCTTTGGTAACTACGACATCAAAATTTTACAAACATCTGTGGAATTTCACGCACGTTAAATAGCAGAATCATTGATATAGCGGTTCTCATCGCAGTAAAGTAAAGGCAAAAATAATTAACCGCAGATAAACCTTGTTTTGCAGCCTTTACCCCGATTTCTGAGCATCACCAAAACTAAAAATAGCTAATCGCTAGATTTTAAAGTTACCAGCAATTAGCTATTATTTAAAGTTAACAATTGAGTTGTTCCTAAGTCAGTGCTTCTGCACCACCGACAACTTCTAGGAGTTCCTGAGTAATAGCGGCTTGTCGGGCTTTGTTGTAAGACAGCGATAGGCTTTTAATTAGTTCACCAGCATTGTCGCTGGCGTTACTCATAGCTGTCATCCGCGCTGCTAGTTCACTAGCAGCAGATTCTTGTAATGCGCGTAGTAATTGATTACTCAAATACAAGGGTAGCAAGGAATCCAGAATTTGTACTGGGTCTTGCTCAAAAATCATGTCGCGGGCTAAAGGTTGGACTTGAGCCGTTACTTTTTGCCGTTCAACTTCAAATTGACCACCACGAGTTGTCAACCGGAAAATTTCGTCGTCTGCTGCTTCTAAACCTTGGGTATCAAGAGGTAGCAAAGTTTGAACTACAGGACGAGAACTAACGAGCGAGACGAAACGAGTGTAGATTAATTCGATGCGGTCTACTTTTTCCGAGAGGAATAAAGACAGCAACTCTTCAGCAATTTTATTTGCTTCGTCGGCAGTAGGAATTTGCTCTAAGCCACTGTAAGTAGCATCAATGGGCTGTTCACGACGTTGGAAGTATTGAGTAGCTTTACGACCAACTAGTACAAATGTGTAGTCGATACCTTCTGCCTTGAGTTCCTTAGCACGGTTTTCCGCACGACGGATGACGTTTGTGTTGTAACCACCGCACAAACCTCTGTCACCAGAAATGACTAACAACCCTACTGATTTAACTTCCCGTTTTTTCAGCAGAGGTAAGTTGGCTTCTTCAAACCGCAGACGGGTTTGTAAACCATATAGCACTTGGGCTAGTCTGTCAGCAAAGGGGCGAGTAGCCAGAACTTGTTCTTGTGCGCGACGTACTCTTGCCGCCGCCACTAGCCGCATGGCTTCTGTAATTTTTTTGGTGTTTTTGACCGACTGAATGCGATCGCGTATTGATTTGAGGTTAGGCATATTCTTAAGTTCTGAGTCCTGACTCCTGAGTTCCGAGTGGCTCAAAGTGCTGAGTACTAAGTTTTCCAGGATGTATTTGTACTTACTTTCATTCCTGTTCTCAGTACCCAGCACTCAGCACTCAGCACTTTAATTATGCTGTTGCTTTGAAGGTCTTTTTGTAATCGTCTAAGGCTGCCTTCAATGCTGCTTCTTCATCATCAGCGAGTACTTTCTTGCTTTGTACTGCTTGGAAGTAAGGAGATTTACCAGTTTTCAGGTATTCCCGGAAACCTTTGGTGAAGGTGGTTACTTTATCTACAGCGATATCATCTAAGTAACCGTTAATCCCAGCGTAAAGAATTGCCACTTGTTCAGCTACAGACAAGGGTTCGTTCTGGGATTGTTTCAACAATTCCCGTAAACGCTGACCTCGTGCCAACTGGTCTTGGGTAGCTTTATCTAAGTCTGAAGCAAATTGCGCGAAGGCTTGGAGGTCGTCAAACTGTGCTAGTTCGAGTTTAATCTTACCAGCAACTTTTTTCATAGCTTTAGTTTGCGCCGCCGAACCTACACGGGATACGGAGATACCGGGGTTTACAGCAGGACGAACACCAGCGTTGAACAAGTCAGAAGATAAGAAGATCTGACCGTCAGTGATAGAAATTACGTTTGTGGGGATGTAAGCGGATACGTCACCAGCTTGGGTTTCGATGATGGGTAGAGCAGTCATACTGCCTTTACCTAACTCATCGCTGAGTTTAGCGGCTCTTTCCAACAAGCGAGAGTGAATGTAGAATACGTCTCCGGGGTAAGCTTCCCGTCCTGGTGGACGACGTAGCAGCAAGGACATTTGGCGATAAGCTTGTGCTTGCTTGGACAAGTCGTCATAAATTACCAAGGTGGCTTTGCCTTTGTACATGAAGTACTCAGCAATAGTAGCGCCGGTGTAGGGAGCTAGATATTGTAAGGTGGCAGGTTCACTGGCACTAGCCGCAACAACTACGGTGTAGTCCATTGCGCCTTTTTCTTGTAAGGTTTGAACTACGTTAGCTACGGTGGAAGCTTTTTGACCAATGGCTACGTAAACGCAGACAACATCTTCACCTTTTTGGTTAATGATGGTGTCGATCGCGATCGCGGTTTTTCCGGTTTGACGGTCTCCAATGATCAATTCCCGCTGACCACGGCCGATGGGAATCATGGAGTCGATAGCGGTAATCCCGGTTTGCATGGGTTCGTGTACCGAACGCCGAGCAATAATACCGGGTGCTGGCGATTCAATCAAACGGCTTTCTGTGGATTTGATGTCGCCTTTTCCGTCGATCGCACGACCCAAAGCATCAACAACCCGTCCAACTAGGGCTTCACCGACACCAATTTGGGCAATTTTCCCAGTAGCTCTGACAGAGCTACCTTCTTGGATATTATTACCTGTACCCATGAGTACCGCACCCACGTTGTCTTCTTCCAAGTTTTGGGCGATACCGATGGTGCCATCTTCAAATTCCAAAAGTTCCCCAGCCATAGCCTTTTCTAGGCCATAAATCCGGGCAATACCGTCACCTACTTGCAGAACGGTACCAACGTTAGCAACTTTGACTTCTTGGTCGTATTGCTCAATTTGCTGTTGAATAATGCTGCTAATTTCGTCAGGTCTAATTGATATGCTCATAGTGTATGTTTTTCTTTTGCAACACGGACGAATTTGATAGTAATAAAGTGCTGAGTAATTCTCTTACTCCTGCCCTCTGCCTTCTTCCTAGCCACTAGTTAAGCTCAAAGACAAGCGTCGTAGTTGACCACGTAAACTAGCATCGATTACCTGTGAGCCAACTTTGATAATCACACCACCAATCAATTCGCTATCTACTTTAGTTTCTAGTTCTACTTGACGAGCATTGGTGATGGCAATGACTTTCTGTTTAATCGCTTCTTCTTGCTCTGATGAAAGAGGAATAGCCGAGCTTACTTCCGCTAACACAGTTTGATTCAGCTGCCGCAGCAATGCCAGATACTGCTTTAAAATCTGGTCTAAGAAGAAAATGCGTCGTTTGTCTACTAGAAGTAGCAAAAAGTTGCGTAAGTAAGGATTCCCGCCTTCACCCAAGACTTGAGTGATTACCGCTTTTTTGCTGTCAGCGGCAACAAAGGGATTGTCGATCAAGTTCCGCAGTTGTTGAGAATTTTGCAACAAATCTAGTAAGGAACGAGCATCGTTACCGAAATCTTCTGTCAGATTTTGTGACTTTGCTACTGACATCAACGCCTGTGCATAAGGCTGGGCGATTTCAGCTGTTTCGATATTACTTTTCATTACCGTCCTCCCACCTGAGCGATGCTACGGTTAATTAGTGCCTGTTGAACATCGTCACCAACACCTGATCGCAGTTGTGCTTCGACTTTTTGTAATGCCAAAGCGGCTACTCGCTGCCGCAATTCGGTAAGCGCTCGCTCTCGTTCGGTGTTTAAATCAGCCGCTGCTGTTTGTTTCAAGCGTTCTACGTCTTGCACTGCTTTATCCAACAGGGCTTGTTTAGTTGCCTGAGCGCTTTCTTCGGCTGCTTGACGGATGCGTTGTGCCTCAGCTTGTGCTTGGGTCAACTGTTCTTGTGCTTGAGAAAGAGCTGTTTGTGCCTCTTTTAAGCGTCCTTCTGCTTCCTGAATGGCAGTTTCGATATTGGATCTGCGCTCGTTCAGGATATTGCTTAAAACTTTACGTCCAAAGTAGAATAATATGCCAATCAGAATCAATAGGTTTATCAGATTGGTTTCAAAAATGTCTAGGTTTAGACCGAAACCACCTTCTGCTGCGCCTTCTGCCAATTCAGAGTGAACAGCTTGAGCTTCTGCGGCAAGTAATAAGAAAGTGCCCATGATACCCATCTACAAGTGCGCTGCTCGCTTGCTAATCAGTTTTGTGTTCCCGTAGGAAAAAAGTGACTACGAATTTTAGATTTTGAGATTTGAGATTTTTTGCTTGATGCCTTGCCACACATGAGTTTAGATTTTGAATTTCTGGATTTTCAGACTCTTCAATCCAAAATCTGGAATTCAAAATCAAAATTGGCCCGGTCAATCCAAAATAAGCTCGTGAACTCGCTAACGCTACGCTAACGGCAATCCAAAATCTAAAATTGGCTGACACTTTATTAAGCGCTCTGGGACAAATGCCCAGTTGCGCGGATACTTTCACTAGGCCAATAATCTTTATAGCTTATCTAGCTAGACTAGGCCCTAAGAGTTTTTCTAGAATCTGCCTACCAAGAGCATCAACTTGTTGTTCTAAAGAACGCATAGCTTCCTGCTTTTGTTGGTCTATTTCAACGGCAGCTTTTTCTCGTTGAGCTTGAGCCTCTTGTTGTGCCTCAGCAATTTTCTGGGCAGTAATTTTCTTAGCTTCAGCCTGGGCGGTTTCTACAGTAGCTTGCGATTGCCTGCGAGCTTCTGCTAGTTGCTGTTCATATTCTTGAGTTAGGCGTTCGGCTTTAGCCAGACGCTCTTTGGCTTCAAGAGTATTGGTGCGGATGTAATTATCACGCTCATCCAGGACTTTGGTCAGTGGCTTATAGAAAATTACATTCAACAAGGCTGCCAACAGCAGGAACTGCAATGCCATAAAGGGCAAAGTAGCATCGAAATCAAACATTTCTCTCCTCTTTGGCTGGAGTAGCAGTTTTCATGGCTAGCAACGTTATCCAACCTTTCGTATTTTAGAGACCCATAGCCACAAGGGTCAGACGACATTAAAACTACTTAATACCCAAAGTCTTTCAGATGTAGAGGCGTGATGATTCACGTCTCTACAATCAAAACTTTGAGTTCTTATGCGAAGGGGTTAGCAAACAACAGTACTAGGGCGATTACCAGACCGTAGATAGTCAAGGATTCCATGAACGCCAAGGTTAACAGCAGAGTACCGCGAATTTTGCCTTCTGCTTCTGGCTGACGGGCAATACCTTCTACTGCTTGACCAGCAGCGTTACCTTGTCCAATACCAGGGCCGATCGCAGCTAAACCAATTGCTAGAGCAGCAGCTAGAACTGAAGCAGCAGAAACTAATGGATCCATGTTGATTTTCCTTGCTTTAATTACAGAACTAAACAAAAGTAAATTAACTAGTCAAAGACGTGTTTTTTCACGCTGCACCGAGTTCTCGCAAATCGCGCTTTGCGATGTTTTGAGCGTTGATGCTCGTCGGAACTGTGCTAACAACTGAGGGCGTTAATGCTCCTCATGCTCTTCGCCGCCGTGTCCTTCCATTGCCTCATGAATGTATGCCCCTGCTAGGGTAGCAAACACCAGGGCTTGAATGGCACTGGTAAATAAACCCAAGGCCATTACAGGTAGAGGTACAAATAAAGGGACGAGCAGGACTAACACCGCTACCACCAATTCATCCGCCAAGATGTTACCGAAAAGACGGAAGCTTAGGGAGAGGGGCTTAGTGAAATCTTCGAGAATGGCGATCGGCAACAATACGGGTGTTGGCTCTATGTATTTCTTGAAGTAGCCCAAACCACGCTTGCTGAAACCTGCGTAAAAATAAGCGAGGGAAGTCAGCAGTGCCAATGCTACCGTCGTATTGATGTCGTTGGTGGGAGCCGCTAATTCACCAGATGGCAGCTTAATTAGCTTCCAGGGAATTAACGCACCTGACCAGTTCGATACGAAGATAAACAAGAACAATGTACCAATAAATGGTACCCAAGGGCGGTACTCTTTCTCACCAAGTTGGTTTTTTGCTAGATCACGAATAAATTCCAGGGCGTATTCCATTAAGTTCTGGATACCACTGGGAACTTTTTGTATGTTGCGAGTAGCAGCGATGGAAGCCACTACTAGAATGCTAATCACAAACCATGAGGTGAGAAAAACTTGCCCATGAATTTTCAGATTGCCTAATTGCCAGTAGAAATGTTGACCTACTTCTAATTCGGCGAGGGGAAAAGAATTAAAGGCGTTTAAGACACTAAGCATTTGCATTCTTCAAGCATTTTCCCCAACAAGCGAGGATGGGTGTATTGTCTTTGTGAGTCTGATTTTTTAAGAATCAGAAATGAACGCAGTTTGCACCGTATAGACGAGGAGCGTGGCTTTGTATGTGAGAAATCCCAAAAATATGGGCAGTACATGTAGATCGTGCCATTGAGTTGCTAGTACAATCAACCCAACAAATAGAGCAAAACGATTTTTGCTCAAACGATTTTTTTCAGCGCCGAGTTGCTCAACGTCTTTAGCCAGCATCTTTAAGTAAACCACACCTGTACACGCCCCAATTAAATAATTCAGGGCAGTGTTTAAGGAATAAAAAATCCACACAGAGATAAATATAATCCCCGTCAAAACAAGTGTGATTACCAACAACTTCTGATAGAGTTGATGAAACTCCTGCATAGAAGCGTTTACTGATTCTGTTTCCTCAAAACCAGATGGGGCATCTTGTTGTGTTGTCGGAGTGGTTGCAATTGGTTCTTCTGACAAGCTCACGGGACTTGAAACTAGTACAGCTAACTATTATGACTGCACATTCAGTCAGCTGAATCATATCACGATCCGGTAACAATACTTTAGAAAAAAACAATTAACTTCTTGTTTCTTAGCTAAAAGCAACACAAACTAACTCTCAGCACAAACACAGAGTAAATTTAGGAACTAGGCAAATTAGAATGTAATGCGATCGCCTAAAAAATTCCTAATTGATGTATAATCGCTTTTTCCTCAGATAATTTAAGTGACCTCCAGAAGCGTTGTGTAATCACCTATGTAATGTTTCGGGAAAGCTGGGTTGAGAAAATTGAGATGGTGCTTGAGGAGCGTAGACGCAGAACGTCTTGTCGTTAGACATCACACCAAGGCTTAATTTATCTAAACTTCAGCCTGTTGATTTTGTACTACCCACGGAAAAGGGCATTGCTGTGTACATTCTTAATTTACATTAGATTCGCCAAAATTGCTTGTTTGGCTCCTACATCTCTCCCAATCAGCCCAGACTTCTGCACCCTATTTAATATTTTGAGGTTGGGTGTAAGGCTTTTGAAAACTACACCCACACACCTCACACTCTGACACGCCTAGCTAAAATCATCGATTTTTCGTTTAACTACATAAGTCCCATTCTAAAGATGTCAATCTTAGAGCGAGAACAACTTACCACTCGGTTCCACGGAAAGGGTAGTTTCTGGGAATGATGTACTCTAGTCCTTGCAGCAAGAAGGCAAAATCTACACGAGAGAAGGGATGAGTACCGATGTTTGCAAAGTATAAACGACCATCGGGCTTGATCAAAAATACAGCGGGTTCGCTAAATAAAGCAGGTTCACTTTCAAAATGTCCTTTGGTGAGATACAGTCCCCAACGGCGCATTTCATCGGGGGTTAAGTCATATCCAATGGTGAGATTTTGGATGTTAGCTTTTGCTTGAAATTGTTGCGCTCTTTCCAAGGAATCGCCGCTGATGGCGATCGCTTTTACACCCAGTTGTGTGAAAGCATCCAGTTTTTGCTCTAAATCAGTAATATATTGTTCGCAAATAGGGCAGTGTAGACCTCTGTAGAACACAATCATTGTGTAGTTTTCAGGATTTTGGTCAGCTAGTTTCCAGATGTTTCCATCTAAGGTTTTGACTTCCAAAACAGGAGCCTGATTGCCCATGATTAGTTTAGGTGAGGTCGTTTTCTCGGATTGAGTAATCATAATTTTGCCACCAATTTTATAGATGCGTTTCGTCGAGTATTGACTCGCACTTGTTGAACTAAATCCGGGTATTAATTTACCTCAAGCAAAGGCGCAAAGGTGCAAAGAGAAGAAGTAAATAATATTTTTTTAATTTCTTTTTCTAAAGATATTGCTCCAGGCAAGATTAACTTAATTAAAATTGGCGGATTTTAGCAATTTTCACTGAATTAAGGTAAAAGAAAAATAATTTACCGTAGATGAATCTGTTTTACAGAAATTATAAATGACAAAAAACTAACAAAGATCACTACTATATTTTGATTTTTCAGGTAAGCTTTCAAAATCAGTTTTCATGCTCAACACTATGACGGCCAGTAGTCCTACAATTTTAGCCTTAGACTTTGACGGAGTGATTTGCGACGGACTAATTGAATATTTTGAGGTAGCATGGCGTACCTACTGTAAACTTTGGTCGCCAACTAACGATACACCACCAGATGACTTGGCTTTGAGATTTTACCGCCTCAGACCAGTGATTGAAACAGGTTGGGAAATGCCTGTTTTAATCAAAGCTTTGTTAGAGGGAATGTCTGATGAGCAAATTCTTCAGGAATGGACAACAATTACGCCACAAATTTTGTTAAAAAATAATTTGCCGGCTAGAGAAATCGGTGCCAAACTAGATCACCTCCGGGATGAATGGATTGCGACAGATTTACAAGGCTGGCTGAATCTGCATAGATTTTATCCGGGGGTGATCGAAAAAATTAAATTGACTGTGGCTAGTGATGTGCAGTTGTTCATCGTCACTACTAAGGAAGGGCGGTTTGTGCAGCAATTATTGCAACAAGAAGGGGTAAATTTGCCTGAAACAGCTATTTTTGGCAAAGAAGTGAAACGTCCCAAATATGAAATTCTGCGAGAATTAATTCAAACAGCTAATCAACAACCCGTTAGTTTATGGTTTGTGGAAGACCGAATCAAAACTTTGCAGTTAGTTCAACAGCAGGCTGATCTGGAAAATGTAAAACTTTTCTTAGCAGATTGGGGCTATAATACCCAACCAGAAAGGAAAGCGGCGCAAGATGATCAGCGGATTGAGTTACTATCGCTGTCGCAGTTTGCCAAGGCTTTCGCAGATTGGTTGTAAACAAGTTGTAGAGACGTAAAATTTTGCGTCTCTATTTACTGCCTTTAGTAAGGTGAATAACCTCTAAAAATCTATGCTTGACCTGACAAAATTAGCGCGACAAATGCAAGGTTTAAGTCAGCATCTATCACTAGAAGCTGTTGCTGGTCGCCAGCGCTTAGAATTAGCCCAACAACATTTAATAAATGCTTACGCGTGTCAGCAAGATTTAATTGAACGTCAGGAGAAATGGCGCGATCGCATTCTCTTTGCTAATGCTACCCCAATTGAGCCATTAGAAACTCGGATTGATATTCCTGTGCCGCCCAAGGTGCATACTGTGATTGCTACTGACGGTTCACAAATTGCACCTAGCCATCACGAAATTGCTTATTGCTATCTCTTAAATATCGGCAGAGTTGTTTTACACTACGGTCAAAACCTCCATCCACTGCTTGATAGTTTACCAGAGGTATTTTACCGCCCCGAAGATTTATATGCGTCACGTCAGTGGGGAATTAGAACAGAAGAATGGATGGGTTTTTGTCGGACAGCGAGTGAAGCAACGGTATTGGCTGAATTAGCTTGTGCGGCTAGAAGTGATGCGCCAACCTTAGCAATGGTGGATGGTTCCTTAGTTTATTGGTTTTTGGAACAGTTACCTTTAGATGCACGCGATCGCATTTTACCGCCGATTTTGCAAGCTTGGCAGCAGCTACGGGAAGCTGGAATCCCGTTAATGGGATATCTGAGTGCTTCGCGGAATGTTGAAGGGATTAACTTTTTGCGCTTAATGGCTTGTCCTCATCCAGTCCCTGACTGTGTAAGTTACTGTCCCAACCAGTTAGAGAAAGTTCCTTGCAAAGTTTTTGAACCTCTACGAGATACCTCTTTGTGGTCAACTCAACTCCAACCCGGACAACGCGGCCCTTTGTGGCGGAGTAATGCGCGAATTTTAGAGTTTTATGAAGGACAAAGCATTTATTTTTGCTATGTTCATGTAGGTACGGAAATTGCCCGAATTGAATTACCAGCCTGGGTTGTCGAAAATACAGCAATGTTGGATCAAGCCTTGGGTTTAATGCTGGCGCAAGTACAGAAAGGATATGGCTACCCAGTAGCGATCGCCGAAGCCCATAATCAAGCGGTGGTCAGAGGTGGCGATAAAGCGCGGTTCTTCGCCCTTTTAGAAAAACAAATGATTAAAGCTGGCTTAAAAAATGTTGGTACTTCTTATAAAGAAGCCCGCAAACGGGGAAGTATTGCTTAAATTCTTAATTACCATAGAATTAGCGATACAACGGTAAGCCATGCAAAATATCAATCAATTAAGCACGACAAGGTTAAGTTTAGAGATATTCCATGTCCAGACAAACACGGTTTTTGATTTACCCCCAAACCTGATGGTGATTCGTATTGGTAAGTCAAATGCTCAAAATCCGCCTGATATAGATGTTTCTAGTTTGCCAAATGCAGAGGTAGTTTCTCGCATTCACGCTCAAATTATGGTGGATGGTAGTAATTACTTGATTGAAGACTTAGGTAGTTCTAACGGCACCTTTCTCAACGATATCAAGCTAGAACAGGGAATTACACATACTTTAAAAATAGGCGATCGCATTGACCTTGGGCAAGGACATTCTGTCACTTTTATTTTTCAAAATTCCCCAGAACATTCACCAGCTTTATTGACAGATATTAATGGCACTCAAATTGCACCCCAACTAGTTGAACAAAATAAACCAATTGTGGTAGATAAAACAACTAAGCTATTAGGTTTGACTTTAATAGTTGCCAGCATCGTGATTTCAACCGCAAATATTAGAATTGGTATATTTTTCGGTCTTCCGAGCGTAATTTTATGTTTTGCCGGAATTTTTGTTTTGTGCCAACAAAGAATTAACCGCAATCTAGGCTGGATTTTGATTGCATTAGGCATCGCTATCATGATATTTACGGGGCGGCTGTTTGCCTCAGTTAACCTCTTACTTTTACTAGTAACTTCAGCTTTATTTTTTATAGGATATTTGCTTTTTACAACAGGTAAAATATTTGGTTATGATTGGCGATCGCTACAACAAATAATTAATAAATAAAAGGTTACGCTATTCGCATAACCTTTGTTTGCTGAACTATTTCAAATGTGCCAAATGACTATCAAATAATTGGTTTGATGCCAGTTTTTAAACAATTACGAAATTGCTTAAATTCAGTCCAGGCGCACCAGATAGTTGTGCTAATTGCACCTGTCTAAATCCACCAACATTACCATCTTGGTCAAAATACAGCGCACCAGTAGTGTTGTTATAGATAAATCGCTGATCACTAGTATTAGCAGATGTTCCCAAAGTAAACTGACTAATCGATAGTGAACCTGCTAATAATCCACCACCAAAACCAGCAGCTGATATCTGAATGATGTCATTAGTTATGTTGAAGTCAGTAATAGTATCAGTCCCTTCATTGAAACTATTAAAAACAAAAGTATCTACACCGCTACCGCCAGTGATGAGATCGCTACCTCTGCCACCTATGAGAAAATCATTGCCATTACCACCGATGAGGGTATCATTACCCAGTCCACCGTCGAGGGTGTTATTCCCAGCCGCACCCACAGCCGACAGAGTATCATTCCCACTGTCACCAGAGAGTAGGTTATTGCCGCTGGAATCATCCACAGTTAGTATATCGCTACCATTGCCACCGTAGAGGGTGTTATTCCCAAAAGAACCAATAGCAGACAATTCATCATTTCCAACACCACCATCAAGTAGGTTAATCCCTTCGGAATACTCCACACTTAATCTGTCATTACCACCTCTGGCGATGAGGATGTTATTACCCACTGAAGCATCTGCCAACAGTACATCATCAGCATTATCACCATTGAGGGTATTATTGCCGCTAGATTGATTCACATTTAAGATATTACGCCCAGCGCCACCGTTGAGGGTATTATTACCAGATGAATCAATCGCCGACAGATGATCATCGCCACTACCACCATCAAGGGTGTTATTGCCGATTGATTCATCTGCATCTAATGTATCGTCACCAGCATTACCGATAAGAGTATTATCACCCTCGGAACGATAAGCAGCCAGAGTATCATTCCCGTTGTAACCATTCAGCAGGTTATCTCCTGTGGAATCACTCACATCTAAGGTATCGTCGCCTTCGCCACCGTTGAGGTTATTATTCCCAGATGTACCAATAGCGGTAATATAATCATCACCAGCGCCACCGTTAATGACATCATCACCACCACTGCCGCCAGAGAGTGTATCGTTGCCGTTAGTTCCCACAATATTGTCATTGTAGGCTGTGCCGATCAGCGTTAAGCTTTCGATGTTGCTGTAGTTAACCCGATTTGTCCCAGCGGTGATTCTACCAGTGTTGGTAACAGCATTGTATGTGGAAGTGATGCCGGCTGTAGCATGGCTGTAATCAACAGAGAGGGTATCTTCTCCTTCTCCACCATCAACGGTCTGCACGGCAATTGCTGTTAACTCTGATAATGCGGCACTGATGTAAATCGCGTCATTTCCTGCGCCGCCATTGAGGGTGTTATTCCCAGATACACCAAGTGCAGAAAGCTCATCATTACCACTATCACCATTGAGCAAGTTATTGCCTGTGGAATTGTCAATGTTTAAGGTATCGTTACCTTCGCCAGCGTTGAGGGTGTTATTTCCCGATGAACCAACAGCAGAAAGCTCATCATTCCCATTACCCCCATTGAGGGTGTTATTACCTCTGGATTGATCTGCAATTAATCTATCATTACCACCTTCACCGTTGAGGATATTATTTCCTTCGGAACCAACCGCCGTCAGATAATCATCATTAGCACCACCATTGAGGGTGTTATTGCCGCTGGATTGATCAACGTTTAAGATATCTTCCCCATTTCCACCATTGAGGACGTTATTCCCTTCGGAACCAATCGCCGAAAGTAAGTCATCACCCACACCACCATTGAGGGTGTTATTACCTCTGGATTGATCTATATCTAATGAATCATCACCAGCATTGCCGCTGAGGATGTTAATTCCAGATGAACGATAAGCTGTCAGGGTATCGTTACCGTTGTCACCATTTAGCTGGTTATCCCCTGTGGAATCGCTCACATCTAATGTATCGTCCTCATTACCACCATTGAGGATGTTATTCCCCTCGGAAGCGATCGCTGTAATATAATCATCACCTGCACCACCATTGAGTCGGTTATTCCCTGTAGAATTGTCAATGTTTAACGTGTCTTGACCATTCCCACCATTAAGGGTGTTATTTCCAGCAGCACCAATAGCAGACAGTTCATCATTATTAGCACCACCTTCAAGTAGGTTACTTCCGTCAGAATAATCCACAGTTATTCTGTCGTTACCTGCATCACCTCGGAGAGTGTTATTGCCAAATGAAGCAATGGCAGAAAGATAATCATTATCATCGCCACCATTCAACACATTATTGCCGCTGGACTGATCCACATTTAAGATATCTTCCCCATTTGCGCCGATGAAGGTGTTATTCCCCTCGGAAGCAACTGCCGATAAATAATCACCACCAGCACCACCATTCAACACATTATTGCCGATGGACTGATCCACATTTAAGATATCGTCCCCATTTGCGCCGATGAGGGTGTTATTCCCCTCGGAAGCGATCGCCGAGAGATAGTCATCACCCGTACCACCGTTGAGAGTATTGCTACCAGTTGATTCATCCACATCTAATGAATCGTTATCTGCACCACCATTGAGGGTGTTATCTCCAGATGAACGATATGCGGTTAGAGTATCGTTACCGTTATTCCCATTGAGTAGGTTATCCCCTGTGGAATCACTCACATTTAAGACATCATCACCTGCACCACCAGTAAGTCGGTTATTCCCCTCGGAAGCGATCGCTGTAATATAATCATCACCTGCACCACCATTGAGTCGGTTATTCCCTGTAGAATCGTCAGCGTTTAACGTGTCTTGATTGGTACCGCCATCAAGGATGTTATTCCCAAAAGTACCAACAGCAGAAAGCTGATCATTACCGCTACCACCATCAACTAGGTTGTTACCAATGGATTGATCCACAATTAATCTGTCGTTACCACCTTCACCATTGAGGGTGTTGTTATTTCCCTCGGAACCAACCGCCGACAGATAATCATCACCAGCACCACCAAAAAGCAGGTTATGACCGGTTGACTGATCGATGTTTAAGATATCGTCACCATTCCCACCGTTGAAGATGTTAGTTCCAGATGAAGCGATCGCCGAGAGATAGTCATCACCAGCACCACCGATGAGGATGTTAATTCCAGTTGATTCATCCGCATCTAATGAATCGTCACCAGCATTGCCGCTGAGGATGTTAATTCCAGATGAACGATAAGCTGTCAGGGTATCGTTACCGTTGTCACCATTTAGCTGGTTATCCCCTGTGGAATCGCTCACATCTAATGTATCGTCCTCATTACCACCATTGAGGATGTTATTCCCCTCGGAAGCGATCGCTGTAATATAATCATCACCTGCACCACCATTGAGTCGGTTATTCCCTGTAGAATTGTCAATGTTTAACGTGTCTTGACCATTCCCACCATTAAGGGTGTTATTTCCAGCAGCACCAATAGCAGACAGTTCATCATTATTAGCACCACCTTCAAGTAGGTTACTTCCGTCAGAATAATCCACAGTTATTCTGTCGTTACCTGCATCACCTCGGAGAGTGTTATTGCCAAATGAAGCAATGGCAGAAAGATAATCATTATCATCGCCACCATTCAACACATTATTGCCGCTGGACTGATCCACATTTAAGATATCTTCCCCATTTGCGCCGATGAAGATGTTATTCCCCTCGGAAGCAACTGCCGATAAATAATCACCACCAGCACCACCATTCAACACATTATTGCCGGTTGATTCATCCGCATCTAATATATCGTCCCCATTTGCGCCGTTGAGGATGCTATTACCAGATGAACCATAAACCGAAAGGGTATCATTACCAACGCCACCATCTAAAATATCGTTCCCACCATTACCTGTGAGGAAATCATTTCCTGCAAAGCCTCTAATAATCTCATTGCCACTAGTGCCAATGAGATTATCATTGCCATTGGTGCCATTAATTGCCATAACTTTTACCTAAAATAAATCGATTTTTTCAGTAACTGGAAAATTTTCAAATTACAGCCTGCGCCGTTTTAAGAGATAAAAAACATTCCGAAATTGGCGCTTTCGGAATATTTTTTACAAGCGTAAAAGCAATAAAATTTGGTTAAATTTCCAAGGCACAATTTGCAACATAATGTTGGCTTTTGCTGTCGCATTAACTAAGTACAAACATATTTAACTGAAGCATATTAGCTCATACAATGACAGTAATTCTTTATAAAGTTTTACCTAATGATTCTCAAAAAACACACAGAGAGAATATATTTATTGCCTCACTTAATTGCTAAGTGTGATTGAATATGATTATGAAAAATGTCTGATATAGTTCTTTTATAGAATGAACAAACCTATCTAGAACTGAACAACTTTTCTTAGATATGGCTAGACGATGAAAGGCACTATCAAAACAATCCCAATTTACATAATCTCGACTCTACATTAATCTTTTAGACAAGCGAAATACTACACTCTTCGATCACCGTCACAGAGTAGATTTATGCTCTTAGCAAGCTATCTGCTGTATTGTTTTGCTCAAATTGGTATGTCTGATATTTTTAGCCGTTATCTCTGCACTCTCTGTGCCTCGATGAATTCCAACACAAACATTGATATTTAGGCTTTATTTCAACCATCCTTTGATCATTAATGATCGCTAATAAAGCATCGACAAATCAAGCGTAAAGATGTATGTGACACAGAAAGGCTCTCCCACGATGTCATTATGGGCTGTTGCCTGTGATTATTTAGCTTAGTAGCTAGGTAATATCTAAATAATTTATTGAAATTGTACTGTATATTCACTGAGGTGTCTATTCTCACCAAAGGCATCTTTACATACTCTTTACAGTCATTACCAAAGGTATATCAATAAGCATAGCAATACCTGTGTTTGTGTATTATTCACTTTTTGATAGCAAAGAAATATGGTAAAGGAAGTAAATAGAAAAATTTGCTTGAGTTAAGCGGGGCTTAGTTCGCTGCCTTGGTGAGATATTGCCAGGATAATTATGTTATCTATGATTAATGAAAAATAAAAATATTATTAACTTATTTATTTATTTTTAGGGTTTAGGCTTTATAATTACTAGACAATATTTTGGTATTTTTTGCTGTTGATAAAGATTGTTAATTTTTTTGTAGATGTGGGATTTTTCGGCGGAAATTTACAATCAATTTATAACTTCTGAATGAAACTTGTGTATTATCCAAACCTCTGATATATCAGCCTAAGTTTGAGTGTTAGATAATTACCGTAAAAGTGAAAAATAAATCAAAAATTTTGCTTAAATTATTTTGATCACAACTTATACTTTAGATTAAAACAGGACTTACGCAAAAATTCTCAAAAAGCCAAATTTATTAAACCGCCAATTAGTCTTCGCCCAGCGTTTCGTAGAGAAAAACGCCAAGAAATCGTAGAGTCTGCATAATTTCTAGGAAAAAAGAATTTTATGAGAAATATATCTATTTTATGGTTATTTCTGGGGTAATCCGTCTTGGAAGACCAACAATTCGCCTGGTTGGATTGTTGTCCAGACTTCGTTATCGGTGAGGGGGGTAGTAGCGATGACGGCGACGCGATCGCTTGGTGAAGTCAACTCCCGAAAATCCACAGTCATATCTTGATCAATTAAGTGGGCGGCTGCAAAGGGGGCTTGACGAACAATGTAGGTGAGTTTCGTGGAACAGTGGGCAAAAAAGTGTTCTCCATCCGATAACAAATAGTTAAAAACACCTACTTTTGCTATTTCAGCCGTAATTTGACGTAGGACAAAATTAAGTTTGTCTAAGGGAGGTTTACCATGAGGAAAAGCTTCTCGCAGAGTTTCTAGGATGATGCAGAATGCTTTCTCACTATCAGTATTTCCTACCGGTTCGTAAAAACCCATATTCTGGGGATGAAAATCTGGTAAATTGCCATTGTGGGCAAATACCCAATACCTACCCCACAGTTCCCTTTGGAAAGGATGACAGTTTTTTAAGGCTACCTCACCCTGAGTCGCTTTACGAATATGGGCGATGACATGGGTAGAGTGGATGGGATAGCGCCTTACCAAATCTGCTACTGGAGATGTAACAGAAGGTTTGTCATCTAACAATAGCCGACATCCCTTTCCTTCAAAAAATGCAATTCCCCAACCATCACTATGATCATCTGTTTTTCCTCCCCGTGCTGAAAAACCCTCAAAGGAAAAACAAATATCTGTGGGAACATTGCAGTTCATCCCTAGCAGTTGGCACATAGTTACTAACTATCAGTTTGAGTATGTTTATTTTTGTGAAAATTGAAAGATTCAGATAACCGACTTCTTGAATAATCCAGTTATCTGATTGTTCTATAGTATTAAAAACATTCTATGTAGATAATTTCAGTTCAAATAGTGCAGAAAAGCATTTATTAAAAAACTGACTTTTGGATTCTGTTAATGTTTAGTTTTCCTGGCTTTCCTGACGTTCTTTTAGTTTTAACAAGATTTCTGCGTGCATTTCCCGTGTAATTGGGTAAAAATATGTTAAAACTAAACCACAAATTAAACAAACAGTTGGTATAGGGCCGACAGCAAAACGAATAGCTGTGAGTGCAGATTCTGGCTGAATAGGTAGAGTTGTTTGACCAACGACAGCTTCTTTAAAACCAGCAGATTGTAAGGCATTACCTACTAAAAATAGTCCAAAAGCTAATCCGAATTTCTGCAACAAAACCATAAAACCATAAAATATACCTTCGCGGCGCTGTCCCGTTTGGAGTTGATCTAATTCAATAACATCGGGAATCATCGACCAAGGAACTAAATAAGCTGTAGAAACGCCAACGCCAGCCATCATCGCCATGACGTACATCAAAACTAATTGACCAGGCTGTAAGAAAAATAATCCGGCAGCGGCGATAATCCATAAACTCATACCGAGGAAATAAACGAGTTTTTTGCCAATTTTTTTACTTAAATGACTCCAGACAAATAACATAACTAAGGCAGTACCTTGGACAGCAATCATGACTGTAGGAACGTCTGCTTCTTTCAGACCCATACAGTTGGTGACAAAATAGGGAATGATACTGGCAGTGATTTGTACACCTAGCCAAGAAAAAAGATAGATGCCAATCACAAACAGAAAAGGTCGATTGGTAAAAACAATTTTTAACTGTTCAAAAAATGGTAGAGAGGGGGGTTCTGCAAGTTGGATACGTTTGGCTTCAAAGGCTAAGATGCGATCGCGCACTCCAAAAATGCACCAATATAAAGAGATGACGGAAATTACAGTACAAATTACAGCTAAGACAAAATACTGTTGTTGACGGTCAGCAATCTGAGAAAAAACTATTTGTGCCAAAATCAACGATAAAATACTGCCACCAATGGAAAAAGTAAAGCGGAAACTGTTGAGGCTGGTGCGTTCATCATAATCTTGGGTAAGTTCAGGAGTCATGGCTGTGTAAGGCAAATTCACCACAGTGTAAAAAACCTGAGAAATCAACCCAATTACCACGTAATACCAAAACAAAGCCGAAATATTAGTACTGCGATCGCTACTAAATTGCGGTACAATCCACTGCAAGAAAAAGAAAATCCCAAAAGGAATCGCACCATATAACATCCACGGAAGCCGACGACCCCAACGCCGAGATTTTGTCTTATCAGTCAACGTCCCGACAAAAGGATCGTTAACTGCATCCCAGATTTTGCCAATCAACAACACGCTACCAGCTATCCCTGGGGGAAGACCAGCGACATTTGTAAAAAAAACTAGCAAGAAAAATATCGAAATATTGGCAGTAATCGCCGGGCCTAAATCACCCGCACCATAAGCTAGTTTTGTTTTAAAATCTAGTTTTGGATTCAAATCTCTATTTTGGGCAGAATCGTTCATCATATTTTGGCGCTCGTACTAAAGTAAAAAATTTGCGATCGCTATCAGTATTACCTCAAAATCACTTTCTTTATGCCAGACCTTTACGTTTCTTGGTCAGAATATCACTATAAAATTGAACAACTGGCGGTTCAGGTGTATCAATCTGGTTGGGAATTCAACCAAATTGTCTGCCTGGCCAGAGGCGGACTGCGAGTCGGAGATATTATTTCGCGGATTTATCAAAAACCACTGGCAATTTTAGCTACATCATCCTACAGTGGCCCCGGTAAGCAAGAGAGAGGCAATCTCACCTTTTCTAATCATTTGACAATGACTACTGAACAGTTAGGTTCCCACATTCTTTTAATTGACGACTTGGTAGATTCTGGCATCACCCTTCAACAAACTGTTCCTTGGTTAAAGGAAAATATTGATTCTCCTATTGAAGAAGTCCGCAGCGCAGTTATTTGGTATAAAGCCTGTTCGGTCATTAAACCCGATTATTACGTTGATTACTTACCCGATAATCCCTGGATTCATCAGCCTTTTGAACATTACGAACATACCAATCCCGCTGCTTTGGCAGAAAAAATGAGTCAACTTTGTTGAAAAAAAGGCAGGAGGTAGGAGATACCTATCAAAGAAGCAATATTAAATATTGACTAGTTCAAAACAACCACAGCCAAACAGGTAGAGTCACCAGCAACAGTATCACACCCAGTGCTAAGGAAGTCACAGCAAGATCACGGTCAAGATTGAAGGTTTCGGCTAACACCATTGTGGCAAAGGCTGGCGGCATTGCCATTTGTAAAACAATTACCTTGGCGGCGGAACCAGTCACGCCAAAAAATGATAAAGTACTGCCGAGGACTAAAGGTACTAGTAGCATTTTGATTGCCAAACTGACGGCTGCTTGTGGGACTCTTTGCCAAGAATTGAGCAGGGAAAGTCGCATTCCAATTAATACTAGAGACAAAGCTACAGCACACCAACCCAATTTCTCTAAGTAAAATTCTGTAGTATTAGGGATACTAATTTGACGAAACAGTAAGCCAAAACCAAAACTCCACAAAGCGGGATTAATCAAGATAGCCTGAGTCATTTGCCGATAGTTTGTCCCCCCATCGCCAAAACGAGATGCTAAGGCTACACCCAAACCATAAGCGCCAAATAATGACCCTAGTAAATCGTAAAATAAAGCCCAGGCAAAATAATCTTGGCCTACCATTGCCAAAGTCACAGGAAAGCCGATATAACCAGTGTTGCCTACCATTGCCGCTAAAATAAAACTTCCCTGAGTTGGGTGCTGGAAAGTTGTATTTCTTAGATACGCTTGGCCTTTAATAGTTAACCAAGCCAACAGTGCGCCCAAAAAAATGGCTAAATGGGCGATCGCTGGTGCAATCCAAATCTGTGCGGATAAATCCGCTTGACGTAAAAAAGCAACAATACTTACAGGTACTCCTACCCAAAAAAGCAACTGACCCAAACGTGTTGGAACTGTAGCAGGCAGTTTCCGTCCCAGGAAAAATCCGATTGAGATTAAGCCTACCAGTTTGACGTATAGTTCTAGGAGGTTTGCCAAAATTTCGCTAACAAAGACAGATGTAAAATGTACCGAATATGCTAATCTCTGTCCAGTCTACAGTCTGTTATGAATTTTGAACAAAAGCAGGAGTTAACCCTTGAATAAAGCTGGGTTTTCTGGAAAACCCCCAAATTCGTCAGGTGATTCAGGTGATGACATTCCAGTGGCTTTACGCGATACTCCTGATGTCGCATCCAAGACACCCTTACAACCTTTGGTTTTGCTCATTGGGGGAGTCGTGGGATTTATTCTGCTGGCTGTAGTTAGTGGTTTTTTCTTTTCTCTCACTACACCGAAAAAAACCGCCGATTCTCAATCATCACCGGCTAATTCTCTAAGTACACCTCCAAACGGCAATAGTGCTGGAAATCCCCAAGATAATAATGCTGTATTGGGACATTTAGCATACCCAGAAGCACCAGAGTCGGAGTTAGCACCAATTACCGCAGATCGCCGCATTAGAATGCGAAAGGCCTCGGCGGAAAAGTTTCGCGCCATGACACAAGCAGCGCGGAGTGCAGGTGTAATTTTAGTACCGATTTCTGGCTTTCGCGCTGTGAAAGAACAAGAGCAATTATTTTTTGAAGTGGGAGCGCAGCGCAATCAAACCCCAGCCCAAAGAGCCGCCCTCAGTGCGCCGCCTGGCCATAGTGAACATCACACTGGTTATGCGGTGGATATAGGAGACGGATCAGCACCAGCCACGAATCTCCAGGCTGACTTTGATAAAACCAAAGCGTTTGGGTGGCTACAAGCAAATGCAGCCCGCTTTGGTTTTGAGATGTCTTTCCCTAAAGATAATGTGCAAGGTGTGAGTTATGAACCTTGGCATTGGAGATTCGTAGGCGATCGCCAAAGTCTAGAAATGTTCTATAAAGCCAGAAATTTAAAACCAGCTAAGGCATCACCTTGAGGAACAATAGGACTTACGCACAAAGATTGTCTGTGAAGACTGGGTGTAAGGGTGTAAGGGTTTTAGATACATACGTAAGTCCTAAAGAATTCAGAAGTCAGAATTCCGCATAAATTAGTGGCTGGTATTTTCCCTCACTAATTGACAATATAGAATTCAATTCTGACTCCTGACTCCTGAATTCTGACTCCTTAACTTTTATGAGTTACAAACAATTTTTGGGATGACTTTATTTTTCCGCATTTTCAAAATCTGTTAATGCACAAGCAAACTCTCTAAAAGCTGTTTTAATTAATACCTCCCTCATCCCTCTATCTAAGGAAGAATTACGGATCATATCTGTTAATTCTAAGAATAGATATGACACCACAAAACGGTCTTGACGGTCAAATTGTTTGAGGCAGTTCAAGATAAAATCGTAAAGCTCGGTTTTTCTGGGTTTACTTTGTTCTTCCCAGATTTTAAATGCAAGTTGAAAAGTTTTGAGGCGGATCTCACTAATATTGTAGGAAGTGTCTTTGTAGCGAATTGACACGCGTTGAGGCAGTTCCATAGGTTTGTTGTAGAGAAATGATGTGAAGTATTCTTCAGGGGTTTTTTCGTTTATCCGGAGAAATGCCCAATAATAAAGGATATTATCTAAATATCAAGCTAAATTAATTCAGAAATTTTGATAGTTTCTCTTTATAAGCGGCTTTACTTGAAGTTGCCTAACTGCAACTATATATTATAGGAGCAAAAATTTAAGGCTTAACGGACTTACCTGCGGTAAGGCAAAGCCTACGCCCCTAGTTTTGAGAAAACATGAAGCCCGTTGCTTGCTAACCTAGACATCACTTACCAAAGTAGTTCAACAATTAAATTACTGGTGTTGCATAAAGTAGCTTGATCATTAGATTTTCAAGCATTTTTAATCTAGAATTATTACTTTTATTTATTGTCATCACTATAGATTATTCTATCGTTATAATTAATTTTATTAAGATTGACAAAGTAAAAAATATATAATTGGGTGAAAAATAAAGGGTAAGCTGATAACCCATAAGGAACTGCACGAAATGTTGCAGTTAAGCCGAGGAAATATGAATTTAATCAAAATATTAGAGATTCAACCTAAATGGTGCGTAGTATCCCTCAGTGCCGTCTTAACAGGCTTGATAGGTTGGTTAGACTACCAGATACCACCAGAAATTTTAATAGCAATCTTTTATTTAATTCCCATTGGTATTACTACGTGGTTTTCTGATAAGTGTAGTGGAATATTAATTTCATTGATTAGTGCAATTACAAATTTATTAGTAAATCAAAGACCAAATTTTCATTATTTACACCCTGTAGTACCTTATTGGAATACAATTGTTGTCCTAGTTTTTTTCTTATTTACCAACTATCTTTTATCACAACAAAAAATCACCTTAAAAAATTTAGAGAGACTGGCTCGTACTGATGCTTTAACAGGATTGCATAACAGGTCATTTTTTTTAGAATTAGTAAATATTGAAATTTATAAATCTTTAAGACATAAAGAGCCTTTAACAATTGCTTATTTTGATGTAGATAATTTTAAATATGTTAATGACCAATTTGGACATACTGTAGGCGATCACCTACTATGTTTAGTAGCGGAAAATGCTAAAAATAATCTGCGAAAAATTGATATAATTGCCAGAATTGGTGGTGATGAATTTGCCATTTTATTACCACGCACTGGTTATGACGCATCCGAAATAGTCTTACAGAGATTACAAAGAACTTTATCATCTGCTATGCAGGAACAACATTGGCCTGTAACATTTAGTATTGGTGCAATTACTTTTATTAAACCACCATCTTCGGTAACTGAAATGATAGAAAGAGCCGATAACTTAATGTATAGCGCCAAAAAAAAGGGTAAAAACTTACTCCACCATGAATTATCAACCAATTTAGTAGAAGAATCTTAGTACAACAAGGCAAAAAATATATATACTCGCCATTTGTCCTGTTTCAGACTACTCTTTGTTTAGTCAGTTAATGAGGTGACACGAAATGGTAGCAGAAGTGAAAGAATTAGAGGCGCAACATTGGGTCAAAACTCGTTCTTCCCTTGATTCTAGTGAATCTACATTTTTAACTTGGAAAGGAAAAATTTATAGTTTTATTCCCGGAGAGAAAAGAAAAGTCTTATTTAAAATACTTGGAGTGAGTGTAAGTAGGTGCATTTCTACAGAAGAAGGTAGTTGGGATTTTACTTCTCGTGAACTGACCTATTACTTAAACCCAGAAACAGAAGAAATTATGCCCAAATGGGAAAATCCTTGGACTGGTGAAACTGTCCCTGTGTTACACGTTGCGAATAATCCCGTGCAAGGACATTTTCAAGGTAAATTTCCGGCGCAAGTTGAGGGAGAGACTACAACTTTTGTCTTTGATATTTTTCCAACTTATCCAAATCCTTTGGCAGAAGATCCCAAATTTGCCGAATATAGTCCTTATGAAACATACCAAGCCGCAGAATTATTTAAATTAACTGTCCCCACCGCAGACTTATTCAATACACAACTCAATTCGGTTTCTCAACTTAAATTGAGTTGGGATAGGATTGGTCAATGGCTACCGTGGATGAAAATGGGCGATCGCACTGGTAATCTCATTTATAGTGCAGTGGGTAGCAAAGTTGGCGGTTTAGCAGAATTACCCCAACTACTCCAAGATGAAATTAACTACCGCGTTCCTTTATATAAACAAGCACCCAAAGCATTTGCTGATGGGGAAGATATGACTTCTTGGCTATACTTCCAAAAGCATTTTGACGCTTACTTAGCCGGCGAAATCTTTCCCTTACCAGCCGCAGAAGAATTGTAATTTGGCGTTGCTGAATTTGTGAATAGCTAAATTCTGCTTCAAGCTTCTTTTCCCCGACTCCATAGTACTGTGTGTGGTTTATTCCGCATTCAACGCCTTGCGGAACACCACCTTATCTTCCCCTGCCTTGTAGAAGTCACGAATCCGCGCCTCTTCCTCAAAACCGCACTTTGTGTAGAACGCCCGCGCGCGGTCATAGCTGGGAAGCCCCGAAGTCTCGACTAACAAAATCCGTTGATCACTTGCCCGTAAGGCATTTTCCACATATTTCACCAGCGCTTTTCCTCGCCCATGCCTTTGGTAGTTGGGATGCACAACGATCATCAACAAATCCCATGTCCCATCTGTAAACGGGGCAGGTGCGTAGTAAGCGACCCCACACGCCTCCCCATTCTCCTCATCAGTGAGCCACACATGACCGTCGCCGATGTTACCGCTGAAGTAACTCGCCAGCACTTTGCTCAGTTCTTCGGTTTCGTCTGCGGGGAATAACTCTGCTGCAACAGCGATCGCGATTAATGCGGCTGCATCATCGGGCGTACTAGGTCGAATCATGGGGAACTCCAGTGCTGTCTGTTCATCAGATTTATGCGTGTCTGTACTGCATACCAATGTACATGATGCACATAGCTAAATTAAAACTTCCGCATATTCCTACTAACAGGGTCGAATCCTCTGGAAAAAACCGTACTGTCATCATAATAAGCTCCACTTAAATCTGCACCATACAGCTTAGTGAAGTTGAGTTTCGCACCTCGAAGATTTGCTTCTTTTAATTTGACACCGCATAAATTAGCTCTTGTCAAATTCGCTTTAGCCAAATTAGCTTGACTTAAGTCTGCTCCCCAGAGTTTAGCTTTGGCAAGGTTCGCTTGACTTAAATCGGCTCCCCACAAATTAATTCCGGGTAAGTAGGCAGAAATTAACCTGGCTCGAATTAAATTTGCTGCGGGAAAATATCTCTCTCCGGCGGCGTAACTGCGCTTGAGTTGTTCAGCATCCATGAGTAGTGTTGACCTTTTTCAGTAATAGAGAAGTAATGTGTTCCCATTCCTGGTTTAGCTCGCCCACAAACTCTGGTTGACTACTGCGATGATACCAGTAACGCGCATTAGGCAAATCACCTTCTTGGCGATGTAAGTAGGCGTGAACCCAAGCACTATCAACATCACTGGCATTTTGAACTATTTCGTGAGCTTGGTTCCAACTGCCTTTTTTGTCATACCACAGAGCTTGCAGCGCTTTTGGTAGGGTTTGCGGACATGAGACCTGTTTATCGATCAATCGCAGGAATTCCTGAGTATTCACGATCGCCACTCCACAACTATCAAACCTATTTCTAAGATACTTGGCGATCGCCCTTCATTACAATTATTGTTGCAAACTAGAAAATATAGCTAAGGTAAACAGGACTTACGCAAAATTATGAAAAAATGTAGACGCGCAAGCGGCTTCCCGTTCGCAGTCAGGCGTTCCCGAAGAGACACGAAGTTATGAGAGTTTGAGAGAGTTCTTGCGTAAGTCCTAGTAAAGTCATTCTTCAGGAGGTAAATATGGCTTTTAGTAGTTATAAATCTATTAGTGAAGTTCTCAAAACATTTCAGATTATCTACACAGAAGCTAATTTTGTTCTAGCTACAGAGTTTAATATTCCTCCATATTTTCGAGAAGACTTAGCAATTGTTATGCGTGAAGGTGTCGTTGATAATTCTGAGTTTGCTATTTGTGAAAACTTAATTTATCCAGTCTTAAAAGAAGTTTGGAAACAGTACAACAGTAAGTTAACTTTATGGAGTCATCAGTCACTAAATTATGATGAGAAATCACCAGGTTTTCCTGAATATATTTTGGCTAAACGTTCGCCTTTAGGGAAAATAGTTTTTGATAAACCATACTTTATTTTAGTAGAAGCCAAGCAAGATAATTTTGAAGCAGGTTGGACGCAATGTTTAGCTGAAATGATTGCTGCTCAAAGACTAAATCAAGAGTTGTCTGTAGTTATTTATGGAATTGTTTCTAATGGTGCAGTCTGGCAATTTGGTAAACTAGAAGCACAAAATTTTACCAAAAAAATTACACTATATACTATTTATGAATTAGACAATTTATTTGCTGTTGTCAACTATATTTTTCAACAATGCGAATTACAATTAGATAATTTACTGATATCTCAGCTTAATCTCTCAACTTGACTCCGCATCAATTTCTGCACACTGACTAAAGCGCGATTTAATTCATAATTTCGTCGTTGCGGATTTTGTAAATATGCCTGTTGTTCTTCTTCAATCATCTTTACATCTTGCACTACTAAACCATCAAGTAATTTTTGGGCGGCATTAAATAAACTATCTTTAATAAATCGGCGAAACCATACAGGTAATTTATGCAATCGCCAAAAAGCGTTGAGTGAGGTGAAATGAATTAAATAGGCTTTGGTTTGAGTTTCATTTACAGGACACAATAAACAATAAATTTTAAAGTCTTTGCCTAAAGTAGATTGCCAATGGGGATAGATATAACTCACATCCAATGGTTCTGGATGTAGTTTTCGCAATGCGGGAAAAAATAACTGGGATATCGACCAAATTTTATCTATTTTGTAATAACTTTGGGCTGTATAATGAGCATCTACACGGTAATCATCTTCATCAATATCTTGTAAAGATGCTGCCGCCCAAGCTTGTAAATCTTGATGTAAATGCCCATGATACATATCCATCAAATTTTCAATTAAATAAGAATAATGGGCTTGACAGTTAATCACTGCAACGGAAGCAATATAATTCAAATGTTCCCATTCTGGTAAACCCAATGGTTGGATAGAAGGTTCTGCATCACCAGGAAATAACCAGATAAAACCGTCTTGTTCTTTGACTGGGTAGCGACGAATTTGACAGTTTGGTAATTTTTGATTTGCAGCTAAATAAGGTACTTCTGTACACTCACCGGATGAATTGAACCGCCAACCGTGATAAGCGCATTCCAATTCATTACCGATAACTTGGCCGTGACTTAATTTAACTTGGCGATGGGGACAGCAGTCTTCTAAGGCGTGAATTTTACCTGTGCTGTCGCGATAAAGTGCGATCACCTGATGCCAAAGTATCACTCCCACAGGTTTATTAGTTACCTCATTACTCTGTGCAACTACATACCAGTGATTGGGATTAATCCCTAATTGACGCACATCACAAGTTTGCACAGCTTGAGAGAGAGATGACATAATTCAGCCTATCCTTTTCCGCGTTAGTCTGGTCACTGATGACCAGATTATCACCTAGGGAGCTAAAACTAATTTTGCTGACAAGTTATAAAGTATGTGTAGTTGCAGCAAAATTCAGGATTCAGAATCCGAAAACCAGGAAAATGGGCATTTAAACCCATTTATTCATCTGCTAGTTGAACATTATTCATCCTGAATTGTGATTCCTGGCTACTGAATTCTATTTTGATCAACCAGTAAACATATTAAACCGAAAATTTCTATGGCAAACTACCCAGAAACCCTAACTAACGATGAATTCATTCAGGAATTACTTGAGGAGAAAACGATTATCAACCATGTAGAAGTAATTGAAAACGTCATCGACTCCTTAGAACAAGACGACAGCGCAATGGTTAGCCACACTCCAGAAGGTGCTTATCTCTGGAAGTTTAACTACGGTAGCGTGGAAGTGTTTGTTCAACTGACGGGGACAACCGATGAAGACACAATCACAGTGTGGTCTGTGGTGTTAAAGTTACCCGCCAATGATGAACCCAAATTAATGCGCCAACTTCTGGAGATGAACTGCTCCAGTACTTTTGAAGCTCGTTTTGGGATAATCGAAAATAAAGTTGTGGTGATTTCAACACGCACACTAGCCGAGTTGTCTCCTGGGGAAGTCTCACGGTTAATTACAATTGTTGCCACGATCGCCGACAACAACGATGAAGCTTTACAATCTAAGTTTGGTGCAGCTTAAGTAATAATTAATGTCTAACAAGCAGGTATGGCGACTGATTCCTTTCTTAGAAGCCTCTGGTAGTGTGCAGATGGCGATCGATAAATGGTTATTAGAACAACACCATTTGAGAAAGCATCCTCCAACTCTGCGCTTTTATACTTGGTCGCCTGCTGCTATTTCTCTTGGCTATCATCAAAGACAATATCCCCAAGCGTGGGAGAATTTAACTTGGCAAGGTGAAAAACTAGATTTAGTGCGTCGTCCCACTGGTGGAAGAGCAGTATTACACCAAGGTGATTTAACATACACTGTAGTTACATCGGGTTTAGCTGGAAACCGCCTACAAGCATATACAAAAATTTGTGAGTTTTTAATTCAAGGATGGCGATCGCTCGGCGTAGAATTAACCTACGGTACAGCAGGGCGAGGCTACATCCATAACCCTAACTGTTTTGGGACGGCGACAGGCGCAGATTTAATTTTACCCAATGGCGCAAAACTCATCGGTAGCGCCCAACTCAAACGCGGTGATGTAATTTTGCAACATGGTTCTATTCGCTTGCAACCAGATGCGGAACTGTTTGCGAAAGTATTTGGTACAGAGTTATTCAATAACGTTCAGTTTCCCCACAGTCTCGAACAAATTATGACAGCTTTGATTGCTGCTGCAAAAGATTGTTTTGATATGGAAATAGAAGTGCAGCAATTATCAGAGTGGGAGTTAGAGGAGATTTTAAACGCGCAGGTACGGGGAGGTTAGATGGATATAAATAAACGTCAACGACTGGAAGCAGCAGGTTGGCGCATACGCGATGCAGCCGACTTTCTGGAATTATCATCTGATGAAGTAGCTTTCATTGAAATTAAGCTATCTTTGAGCAGACAATTAAAACAACTGCGCGTCAAAAATAATCTGACTCAAACGGAGTTGGCAAATAAAATCAACTCTAGTCAATCGCGTGTCGCCAAAATGGAAGCTGGAGATACTTCTGTATCTTTGGATTTGATAATTAGAACAATTTTGGCTTTAGGTGGTACTCGTGAGGATGTAGCGATCGCTATTACAGTCTACCAATCATAAATCACCTGAGTTCAGGATTAGGCAAGAGAAAGTTAGTCAGATGAAAATAACTCTGGTTAATTTATTTGCTACTCAGCAGCCTGATATCTAACGATGTTAAACCTTGCTTTCTAGAGGTTGGGGAATCGGAGTAGTTGCAGCTAACTTTCGGCCGTAGTTAATAGCAATCAACCCTGTCACATACATAAATAAACTGTAAACCGCTGCGGGGATTGCCATATCAGGATTGTTGAGTAGTCCAGCGGTAATGGCGATCGCTAGTGTACCATTTTGAATTCCCACCTCAATGGCTATGCAGATTTGCTGAGGCGGATTGAGGTTAAATAGTTTGCTAATATAAAAACCCGCCAGCATTGAGATACTATTCAATAGCAATACACCAACTCCCACTTGCAAAATAAAGCCAGGGAGGCGGTTCCACTCACGAATAATTAATAAGAGAATAATTATTGCCAGGAAAGCAACTGCAAGACGGCTAGTCACCTTTTCTAGACGACAGGCGACTTCTGGAAATACCTGACGCACTCCCATTCCTAAAGCTATGGGCAGAAGTGTCATCAGAAATATTTGGACTATTGTTGCACCAATAGGTAAAGCGATCGCCGCAGTTTGTCCGATGAAGTGTTGATATGCGAGATTTGCTAATATTGGAATTGTCAAGACGGTAATCAGACTACTAAAAGCTGTCAAAGTCACCGACAGCGCAACATCACCTTTAGCCAGGAATGTAATTACATTGGAAGATACCCCACCTGGACAAAGTGCAATTATGATTAAACCCATAGCAATGGTTGGTTGCATGGGTACTAATTTAGCAATAGTAAAACCAATAATCGGTAAAAGAACTACCTGACTAATCAAGCCAATGGCGACAGCTTTGGGATACTTCTTAACACGTTGGAAATCTTCTGGTGTGAGAGATAAACCCATTCCTAGCATAATAATCGCTAAGGCTATGGGTAGAACAACCGCAGTTAAAAAGCTTGCTTCCATAATGAATATTTATATGAATTAGACAATGAGTGAGAGAGTTATCGGTAAAACAAGATTATTCGCTGTTTTGTGCCGATTTCCATCTCAAACAGCTGGTATATGTGGAAACATTATCAAACAGTATTGCTTTCTTTACAAGCGTATAGGCGAGTATTAATGCCACTCATCCGACGAGGAAAACCGAGCGCCAAAATAAAAGGGACACAATTATTTTGTATCCCTAAATAACCAATTCAAGATATGGCAGTCAGCAAGGTAGTTAGGATATCAGTCAAGGATAAAACTTAAAACTGTGACATTTTAACTCTGTCACCTGTACCCTTTCCCCTTCTATATTTAGTTGCCAATGTGGATTTAAGACTGGCGATAACAGCCGAATTCCATTGAAAAAGTCGCCATACCCGCAGTGAGCGATCGCAATTCTGTAGAATAGCCAAACATCTGCACTAATGGTACTTCGGCACGAATCACAGAGTATCCTTGCATTGTCTCGGAACCTAACAGCAAGCCGCGACGGGATGATATATCGCCCTGAACTCTACCCATGAACTCGTTTGGTGTTTCCACTTCGACGAGCATAATTGGTTCAAGTATGTAGGGTTTGGCTTGGGCGATCGCATTTTCCAGTGCTTGATGAGCCGCGGAACGAAACGCCAATTCGGAAGAATCAATCGGATGATAGGAACCACCATCCAACACGACTTTTACCCCAGTTACCGGATAGCCGGAAAGTTTTCCTGTTGTCATCGCCTCGCGGAAACCTTTCTCACAAGCGGGGATATACTCTTTAGGAATTGCACCGCCAACTACCCGACTCTCAAACACAAATGGCTGATCTGTTGGTTCTATCCACCCAGTAATATGGGCGTATAGACCAACACCACCTGATTGTTTTTTCAGACGGTAGTCAAATTGAGTTTTTTGCCCTATGGTTTCCCGGTAAGCCACGGCGGGAGTACCCACATAAACTTCCGCATTATATTCTCGTTGAATCCGTTCTACGTAAATGTTTAGATGCAGTTCACCCATTCCAGAAATCAAAGTTGCGCCTGATTCGGGATCAATACTCAAGCGAAAGGTGGGGTCTTCCCGTTGAAAGCGGTTGAGGGCTTTGGCTAGGCGATCGCTATCTTCCTGTTTTTTAGGCGTAATTGCCAGTGTAATTACTGGTTCCGGCACAAACATCCTTTCCAGAGATACTAGTGTTTCTCCGGTACAGAATGTATCACCAGAGGCAAAATCCACACCCAACAAAGCCACAATATCCCCAGCCACTGCCACTTTTACCTCTTCGCGCTTGTTAGCGTGCATTCTCACCAAGCGACCGATTTGCACTCGTTGTTCGGTACGAGAGTTATAAACGGTATCGCCTGGCTTTAAAGTGCCAGAGTAAATGCGGGTGTAGGTTAGCTGTCCAAAAGATTCAACGGTAAGTTTAAATGCCAAAGCTACCAAGTCAGCATTAGGGTCAGGGTAAACACTGACTGATTCTGCGGTTTTGACTACTTCCCTATCTATGGGGGATGGTAAATAAAGGGCGATCGCATCTAAAAGATTCTGCACGCCTTTGTTTTTGAATGCAGAACCCAGCAGTACTGGTGTGAGTTCTAGCCTCAAGGTTGCTTGGCGGATAACTTGCCAAATCAGTTCCGAGGGAATTTCTTGATCTGCCAACAGCATTTCAGTCATCTCTTCTGAGAACAAAGACAAGCTATCTAGCAATTTTTCCCGCGCCTGTTGTGCTGCGACTACAAGAATCTCAGGAATTGGTTGTTTTACCCAATTTTCGCCATTTTCGCCTTCAAAGTAGTGCGCCTGCATTGTCACTAAATCAATCACACCTTGGAAGTTATCTTCACTACCGATGGGATATTGCAGCAACACAGCATTTAATTGCAAGCGATCGCGGATTGTCTGGACGACACGAAATGGATCTGCACCCATCCGATCCATTTTGTTAATGAATGCTATACGCGGTACACGATAGCGTTTCATCTGGCGATCTACTGTGATGGATTGGGATTGCACACCCGCCACAGCGCACAGCACCATCACAGCCCCATCCAGCACCCGCAAGGCACGCTCTACTTCAATCGTGAAATCAACATGACCTGGTGTATCAATTAAATTGATTTGGGTATCGTGCCACTGACAAGTTGTTGCAGCAGAGGTAATGGTAATACCATGTAGCTTTTCCTCCGGCATAAAGTCCATTGTTGACCCCTTCCCGCCGCCTCTTACTTCCTCAATAGTATGGATTCTGCCTGTGTAGAAGAGAATTCGCTCTGATAGCGTAGTTTTACCAGAGTCGATGTGGGCAGAAATACCAATATTGCGGACGCGTGTTCGGGGAATCATAACCTTTCCTTTTTGTTTAAGCGACAAATAGTTACCACTGAAGTGGTAATATACTTATGTATTATATTTGTAATACATAAAAAAGACAAGGCTGATCATCCAGAAATTTGATTGGGATTGATCAAGTGCGATCGCTCCCAGCACTAATCAAAGAGACTTTTGAAGTGCAACGTAGTAGGATCATTCAAGTGAATGGGTTAGCCTGATGCAGTTGATTAGCGATGCCTAACGGCAAGCCGCAAAGCGTCTACGCCATCAGACACCCTAAAATTGAAGCAAAAGACGATTTCTCAAAACAAGCACATTCCATGCGTATCTCTCTCAACTGGCTGCGGGAACTAGTAGAAGTCAAACTAAGCCCAGAAGAATTAGCTCATACTCTGACAATGGCGGGGTTTGAGGTAGAAGATATTGAAGACCGCCGCACTTGGGCAAATGGCGTTGTAGTGGGGAGAGTGCTTGAGCGTCAACCCCACCCCAACGCTGATAAATTAAGTGTGTGTCAAGTAGATGTCGGTGCGGCGGAGACTTTAAATATTGTCTGCGGTGCAGCTAATGTCCGCGCAGATATTTATGTCCCAGTCGCCACCGTTGGTACTTATTTACCGAACATCGATTTAAAAATTAAACCAGCAAAACTGCGCGGTGTCCCTTCCCAAGGCATGATTTGTTCTTTAAAAGAACTGGGTTTGCCTACCGAGGTAGACGGAATTCATATTTTTACAGAGGAAAATCTACCTGTGGGTAGTGATGTCCGCCCCTTGTTAGGGTTAGATGATGTCATTTTAGATGTCAGTGCCACTGCTAACCGTGCTGATGCTTTGAGTATGGTAGGCATAGCACGGGAAGTTGCCGCACTGACTGGTGGTAAATTGAGTATTCCTGCACCTGGGGAAGTGGCAGTTACGCAAAATCCAGGTAAGTTAGGTTTAAAAATTGGCGATACCCAAGCTTGCCCTGCATACATTGGTACAGTCATTGAACAGGTGAAAATTGCCCCGTCGCCTGAGTGGTTACAACAGCGGTTACGGGCTGCGGGGGTGCGCCCAATTAGTAATGTAGTTGATATTACTAACTATGTTTTGTTGGAATGGGGACAACCACTCCACGCCTTTGATCAAGACAGGTTACAAACTGTTGCTGGTAATGGCAATTTAACTATTGGTGTGCGGTTTGCGAATCAAGGGGAATCTCTGAAAACCTTAGATGGACAAACTCGCACCTTGATAACACAGAATTTGTTAATTACCGCTAATGAAAAACCTGTGGCTTTAGCTGGAGTTATGGGGGGAGAAGAAACGGAAGTCCATGAAGGTTCACAAAACTTAGTTTTAGAAGCAGCTTTATTTGATTCCGTGGCTATTCGCCGTTCTTCTCGGAGTGTGGGGTTACGCAGTGAAGCTTCCGGGAGGTATGAACGAGGTGTAAACCGGGCGGAATTAGAAATTGCTTGTCGCCGCGCTTTAGCTTTAATTAACGAATTAGCTGGTGGTGTAATTGTTCATCAAGAAATTGCTGATACCCGTCCCGACCCAGCGACCTGGAGTCGTTCTATTGCACTGCGGTTAGATAGAGTCAATGAAATACTAGGGCCTGTGGATTTAGGTGAAGACACAGGCGAATTACAAGAAAGTGATGTTGTCAGAATTTTAACTGCCTTGGGATGTCAGCTAACACCAACCGAAGAACGGACTTGGAATGTGGCTGTTCCTCCCTATCGTTACCGTGACTTGGAACGAGAAATTGATTTAATTGAAGAAATTGCTCGTCTTTACGGCTATGATCATTTCTGCGATACCTTGCCCCAAAAAGCTGAAGCTGGATATTTGCCCATAGACCAAGAATTGGTGCGGAAATTGCGTGCTTCTTTCAGGGCGGAAGGTTTGACAGAATTAATCCAGTATTCTTTAGTTAAACCAGGAAGCGATCGCCAGATAGTATTAAGTAACCCCTTATTTACTGAATATTCGGCATTACGTACCGATTTAATTTCTGGGTTGATTGATGCTTTTCAATACAACTTAGAACAAGGTAACGGTTCTCTCAACGGCTTTGAAATTGGGCGCATTTTCCAGCGAGAAGAAGACGGTTTGCGCGAAGCTGATGCGATCGCTGGTATTTTAGGAGGAGATAGAAACCTGGGCAAATGGTCAAAAGGTGGACGGGAACAACCGATGACTTGGTTTGAAGCCAAAGGCATTCTCGAAAGCGTCTTTCAACAATTGGGAATCCAAGTAGAATATCAACCAGATTGTCGTGATGAGCGTTTACATCCCGGACGCACCGCTTCGCTGTGGATAGGCGGAAACCGACTGGGTGTATTTGGTCAACTGCATCCCCAACTACGCCGCGAAAAAGATTTACCCGATTCTGTATATCTATTCCAATTAGATTTAGATGTCTTGTTGGATGCGTTGGATCAAGATGAAATTCTCATTCCCACATTCAAATCTTATTCTACTTACCCAGCCAGCGATCGCGATATCGCCTTTTTCGCTCCAGTAAAAATTTCTGTGGGAGAAATTGAAAAAGCCATTACCAAAGCCGGTAAAGGTTTGCTGGAATCTGTGGAAATCTTTGATGAATATCGTGGTGAAAATGTCCTCCCAGGACAACGGAGTTTAGCATTCCGTCTAGTATATCGGGCAAGCGATCGCACTCTAACCGATGCCGAAGTTGAACCTGTACACAATAAAGTTCGTGAAGCCTTAGTAGAAAAATTCGGCGTTAATTTGAGAAGTTAAACAGGGTACATCCACTTCGGTAAATAGCCCCTCAGACTCAAGTCTGGGGCTATACTCGGAAAAAACACCGGTTTAAAGGTGATATCTTCTGCTGAATTCTGACTCCTGAATTTTGAATTCTCCTCTATAATGCTGGTTTCCCTGCTGCCCTAAGCCTCGTATGATCAAGATATCAGCAAAATATAAAGTCGCCAGATTTTCACGGCATAACATGGGCAGTATTTGGGAAATCGATTTTTACTCTCGTCCAATTTTGGATGAAAATCAAAAAAAAGTTTGGGAAGTTGTCATCTGCGAAAGTCCATTGGATATTCGATCGTCAATAGATGCGTTATTTCGCTATGCTCAATATTGTCCTAGCACCCAAGTCAATTCGGGTTGGTTGCGGACGGCGTTGCAGGAAGCAATTAACAAAGCCGGAGAAGCCCCAATTAAAATTCGCTTTTTCCGCCGCCAAATGAACAACATGATTACTAAAGCTTGCGAAGATTTGGGAATTCCGGCTCAACCCAGTCGTCGCACTTTGTTGCTTAACCAATGGCTACAACAGCGGATGGAGGAAGTTTATCCTCAAGAACCGGGTTATCAAGGCGGAACTAACCCTTCAGTACGTTTAGACAGTCCTTTACCTCAGCGTTTACCTGATGCTTTGGAAGGTCAACAATGGGTATTTGTCAGTTTATCCGCAGCGGAGTTAGCTGAAATGCCAGATTGGGATATTGGCTTTGGTGAGGCTTTCCCCTTAGAAATGGCGCAATTATCCCCAGAAACCCGCATTCCGGGAGTTTTGATTTTTTCGCCCAGGGCTTTACCTTTAGCTGGTTGGATGTCTGGTTTAGAGTTAGCTTTTTTAAGAGTTGATCAGAGTGTTGGTACAAGGTTAATTCTGGAAACTGGTGCTACGGAAAGTTGGATTTTGGCAAATATCAAAAATCCCCAAATTTTAGTAGAAGCTAAAGGTTTTGCCGCAGCTAAACAACAAGCCAATGGAGTGCATTTTATTGGTGTACAGTCAAGTCCCCAAGCAGAATCTTTTGCGGGGTTTTGGTTGTTGCAAGAAGTGAATTTGCCTTGAGGGTGCTGAGTGCTGAGTGAAGCATATTTACTTCTAGCCTCTCACCTCTTGGTACATACTGATACATACTGATGATTTTTGGGGAATTCTCTGCATTGATAGAACGCTGATAAATACCCATGATTTGGGATAATTATCTGCGTCTATCTCCGTTATCAAAAGCAAATTGCTGATTTGTGCAGATAGGCACCAATGATTTGGGATAATTATCTGCGTTTACTTGCAGTTCAAAATCCGAAATCCACAATTCACCAAGGGTCATGGGTTCTGAAAATTTCTCACACGATACACTAGCAGAACAACTGCTGGAACTAGCCATCCAATCGGGAGCCGAAGCCGCTGAAGTGTATCAGTCGCGATCGCTTTCTCGCCCGGTCTTTTTTGAGGCTAACCGACTCAAACAGCTAGAAACCAGTCAATCTGAAGGTACAACGCTGCGGTTATGGCGCAATGGTCGTCCAGGACTAACTGTAGCTTACGGTGATGTTTCACCCCAAGCGATGGTGGAACGGGCTTTTGCGTTGAGTGAACTAAATCCGCCCGAAACAATCGAGTTGGTGAGTAATTCCAAGCCAGCTTACCCAGACTTGGGGAAAAATGTACCGATAGAAGTTTTAGTCAACTGGGGCAAAGAAGCGATCGCGATTATCCGCGATACTTACCCAGATGTGCTATGCACTAGTGATTGGGAATGTGATGTGGAAACTACTAGACTTGTAAATAGTCAAGGTCTAGATTGTTACTACACTGATACTACCCTCAGCTGTTATATGTCAGCTGAATGGGTGAGGGGTGATGATTTTTTGAGTGTTTCTGATGGTCAAACGCAACGGAATATCCTCGACCCAGAAAAGTTAGCTTATCAAATTTTACAAAGGTTAGCTTGGGCAAAAGCAAATGTTTCCCCGCCTAACGGTCGCGTGCCAATTTTATTTAGTTCTAAGGCAGCTGATATGCTGTGGGGAACAGCCCAAGCAGCCTTAAATGGTAAAAGAGTATTAGAAGCCGCTTCTCCTTGGGGGGAACGGATGAATAAACAAGTCGTTGCTCCCTGTTTGACATTGTATCAAGACCCGGAGGCTGGCCCTTACAGTTGCCCTTTTGATGATGAAGGAACGCCGACAACGGCTTTAGTTTTTGTCAAAGATGGCATATTACAGCATTTTTATGGCGATCGCACCACAGGCCGTCAACTTGGTGTCGGTTCCACTGGTAATGGTTTTCGTCCCGGTTTAGGTAGTTATCCGACTCCTGGGTTATTTAACTTCTTGATTCAGCCTGGTTCCGTACCACTGCGGGATTTAATTCGCCAATTAGATAACGGTCTAATTGTAGATCAAATGTTAGGTGGTAGCGGGGGTATTTCGGGTGACTTTTCTATCAACATTGATTTAGGCTACCGTGTGAAAAATGGTCAAGTAATTGGCCGTGTGAAAGACACAATGGTTGCTGGTAATGTTTACACAGCCTTAAAACAAGTCGTAGAATTAGGTAATGATGCTGATTGGAATGGTTCTTGTTATACTCCCTCTTTAATTGTCGAAGGATTATCTACCAATAGCAGAAATCATTAAACAGCCAAAATAATGAATTTTGCCAATAGCACCACCAATTCTATCCAACTAGATAGAGTTGAATTTTTTGGGCGCATTTTATTGTTAGCCGATCATCAGTAGATAGAAAATCCCCTGTTCCCTTTTACGCTATAACTATGAACAGAAATTATCAATAAATTGTGTATGTCGCTTCCTGTGCTGAGTCAGCGTTTGCTTCGTTGGTGGCAGCCTCGAAAGGGTTTAGCGATCGCTGAAGCTTCTATTATTGGGATTGTAGCGGCTTTATCTGCGGTATTGTTAAAAGTTGGATCGGGATGGTTGGGAGCATGGCGCGTACACACTTCCCACGTTTTCCCGGCATGGTTAGCTTTACCAATAGTTGGTTTAGTGTTTGGCTATTTGGCGGGTTGGTTGGTACAAAGGTTTGCACCAGAAGCAGCTGGTAGTGGGATTCCCCAAGTCAAAGCTACTCTAGCCAATGTCCCAACGCAATTATCTTGGCGGGTAGCAGCTGTTAAGTTACTCAGTGCCATGATTGTCATTGGTTCGGGTATAACTTTAGGCAGACAAGGCCCCACTGTGCAAGTCGGCGCAAGTTTAGCCGCGGGGATGAGTCGCTTGGTTCCCACTTCCCCAGATCATCGGCGACAGATGATAGCCGCAGGTGCAGGTGCAGGTTTAGCCGCTGCCTTTAATGCGCCCCTAGCTGGTGTCATATTTATTATTGAAGAATTACTGCAAGATTTATCTGGCATAACTTTAGGAACCGCCATCATTGCTTCATTTATTGGCGGTGTAGTATCGCGGTTGTTGGGTGGTCGCAGTTTGCAATTAAATTTGCAATTGATTCACTTTTCGAGTCAATTTTCTCTGCCAGAATTGCCATTTTTTTTATTATTAGGAGTCTTAGCAGGTTTACTCGGTGCGTTATTTAATCGCGGGATAGTTTTTAGCATCAAATTTTATCAAAGGTTACATATTAGCTTGCCATTAAAAGTGGCTTTAGCCGGATTGATTTCTGGGATAGTAGTAGCAATTCTCCCTGAATATTTCCGTAATAATACTGGCTTGAGGGAGTATATAATTACAGGTGATTCTCACGCCTCTGTCGCGGCGATCGCGTTTATTGCTCAATTTATTCTCACCTTAATTGCCTTTGGATCTGGTGCGCCGGGTGGATTATTTGCACCTAGTCTGATCTTAGGTTCTTGTTTAGGACACGTCGTGGGTGTTTGGGAATCTCATTTATTAGGTATAGGTTCTCTACCTACCTATGCTTTAGCGGGAATGGGAGGATTTTTTAGCGCCGTCTCTAAAGTCCCCATCACGGCAATTGTGATTGTCTTTGAAATGACAACCGACTTCAATTTGGTTTTACCCTTAATGATTGTGGCTGTAGTCGCTTACCTAGTTGCAGATAAGGTGATGCCAGGTTCGCTTTATGATACACTTTTGCAATTGAAAGGTATTAGCATTTCAAAAGTCGCCTCAGCCGAAGCTATCTTAACAACATTAACCGCTAAAGATGTGATGCAACACCAGGTAGAAACCCTGGATGCAGACATGACTTTAGAAGAAACAAAACAGGCATTTTCTAGTTCTCATCATCGGGGGTTCCCTGTTGTCCAAAATAGCAAGTTAGTTGGGATTGTCACTCAATCAGATTTGACAAAAACACCTAATCGCAACTTGCCAAATGAGACTCTGTTAAAAGAAATTATGAACCCTGCCCCGATAACGGTAACACCTATACATAACCTAAGTAATGTACTGTATTTACTTGACCGCTATCAAATCAGTCGTTTACCAGTAGTAGATAGGCGAAAATTAATTGGGATTATTACCCGTGCAGACATTATTCGCGCCGAAGCCGATCATCTCAACGGGGGAAATGTTACCCCAACACCCCAAGCAGAACCCTCTTACATAGTTTACCAAACGCGATCGCCGAGTATTGGCAGAGGTAGATTATTAGTACCAATAGCGAATCCAGACACTACCACTACTTTATTACAAATGGCCGCAGCTATTGCCCGCGATCGCCACTATGAAATAGAGTGTGTTCAGATCATGTTAGTATCACGCCACAGTTCCCCATGTGAAACCCCTGTGAGAACTGCCAAAAGTCGGCGCTTATTGCGACACGCGGAAGTCTTAGCCAAAAAGTGGCGCATTCCCCTACATACACAAATTCGTGTCGCCCATGATCCCGCCCAAGCAATCTTAGAAACAATCAATGAACGCAACATCGACATGGTTTTAATGGGTTGGAAAGGTAATACTTCCACTCCAGGGAGGATTTTTGGCAACATTGTCGATACCATCATTCGTCAAGCCACCTGTGAAGTTATCCTAGTCAAACTGACTAATCATCAAGAGACAATTGTCAAGAATCAATTGTCAGAAATTACCCTGACTCCCCAATTCAACCGCTGGTTAATTCCAACAGCTGGCGGCCCTAATGCTAAATTCGCCATGAAATTGTTACCTGCATTATTGACCTTGGGAAATGACCCCGAAGTTCACTTAACGCAAGTATTCAAAACTTCTGAGTTGAAACCGAATATGCAGGTTTTAGACCAAGCTATCCATCAACTGATGCGCCACCGTCAATTATCTAGTACTGTCTTTGTGGCTACACCAGTGCAAGCTGACTCCGTTTCTGAAGGTGTGATTAACTTAGTGAAAAAAGAAGGCTTTGATGTTGTCGTTTTAGGCGCTACCCGCGAAGGATTATTGCAACAAGCAATTCAAGGTAATATTCCCGAAGCGATCGCCTCTGGTGTAGATAGTACAGTCATCTTAGTCCGCAGTGCAATTAATAATTAAAGCAGTCAAATTTTAGATAACTTCTGCCTAATTATTTATTATCAACAGACATAAAAATTCTTTGTACCTCTATGTTACTGCGTTAGCTTTAATCATAAATGTTTTATTGGAAATATTATAAGAAAAGTTAAGTAGGTTTTTGTCTCCACATTAGAATTCATCAATACACCAAAATTGAATTGTGCGATGTCTACGACAGGCAAAGCCTACGCTTTGGTAAAATAAAAAATTATCCTTGCCCAAGCCAATTGAATGAGGCGATTCATCCAAGCTAGTAATCAAACCTTTCTACTGCGATATAGTCCAAGTTTTAATAATATTTTCAGCACTACCACCACTGGCGATCGCTTTACCATCTGCACTAATGGCGACAGAATAAATATAACCAGAATCGCGTTTTAAGGTGCGAATTTCTTGGCCAGTCGCGGGATTCCACAATTTGATTGTATTATCACTACTACCACTCGCCAGAATCACTCCGTTGGCAGTTTTCCTATAAGCGACGGAATTAACTTTATCAGAATGTCGTCTCAGAGTGCGAATTGTCTCGCCTGTTGTTAAATTCCAGAGTTTAATTGTTTTATCTTTACTACCACTGGCGAGAGTTTTACCATCGGGACTGAAGGCTAGAGAAAGAATTAATTCTGTATGGCCTTCAAGAGTGCGAATTTGTTTACCAGTTGCCACATTCCAGAGTTTAATAGTTTTATCCCAACTACCACTAGCAAGAGTTTTGCCATCGGGACTAAAAGCTACTGTCGCAACTGCTTGGTTATGTCCTGTGAGTGTGCGAATTAATTTACCTGTGTCCAAGTTCCAGAGTTTGATAGTCTGATCTAAGCTACCACTAGCAAGAGTTTTACCATCGGGACTGAAAGCCACAGTCGCAACTCCCTCCGTATGTCCTGTGAGAGTGCGAATTTCTTCGGCTGTAGCCAGATTCCAGAGTTTAATTGTCTTATCTGCACTACTACTAGCGAGAATTTTACCATCACGATGGAAGGCGATCGCCCAAATCCATTTCAAGTGTCCTTTGAGGGTTTGAAGTTCTGTTCCCGTGGCGATATTCCACAGTTTAATTGTCTTGTCATCGCTACCACTAGCTAAAATTTGTCCATTGGGTGCAAAAGCGACAGAATTAACATCACTAGCATGTCCCCTGAAGGTTTTGGGTTGGTCTGCGCTTTCTGAGACTTCGATAGTATTTAGCTTGGGTAAAGACTGAAAATACCAAATTCCGCCTAATCCCAATAGTATAATGACAACATTAGCGAGCAACAACTTTTGAAACTTATCATTGAGTTTGAGTGCAAATAGCCTCTGCTGGGTTGCAGGAAATGTTAGTAAAGTTGGCGCTGCTGTTAATAAGCTTGTTGATGATGGAGATACTAAGGAGTGTTTTTTCAAGTCTTTGATGACTTGATCCGCTCCTTGATAACGTTGGCGGATATCTGTAGTTAGCAGTTTATCTAGAACTTGACCTAACTTTGACCCGATGGTTATCCTACCTGTATGTGTGTTTGGTAGATATCGCCGCCAAGATTTTACCCAACTATAGCCTTGTTGCATCCATAATTTGGATGGTGCATTTCCCGTCAGCAAATAAAAGCAAGTTACACCCAAACTATATAAATCACTGGCTGGATAAGCTTTACCATCCTGCATTTGTTCAATAGGAGTATAACCATGTGAGCCGATGGTTGTGCCTAATTTAGTATGAACTGTGGCTGTTAATTGCTTAGATGCGCCAAAATCAATTAAGACTAATTTGCCATCACTCTGACGACGAATAATATTTTGTGGTTTAATATCTCGATGAATTACGCCGCGATCGTGGATAAATTTCAGTACAGGAAGTAAATCTAGTAAAACTCTCATAACTTGAGTTTCGTTGTAAGTTACTCCTTGACGTAATTCTTGGAGCAAATTTTGTCCATCGATAAATTGTTGGACTAAGAATAGATAATTGTCTTGCTCAAAATAAGCTAATAATGCAGGTATTTGGGGATGTTCTCCCAATTGTTGCAATCGTTGTGCTTCGTCTTGAAATAATGCAATTGCTTTCTTGATAGCAGCAGTTTCTTGAACTTTTGGGGCGAATTGTTTAACTACACACCATTCATTGAGTTTATCTGCATCTTCCGCAAGATAGGTTCTGCCAAATCCACCTTCATCTGATATTACTTTAATGACACGATAATGCCCTCTCAATAATCTTACTAATGGTGTATTGCAACTTTGGCAATACTGGTTACCATCGGCATTTAAAGGCTCAGGGCAATCGGGATTCAAGCAGCAGACCATACTGGGAATCCATTCTCTGTTTGTATATATGTTAGTTGATGACGTATAATTTTGCTATCAAGTTGCTAGAAGTTTTCCTGTAAATTAAATTATTAATATACACTTATATCAGTAATGATAAATTTATCATAGTCTATTTTTCTGGCTGATTGATAGTATGATAATTACTGTTGATAATTTGTAATGTCTAAATTGTATCTTCTATATATATCATCAAAATATTACTGAGTAATTAATCAAACAAAAAATTAAGTTATTTTTTAATCATTATTCATTAAATAAAAGTATCTATCTACAGGTAGAAAAAATAACGACTAATCATCAAGAGGAGTGAATTATGGTAGGAAAACGCAATCAAAAATCTCGCTTGAGGATGAATTTAACTTTACTTGTTTCTATTAGCAGTAGTTTAGCGATCGCCAGCCATAACCTACCAATCAGTGCTTTAGAAATCCCCACACTCTCTAGACAATTCCAACTAGCGAAAACCCCCGATGAACGCCAGCCAGAAGCAGTACAACAAGGGATTGAGCAAATTCCGGCTGTGGAACCACCTATAACTCCACAACGCACTCAATCGATTGATTCGCCTCTACCACAGCGTGTCCCACCTGAAAACACTAACTCAAATCCCCAACCAGCACCAGCTAATTCTATTTCCGAACCATCTCCAGCGAGAGAAAGTAATCCCACACCGCAACCATCACCAGTTAATCCCACACCGAGAGAAACTAACCCCACACCGCAACCCGCACCTGTAAGATCTACTCCAAGAGAAACTAACTCAACACCACAACCCGCACCTGTGAGGTCTACTCCGGGAGAAACCAACCCAATACCACAACCATCACAAAACCGTTCTGTATCGCCAACTCCAGGGCGAAGACAAACACCAAACACTAATTCAGGTAGAAGCAGAAACCCAAATTCTAGGGGTGTAGCTGCTGCTTCCTCTGGAACACCTGCTTATAAAAAAATAAACTTTGTTGATATTGCCTTTGGTATTTTGAATAAAAGAGATTTTCAATCTCAAGGGAGACCATATCATTTTTACCAATTTGAAGGGAGGGAAAACCAACTGATTCAAATTCGGCTAGTAGGTAGTGCAGATCAAAGACGTTCTAACAACTTAAATTTACGTCCTTATATGTTGCTACTCGACCCCAATAATAACGTTATCCTCAAAAGAGGCGGTGGCGAAACAGATAGAGATGCTTTTATCTTTGCGCGATTACCTGTCGCGGGTACATATACCATTGCTGTGACTAGCCAAAATCCTGGAGATACAGGCCGTTATAGTCTGGCGATCCGCGATGATCGAGCCAGCTATATTTTAGATGAATCAGGAGAACTGAGTCAGCAAAACTTAGTCCTCAAACAAAATGGTACACCCTACAATGTGACGCAATTTCAAGGCACAAAAAATCAACTCGTGAGTATTCGTGTAGATAGCGTGAATGAAGCGTTTTCGCCTTATATAGTTTTGCTTAATGCTCAAGGACAGAGGATTGCAGCTAATAGCGATCGCGATGGTAAATATAGCGCTCTCATTGACCGAGCAAGATTACCTGAAGATGGTACTTATTATATAGTTGTGACCTCTAGTAGTTCAACCCAACGCGGTGCTTATAGATTGACTTTGTTTTAAGTTATAGCAGCCCTATTTGATCAAGAAAATAGGATAGATATTTGTAAATCATTGAGGATTGCGATAGTCCAAAAAGGCTGAAGTGTGAAATTATGAATTATCCATTGAATTGAAAGTTGTGTGAAGTGCGATAAGCGAAGCTTAAGCCTATGGCGATCGCAATATTCCTAAAAACTTCACTAGCTGGCGAAGCTGATTCACTGATGGCGATGGGATTTCCGCTATCACCACCGCTACAAATACGCGGATCAATGGGGATTTTTCCGAGTAGAGGCGTTTGTAATTCGGCTGCGAGTTGTTCACCACCACCACTACCAAAAATATAGGTGCGTGAACCACAATCGCCACAGCTTAAATAACTCATATTTTCCACAATTCCCAGCACCGGAACACCGACTTGGCGGAACATATATATATTACGTCGAACATCTGCGATCGCAACTTGTTGGGGAGTCGTCACCAAAATCACGCCACAAATTGGGCTTTCTTGAATAATCGTAATTTGAGCATCCCCTGTACCTGGTGGTAAATCTATCAATAAATAATCTAATTCGCCCCATTCCACATCATTTATAAATTGGGTAATAATTTTATGCAGTACAGGCCCTCGCCACGCCAAAGGACGATTTGCTTCCGCAAGTAAACCCACCGACATCAATTTTATTCCTTGCACTTCTAAAGGTAAAAACTTATCACCAGTAGGAGTATGAATCACTTCAACGTCAGCTTGTCCTAAACCCAACATTTGCGGCACATTCGGCCCGTAAACATCTGCATCTAATAGGCCAACTTTTGCACCTTGTAAACTTAAAGCTGCGGCTATATTTACAGCAGTGGTTGATTTACCTACACCACCTTTACCACTAGAAATTCCTAGAGTTATTTTTACTCCAGGAATTGTACAAATTTGAATATAAGTCTTTTTACACCAAGATAAAGCTGATAATTTAGCTTCAACCTCTGACTGTAATGGCTGCTGATGAGAACCAATATATAAACGCAAGTAAACATAGTCATCAACTATGCGGAGATTTCGCACCATTCCCAAACTTACAATGTCATTTTTTAAAGTTGGTTCGATAACCTGTTTGAGCAGTTCAACTACTTCTTGTTGATAAGAAGGAAATTCTGATTGTACCATTATCACCAATTCTCTCAGAGTTTATTTATCAAGTAATTTGAGTGAATCATTCAAATTATTGATTTGTTTTATAATGGGAAAATGTGTCTCTGAATTTTTGTAACGACGGTTAAGCCAAATTCCTATTAAACCAGCATTATTGGCGGCGATCGCATCTAATTCAAGGTTATCCCCCACATAAACAGTTTGCGTTGGTTCTACACCTAGTTTTGCACAAGTATACTGAAAAATCTGGGGTTCAGGTTTGGCGAATCCTGCTGCTTCAGAAGTAACAACAACATCTAGAATGGGGTGAATTTTACAGCTTTTAATTACTTCAATCTGCTGCACTTCTTGACCATTTGTAAGTACACCAATCTTATATTTTTGCAATTGTCTAAAACACTCAACCACATCATCGAATAATTGACATTTACTTATATAATCTGCCCAATACTCTGATAACAAATTATCCGCATCAATATCTGAAAATTCATATCCATAATTCGAGAATGCTTCTCTTAATCTCCCTCTACCAGATTCCTGAAATGAGACTTGTTTAGCAAAAAACTTTTTGTACCATTTTCGAGTTAAAGATATCCACTGTTCTTGAAATGCTGTTAACTCATAGTTACTATTAGGAATAATTTTATTAAACAATGTACTTGCTGTATTTCTAATTGCTGTATCATGATCTACAAGTGTATCATCGAGGTCAAAAAGTACGGCGTTAATCATAGACAAACTCCAGATTTAAACTTAAATTCCTAGCTAATAATTGTAGGTTTGTTTGAGGATTTGCAAAACCCAAGGTTCTCTCAGTTTTAATCATTGATCAATATAAATCTCATGACAAATAATCCATTTAAGCTGATACCTGACTCTTATTTAATTTTGATTAAGGATGAAAAAATATTACTCATTAGACGTTTTAATACAGGATATGAAGATGGAAACTACAGTGTTGTTGCAGGTTTAGTAGATGGAAATGAAACTTTTGTACAGGCTGTAGTTAGAGAAGCAAAAGAAGAAGTAGGAATAGATTTAAATATACAAGATTTGGAAGTAGTTCATATTATTCATCGCAAGGATTCAGGGGAAGAATGAATTGATGCTTTTATCTTGGCAAATACATAGAAATATGAACCTGAAAATATGGAGCCTCAAAAATGCGATGATTTAGGTTGGTTTGAAGTTGAAGCTCTTCCTAAAAATATAGTTCAATACGTAAGACAAGCAATTGAAAATATAAAAAAAGGAATCTTTTATAGCGAGTATGGTTGGTAATTTACACTCTGTATTTAGGCGCGATTTGAGGAGTCAAATCATCAGCTATAGCGACAATCAAACGATTATGAACTTGATGCCAAAGTTCAGGCTGTTCCAAATACGGGTTCATTCCAGGAAATGGATTTACCATTGCGTTTTCCCCTAATTATTGACTACTCCCTTGATACTATTTTATCTGTTTGCATCTTGTTAATCGCTCGTTGTGCTTGAATAGCAACTTCCCTATCAGGGTCATCTAAAGCTTGTTGCAGAGGGTTAATAACATCAGTATGACCTAAATTACCAAGAGCAATTACAGTTTCTTTGCGAACATCTGCATATTCATCTGTTAAAGCTTGAATTAATTTCGGCATAACTTGTATATCGGAAATTTTTTGTAAAGCTTGTGCTGTTGCTTTCCTGACTTGCCAATGTTCATCACTTAAAGCAGTTTCTAAGGCAAAAATTGCTTGATGATTTGCGTGAATAGCTAGAGATTTAGCCGCATTACGCCGTACTTGCCAGTCACTATCATTAGTGAGTGCTTGACTGAGTTTAGTAATTACTTCTGTATCTTGCAAATGTCCCAGAGTTAAAGCAGCAGCACGACGCACAACGGCTGATTCATCAAAAATTAAATTTAAAGCTTCGGGGCATTTTTCTAGTTGATTAAGATAGCGCAATGTAGTTATTGCAGCTTCTCTTAATTCCGGATTTTTTGATTGTAAAAATGGTAATATATAGGGTAAAGATTGAATATCATGAATTTTACGCAGCAGGACTAAAATATTCAGTTGTTTATTGATATCATCAATTTGTAGTTTATCTAATAAAAGTAATAAATCATCTTGACTAACTAACTCATTTAAAGCTGATGCAGCTTCAATCCGAATATCTTCATCTTGTGAACTAAGACATTCGATTAAAGCAGGAATCGCTATCGGGTTAGCAATTTCCCAAAGAGCAGATATAGCTATTTTCTGGACAGCAATATTTTCATCCTGAAGAGCGATAATTAAAGCATCAATTGTCTCTTCTTCGCCGAGATGTTGCAACGTTTTGACAGCTACTAAGCGGTCATTAACATCAGGCGATCGCAACATTTCCAACCATTGATTTAATTCAGAATTAGCACTTCTAGACATATTTAATCCTCCCTCCAACTCCTACTCTCCGCGCCTCTGAGTGATATAAACTTACATAATTACCGCAACAAAAAAGGAATCTGCACCGTAATAGCGTTAGTAGGACATTCCTTTTCACAGGGTAAACAAAACCAACACTCGTCATATTTCATATAAGCTTTCCCTGTCTCTGGATTCTTAGCCAAAACATCTAAAGGACAAACCTCAATACAAGCCGTACATTTTTCTAAACATTTTGATTCATCAACAATTACAGGAACATCTACTCTTTGATTAATTAAAGCCATAACATCATTCCCCAATTTTGTAATTTAGATATTAAATTAATTGCTTATAAAAAGCTAATGATTGTTTAATATTGGTATAACCAATTTTCTCATAAAATAAATGTGCCTCTTTGCGTTTAATATTAGAACGTAATATTACTCCATCACATTCTTTTAATACAGCCCATTGTTCGATATACTGCATTAAATAACGACCAATTCCGTGATGACGATAATCTTTATCTACCACTAAGCCTAAAAGAATTGCTTGCTTTGGCATAATGAGTAAATCACAAATGTGAGCGTGCGCCCAACCAATTACATATTCATCTGTTAAAGTTGCAACATAAACAATATGTTCTGCATCATTCTGAATTTTATTCAGACGTTGCTCTACCTGTTGAATTGTGAGGGAATATCCTAATTGTTCACCAAGGGTAGTAATTCTTTCTGCATCTTTAATATTAGCTTGTTTAATTGTAACTTCTTTAACTAAAGCAACTTTATTTACCATAATTATTACCCATCATGATTTATCGAGTGTTGTATAAATAAAGCGATAGCCTATATCAATTTCTTCCAGATTATGAATTTCACCATATTTTTTTATCCATTCTCCACTATTTAAATCGGCTGTAAGTAACTCTAATCCTTTTCCTACTAAATCTTGATTAGCTAATGCGAAAGATGATATACCCGCACGTACTTCGGCTTTCAGATATAATTCTGGTCTTCTCCAAGCTGCGGCGGCGAATAAATCAGACAAGTCATGTGGTAACAAAAAAGGTATGGCTTCAACGCGCCTTTTAGTATTCTGCTGAAGTAAATTAATTTGTTCGTTTAACGGTAAAAATCGTAAAGCATCTTCCCACAAAAAGGGAAAATAATCATAAAGCCAAATTCTTTGCGCGAGTCTAATATCAAAAGTTAGTAAAACGATTGTTCCATCTCTAATAATTCTTTGCATTTCTTGGAAAGATTTTTCGAGATGAGAAAAGTGATGTATCGCTAAAATACTGATAACACCATCAACAGATTTATCTGGTAAAGCTAAATTTTCTGCATAGCCAGTAAACCACTCAACTTGTTGATGTACAACTGCTTGCTGTCGCATCACAATAGAAGGTTCAACAGCATAAACAAACAATCCTTGGTTAGCCAAGGCTACACTATAACCACCAGTACCAGCACCAATATCAGCGATAACGCTACCCTTTGGTAAATTGAGTAGATTAATTATTGCATTGACGATGCGAATGTCAGGAACGCGAGTTTGGGAATATTGTTTACCAATGGAATTATAAATAGGCATTTTTTTGAAATATTCAATGTTTCAAAATTACTGAACTAGTTCTAGTAAATTTAAAAGTTGATTTACGATAAATTTTGGTTTAACTTCCTTTGGTAAAGCTTGATTTTTTCTGTTGTAGTAGCAAAAATCAATATTGACTTGTTTTGTACCTGCATAATCATGGCTTAGGGAATCTCCAACATAAAGGACTTGTGCTGGTATTAAATCTAATTTTGATAACGCATAATTAAATATTTCAGGCGATGGTTTGGCAAAACCAATTGCTTCTGAAACTACCACCTCCTCAAAAAAGTGATCAATTCCCGCAGCCTGCATTCTTGGTAGTTGTGCTGACACAAAACCATTCGTAATCACTGCTAACCGATAATTGCGTTCCAAGACTGTTAAAAGTTCATATACACCAGATTCTGTTACGGCTGAATGATTAAAAATCTGCCAAAAGCTTTGACTAAGATGGCTAATTTTATCTGTTTGAATATTTAAATGAGCAAGTGTATTTTTATAAGACATTTCGGTTATTTCGATAGGAGATAAAATATCTCTCTTTCTCCAATATTGAGAATTATATGTTTCAAATACTTGTAAAAAACTAGGTTCACTTATCCCATATAAATCTAAGGATACTGAACACGCTTTCAACGCTCCAATAATTGCTTGACGTTCACATAGTTCAAAATTTAATACTGTATTGTCGAGATCAAAAATTATGGCTTGATAACTCATTTTTAATTTTTAAATTACGAAAACACCTTTTTCCTTTTGTCTTCTGCTTTAGAAGAAATTTTTCTGATAATTTTTAGTATTTCTCTTAAATCTTGACTATAAAATTTATAATTTTTATCATTAGGCTTCCTGACTAAAATCGCTTGAATATCTGCGCGTAATGCTCCAGCAATATCAGCATGATAACTGTCACCTATCATTACACATTCTTTCTTTTCAATATTTAAATCATTGATGACATAATCATAAAATTTGAGGCTTGGTTTTTCATGTCCAATTTTTCCTGATGTATATATTCCTTCAAAGTATTCTGTAATATTTAATTGATCTATGATTTCCCAGAGTTCAGGTATATGATTTGAGAGAATTATATTTTTATAATTATTTTTAATTGCATCTTGTAAAGTAGAAATCACATCATCATATAAATGCCATTTTTCTAAATTTTTATATTCATTCTGGACTTGGGAAGCGTATTGTATTGCCTGAGTTCTATTTATTCCCACTTTTTCATAGATTTCTGCAAAATATTCATTCATATACTCCCACCATGTTTTACCATTCAACAATAAACTATGAGGAGTTTCAGGAGAGTGCCAAGTAAAGCCAATATTCACGAATGGTCTAATATCTTCTACATCTATATTATGGATTCCATGACTTTGCAATATTGAATGCAGAGTTTCACTCCACATTCCGTCACGATAACCTAGTGTGTGATCGAAATCCCAAAATAAATATTTCATTTTTATTTAACTGCTATATCATAAACTTCATGATGTAAATTTACATCCACAATGTAAGGATCTACAGGACGCTTAAACAATATCATTTGTCCTGACTCATCTTTTTTTAAATTGACGTGACAGAACCATTCATCATCATTTTTTTCTGGATAATCTAAACGGTAATGATACAGACCCCAACGAGTTTCTTGACGATACAATGATGCTCTGGCTGCCATTTCTGCACAGTCTCGAATAAAATGTACTTCCAAAGAACGCATTAATTCATGGGGGTCACGCGCACCCATTAAATCTAATGTTTGTTGATATTGAACAAAATGTTTTAAACCAATCTCAATTTTATTACCTGATTTTGGTGGTTGGAGATAATCATTAACTAAGCGTCTGAGTTTATATTCTACTTGGGTATGTGGTATGCCATTTTGTCGAGTTAATGGGGCATAAATTCTCGTTTTTTCTGCTTCTACAAACTCTGCATCTGGTTCGATAAAATCTAAATCTTGGATATATTCAATCGCATGAGTTCCGGCTATGCGACCGAAAACAAATGCGCCAATCATATAGTTATGGGGAACGCTGGCCATGTCTCCGGCTGCATATAAACCGGGAACTGTTGTTTGCCCGTTTTCGTTTACCCATACACCAGAAGCACTATGACCACTACATAAGCCGATTTCGGAAATGTGCATTTCTACGGCGTGGGTACGGTAATCTTCATTTCTACCTTGGTGAAAACGTTCTCTACTTGGTCGTTCATTTGCCCAAAGTATGGATTCAATTTCGGCAATTGTATCTTCATCAAGATGGGTCATTTTCAGTTGGACTGGCCCTTTCCCTGAGTTTAATTCTTTCCAGATTTCCAACATCATTTGACCACTCCAATAGTCGCAACTAATGAAGCGATTTCCTTCGGCGTTGGCTGTATGTGCGCCAAATGGCCCGGCAACATAAGCACAGGCAGGGCCGTTGTAATCTTTAATTAAAGGATTAACTTGAAAGCATTCAATATTGCTGAGTTCTGCGCCCGCATGATAAGCCATTGAATAGCCATCTCCGGCATTGGTAGGATTTTCGTAAGTGCCGTAAAGGTAGCCGGAAGCAGGTAATCCTAATCTGCCGCAAGCACCTGTACAAAGGATAACGGCTTTGGCTTGAATAACTATATAATCGCCGTTTCTGACATCAAATCCTACCGCACCGATCGCACGTCCGGCTTTGACTAACACACGAGTTGCCATGACGCGGTTTGTAACTTTAACTTTGTGGCGTTTGACTTGGCGGGTAAGAATTGTTTTGAGGTCTTTACCTTCTGGCATGGGTAAGACATATTTCCCTACACGATGCACTTGTTTTAAGTCATAGTTGCCTTGGGCATCTTTTTGAAATTTCACACCCCAGCTTTCTAATTCTTGGATGACTTCGTAACCTAATTTGCCTGTTTGATATACAGCTTTTTGGTTGAGAATGCCATCGTTAGCTAGAGTGATTTCACGGACGTATTGTTCTGGAGTGGAATGGCCAGGAATGACTGCGGTATTTACGCCATCCATACCCATTGCGATCGCGCCACTGCGTCGTATGTTAGCCTTTTCTAAAATCAGCACCTCTGCATCAGGATTTGCTTGTTTGGCTTTAATTCCAGCCATCGTTCCGGCTGTACCGCCACCGATGACAAGTACATCTGTTTTTATCTGTTGGGTGTTGATGTCCATAAGCTTTTGGGAGTGGGGAATAGGGAAGATAAGGAGAATGAGAGAGATGGATCTTTGTAAATTACAAATTGAATTTTCAGATCCTCTAATTACAATTTTTTTCTCATCCGAATAGATGGCATTTTTCGACCGGAACGTAGGGTATGTTCTTCAAAACCTTCATTCATATAACCATTAACTTGATAAAACGGTTCAGCGTTGAGCGAAGCGTTCAGATGTAATTCCGACAATTCTTGCTCACGTGCTAATCGCTCTAACTCTTGAAGTATTGCAGTTCCTACTCCAGAACGACCAAAACTTGGAGACACGTACACAGCACGTAGTTCGCTATTACTGACAACAATTGCACCAAAGCCTACAATTTGACCATTAATTTCTGCCACAATTCGGGTTTCTTCCCCAACAACAGTGTTGTCTGCAAAAGCTTCGATTTTAGAGGGCGTAATTGGAGATCCCCAATCTTGAATAATTTCTTTTGGATAACACGATGAAGCAGTTTCATGAATCGCCGCTCGGTGTACCTTTAAGACGCTCTCTGCATCTGATGGCAGACAACTTCGTACTTTTATATCTGACTTCACAACTTTATTCATATTCTTCTGCCTTGAAAAAGGGTGTGGGGTGTAGGGGAAGAAACCTTTTTCATTGAGACTGCCTCCTGCCTTCTATTGATTTCCTTTCCAAACAATTTCGCTAATATTGATAGATTTTGGGATCAGTTTGATTTTGTAGAAGGTATCGGCAATTTCCTGTTGTGCGCGAATCACATCGTCTGTTAGCGGTAGTACGCCATAGTCCCGTCGTTTTTCTGCAACTTCTAAAACTCCAGCATCAATACCCAGTGCTGGTGAGAGAAATTTCGCCACTTCTGTAGGATTATTTTTTGCCCAGTCACTTCTTTTTTTCACTTGTTCCAGCACTGTCTTCAAAGCATCAGGATACTTGTCAACAAAAGATTTAGCAGCTAGATAATAACCACGATTAGGTGCTAACCCGGTTGCATCTGTCAAAGTCCGTGCGCCTGTAGCAGCTTGCGCCGCAGCTAAGTAAGGATCCCAAATTGCCCAAGCATCAACATTGTTACCTTCAAACGCTGCACGCGCATCAGGAGGTTGCAGAAAAGCTGGTTTGATATCTTTGTATTCTACTCCGCCCTTTTCTAAGGCTTTGACTAATAAATAGTTAGTATTTGAACCTTTAGCAACAGCAACTCGTTTGCCTTTAAGGTCTGCAAGGCTTTGAATAGATGAATTTTTCGGCACAAGAATTGCTTCGGCTTTGGGACTCCAAGGATCGTAAGCAACATAAACCAAGGGATTTCCCCCAGCTTGAGCAAAAATTGGCGGAGATTCACCAGTGTAACCAAAATCAATACTTCCAGCATTGATGGCTTCTAACATTGGCGGGCCAGAAGGAAATTCTGCCCATGTCACCGAAGCGCCACTAGCTGCAAAGGCTTTTTCTAAATCTTGTTGTGCTTTTATCGCACTGAGAATAGTTGCGGCTTTTTGATAGCCAATCCGCACCACAACACCTTGATTTGTCGGGCTTTGGGTTCCTGTCTGGGTTGCCACAGAGTTATTTGTGTTGTTGGGAGAACAGGCAGATATCACCAGCGCCAAAGTTAAGCCGCCAGCAAAGAATAAGGCAAATATGTTAATTCTCCATATTTCATAATGCTGAAGAAAGCTGCTGACAATCTTCATAAGTTGGTTTGATAAATACTTGAGCAACATACAGTACGTTCAGGCTATAAGTATAATCAATACTACGATAAATCGGGCAGTTTACCGTAATTTTGATCAAAATACTGACATAACTTAGCCGCAAACGCAAGCTCCGAGAGATTATGTCTACATTTACCTGAAAAAACTTTGCGTTTCTCCGCGCTAACCTTAGCGTACCTCTGCGTTAAAAAAGCTTACTTCTGATTCACACTTGGCATCAAAACTCCATGCTTGGGACTAAATAATAATGCCAAAACAAATAATCCAGATACTACCAAAACAATGGCGGGGCCGGAAGGCAAATTATAAAAGTAGCTGAGATACATTCCGCTAATACTGGAAAATACCCCAATAACAGCGCCGACAATCATCACTTCATGTAAGCGTTTGACTAATAAATAAGCGGTCGCACCAGGGGTAATTAACAGCGATAAAACTAAAATTACTCCGACAGCTTTCATGCTGGCGACAATTGTTAAAGCAATCAACAACATCAAACCAAAATTTAGTCGATTGACTGGTAAACCTGCTGCTTGAGCGCCTAAAGGGTCAAAGGTGTAAAATAAAAGTTCTTTGTAGATTAAAATAACTACTACTAAAACAATCGTGGCGATGATGGCTGTATCTCGCACTTCGTCAACGGTAACACCGAGAATGTTGCCAAAAAGAAAGTGATTCAGGTCGATTTTGTTATCTTTTTGCACAACTGTAATTAAGGTAATCCCCAGGGCGAAGAAGGCGGAAAAAACTATCCCCATTGCAGCATCTTCTTTAATTGGCGATCGCGTCCTAATCCAAGCGATCGCCATCGTACTCAAAACCCCGGCAATAAATGCACCAACAAAGATATTTGCGCCTATCATGAAGGCGATCGCGAGTCCTGGTAACACAGAATGACTGATAGCATCGCCTAAGAGTGCAAGTCGTTGCACCATTAAATAACTGCCGACAACTGCACACAACAAACCAACTAAAATCGCAATTATGAGCGATCGCTGCATAAAGCCGTATTGTAACGGCTCGATTAGTGCTTCTAGCATAGATGAACGAACCACAGAGGCGCAGAGGACACAGAGAAGATAAAGAGTTTTTATGCTGCGTCGGAGAAGTACATAACTTTACCGCCATAAGCCAGATTCAGGTTTTGTTCGGTGAGGACTTGTTGTCTAGAACCTGTGGCGACTAATTCGCGGTTGAGTAAAATCAAGTCATCAAAATGGGTGATGGATTCGCCTAAGTCGTGGTTGACGACTAAGACAATTTTATTTTCGGCGGCAAGTTCTTGGAAGACTTCAAAAATTACGGCTTGGGTTTTTTGATCAATCCCTACCAATGGTTCATCAAAACAAAAGATGTCTGCTTGCTGTGTCAGGGCGCGGGCTAAAAAGACTCGCTGTTGTTGTCCCCCGGATAATTGTCCGATAGGGCGATCGCGGAAATCAAGCATCCCCACTCTTTCTAGGGCGCTGTTGGCGATTTGGCGACTAACTCCCGAAAAGCTACGCAACCAGCCTGTTTTCTTCACCCGTCCCATCATCACGACATCCCAAACGGTGGCGGGATAAGTCCAATCAATTTGGCTGCGTTGGGGTACATACGCAACTTTTGACCTTTGCTGCATTAAGGGTTGGTTTTGGTACATTACCATCCCACTACTAACAGGAACCAAGCCCAACATTGCTTTCATCAGGGTACTTTTACCAGCACCATTCGGGCCAAAAATCCCTGTCAGTCTCCCCGATTTAATTACACAGTTAATATCCCTCAAGGCTTCTTGAGTCCGGTAGTGTACCCCTAAATGGACGATAGAAATTGCGGCTGTGGAATCCATACCAATAGCTTTGATATATGGTGCAGGGCGTTCCCCGATATTGTGCGGAGATTGGCTTAATTTTGCGTAAAAAGATACGTTTTTCATAAGGATATTTTCATATTTATTACTTGAGCTTACTACAAAAATGAGAAAAATATGAAAAAATCTATAATAAGCAGTAATATCACAGATAAATGAGTCTAATACTTAAGACGGAGAACGCGTGCGTCTTCATTAATCCAACAATCCCTAGACAGAAAAAAGTTAGTTTGAGCTTAGTTTCTCGCCTGTGTCTGGGAATGCTTTTGCCATTGGCTTTATTTAGTTGTACGCAAAACAATGCCAACTCTAACACTGCCAAAGGTGGTGATAAACCGTCGGTTGTGGCTACTAGTACAATCATTGCAGACTTAACCCAAAAGGTTGGCGGTGATGAGATTCAACTCAAGGGAATACTCCAGCCTGGTGCTGATCCCCATGTTTATGAACCAGTCCCAGCAGATAGTCGGTTTTTGGAAACAGCCGACTTAATTTTGTATAACGGCTACAACTTGGAACCAGGACTGATTAAGTTAATGAATGCGGCGGGAAAAGGACGTAAAGTCGCTGTGGGAGAGATAGTCAAGCCTTTGGAATTAGATAAGGGGAAAGGTGAAATTGTACCTGATCCTCATGTTTGGGGGAGTGCAGAAAATGCCGCCGCAATGGTAAACGTGATTCGAGATGCTTTGGGAGAATTATCGCCAGAAGATAGAGAAAAATTTACGCAAAATGCCGCACAACTAACTGATGAATTAAAACAACTCCATACATGGATCAATCAACAGATTCAAACTATTCCACCAGATAAACGCCGACTAATTACCACCCACGATGCTTTTCAGTATTATGGACGAGCTTATAAAATGGCGATCGCTGGTACTTTAATCGGCATTAGTACCGAAGAACAACCAAGCGCTCAAACTGTCCAAAGATTGGTAGAATCAGTTAAAAAAACAGGCGTACCCGCAATTTTTGCCGAAACTACGATTAATCCCACCTTAATTAAAACCGTAGCTCAAGAAGCTGGTGTCCAACTCGCACCGCATCAACTTTATTCTGATTCCATTGGTGCTAAAGGTAGTGATGGAGAATCATACATCAAAATGATGGAGGCAAATACTCGCGCCATTGTTGAAGCTTTGGGTGGTAAATATACACCTTTTCAACTCAGACAAAAGACAGAAGCTAAACAACCGAAACCAACAGTAAATAGTAGGGGCGTACGGCTGTTCGCCCCTACTTAGATTTTTTTTTAAATCAAATCGGACTGCTATATATAGCTTCAGATATCTAACCTTTGATTTCATCGGAAACTCTCTCTGGGGAAAGACTTAATTAGGGCGGCGATTTTATAAATTAAGTTAGTAAATACATAGTTTTAATTTGTGAAATAGCCATGAATAACAAAGTGGACAATGAAAATAATCAATCAGAAAATAATCAAGCAGAAATTGAACAGCCTGTAAGTAAAGATTGGCATTCTAGAGAAGAACCAACAGCTAAAGAAAGAAACTTAACCGCAAATCCCGGCGACAGAATCTCTGATAAACCCGAATCTGTGCAAGAGAAAGCGAAACAAGTTGCTGTCGATTCACCAGATATCACAGGCGATCGCATTACAGTTCCGACATACTTTGTGGTGGAAGAACCCGACGGCGAGAAAAAAGCACTGCATCATGTGAAAGATGCGGAAGAAATCTCTGATGTGATTCGTCAAGCCAGAGTTGACGAAAATGGCAATCGGATTTGGTGGTAATATTTTACACGGATAACTAGGGAGAGACGTGAGCGATCGCGTCTCTTTTTATTTTAAAGAAACATAGGGGTGTAATTTCACGCTTGGTTGATCAGTTATTATCAGGAGTATATATGCAGGCTTCGTGAATACATTTCCTTCTTTATCAGTCGGCTTGTAACTTTTTATGCAACCTCGACAAAGTATTATTGAAACTTTTTCCACTTTTGTGCAGTTTGATGGCGATCGCTTCAGTCGTTGGGCGACGGAATCGCGCTTGCGTCGCAGTATCCAAGGTTGTCTCCAGCAAATACCTAAAGAAAATTCGGAATATTTTTGGGTACTGTATTGGTATAAGTTTTGCCAAGATTCAGCCGCAGCATCTTTAGCTAAACAACATCTCACGGCTTATTTACAAGAACCTTGTTATTGGACATCGCAAAAAACTGCCGCTGGTTTTGCTAGTAACCAGTTTAAGTTATCTGATTGTTTTCAAATTGCGATCGCCCAAGTTGAACGTGTCCTCAAAGGTTTTAATCCTTCCCAAAGTAGTAGTTTAAAAAATTACGCTAGTCTGATTTTTAGTACTGCTATCCGCGAAACCTTGCGTCAGCGTCAAGAAGTAGATATCTGTAGCGATTGGGGTTTGTTACGCAAAACCAGTCAAAAGCGGTGGGAAGAATCTTTGCAAAATGCTGGTTTATCGCCTGAGACAATCCGCGCCTACATTTTGGCTGGGAATGCGTTCAAAACTTTGTATGTCCCTACCAAAGCCAGTAACTCTCGGCAATTATCTCGCCCTGATGATAGCACTTGGGACGCGATCGCTAAATTCTACAATTCCCAATCCACCCAACCCGCTAACCCCGAAACTCTGGAAAAGTGGTTACTTAGTACGGCGAAAGCTGTCCGTAAGTATCTTTATCCCACCCCCGATTCTCTCAATGTCTCCAAAGGTGGTGATGATGGGTTTGAGTTGCTGGATAATTTACCAGGGACGCAAGAATCTTTAATTAACGAAATTGTCGCCCAGGAAGAAGCACAAGCGCGAACTCAACAGCAAGGCGAAATTAACCAAGTATTAACCACGGCGATCGCTCAATTAGAAGAGCAACTTCAGGAGATACTGCAACTATACTATGCACAGCAACTGAATCAAGATGCGATCGCTAAACAACTAGACATGAAACAATATACTGTTTCGCGGCGACTAACTAAAGCCAAGGAGATTTTGCTGCGTTCTTTGGCTAACTGGTGCAAAGATAGCCTGCATATTTCTGTGACATCAGACTTACTAAAAAGTATGAGTGCTGTGATGGAAGAATGGCTACAAAATTACTACAGTGCATCTTCTCACTAACTTATACCCAAATTCATTTTGTAACCTGTGCGGGGAAGAGATTGTTTCCCTGGTAGCGCCCAAACTAGCTAAAACGTTCCCTGGAGAAACCGCCATGACTTTTACTTTGACTAACTCCACAGAGTTAATTTTAGAAATTCCCCCATCTAACCAACGCAGTCAAGCTTTTTCTCATCCTAGCGCTGAATATCAAGCTTATTTAAATGAACTTTGCCTGAATGCTGTCTTACCTTGGTTACAGGAAGACTTTACACCACAGGCAAAGGTTTGGCCAACTACCACTGCATTATCCAGTTTTTGGGAACTGGTAAATGGAACTGCTATCACAGTAGATGCAATGAGATTTATCTTAGTTCCCAGTGAAAGTATTGATTTGAGTGAATTGCGTGTACCCCAAGAATGGGTAGATTTACCAAGTTGGTTGGGAGATTATTATTTAGCTGTGCAAGTAGAACCAGATGCAGGCTATGTCAAGCTTTGGGGTTATTGCACTCATACCCAACTTAAGCATAAAGGAAATTATGATCCAGGCGATCGCACCTATTCTTTAGATACGACAGAAATCATTACCGATATTAGTGTCTTAGCTGTGGCGCGAGAATTTTGTCCAGCAGAACCTACACGCAGTGCTGTTACAGTAATTCCTACCCTACCACAAGCCCAAGCGCAAAACTTAATTGACCACCTTGCTAACACCGAAGTTGTCACACCTCGGTTAGCAATTCCGTTCCAACTCTGGGGTGGGTTGATTGAACATAGCGGTTGGCGACAAAATTTATCTGAACGCCGGATTGGTTTATCAGAACAGCGTTCTGTTCTGCAATGGTTAGAAAATGGTGTCTCGCAACTTGCAGAGGCTATTGGTTGGGAACGCTGGAATTTAGAATTAAGTGCAGCGTCGCGGAGTGTAGGCGATAGACAAACTGAGGTGAATATATCACGACGGTTGGCGATCGCTGGACAATTCTACGAACTGATAATTACACCCCAAGGCGAACCAGACTCACTCTACTGGCGGTTTGAATTGCGTAACGCCATAGTTGGCGCAGCTATTCCCGGCGGTTTTAAACTCCGACTCCTCACAGAAGATTTACAACCTTTCCCCAACAACGAAGATATCGCCACAACTGCTGTCGAACAACTTTATGTAGAAATTGCTTTAGAACCAGGCGAAGGTATAGTCTGGGAAATAGAACCTTTACCCGCAAATTATGAGCGAGAAATACTCAAATTTTAAACTTTTGTCCTGCTGCTTTAAAGGTAGTGTGGTAGATAGAAATTTTATTCATCCACATCCTATTTAACAAGCCATGAGAAAACAAGTCCAAAAACAAATGCGTACATGGGCGATGTTATGTCATCTTTCGGCTTTATTCGCATGGCTGCTGTTATTTGGATTGGTCTTTCTGGGTATTCCTTTATATTTACCGTTGAATATTTTATTCCCATTATTAATTTGGCGGCTGAAAAAAGTTAAATATCCTTGGATTGACTTTCAAGGTAGAGAATCTTTGAACTTTCAAATCTCATTAACTTTGTATACTTTAGTTGTAATTATTTTTTCTTTGTTACTCGTGCTAGGTAGTTGTGGCGTTGCTATCACTACCAATGGTACAGTTAATGAAATTAAATCAGTTTTAGATGGTCTACTTTTGGTGTGGGAATTTTTCATTATTGGCTTACTTGTATTACAGTCATTCCTCATCACTTGTGCCGCTATCAAAGCTTATCATGGAGAATATTACCGTTATCCTTTGACAATGCGAATTTTGAGATAAATTCGTAAGAATTCAGCACCCAGGAGTCAGCAGTCAGAATAATAAAGTCCAGTAGTAAATTAGGAAATAGATTTATCCAATATTGCTTATCATTCTTTCATCCTTCTGAATCCTGAATTCTGGCTCCTGAATTCTTACATAAATTCTTCTGTCTGTTTGATAGGAATCTCAATCACAAATTCTGTACCTTTTCCGGGAAATGAAATACAGTCGATTTTTCCCCGATGTTTTTCTACGATAATTTGATAACTAATAGATAATCCTAAGCCAGTACCTTTGCCTACAGGTTTAGTCGTAAAAAATGGGTCGAATAATCTATTTTTACATTCCTCAGTTATCCCTGAACCATTATCTTTAATCGTAATCGTTAAAGATTCGGCATTTTTAACTTGAGTTTGAATCATAATCCAACTAGCATTTCGTTCTTTGTTTTGTTTTAAATTATCTAATTCCTGCTCACGCAAAGCATCAATAGCATTATTAATAATATTCATAAATACCTGATTTAATCCTCCTGCATAACATTCAACAAGAGGTAAATTAGCACAATATTCTTTAATCAGTTTAATCTCCTTTTGTTCGCTCTTCCCTTTTAGTTGATGCTGCAAAATTAACAAAGTGCTATCAATTCCTTGATGAATATCAACAGGTTTCATCTCAGCTTCATCAAGACGCGAGAAGTTACGCAAAATTATAATAATCTCGCGGATACGATCAGCACCAACTGTCATTGAAGAGACAATTTTAGGCAGATCATCAAGAATAAATTCTAAATCTATCTCTTTAATTACACTATTTATTTTTGAGTTAATATGAGAATATTCTTGTTGATATAAGTTAATTAAAGCTATTAATTTATCAGTATATTCTCGAATATATATTAAATTCCCATAAATGAAGTTAACAGGATTATTGATTTCATGAGCAACACCAGCTACAAGCTGACCAAGTGAGGACATTTTTTCCGTTTGAATCAATTGTACCTGAGTATTTTTTAATTCTTGCAATGTCTTTTCTAACTGAATATTTTTTTGGTTTAATGTTTCGGTTCTGGCTGTAACTTTTGCTTCTAACATCAAATTAGTTTCTTCTAAGGCAACTTGAGCGATTTTTTTAGCTTTTAAGTAACCCTTTAATAAATTTAGTACCAAAAACCAAGCAGGAATCAGCAAGAATAAACTGACAATAGAACCTAAAATTGCCCAAAATATTTTTTGGCGATATTCATAGACTTGTTGTTGTAACTCAAGTGAGATATTCTGCTTTCTTTTAACAACACCATCAGCATAAATCTGTTTTTGAGTTTCATATTCACCACTAGACAACAGCTTTTGTGCCGCTTGTGCTTGCTTCGCTTTTACTAAATCAAAAGATTTATCTTCCATTTTAATTAACAACTGATTAGCCACATCAATTTTTTTCGCATCCTCACTGTTATATGCTTGAGGTGCTAGTTTAATAGATTCTTGAATAGCAATATCTAGTTTTTTTTCAAATTGGCGATATCGTTTTTCCCACATCTGGTTGCCTGTGGCCGCATTCATCCGTGCTGACATGGTTAATACTTCATCATAATAGACAATTTCATCACTCAATTTTTGTAGTCTAAATTCGTTTTTAGTCAGATTATTGAAATTGTAATATGCTTGCCAATTCAGCCAAATTTGAGGAATAAATAAAAATAATGTTAGTACTACTGTTACAGCTACTAGTTGCGAAGGAGTAAATCTCAGTTTGTTAAGTATATACATTAGTTTAGCCACAATGTTTTAAATATTTTTGGCAGTTAAATATTTATTTCAAACAATGATATTATTGCCAATATCATTGTTTTTTTCTCATTTGTCCAGTTTTTTCGAGAAATATATTCTTATTTTTATATATAAAAGAAGAAAAATTACTTTTTATAAAGTTTCCGTAGTATTACCAATCTTCTAGAACTAAATTTAATTTAGGAGAATCGATTATCTTAAATAAAATGTTACAAGTCTGTTGGGTTGATACATAAAAAGTCTAACATCAGCAATATTATCATTCCAATTGTTCCTCATCCCTTTTCCCAACCTCAATGTTTATCATAGAAAACATTATCTCTACCTTGGAAAATGCGAATTTTGAAATAGATAATGAATCAAAATATTGAATACCAAGCTAGATTATGGGCAATTTTATGTCATCTTGCGGCTGTGATCTGGCTACCAATTTGTTTAATTAGTACAGTATTTTTCAATATCCCTGTTTATATTCCATTTATTAATATTTTATTAACTTTATTTATTTGGAAAAGCCACAAAAGTCGATATCCTTGGATAGACAATCACGGTAAAGAATCATTAAATTTTCAAATATCGCTGACTGTCTATATAGTCATATATATAATTGTGGTCTTATTATTATTTCCCAGTTGTGGAGTGAATGTGAGTCAAATTCCCGCAGCTAATACTGTGGCTAGGTGGAAATTTAATTATTACTTAGGCTTGGCATTTATTCCCATCGGAGTTACTTTTTTGTACCAGCTAATATCCTGTATTGCAGCAGCAATTCAAGCTTATCGAGGCAAAACCTATCGCTATGCTTCTGCAATCAGATTTTTGCGGTAAATCAATCATTTAAGAGTTACGCACAAAGGTTATCTGTGGAGACTGGGTGTAGAGGTGTAAGGATAAATTCGGCGATCGCATCCAGCAGTTATTGTGGTTCAATTGGTTTGGCTAGATGTACTTGAAACCCAGCCGCGAGGATTGGACGTTGATTTGTTTCATCAGCATAAGCAGTTAGGGCGATCGCGGGAATATCTCGGTTGAATTGAGGTGGTAGGTCACAAACCAGAGGAATCAAGCTGTAGCCGTCTATTTCTGACATCCCAATATCACTGTTCCAAATCTCACAGAAGTATTGGTTCATAAGACAACTCAATTAGCAATACAGGGTTGACCCGCTGAAAGTAGCCATCTAAACTAATAACCGACAGTAAATCAAGCAATCGCTTAAAGAAAAAGGCTTCTGCGAATAACATCAATCTATTCTCTGGTAAGGCGATGGGATTTTCAGAGGTCATAATATCATTACGCAGTAGATCAAGCGAAATGGAAGCCAAGCAGATCACTGAAATAGATATTTATTACACAGCGATTGCAGAAGTTCTCTGTCTGCTCCATGAACGTAACTATCGTATTATATTGTGATAGTTATTCAATATGATTAATGTATACGCTTTCTCTATGATTACATTTTATTTAAGGGTGCAGAATTAACGATGAATCAGAATTTAATTGGTGTGGCTGTAGTCGGTACTGGCTTTGGGCAGAAAGTCCATATTCCTGGTTTTATCGCCCATCCGAAAACTGAGGTAGTTGCTGTTTATCATCGGGATATTCATCAAGCTCAAGCAATTGCCGAGGTTAATAATATTCCTCACGCTTTTAATAGTGTGGCAGATATTGTTAAACTGCCAGAAGTACAAGCAATTAGTATTTCTACACCGCCTTTTCTGCACTATAAAATGGCAAAAACTGTGCTACAAGCAGGCAAACATTTATTATTAGAAAAACCCACAACTTTAAATGCAGCCGAAGCCAAGGAGTTATATAACTTGGCAACAGCAAATAATGTTACTGCGGTTGTTGATTTTGAATTTCGCTTTATCCCAGGATGGCAATTATTTGCGGAATTATTAGCTTCAGATTATGTCGGAAATAAACGGCTAATTAAAATTGATTGGTTGGGTTCTTCGCGCGCCGATACTTCTCGCCCTTGGAATTGGTATTCTTCGCAAGAGAAAGGTGGTGGTGCATTAGGGTCTTTGGGTTCCCACGCCTTTGATTATATTTCTTGGTTATTTGGCCCAGTCCGCCGATTAAGTGCTTATTTAAGTACAGCCATCCCCAACCGCATCGACTCTATTAGTGGTCAACTAAAACTAGTGGAGACCGATGATAATTGTTTGCTATCCCTGGAATTAGCTGATGGAACACCTTGTCAACTGAATATTAGTGCGGTGGTTCACGCACCGAGAACTCATTGGGTCGAAGTATATGGAGATCGCGGTACATTAGTTTTAGGTAGCGAAAATCAAAAAGACTACATCCACGGTTTTCGTGTTTGGGGTTCTCAAGTGGGTCAACCCTTAGCAGAAATCGAAATTCCCCACAAGTTAATGTTTACCCAAAACTTCGCTGATGGTCGCATTTCTGCATTCATCCGAGTAGTAGACCAATGGCTGCAAGGAATTGACCAAAAGCAATCAATTGTCCCATCTTTACGCGAGGGTGTTTACTCACAACTGTTGATGGATTTATCTCATCAATCTCATAAAACTAGCCGTTGGGTGGATGTTCCTACTTTGGAAGATTATTTGAGGAATTGAGAGTAGGAAAGTAATCTCATATCCGCTTAAAGCAAGCTATAGCGGTTATCGGTTGAATGTAACACTGTTGTGACCTCTCTCCTAATTGACCACTTGGCAAAATGAACGCAAATTAATAATATCAACCATTCTATATTTGAGAAATGGTCACCAAGTCAAAATGGCAACCACAGGAAAAAGGATTTGCATAATGGCGATAATGCTCAAAAATTTCTATTGTGATCGCGGCTTGTACACAGCAGCATAGTAGCTTAAGTGGAGCAATCACTTTTTACCAGGGGCGATCGCTGCTTCTATCTCATTTAACTGGCGATCACAAAAATTGTTTGTATTAACTGCTTACAGCAATTGCTCATGCAGCCGCAGATATTTTAGGAATTCGTGCTTTGCTAGTTCATACTAAAGATGAGCAAGCACGAATATGGTATGAAAATTTTGATTTTGAATCTAGTCCCATTGATTCTTTACATCTATTCCTAATGCTGAAAGATATTCGGAATATACTGGAATAATCTTACCTCAGTAATTTGGGATTGGGATGCTAAGAAAGTGTCATAGTGATAGCCAGTAGACAAAAAAATAACTTGGAAGGAGCGATCGCCAGTTTACTTTATTTGCATATTTTTAATTTAGGAGAAAAACCTCAATCTCTCTCCTCTGCGGACTGGATATAAAACTTATGTATGGAACACTTTAGTAGGTTAAAAGCTGAGGAAGTGTTAAAATCCGGTGACAATTACTAGAGTAAAACGTTAGAGACAGCAAACTCCTTAAAGAAAAGCAAGATTTACTCATTACGGCTCAAGTTCCGAAGTTCTTCAAGTAACGATATATTTGAGTATCTGTCCTGCACACATCTACTTTTTGTTATTAAATCTATGAAGTCTTATTTAGCCGCCGCTATTCAAATGACAAGTGTGCCTGATTTATATAAGAATTTGGCACAAGCAGAAGAATTGATTGAGCTTGCTGTGCGTCGAGGTGCTGAATTAGTCGGACTACCAGAAAACTTTTCTTTTATGGGTGAAGAGAAAGATAAACTCGCCCAAGCAGAAACTATCACCCGCGAAACAGAGCAATTTCTCAAAAAAATGGCTCAACGCTTCCAAGTGGCGATTTTAGGCGGCAGCTTTCCAGTTTTGGTAGAAGGTACAGGCAAAGTTTATAATACTTCCACACTAGTAGACCTGAGTGGTCTAGAAGTTGCCCGTTACCAAAAAGTACATTTGTTTGATGTAAATGTTCCCGACGGCAATACTTATCGTGAATCTAGTACTGTCGTAGCTGGTACACAATTGCCTTCAGTATATTTTTCGGAAGAACTGGGCGGTATTGGTCTTTCTGTTTGTTATGATGTGCGCTTTCCAGAATTATATCGGCATCTATCAAATAAAGGAGCCGATGTGATGTTTATTCCCGCTGCTTTCACTGCTTTCACTGGCAAAGACCACTGGCAGGTATTATTACAAGCAAGAGCAATTGAAAATACTTGTTATGTGATTGCACCTGCTCAAACTGGCACAAACTATGCCCGTCGCCAAACACATGGCCACGCTGTGATTATTGATCCTTGGGGAGTCATTTTAGCTGATGCCGGGGAAAAACCCGGCATTGCGATCGCAGAAATTAACCCCTCGCGGTTAGAACAAGTTCGTCGTCAAATGCCCTCTTTGCAACACCGAGTGTTCGGCTGAAGAAGTATCAAGTGTGAAGTATGAAATTATATCTTTCATACTTCATCCTGAAATTATTCCCCACTTTTGATACTTTCCCATAAACTTCTCAACATCAAATAACATGAAGTTGCACCTGGATCTTGGTGTCCAATACTTCGTTCTCCCAGATAACTAGCACGTCCTTTTTTCGCCAGCATCGGTTTAGTATTTTCTAACGCTTGTTCTGATGTTGCTAAAGCCTGTTGCATCGCAGCTACAGAGTCTTTCCCTTCCTCGACTGCTTGCCTAAAAGCAATTACAGCCGGCGACAAAACATCAACCATTGTTTTGTCTTCTAATTGAGCTTTACCACGTTGCAAAACTCCATCTAACCCAGCTTGTAATAATTCTAGTAACTCTTGTGAAGTTAGTTCTTGCTTACCAACCGCTACAGTACTAGCTTTCAAAAACAGAGTGCCATATAAAGGGCCACTAGCACCACCAACACTAGAAATTAGAGTCATACTCACAGTTTTCAAAATACTGCCAATATCTTGATTAGCCACCGTTGGTAACTGACTCATCACCTTTTTAAAACCACGATCCATATTAATACCGTGGTCAGCATCACCGATCGCTGCGTCTAATTGAGTTAAATATTCTTTATTTTGCTCTATCTCAAATGCAAATATTTGTAACCACCTGAAAATTTGGGCTTGAGTGACCATATTAAATACCCCATCGCAGACTTGGCGTATGTACGGGTGCGTCCCATAACCGCAGGATTTCATCATCCAACTTGAGTAATGTAATTGAGCAACCCTGCATTTCTAAAGATGTCACATAAGGGCCAATTAAGTTACGGACAATAGGCATTCCTCGTTTTTCGCAGATTTCTGCCACTCGGCGATAAATCAAATAGAGTTCCGAGATAGGTGTACCACCCATACTATTAACAAAGGCTAACAAGCGATCGCCTGCTTGCAAAGGTGGATCGATTAATTCCACATCACCCCATTCACCTTCATTCTCATTCCACTCCCGCACAACACGACTATAGCCAACATCATCAATGATGGTTTGGGTTAATATCTCAGAAATCTCATCGGCTGATTTTAAAGAAATTCTCTCCCTACCAGGTTCACCGTGAATCCCACTACCGATTTCTATTTCATGTTCAGCCAATGTAAATGTTGGTTTGCCTCTAGCTGGTACAGTACAGGATGTTAAAGCAATCCCCATACTCCGACCACTAAGATTTACCCGACGACACAAATCTGCTATTTGTGGCAAATCATAACCTTGTTCAGCCGCCGCACCACAAATTTTCTCCGCTAATACCGTTGTTCCTACACCGCGACGACCTTGGGTGTAGAGGCTATCCTTCACAGCCACATCATCATCAATCAAAATATTTAGTACACGGATACCTTCACTTCGAGCTAATTCCGTTGCCATCTCAAAATTCATTACATCGCCGCTATAATTTTTGACGATATAAAGGATACCCGCCCCACCATCTACCTGTTGCGCCGCAGCCAGCATTTGGTCCGGAGTAGGTGAAGTGAATACCTCTCCTGGACAAGCTGCATCTAACATTCCCTGACCCACAAACCCGGCGTGCATAGGTTCATGTCCACTACCACCACCAGAAATAATTGCTACTTTACCCAGTATTGGCGCATTGGCTCGGTAGACAAAGGTAGGGTCATAGTTAACTTTGATTAAATCTGAATGAGCCAGTGCCATTCCAGCTAGACTTTCTTTGACAAAGTCTTCTGGCTGATTAATCAGCTTTTTCATGGTCTGTATTGAAGAAGATTGCTACAGATTCAGAATAATCGACTGAGCAGAAAACACGAATACGTGCCAAATCTAATATATTTTCTGCCTGAATGGTCTTCTATGGTGCGATCGCCCATATTTTTGAAGCCATTTCTCAAGAACAACCTCGTAAATAATTTTGTGGAATTTTTTGATTTTTCCGCAAAATTCGGACGAGTTCACTGTAAATTGCGTCTACTTAGCTGTGTAATCTCACAAAAGCATATTAATTTTAACCAAAATCTGCTTTATTATGGACTAATAGCTATATCTACTTAATTTTACTCTTGTTTATTTACTTATGTTGGTTTTTACTTTCGTTTCCATTAAATAGAAAAAAAGAATGCTAACCCCTTGACGATCCGATAACCAGTTGTTAATCTAGATAAGTGTCAAGGCAAGAGCCGAGACGACTGAACCGAGAAAAAATAATACTTTGAAAGCTTAAATTTAAACCAATCCTCGTCAAACAAATTGGTTTTGGGATGTCCTAAAACAAAAATTATAGCAAGGAGTCTGAAAAACGAGTTTTTTCAGATAACAAACTCAAAAAACAACAAAACGGAGAGTTTGATCCTGGCTCAGGATGAACGCTGGCGGTATGCTTAACACATGCAAGTCGAACGGTCTCTTCGGAGATAGTGGCGGACGGGTGAGTAACGCGTGAGAATCTAGCTTCAGGTC
>NZ_JADEWI010000034.1 GCF_015207705.1 Nostoc sp. LEGE 06077
CAAACGCTTTACAGAAATCATCTACATGACAGAACAAAGCATCTAAACTAAACATAGGACAGGCTGCTGGATTTGTTGTTATTTTCAGCTTACTACCTGTCCTTTTTCTTATCCCGAACTCAGGTTAGATAACCACCTAAATATAAAAGTGATGTAGCCCCGATTAAACTACCTATAATTGCTGCTACATATCCATCTCTGTTGTTTCTAGATAACTGCATATTTTTCTGCAAAAATATAATTAATTTGAAGTTAATAATATTAGTACTTACACAATTATTTGAGTTGCCCTACTCAATTCGTGAATTAGGAAACTTCAAAAATCCAGTTTCTTGGTTTTCGCTAATTATTACTATAGATACAACATTGATAGAGCCGTTTTCGGAATTTATTTATGTATTACCCTTCTACACGGGAATTTATAGATAAAAATTAACTTTGATTTACTTGCTCTTTAGCAAGGCGTTCATAGTGTTCTTTATCTCTATATTTAATGATTCTACTAGGTTGACCACCTACAATTGCTAAAGGTTCCACGTTAGAAGTTACAACTGTACCTGCTGCGATAATTGCTCCGTCTCCAATGACAATACCAGGAATAATTAAGACGTTGGCTCCAATCCAAACATTCTGACCAATTACTACAGGTTTATGAATGTAAACATCATGCTCGTAAGGTAGAGCGTTACTTTGATAATCGTGATTTGCTGATAAGATGACAACGTTAAATCCGATTGTCGTGTTGTCACCAATTGTAATTCCCCCACGACCATCTAATACAACATTCATCCCAATGTAAATTTTATTGCCAAAGGAAACATTTTGCGGATGATCAATCCGAATATCATCTCTAAATCGCACACGAGAACCTACAGATTTTAATTGTTGTTTTAGTTGTTGATGTTTATATTGCTTGATTTTAGTTTGCCAATATTCTTCCCACTTGACAATGTGAGGGATAAAAGATATTAATATTCGCTCTAATTTATTTTTAATTTTATGGCTAATTTGTTTCATGGGTTTTTTGAAAGACTATTTTATTAGTATTCCCTTGAAAGTTAGCGATCGCTTGTAGTTTCAAAAATATTAAAATTGCCAGTACACCCACCCATCCAATAAGAAAGGCGGGATAGTGTAGTTCAATTTAAGCGAAAAGGTATTCATCAGAACTCTAATCTTGTGGTTCAATACCTGCTGCACGTAATTGTGCGGCTAGTCGTTCAGCGCGTTGATGTTCTTGTTCTGCTCGTTCTCGCTCTTGTTCTGCTAACTCAAAACCCCAGAGTAATAGCTTTCCTTGCTCATCCCACCACCGCAACCAATGGCCTGTGCGATTTTCACGAGTACCTTGCCAAACGCTCAGGTAAAGATTTATTTCGCTGATCAAGTAATGTTGATTCTCGTTAGGGGTTTGGATGGTGTATCTGCCTGTATTGTTATCTAGGCGATAAACTTCTAAGTTCCCGCTATCAGGCTCAAATATGGCATAGTTTGGCACTTTTAAGATGCGTTCGTAGAAAAACCATTTGCCTGGCGGATAGGTTGGTTTGGCAGAATACTCTGTTCCTTCTGTATCGGAAATAAATTCCATCACAATTACAGGGATGTCGCCTTGGAGTTGGGGAGTGTAACTGCGGATTACTTCTGTTTTATCAACGGTAATTTTGGGAATATATGCCCAATCAGGGGCTTTAATGACCATTTTTCCATCTAAAGTGGCACAAATCCCATAATTTGTGGATGTAAAGGCATTTTCAGGGATTTTTCCGGTGATTTGTAAGCTTTCGGTAAGGGCTGCGGCTATGGCTGGTTGGTTGATGTTATCCACTGGCTCATCTGGAAGAATGTAATCATCGGGTAGTTTTTCCCAACTGACTTGGTAGTTTTGGGTGATGATGGCTGTCATGTTGAGTAGGGGTGTGGGGGGATAAAGAGTGTAGGGGAGATTTTATAATCTGTCCCCTATTACCTATTCGTCGTCGTCGGACTCGAAATCGCTATCTTCTAGTGTTTGATGTGGTATCGCGGCAATAATGGCATCAATTACTTTGGATACTGGTAAGATTTCCAGATTAAGATCAGGAAATTTTGTTCCTTTTGGGACGATCGCGCGTTTGAATCCCAATTTAGCTGCTTCTTTTAACCGCAGTTCCATTTGGGAAACCGATCGCACTTGTCCCCCTAACCCAACTTCCCCAATCAAAACTGTCCCTGGATCAACAATGCGATCACGGAAACTCGCAACAATGGCGATCGCCACTCCTAAATCTACGGCTGGTTCAACTACACTCAAGCCACCCGCCGAAGCCACATAAGAGTCTAGCTTTGACATAGGAATTCCGACGCGTTTTTCTAAAACAGCGAGAATTTGGACTAAGCGGTTGTAGTCTACACCAGTTCCAGCCCGTCGGGGTGAGGGGTAACTTGTCGGACTAACAAGGGCTTGTAATTCCACCACAATCGGGCGTGTACCTTCGCAGGCGACGACAATGGCTGTACCTGGCGCGGGATCATCACGATTGCCTAAAAATAACTCGGAAGGGTTAGAAACTTCTCGCAGTCCGTGTTCTACCATTTCAAAGATACCGATTTCGTGGGTTGCTCCGAAACGGTTTTTCACGGTTCTTAATAAGCGGTGGGAGGCAAAGCGATCGCCTTCAAAGTACAATACTGTATCTACTAAGTGTTCTAGGACTTTCGGCCCGGCGATCGCTCCTTCTTTGGTGACGTGTCCTACAATTAACATCGTAATGTCTTCGTGTTTCGCCACTTTCATCAAGGCTGCGGTACATTCTCTCACCTGAGCTACTGAACCGGGTGCAGATGTCAGGGCGGGAAAAAATACGGTTTGAATACTATCAATCACCGCTACATTTGGTCTAAGAGAATCTATTTCCCGTAAAATTTCTTCTAAATCAGTTTCTGGTAAGACATATAAATCTGCACCTAGGCGCTCAGATTGATCTATTTCTGTTGCTACTTCTAATACTTCGGCATTTACGGTGACTGCTGCTTCGTCTATATCTAAAGCTGCTTCTGCTGCTTTACCATTCCCATTACCAACCACACTCACCGATTTGGAAACACCCAAACGCAACGCCCGCAATTTGACTTGCTGTCCTGATTCTTCTCCCGAAACATAGAGAATGCGGTATCTCTGCGCTAATTGATTTGATACTTGCAACAATAATGTTGATTTACCAATCCCCGGATCACCGCCAATTAATACCATTGAACCGGGAACAATCCCACCACCTAACACCCGATCTAATTCTCCGTAGCCAGATTCCCAGCGCGTGACTTGGCGATCGCTAATTTGGTCAAATGTCAGCGAAGCCCGTGCTTTGGCTGGTTTAGTATGAGATTTCCCATTATTCTGCTCCTTATGCCAACTGCCTACTCCTCCTCTGGAGGGTACATCAACGGAAGATTGAATGGCAATTTGTTCTTCTAAAGAATTGAAGGTTCCGCAATTAGGACATTTACCAAACCACTGGGGAGATTCTGCACCACATTCGTTACAAATGTAAAAGGTTTTAGGCTTAGGCATTCTTAAATCTTAATTAAGTTAATTAATCTTAATTTTTTCTTAATTCTTACAAAAAACCAAAGTCAAAGAAAACTGGTTTTTCCAGCATTTTTCAAATCAATTGAGGGAATGATATCTTAATATTATGGTATTAAAAATTAATCATGAAAAATTTTAGTTAAGGAGCGTTGAGAAACTTGGAAAGTCATAAAGAAAAAATCCTGGTGGTAGACGATGAAGCCAGCATTCGCCGGATTTTAGAAACGCGCCTTTCTATGATTGGCTACGATGTTGTGACTGCTGGCGACGGCGAGGAAGCGTTGGAAACTTTTCGCAAATCCGATCCTGATTTAGTGGTTTTGGATGTAATGATGCCAAAGCTGGATGGCTACGGCGTGTGTCAAGAATTACGTAAAGAGTCAGATGTTCCTATTATTATGCTAACAGCCTTGGGGGACGTTGCCGATCGCATCACTGGGTTAGAATTGGGTGCTGATGACTACGTAGTTAAGCCATTCTCCCCCAAAGAGCTAGAAGCGCGGATTCGCTCAGTATTACGCCGTGTAGATAAAACCGGTGCTTCGGGAATTCCCAGTTCTGGGGTAATTCACGTAGGAAATATCAAAATCGATACCAACAAGCGACAAGTTTACAAAGGTGATGAGCGTATTCGCTTGACGGGAATGGAATTCAGCTTACTAGAGTTGCTGGTTAGCCGTTCTGGAGAAGCTTTTTCCCGTTCTGAGATTTTGCAGGAAGTTTGGGGATATACACCAGAACGTCATGTAGATACGCGGGTGGTAGATGTGCATATATCTCGGTTAAGGGCAAAATTAGAAGACGATCCCAGTAACCCAGAATTAATCCTAACTGCACGTGGTACGGGTTATTTGTTTCAACGCATAATTGAACCTGGAGAAGAATAAGGGAAAGTATGAAGTGTGAAGTGTGAAGTATGAAATGTTATGACTTTCAAGCCTGTTCCTCATTCTGTACCATATTTTTCAGACTTCAGACTTTAGACTTCAGAATTTAGAAAGATGACTAAACCTGATCCCAATCGAGTTGTGCGCCGTTTACCCATAGTTGTCGGTGGGTTAGGCGCTATACTTTTGCTGATTAACCGTTTATTAACACCAGAACTAACAGAATCTCAATCTCGTGGTGATGTGTTGGGTGTAATTTTGAGTGCCGTGTTAATTTTAACGGGTTTAATTTGGCAGCAAGTACAGCCGCGATCGCCTGATGTTGTCGAACTGATTGGAGAAGAAGGTTTTATACTGTTAGACAATTTACCAGAAGCCGTGAAAACAGAACTAGCCTGGGCATCTCGGATGATATTAACTAACACCGTCACGCGATCGCTGGTAGTTTTATATCAAGGCAAAGTTTTGTTACGTCGCGGTATTCTGGGACTTAAATCTGAAGTCGTACCAGGGGCAATCTTAAAACGAGTACTGGAAAAACAACAGCCCGTTTATTTAGTTAATTTAAATATATATCCCGGCAAAATAGAATTTGATTACTTACCCGAAAATACTCAAGGGGTAATTTGTCAACCTATCGGGGATAAAGGCGTGATGATTTTAGGAGCAAATGCACCGAGAAGTTACACCAAACAAGATGAATATTGGATTGCTGGCATTGCTGACAAATTAGCTGTAACTCTCCAACAATCAATAGTTGATGCTGAATAATTATCCAACTGAAACCCGGTTAAAATCTTGACTGATGACAAACAACACCCTTCACTAATTAGCTTTATTGGCGACGAATTACTGAATTATGCAAATTATCTATTGGTTACTAATTGCCTTAATGGCTGTCGGAGTTATTGGTGCTGTAGTCCCGGCAATTCCTGGTAGCAGTTTAATTTTAATTGCCATTATTATTTGGGGATTTGTGAGTGGTTCTTTTGCCGCAATTAAAATACCCTTAATCATCACAATTCTGGTTTTGCTGTTAAGTGTCGGAGTTGATTTTTTAGCCAGTTATATAGGAGCAAAACAAGCCGGGGCTAGTAAATGGGGGCAAATTGGTGCAGTTGTTGGCTTAGTTTTAGGCATCTTGGGATTTTTACCAGCTTTACCCTTTGGCGGGCCATTGTTAGGAATGTTATTCGGGCCGCTAATAGGCGCAATTATTGGTGAATTTATTTTCCGCCGAGAATTATGGCCAGCAGTAAAAGCAGGTATTGGAATTGTCGTTGGTACATTAGTCGGAAATTTAATTCAGGGATTGTTAGCAGTGACAGCCGTTGCAGTTTTTATAGTCACAACTTGGCCGCAAGTATTTAGTGGATGACTAAGTAGGTATTTGATAACAGTTGGTAGACAAGCACACAGGCTTGTGATTGTTCCTTCGTTGGATTTATCGTCTGTCTCTCAATTTTGAAATAGATAATCATCAGTCCTGCCAGTAGCTTGAATGAAGCGATGTCTTCTCTACGAGACGCTCCGCGAATGACTGGCTTTGCCTACGCATAACCCAACACATGGAATAAGCATAATATTGGCTTGACTTACCTAAACTTAACACTCAATATATTAATTATTTTGCGGTATCTACTCAGATTAGGTCGTGCTTAAGCGATAATAACTACAACCCCAGACAGATGCACAGTTATGACCTGCTGCCTAGATCCGGCTTGCCAAAACCCACCTCATTTTGATGGCGTAGAGTACTGCTCTAGCTGTGGAGCGCCATTAATCGCCTTGAGAAACCGCTATCGTCCAATTCAATCCATAGGTGGCGGGGGATTTGGGAAAACTTATCTAGCAGAAGATATCGACAAACTCAATGAGCCTTGTGTCATTAAGCAATTTGCACCGCAAGTCCAGGGAACAGGCGCACTCAAAAAAGCTACAGAACTATTTGAACAAGAAGCAAAGCGACTGCAACAGTTAGGCAAACATCCGCAAATTCCCACACTGTTAGCGTATTTTAATGAAGATAAACGCCTGTACTTGGTACAGGAATTTATTGAAGGACAGAATTTATTGAAAGAATTACAACAGCAAGGAAATTTCACAGAGGATAAAGTTAGGGAATTATTGCTGGATTTATTAGATATTCTCAAAACAGTTCATCAACAAAAAGTTATTCACCGCGATATTAAGCCAGAGAATATTATTCGCCATAGTAATGGCAAGTTAGTACTGATTGATTTTGGTGCATCCAAGCAACTGACCGCAACAGCAGTGACGCAAGCTGGAACTCAAATTGGTTCTTTTGGTTATGCACCTATGGAACAAATGCAAGGTGGTGAAGCTTTACCCTCCAGTGATTTATATAGTGTTGGTGCAACTTGCTTTCACCTATTGAGTGGAACCCACCCTTGGGAGTTGTGGAAACGACAAGGTTATGGCTGGGTTTTTAGTTGGAGAAATCATTTACGACAAGGGGTGAGTCAAGAATTTGGGCGGATGTTAGATAAATTATTGCAAGAAGAATCTCATCACCGTTATGAGTCGGTGGAAGAATTATTAAAAGATTTAAATCCACAATCACAGCCTTCTATAACCAAAATCCAGCAAGACTTTGCAGACTTACCACCAACACAATTACCAATACATCAACAACTAGTTTCGTTTTCACCAGCCTTAGTATCTTCTCAGGATCAAGTACTCACAAAAGAAAAATTAGTAGAGCCACTAGTAAATTCAGAAGTATCACCACAGCCATCGAGACAATATACTAAGTTAGCAAAATACTTGCTGCTGGGTGTTGCTATTACCTTAGTGGGAATTCAAATATATAGTTATGTTCGTTATGGCTTATTTCCGACTAATCCGATATCTGTAATTACCCGTGAATTAACTGGTAAAACTAGCGAAATGTTCTTAACAGGAACTCTTACAGGTCATGTGAAGTCAGTTCGTTCCGTCGTTTTTAGCCCAGATAGCAAAAGCCTTATTAGTGCTAGTCGTGACAACACCATCAAAGTTTGGGATCTTGCAACAGGAAAAGAAATCCGCACTCTGAAAGGTCATACAAATGGGGTTAGTTCTGTTGTTATCAGTCCAGATGGTCAAACTCTTGTCAGTGCTAGTCGTGATAACACCATCAAAGTTTGGAATTTTGCAACAGGAAAAGAAATCCGCACCCTTGAAGGTCATACAAATGGGGTTAGTTCTGTTGTTATCAGTCCAGATGGTCAAACTCTTGTCAGTGGTAGCCGTGACAAAAGCATCAAGGTGTGGAAACTGGAAACAGGACAGTTAATCCGCAATCTTGAAGGCCATACCGACTCAGTTAGTTCTGTTACCATCAGCCCAGATGGCACAACTTTTGTCAGTGCTAGTGCTGATAAAACCATCAAAGTTTGGAATCTCGCAACAGGACAGCTAATCCGCACCCAGGAAGGTCATTCTGACGGGGTTAGTTCTGTTGCCATCAGCCCAGATGGACAAACCCTTGTCAGTGCTAGTGCTGACAAAACCATCAAAGTTTGGAATCTTTCAACAGGAAAGGAAATCCGTACCCTTACAGGTCATTTAGGATCTGTTAGTTCCATTGCCATCAGCCCAGATGGCAAAAAACTGGCTAGTGCGAGTGGAGACCAAACTATCAAAGTTTGGAATCTTGCAACAGGAAGAGAAATCCGCTCCCTCACATCTTCTTCCGACGGGTTTAGTTCTGTTGCCATCAGCCCAGATGGTAAAACTCTCGCCCGTGGTAGTATAAACAACACCATCAAAATTTGGCGGCTACCGTAGCGATGATTGACCTACGCTAAAATCAAGACAGTTTAACCACGCAGGGTGAGAATTGCAAAATAACAACAGAAACAATTACTCTGCAAATTTCAGAAATACTATATCAGCGTTTAGTCAACACCGCCCACGCTCAACTTCACCTCATTAAAGACTAATATTAGGTTTTATCATAGAAAAAAGCCACGCTATGGTTTAGCTTATGTCTTCCCTTGTCTTGGAACAACCTAGTAATGCTGAGACTTCCTACGTTCTTCTGTACAATGTCAGTTGGGAAAAGTTAGAACAGCTTGATGTTGCCCTTACTGGGACAAGCGCAAGGCTAACTTATTTAGACGGTCTTCTAGAAATTATGTCACCCCTGTCTGATGATCACGAGGATAATAAAAAAACTCTGGCGATGTTACTAGAAGTCTATATGCGGATGAAGAATATCCGGTTTTATGGACGTGGAAGTGCAACTATAGGTAATAAGGAAGACAATACACGACGAGAACCTGATGAGTCTTATAATTTAGGAACAAAAAAACCAATTCCCGATTTAATTTTGGAAATAACTGTTACAAGTGGTGGAATTAATAAGCTAAAAATTTATCAGCGTTTAGGAGTACCTGAAGTTTGGTTTTGGGAAGATGGTTTGTTATCACTTTATTGTTTGCAAGGTGACAGCTATATAAAAGCTACTAAAAGCAATTTATTGCCTGAGTTAAATTTAGATTTATTAGCAAAATATGCGCGAATGACTGACCAATATGATGCTGTGAATGAATATATTCAGATAATAACTAAGGAATATAACAACCCTATTTAATTTATAAAAGAAGGAGTGAAGGTAGGAAATAGGGACTAGGAAGTAATTTTTTGTAACTCCTACTAGTTAGCTCTGATTATTCTTGTATAGCTGGATTTTTTGAGCGATCGCTTCCTCAATTATCGGAATATTATCTTCTATGGGTTGACCATCTTCAGTAAACATTGATGGATAGATAATTGCTTCTGAATCAGGAGTCCGGCGATTAGTGGGATATATATTCTTTCGCTCGATTGTGATACAAATTATCTTCAGACTTTTAGGGTGGGGAAAGCGATCGCACCATAGTTAATTTCAGGTGCGATCTACTTGACGAATAACTAAACAGTCTGCAACGATTTCTGTGCTTCTATGGCGACGGCTTCGACTTCATCATTTACCAAAGTTTCTAATATCGATTTGGCTTCTGCGCCACCTAACCGCGCTAAAGCTTGAACAACTCTATAGCGCATTTGCCAGTCAGGGCTGGTAGAGTATGGAGCTAATAAAGGAATAGCATCGATATTTCCTAATTCTCCAAAGGAACTAATCGCTGCGGTTTGGACTAATTCGTTCTCGGATGAAAGTGCTTTTGTGAGTAATTCAAAAGAACGCGGATCACCTAACTCGCCTAATGTGGCAATAATGCTGAATTGGACTAACCACTCACCAGTAGAGTGATAAAGCTGCTCTAAATCTACAAACGCATCGTGTAGTTTTAGCGCCCCTAAACAGTCGGCGGCGGCGGCTTGCACATCAGCTTCGGGGTCATTGAGCAAGCGATCGCGTAAAATATCCAAAGATAATTGCAAATCCTGTGTACCGAGTGTATCCATTTGACTCACGGCTGAGTAACGCACTCTAGAGTTGCTATCACCTATAGCAATTTGCACCAGTTCCAAACCAATAGCCGGTTCTAAGTCGCGAATTTGATTGACAGCACGCAAGCGATCGCCCAAATCCTCAGAACTGAGCATTTGTCTTACCGACTCAGGAGTAATACTCATTTAATTATCCTAATTTCAAAGATGTTTTAAAAAATAGTCCATAGTTAATAGTCAAATGTCCATAGTCAATAGTCAAGAAACTCTTAACTATTGACCAATGACTATTGATTCTTGACTACTATTAACTCGCTGCCATTTCCCGAATCACATCACCACGGGTAAGAATACCAACTACTTGACCTTCAGTATCTAATACAGGTAAGCGATGCACATTGCGATCGTGCATCATTTGTGCTGCTTCTTTTAATGTTTTATTTGGAGCAATAGTTACGGGATTTTTGCTCATAACTTCCCCAACTGTTTGCCCTAATGCTTTGTGTAAATCGCGATCGTAAGTAGCAGGATTTTTTAAATAGATGACACTATCCAAAAACATGATATAAGCAGGCGGAGTTACACCAGTTTCTTGCCACATCAAATCTGTTTCGGAGATAATTCCCACCAATTTACCGACATCATCCACCACAGGTAGCCCGCTGATGCGTTTCTCTGCCAAAATTTGAATGGCTTCCTTCAGAGGAGTTTCTGCGCGAACAACAATCGGATCGCGACTCATTACGTCGGCAACAGTTTTAGACATTTGCTTGCTGACACCATTTTTTACAGTCCCTGCGATTATTGTAGAAAATTGCTGGACTGAACTGAATTGAGTTAATACATTGTTACTTGTGGACAATGTTTATTTGCCAATTAGCGATCGCAGTTATTCATCCCCGGAAATGGAGAAGACATAATTAAGGAAAACGTGAAAAGTCAAAAAACGGCTTTACTCAGCACTCAGCACTCAGAACTTTTTAAAGCGGCAATAATTTGTCCGTTAGCTTGGGGAAAGGCGTAATTTTCTAGCTCATCTAAGCTAACCCAGCGGATTTCATCACATTCTAAGGGTTGGGGAATACCTGCGAGGAAGTGACAGTGATGCACGGTTAAAGTCACACGCAAATGAGTATAAGTATGGTCAATGGTTATGAGATGGTCTTTGACGGCAATTTCTATACCCAATTCTTCGGCTATTTCCCGTCGGATACATTCTTCAATTGTTTCTCCTGGTTCAATTTTGCCACCAGGAAATTCCCATAAGCCACCCATTGCACCTTGTGGACGACGGCGGTCAATTAAAATTTGCTGCTGGTCGTTCCAAATTACGGCGACACCAATAATTTTATGGGGAATCGAACTAATTTCACTCATAGTTGATCGGGATGATAGATAACTAATCAAAAAACTCGGCAAGCTAATTTAGTGTCTGCCGAGTTTATTAGATTGATAGTCAAAATTACTTTAATTTATTAAATATTTTCCCAGATTTCGTAGAAATTCACAAGTTATGATCAGATTTCTCCGAGAAATCCGATATATATTTTGAATGAGCAAATCCTAACTGCGTTAGCGATGAGTAGTGATATTGAGGATGTCGCTAACGCATTACAGGGATTTGGAGTTTAGATAAGGTACGCTGTCAGGATTCCGCCCAAGACCAATAGAAGTTATGTACCTTGGCTGAGATAAACTCAATTACTCTTCAATTTCTTGATTATTGGTTTCCGTACCTTGTAATGCTATTTCAAAGTCCATGCGTTGTTCAGCGTTACGCAAGAAATAACCACTAATCATTGCGGAAGCCAACAAACGACCAAGACTCTCACGACTGGTAGTAATGGTCATATTGAAATGTTCTGGTGGTAAGTTGCCTAACAAACCTCCAATATTGCGTTCCATTACTTGGAAAACTTCGGGAGATGTTGGTTTAGATAACTGGCTAACCGTTTCTGGACTTAAAGATTTAACATATTGCCACAGAAAGTTGTTGCTTTCCGACGCATCACTGTCAAAAAATTCTGACACTCGATTGGATTGGTTACTCACGTTTTACCTCCTGTACTACCGTTGCTGGCTGCTATGTTTGCAACTGAGATAATAAGTGCCTGCTTTTGTTTGTTTAACTTAGCTGCCGTTTTGATGTTCCTGTTAAATAATTTAACAGGCACAGTCTCACTTGGAAGTCGGTGTAACCGTACCAAAATCAGAGTATTTTCTCGCCCAATAGTCATTAATCAATGGTCAACAGTCAATAGTTGATATTTTGGGGCAAGTTTTTGACCATTGACCATTGACTAACTTGCCAAATACTCATTCATCGCCGCTTTAGATTTGCGAAGTTTGTTTAAGGCTTCTCTTTCGATTTGGCGAACTCGTTCACGGCTGATATTTAAGATTTCACCGATTCTGGCCAGAGTTAAAGCTTGACCATCAATCAACCCAAAGCGTAAGGTGATTACTTCTCGCTGCTGGGGAGTGAGTTCTTCCATGACTCGCTCTAAATCAGATGAAAGAGAGGTTTGCATGACGAATTCTTCGGGAGAAGCGCCGGGATCTTCCAGCATTTCGCCAAGTTCAGTGTCGTAGTTATCTCCCAAGCGCAAATCTAAGGAAAGAGGTAAACGGGCTTTTTCGAGATATTCGCGTACCTGTTTGGGCGTTAGGTCTAGTTCTGTTGCCAATTCTCCGACAGAGGGAGCGCGTCCGAGCTTTTGCGATAACTGACGCTGGGCTTTTTTGATTTTATTGAGTTTTTCGGTAATGTGAATGGGTAGGCGAATGGTACGGGCTTTTTCGGCGATCGCCCGTGTAATTGCTTGGCGAATCCACCAATAAGCATAAGTGGAAAATCGATAACCTTTGGTGGGGTCAAATTTTTCCACACCGCGCTGCATTCCAATGCTTCCTTCTTGAATCAGGTCAAGTAAATCAACGTTACGCTTGATATACTTCTTCGCTACGGATACTACTAAACGCAAATTGGCTTCCACCATTCTCCGTTTCGCAATTTCACCATCGGCGATCGCTTCGTTCAAATCGGCTATGTCTAGTTTCGACTCTTTTGCCCACTCTTCTAAAGTCGGTTCGCGCCCCAACTGACTAGCTAAAGATTCTCTGACTTCTTGTAAAGCGCTGGAACGCTGCACTTGTTTGCCATAACGAATCTCTTCTTCATGAGTTAACAGTGGTACACGGCCGATCTCACGCAGGTAAGTCCGCACGAGGTCTGTGGCTGTCGGAGCGGTCTTCATGGCGCTACTCATTGGTGGTGTTGGGTTGATTGCTTGAGTCATTCAACTAGTAGATAACTGATAAATAGATGTTTGTTGGGCGTGCTGTCCAGTTTGACTGGGAACACATACTAGGTTTACGATTTACGCGTCCGTTGGTGTCGGCTGCTTTTATTAATCAAAAATTACGCTCTTAACTGCTAGACGTTACAGTTTTTTATGAGTTTATACAAGTATCTACGGATAGATAAAGGTAGCTAGAACAACACCTTTTCTCTTTAAGCTTTATTAAAAATTGTAACATTTATGAGAAATATTGAAAAGCCCTACAGCCGGAAAACTATTGGATTTGAGAATGGTTGTGATAGGTTAACCTCCTTGGTTAATAAACCTTTGCGGCTTGTCCAGTAATTATGAGAACTGTAGACTATGGTTAAGGGAGATAGAAAAGTCATTTGTTTACTTTTGCTGTGGTGTTAAGGCGGAAACTCCTACAAATCAAGCTTTTGGCATAAGTATAATTACTTCATATAGCTGAGAGCGATCGCTCCCGATTAATTAATAAATATTCGCAGAGAGAAAAAATAGTTTACTCATATTTGTTAAAATATCGCAATAGTAACTATAATGTTTCTTCTATAATAATTACTTAATTTTCCTTGTAAATACTGCTTAAAGCAGATTCATAAAAAAAGGGTAGGAGACAAGCCAAATCTTTATACTGTCTCCCAACCCCTCATACTCCAGTTAAATTCAGTGCCACGCCGGGCAAAGTTACGACAAACTCTTCATGGAATAATCTTGGAGGGCTTTTACGTCCAAAGTAGTATTTTGCAGAGAACGGATAGCAGCAACGGTAGCCTTAGCGCCAGCAATAGTAGTGATGATGGGGATTTTGTAGGCTAAAGCTGTGCGGCGGATGAGTCTAGCATCAGTTTGTGCTTCTTCGCCAGAAGGGGTGTTGATAATTAGTTGAATCTTCTGGTTTTTAATCGCATCAAGGACGTGGGGACGACCTTCATGGAGTTTCAGCACCAACTCAACACTTAAGTTATTTTCCCGCAGCACCTGGCGAGTCCCAAAGGTCGCCATGACGGTAAAGCCTAAGTCAATAAATTCCTTGACTACAGAAACAGCTGCTGATTTGTCGCGATCGCTCATAGAGACAAATACAGTACCATTTAGGGGTAAACGCTCACCGGCTGCTAATTCTGCCTTGGCAAAGGCGCGGCCAAAGTCGCTATCTATGCCCATCACCTCACCTGTTGAGCGCATCTCCGGGCCTAATATTGTATCTGTACCGGGGAATTTATTAAACGGTAGAACTGCTTCTTTCACGGCAATATGTGAGGGTATGACTTCCTCAGTAAAGCCTAATTCCTCAAGAGTTTTACCCGACATAATTAAGGATGCCAACTTCGCCAATTGCACACCTGTAGCTTTAGAAACAAAAGGTACAGTCCGGGAGGCGCGGGGGTTAGCTTCGAGAATGTAAACTTGGGGAGAGTAGGAACCGACACCCACAACCGCAAACTGAATATTCATTAACCCGATAACTGACAAAGCTTGCGCCAGTTGGACAGTCCAAGTGCGGATTTGATTAAGAACTGCGGGAGGAAGAGAAATTGATGGTAAAGAACAAGCAGAGTCTCCTGAATGGATTCCGGCTTGTTCAATATGTTCCATGATGCCACCAATCACCACCCGTCCAGTATGATCGGCGATCGCATCTACATCAACTTCGATGGCATTTTCTAAGAACTTATCAATTAAAATCGGATGTTCTGGTTCTACCTGTACCGCAAAGGTCATGTAGCGTTCCAGTTCTGTATCAGAGTAGACAATTTCCATTGCCCGTCCACCTAATACATAACTAGGACGCACCACCACTGGATAACCAATGCGTCTAGCCACAATTAACGCATCTTCATAACTCCGCGCAATTCCATTAGGTGGTTGTGCAATATTTAATTGCTTGAGAATCTTCTCAAATCGTTCTCTGTCTTCAGCGGTGTCGATGGAGTCGGGTGATGTACCCCAGATTTTAGTGTTGAAGGCTGAGGGATGAATACTCAGTGCTTGTTGCAGAGGTAGCGATAACTTGAGAGGGGTTTGTCCGCCGAATTGGACGATGATTCCTACGGGATTTTCGGCTTCGATGATGTTGAGAACATCTTCTTTGGTTAATGGTTCAAAGTAGAGGCGATCGCTAGTATCGTAGTCAGTAGAAACTGTCTCTGGGTTGGAGTTGACCATGATGGTTTCATAGCCTGCACCTTTTAAAGCATAAGCAGCATGACAACAACAATAGTCAAACTCAATTCCTTGACCGATCCGGTTCGGCCCACCACCCAAAATCATCACTTTGGGTTTATCTGAGGGTAAAACTTCGGTTTCTAATTCGTAGGTGGAATAGTAGTAGGGAGTGAAGGCCTCAAACTCAGCTGCACAGGTATCAACAGTTTTGTAAGCTGGGACAATCCCCAATTCTTGACGATAGGAGCGAACTTCATCTTCTGTAGTTTTGGTGGCGAAAGCAATTTGGCGATCGCTATAGCCTTCCCGTTTTACTGCATACAGTTGCTCTTTCGTCAACTGTTTTAACGGCGTGCGCTTGATGAATTTTTCAGTTTCCAACAATTGCTGCATTTTATCTAAAAACCAAGGGTCAATCCCTGTCAGTTCATAGATTTCGTCAATAGTTAGCCCGACTTGCATGGCGTGACGCACAGCAAAAATGCGATCGGGATTCGGTGTCCGCAATAAGGCGCGGATTTGTTCACCACTGGGTAATTTTTCGGCTTTGTCACAACCCCAACCCGCGCGTCCGGTTTCTAAAGAACGCAGCGCCTTTTGGAAGGATTCATTAAATGTCCGGCCAATCGCCATTGCTTCCCCAACAGACTTCATCTGTGTTGTCAGCACTGGTTCGGAACCGGGGAATTTTTCAAAAGCAAAGCGGGGAATTTTGGTGACTACATAATCTATCGTTGGTTCAAAGGATGCGGGGGTTTTCTTGGTGATGTCGTTTTTAATTTCATCCAAGGTGTAACCCACAGCTAATTTCGCCGCCATTTTCGCAATTGGGAAACCTGTAGCTTTAGAAGCCAGTGCGGAACTGCGAGAAACGCGGGGGTTCATTTCAATGACAACGACATCCCCAGTCACCGGATTAACGGCAAACTGAATATTAGAACCGCCAGTTTCTACGCCAATCTCGCGGATGATTTTAATGGACATATCCCGCAACCGCTGATATTCTTTGTCGGTGAGGGTTTGGGCGGGTGCAACGGTGATAGAGTCGCCTGTGTGGATACCCATCGGGTCGATATTTTCGATGGAACAGATAATCACCACGTTATCTGCTAAATCGCGCATCACTTCTAATTCATATTCTTTCCAGCCGAGGAGAGATTGGTCAATGAGAATTTGCGATACAGGACTCGCATCAATCCCCACTTGCGCCATCTCTTCAAATTCTTCTTGGTTGTAGGCAATACCACCACCAGTTCCCCCCATTGTAAAGGCGGGACGGATAATGAGGGGATAACTGCCAATTTTGCGGGCGATCGCTTTAGATTCTTCTAAAGATGAAGCTGTACCACTAGGACAGACATGCACGCCTATCTTGGCCATTGCTTCATTAAATAGTTTGCGGTCTTCTGCTTTTTCGATCGCTGCTAACTTTGCGCCAATTAATTCCACATTATATTGATCGAGAACACCGTTTTTGGCTAAAGCCACGGCGAGGTTGAGGGCGGTTTGTCCCCCCATTGTTGGGAGTAAAGCATCTGGGCGTTCTTTGGCGATGACTTTAGCAACTAATTCTGGTGTTAACGGCTCAATGTAAGTGCGATCGGCCGTTTCTGGGTCAGTCATAATTGTGGCTGGATTGGAATTGACTAACACCACTTCATAGCCTTCTTCTCGTAACGCTTTACAGGCTTGGGTTCCAGAATAGTCAAATTCACAGGCTTGCCCAATCACAATGGGGCCAGATCCTAATAGCAGTATTTTTTTGAGGTCTTGACGGCGGGGCATAGTCTTGGGGTTGGAGTAAGAAAATACAAATCCTGATTATTTTAAGGGTCTTTGCCCTCAGTCATCTTGTTTATTATCAAGTTTTCCGGGTGCGATCGCCGCAGCCAGATAACAGGAAGTAGACAAGCCGGCGTGTAGTGAAGATTAACAAAGGACTAATGACCAATGACTATGGGCTAATGACCAACATATATCTTTTACTATCTCATGCTCTTCCCGCTTCTTTACTAACTCAGTATCTCGATTTTTTTGTGTATATAGTTTTAATTAATTCTCAAAACGCAAATTTTCGATTATCTGCAAATAATTTTTATTTATACTGCTAGGTAATTACTATGATTTAAATCTCAGGTTCTAGCTGAGATTACTATTGAACAATATAAGTAATATTTTTTAAATAAGCAGTACTTAATTGCTAATAATTTTTAATATCTAATCATAGAATTATTTCATCGGATATTTTTTATTTATTTAAATAAAAAATGACAGAGATACGGACTACTTCTCTGTCATTTTTTACCTTTTCTTAATATCCTGTACTATCAGATTTACTTCAGCCGTACAATGACTACACTAGATGATGATAGTTCTAGTTTTGAGCAGGTTGTACAAAGCCTAAAGTCAAACTGTCTTTTGCCAAGAAATGAGATAAATGATAAGCTCGTTCTTCTGTTTTTAACAGAATTTTTTCGTACAGATAACGTGTACCACGGTCGCCTAAACTCTCTGCCTGAGCGGCTTGGCGGCGAATAACGGTAATAATGGCTTGTTCTGCCACTAGGTCGTTTTCTACCATTTTGCGGGAAGAATATACACCATCAGATTCTTGCTCAAAACAGGTTAATTCTGCCAATTTGCTAAAAGAAGCAGCAGGTACACCACCTAAACCATTAAGTCTTTCGCCAATTTCATGAACGTGGTCTTGTACTTCATTGTAACTGCTGTTAAAAAACTCATGTAATGAGTAAAATTCTGCACCTTCTACAACAAAATGATGTTTTTGATATTGCAAGTATAATGCCTGAAAACTAGCTAATACAACGTTTAGTCCTTCTGTAACTGGAGCAGTAACACTACGGTCTAACAATACAGGATTGTCATAAACCTGACCGAAATTTTGTAACAAAGTTTGTGTATCAGACATGGTTCTCCTCGCTTTTTTGGCAGTTATAGTTTTTAACTGCTTAGTCTTTACATATTAACATTCTAAAAATAAAAGCAAGTTCAAAGAATATCATAAATTTGAAAATTTTTTTGTTGTTGTAATTGCAAATCTTTACTCTTTATTGAGTCAATCTATACCTATTTCATTAGGTGTATATCTAAAGATTGTAGAAATTTTTACTCACAACAGAATTTGCCAGGTAGGGAACTAGGGAGAGAAGCAAAAGTGTTAGTATCTAGCCCCAGCACATGGAATTTGCCTGTTGCGAGATATCAACCGGAAAATTTTTGGTAAATTTTAGCAACTATCAAATCCGTCAAAACTTGATGACATAAGCTGTTGGGCTAGTTGTCATCACCAAGATTAATGAGAAACTTTAATATTTCTGAGAAAAATAACTGAGAAAAGTTCGCACTTAGGTTATGCTTATTTAAAGATGCTGCAATCCTCAGATTCTCAGAATCCAGGAACTAAAGCACACTACTTACTGCAAATTTGTCGCACTTTTGAGGGTTCGTCTCTTGAAATCGTTTAGTTCAAGTTCAGAAATAGATCAGAAGTACGTAGTTGAAATTAATTGGGCAGACCGCTGGCAAGTCTATCAACGTTTAAATGAGCTAGATATTCCCTGTTGCTGCGAAACTAACCAGCCATTGCAAGTTGAAATTGCTAGTCCTTTGGCAATGGTGCAATTCTGGTGTGTCATGCAGAGATTGATGGCTTGTCGTCCAGAACTAATTCAAATTCTTGAGAATAGCTGGCAAATTCGCTACCAAAAGTAATAACCAAGGACAGATGTCTGGAAATTATTGCGTAATTAAAACAGAATTATTTGGTAAAAAAAGGGGCAAACAGATGAGTATAATCTACAGTGCAGAAATAGCGGGATTTTGCCTGGAAGGCAGATTTATAGATTTTGTTATTAAAGATGGCTATAAGCTAAAAGGCTTAATATTAGATACTTCAGAGGGTGAATGCTACGTAAAACTGGCTAAACCTTTAAGGGCTGCTTTTGATTTGCGTTTACCAAAAGGTACTTGGCTGCAAGTTGTTGGTATAAAAAAATACGATGAAAAGAAAGGTGAGTTTACCCTGAAAGCTGAACGCGTGATGGCCGCAAGTTCTGATTTAGGTAGAGTTGCAACCAGCACAGCAATACAGGAACCGCCCGTTAGCAATGATGTCAAAGTAAAGCCAGCCAAGGCTAAACAGACAATTTTAATGTGTCAAAAATCAGACTGTTGGAAACGCGGTGGTAAAGCAGTTTGTCAGGCATTTGAGGCCGCTTTGAGCGATCGCGGTCTAGAAGACCAAGTTACCATCAAAGGTACAGGCTGTATGAAAAACTGCAAAGCTGGCCCTAATATAGTCATGCCCGACAAAACCCGCTACAGCCGCATTCAAACAAATCAAGTCGCTTCACTGATGGACAAGCATTTTGCTGAAAAGCACGAAGATAAGCAAACTGATAATTCAGAATCATTACCAATAAAAATCTCTAATTTCAATGAAGTTTCTGTAAAAACTTCTGCAATTTAATGAGAAAATATTAGAGTTAGATGATTAGTGTGTTCCTAAAAAACTTGGCTATAACTTTTGCAAAAGATATGCAGAAGTTATAGCTGGGTTTTTTTAATCCCCAATCATAACCCGCGCTGTCTCGCACCCTCTTCTTGCCAAGCTGCGGCGTACAAATAAGTCAAAAATTTTTATGTTGAAACTGTATCCTGCCTAGAACTAAAGTTCCAGGCTCATAGCCAAAGTCCACAAAGCGTGGACTGAAATACATTTTTAGTTGAGTCATCTTGAGATGACTTGCGCTATGAGACTCGGAATGAATTCCGAGGAGGGACTGTAGGCGACTCTGCGTGAGGAAAATTACATCGAATCTAAACGCTGACGTAATTTACTACTAAAGGTATCAATGACAGTCACCACTACCAACAGGACTAACATCATAGTTGTGGCTTTGTTGTATTCAAAACCATCGATGTAACTCTTTAATTGAAAGCCAATTCCGCCAGCACCAACTACACCCAAAACTGAAGCGGCGCGGATATTATATTCAAACATCCATAAGGTGTAGCCTAAACCCAAGGGTAAGACTTGGGGTAAAATGCCGTACTGCATAATCTGAAATCTTGATGCACCCATCACTTGCAAAGATTCTAGAGATTTGGCGTTGACGGCTTCAATCGCTTGTTGATAAAACTTTGCTAAATAACCAATGGTATAAATTGCTAAGGCTAAAGTTCCGGCGGGTGCGCCTAAGCCTGTGGCGGCGACGAAAATCAAACCCAAAATGATGGAAGGAACGGAACGGACAGCGTTTTGGAGTAAGTTGGCTAACCATTGCAACCAACGAGGCGCAACGTTACTAGCACTCGCTACTGCAATGGGTAAGGATAAAATTGCACCAACGGTAGTTCCCCATAAAGACATCTGCACTGTTTCTATGAGTGCTTTAATTGCTATATCTATAACTGTAGTATCAGGAGGAAATAAGCGAGAAATAAAATCGGTGATGTAAGGCCAGCTAGATATCACCAATTCAAAATCGACTTTGATCCCTCGCAAAGCCCAAGCGTAAACTACAACAACAATTAACAGGATGAGTAGGGGACTAATCCAAGGGTAACGACGAAGAGTTTTTGAATTTAACATTTGATAAATTGGGCTTGCAAGTTTTCACAAAGTCCGTCGTAAACAATACGTCCTGCATCTAAGACGATCGCACGTTGTCCGTATTTTGCAGCTATACCTAAATCGTGCAGTACTGTCACAATTGTCATACCTTGCTGGTGCAGTTCCGATAAAGTTTCCATTACCTGTTGACAGGCGACAACATCTAAGCCGGTAATAGGTTCATCAGCTAAGAGTATCTGTGGTGATTGAATTAATGCACGGGCGATCGCTACACGTTGTTGCTGTCCACCACTGAGTTGACTAGTTTTTTGATAGGCTTGTTCTTTTAAACCCAACTGTGCGAGTAAATCCATAGCTAAATTGCGATCGCGCCCTGGAAATCCCAACAATGTCTGCCAAGTTGTCCTGACACCCAATCTGCCACACAATACATTATCAATGGCTGACAACTGGCGAATTAATCCACCGCCCTGAAATAACATCCCCACATTCCGGCGAATTTCGGGAAGTGTGCGGGGAGTCATAGTTACACCGTTGATGTGAATTTCTCCCTTGGTGAAGGGAACTAATCCCACCAGCGATCGCAATAATGTAGACTTACCCGCCCCATTAAGTCCCAGTAAAACAACAAACTCGCCCTGCTTGATTTGACAACTAATGTCATTCAAGATGGGACGATTTAAAGCAGCAGTATACGCTGTTTCTAAGTTATGGCATTCAATTACACAATCATTCATCAATATGCGTCTCCATCACAGTGCTGTGTGCTGAGTTAAAAAGCTGCCGAGTATATAGTGTTTCCAACTCTGGTATGGTACAAAATTACCCCTCCCCAACCCTCAGCAAGCTAAGGTGTACAAACAAGTCGAAAATTTGCAGTCTGAAACCGTATCCCGCCTAGAACTAAAGTTCCAGGCTAATAGCCAAAGTCCACGAAGCGTGGACTGTAAGAAATTTTTGGTTGAGTCATCTTCAGATGACTTGCGCTATGAGACTCGGAATTCATTCCGAGGCGGGACAGATGCACTACACGAATATTTGTGTGACACCGTAGCCTTTGCAAGGGTACGGTGCGCGACAGCGCGGGTGGGGTATATTTTATCTGCTTGGGAATTGCTATATTACAGAATTTATTAAGTATGAAGTACTTTTTCTTCACTCAGCACTAAATACTCAGCACTCAGCACTCAAATTAAGGTGCAATTCCAATTCTTGTTAGGGCATCACGAATTGGGGCAAGATGACGGTTATGATCAACTCTCACCAATTCTGTAGAGTTGTATAAGTTGCGTAATAGTTGGTTATTTTGTGATTGATTTAACTTGAGTAGAGCGTTGATTAATCTTTCTCTATCTTGAACTGGGACATCATCATCAATGGCAATACCGTGGGCGGGGACACCAGAGATTTTATACAGTACGCGCAACTGGCTTTTTTCTTGGGCGGTGATGTACGGAGAGAACATAGCATACTCTGAGACAACCGCTACATCTGCTTGTCCGCGCACTACAGATTGCAAAGCTTTGCTGTAATTACCACCATAAGCCACTTGACCGAAGAAACCATCAAGGCGATCGCGGTTAGGGACAAATCCTTGTTTCACCAACTCACTCACCGGGAAAATAAATCCTGAACCAGAAGTTGGAGAAGTAAAGGCCATTCGCTTACCCCGCAGTTGTCCTAGGGTTGCTTGAGCAGTATTTCTGGTTTTGAGGGAACTATTGCTAGGAACGACAAATATTGAGTTATAGGTGTATCTACCAGAGTAATTATCACGCACTTCCGCTAGATACAACTTAGCATTTGCCAACTGTTCAGCCTTCAACGCCGGACGGCTACTTAAAAAAGCCACATCAGCGCGATTTGCTCTCAACGCTTCCACCGCCGCAGTATCATCACCAATCTGTGCTTTGACGGGAATTTTTAACTCGTTAGAGAGAAACTTTGCTACAGAGTTGGCTTTACTTTGCAAGTCTGTGGAGTCAGAACGACTAGGAAAAATTACTGTTAAACTATTTAGTCTTCTGCCTTGGGCAAGTAAGTGTGGCGTTTGTTGATTAGGAATAGCGTTAGCATTAGCATCAGTTGTCTGCATCGCCCCAAAACTGCCAACAGCCAAACCAGTTATCGCCGCAAAGGCAGCACCAGCACCCAATACACCCTTTTTACTCACACTCATTTCTAACTCCCCATTAGGAACTATTAGCAGTATTTTTGACAATGACTTTCAACTATCTCAACAAAAGAATCTAGAACTTTTGGGAATAAAAGTCAATATGAATTGGGTGATTAAATACGGCAACAGGTTGTTAACTAGCTAGAAAATAGGAACTAGGGGCTAGAAAAAGGTTGTGAGATTTCTGAAAGCAGCGGTTTTTTGAAGAATTTAAATATTTATGATTATCCAAATCTTTGCCAAAAAGATCTTCTGATAAATTCTGCATTTATTAATTACGAATTACGCATGATTAATCATGGCTTTATTTGGCAGATTCGTTACAAGATTGGGGTGTAAACTCTAATACATACAGGGTAACTACTCAGTACGCATTACCCATTACGGATTGAGAAAGACTTAATGCTTGGCAATGCAGCCAGTTGTGCGATCGCAGCGTCAAAATAGTATTATATGTTTAATCATCAAAGATATGACTATATTTCCTCACTACATCCCGCAATCTGATCCGCCGCGTCCTCCTTGGGAAACGCTGCCAACAATGTATGATTTACCCAGCGATAACCCAGAGGAACCAGGTTTGCCAGACGATTTTCATTTTTTACAACCGTTACTTTTATATTTAACTTTTCAACCCATTAATTGGAACCCAGAGTTGGTTTATAGTGCTGCTGACCTCAATCTTTATTATGATTTGCAGCATCCTTTATGGTATAAACGCCCAGATTGGTTTGGGGTTGTGGGAGTAAAAAAACTCTACAAAGGTGAAGATTTGCGGTTAAGTTATGTCACTTGGCAAGAAACTGCAAATCCTTTTGTGATTGTGGAATTATTATCACCCGGCACAGAAGTGGAAGACTTAGGAACCAGCGAAAAAGCAGAAGATAAACCGCCGAGTAAATGGGACGTTTATGAAAAAATTTTGCGGATTCCTTACTATATTGTTTTTAGTGGTTATACCAATCAACTCCAGGCATTTGGGTTAGTTGGTGGTCATTATGAACCAATAAATTTAACTAATGGACGCATACTTATGCCAGAGTTAAGTTTAAGTTTGGGTGTATGGCAAGGTGCATTTCGAGATATTGAAAGATTATGGTTACGGTGGTTCACCCTAGAAGGGGAATTGATACCTGAACCTACAGAAGAAGTTGCGGCGGCTAATGAACGGGTAATGATTGCTGAACAGAAAGCAGAAAAATTAGCTGAACGGTTACGTCAATTGGGTGTAAATCCCGATGAGATGGAATAAACCCCTAGATAGACTTGCGATCGCTCAAAGATTGTCACAATTAATCACAAGAATAGTTATTTTTGGACAATCAAACCTATGGGCTTCGGTATTGGTGATTTATTCTGGATTTTTCTGCTGCTTTCTTCTCTACAACCCCTCTGGCAAAAACGCCAAGTAGAATATCGGCGTGTTCGCAGCCTCCAAGAATTCCAGCAGCAACGCAAAAGCCGGGTGATTTTGCTGATACATCGGCAAGAATCCATCAGCTTACTGGGTATTCCTATCTCCCGCTACATCACAATTGAAGACTCAGAACAAATCCTGCGGGCAATTCGCCTCACCCCGCCAGATGTTCCGATTGATTTAATCCTGCACACTCCCGGTGGTTTGGTACTCGCTACCGAACAAATAGCTAGGGCATTAATTCGTCACCCTGCAAAAGTCACCGTTTTTGTCCCCCATTACGCCATGAGTGGCGGCACAATGCTGGCCTTAGCTGCTGATGAAATTGTGATGGATGCTAATGCTGTATTGGGGCCAGTTGATCCCCAGTTAGGAAATTTCCCCGCAGCCAGTATTTTAAAAGTAGTTAAAGATAAACCTATCGGTGAAATTGATGATCAAACTTTGATCATGGCAGACTTGTCAGAGAAGGCTATTCAACAAGTACAACGCTTTGTGCGGACTCTGCTGAAAGATAATATTCCTCAACAAAAAGTTCAGCCAGAAAATATTGAACCGATTATCGAAGCTTTGACAACCGGACGAGTTACTCACGATTATCCCATCACAGTGGAAGAAGCCACAGAAATGGGGTTGCCCATCACCGTCGGACTACCCCGTTCCATTTACGATCTGATGGATTTATATCCCCAACCCCAGGGAGGACGGCCAAGCGTACAGTACATTCCCATGCCTTACGATGACCGTCGTCCAATTTTACCAACGCCCAAAGGTAGACCTTTAGAAGAAACTAATCAAAGACTACAGTGAACAGTGAACAGTAAAAAGTGAACAGTAAACAGTTAAATCCTTGGGTCTAAGTCCCCCAGATGTTACTGAGCTTGTCGAAGTATACGCTGTCTGGACTGATAACTGATAACTGATAACTGATTTAAGGTGTTGGTGTCGCTGTTGGTGTTGGTGTTTCTGTTGATGTCGTCGTTGGTGTTGGTGTTGGTGTTGGTGTAGTTTGTGGTTTAGCTGTTGGTGTCGCTGTTGGTATCGCTGTTGGCGTAGTTTGTGGTTTAGACGTTGGTTTAGCTGTTGGTTTAACCGTCGGCTGGGGTGACGATGGAGATTGAGGCTTACCTACAATTTCCTTTGCGTCTGCATTTAGCTTCTGACGGAGTGCTAAATTAGCAATTCCCGTTTCTTGAAGCTGATTTTTTTTCTGATATTCCTTAATTAACTGTTCTGTACGCGGGCCAAAGAATTGATCACGCGGGAGAGGGGGATTTGCTTTAAGTACTAAATTTAAATTAGCTTGCAGGATTTGCACGATGTCGGCAGCTAAATCTTGGGTTTTGGGGCCTGCTATACCGTCAACACTAAGCTTGTAGCCTTTTTGAAAATCTCGGATGGCCTTTTTCGTTTCCTCGTCTGTTAGAGGTGTATTCGAAACTTTCACTTTGTAACCTAGCCCATGCAACACAGCACGTAATTCTTGAGGCGTATAGTTACGTTGACGAGCAGCAAAGGAACTGCCAGCAATTAGTACACTGGTACTTACTAAGCAAGTAGCGGCAATAATTGCGCTGGTTTTATTAAACCCACACCACATATCTCAAACTCCTTGCAGTTAAATCAGCATTATATGATTAACAGGTGCATTTTACGTTTCTTGAAGACTGTTGTCTCAATGTTTAATCATTTGTGATTAATTAAAATTAACTAATCTATATTGATATAAAATTTTTGCAATTTTGCTTAAGAAGTATTGAGATTTTCTATTTCCTCTGCTCAACTCTCTAGTTGGGTTATAACTAAATACTTAAAGCTTGTATAATCTAAAACAAAAAAATGGTTAATCAAACATTGCCAAAACAAAAGAACCTTTGGTTTGAAAGATTGATGGCATTGCTTGCCACAGTCAACTTAGGCTTAGTTATGTTTGATTTGACTTATGTACAATGGCGTGATTTCTACTTGCGGAGATTACCTAAAGTTACCCAAATATATGATCCAATTAAAGGCATCGCTGCCCATAGAGAAACCCAAAGTTATTTACAAGCCGTAGATGCACTCAAAGAACAGATAAGTCAGACAGGTTTAACATCACCACAGGCAAAGGCAAAGCTAGACGAACTCAGTCGCCTGAGTGTCGAGATGATTGATACCAACCCGTTTGCTGGGGTTGGCAAAAGTGGTACTCTAGAAAAAATTAAAAACCGGATGCGCGATCGCATCGGTAAAGATTCCGCCAAGCAGTCCTTTAACACTTTCTGGAGTCAAGCTTATCTCTCCGAAAAAGGCTGGAATCAAGAATTTACTTTTTTTAATCAAAAAATTAGTCCGTTAATTGGTAGCAACTACTACCGCCAAATTGGGGAAAATAGCGAATATTTCGATGATTTTTGGCTGATAGACCTACCATTTATCACGATATTTGCTATTGAGTTTCTGGCACGTATATTTTATATCAAACGTCGTCATCCTGGTTCCGGCTGGTTAAATGCCATATCTTACCGCTGGTATGACTTATTTTTGCTCATCCCATTTTGCCGTTGGTTGCGAGTTATACCTGTAGTCGTCCGGCTTGACCAAGCCAAACTATTAGATCTCCAACCATTACAGCACCAAATTAATCAATCAGTTGTCGCAAATTTTGCCGAAGAACTCACAGAAATTGTCATCGTGAGGGTAATCAACCAAATTCAAATCTCGATTAAACAAGGGGATTTCACCCGGTGGATATCGCAACAAGAGAACTTACGCCCTTATGTCGATATCAATAATGTCAATGAAATAGAAGCGATCGCCAGCCTTCTCGTGCAAACCGTTGTCTACCAAGTTTTACCCAAAATTCAGCCTGACTTAGCGGCGATTTTGCGCCACAACATCGACATGGTGTTAAATCAAGTTCCCATGTACCGCAACCTCCAAGCCTTCCCCGGAATTGGACAAGCCCAAACCCAACTCAGCGAACAACTAGCAACTCAAATCACCAGCAGCTTATACAGTGCTTTAGTCAGCGCCATCCAAGATCCTGAAGGTGCAAAACTCACAAATCAACTTGTGCAAAGTTTCACCACCGCCTTAGGCGCAGAAGTGCAGCAAAAAAAAGTAATTGCCGAAATTCAAAGCTTATTATTTGATTTCCTTGAAGAAGTCAAGCTCAACTACGTACAACGCCTCTCCCAAGAAGATATCGAGACAATCGTCGAGCAAACCAGACAGCTAAGAACACAACCATACATTCAGCCAATAGTAGAGCAAAGTTCTGCGATCGTGGAAAAAAAGTATGAAGTATGAAATTTCATTCTTTTGCCTCCTGCCCCCTGCCTCCTGCCTTTTGACCATTGACTATTGACTCTTAGAGAAATGCGCTACACTCAATTTAGGGCGAACTATCATCAGTTCGTTACAAGACTTCTTGGAAGATATCCCTATCGCAGGAAGTGGGTCGAAGCCCACTTTTTTTATTGAAATTTCGCATGACTCATCCGTTAGTCCCACAAATTATAGATTTGGCGACACCAGTAGCAACAGAACTGGGATTAGAAGTCGTTGGCGCAGTTTTTCACACTAACCAACGTCCACCCGTATTGCGGATCGATATCCGCAATCCCCAGCAGGATACTGGTTTGCAGGATTGTGAAAGGATGAGCCGCGCTTTAGAACCCTGCTTAGATGCGGCGGAGATCATTCCAGATGCCTATGTTTTGGAGGTGTCTAGTCCAGGTATTTCGCGGCAATTGGTAACTGACAGAGAATTTATTTCCTTCAAAGGATTTCCTGTAATTGTCACCACTTCGCCACCCCACGACGGACAACCAGAGTGGAATGGTCAGTTGATTCGCCGGGATGAAACCAACATTTATTTAAATCAAAAAGGTCGGGTAGTAGAGATTCCTCGTTCTCTTATTACTAGGGTGCAACTAGACGAACGTCGATAAACGAGGGTTTAGGGTCTAGAAGAGATTAGCGGCTAGAGACTAGGGAGTAGAGTCAAACTTATCTCTAATCCCTATTCGTTAATGCTCAATTTTAGCTTTCTATTTTCTCAACCCTAGCCCCTATTCCCTATTTTCTAAAGGAGATTGCTTATGTCAATGGTTAGTCTACCAGGATTAAAAGAATTAATTGAAAGCATTAGTCGTGAACGAAATTTGCCTCGTTTGGCAGTTCAATCAGCAATTAGAGAAGCACTGCTAAAAGGTTATGAGCGTTATCGTCGCGCTCAAAATTTAGAACGCAAGCAGTTTGATGAAGATTACTTTGATAATTTTGAAGTCGAACTCGATATCGATGACGAAGGATTTCGCGTTCTCTCCACAAAAACCATCGTTGAAGAAGTTAGTAACACCGACCATCAAATTTCCTTAGACGAAGTGCAACAAGTCGCCCCAGAAGCTCAATTAGGAGATTCTGTCGTTTTGGATGTCACCCCCGACCAAGGAGAATTTGGTCGGATGGCAGCTATGCAAACCAAGCAAGTGCTGGCGCAAAAATTACGGGATCAACAACGCCAAATGGTGCAGGAAGAGTTCCAAGATTTAGAAGGAACTGTACTGCAAGCCAGAGTTCTGCGATTTGAAAGACAATCGGTAATTTTAGCTGTCAGCAGTACTTTTGGTCAGCCAGAAGTCGAAGCCGAATTACCCAAGAGAGAACAGCTACCAAACGATAATTATCGAGCTAATGCCACCTTTAAGGTGTACCTGAAGAAAGTTTCTCAAGGGCAGCAACGAGGGCCACAACTTCTCGTATCCCGTGCTGATGCTGGGTTAGTCGTTTATTTATTTGCCAACGAAGTCCCAGAAATCGAGGACGAAGTAGTACGAATAGTCGCCGTAGCGCGAGAAGCTAATCCGCCATCTCGTTACGTCGGCCCCCGAACTAAAATCGCTGTAGATACCTTAGATCGCGATGTTGACCCTGTAGGTGCTTGTATTGGCGCACGGGGATCAAGAATTCAAGTAGTAGTGAATGAGCTACGCGGCGAAAAAATTGACGTGATTCGCTGGTCTCCAGACCCAGCAACATATATTGCCAACGCCTTGAGTCCCGCTAGAGTCGATGAAGTCCGGCTGATGGATCCAGAAACGCGGCAAACTCACGTATTAGTAGCCGAAGACCAGCTGAGTTTGGCAATTGGCAAAGAAGGACAAAACGTTCGCCTCGCAGCCCGCCTGACTGGTTGGAAAATAGATATTAAAGATAAAGCCAAATATGACTATGTGGGCGAAGACACCAGATTTGCCGCTGCGCGTGCTAAAGCTCAACTAGAGCAAGAAGAAATGGATCTAGAGGACGATGACGAACTAGAAGATGATGATATGGAATTAGACGAATTTGATGAGCAAAATCAACAAGATTTAGACGATGAATCTTTTGCTACGGGTGAAGACGATTAATTTCTTAGTTAGGGACAGTTCTGGTAATATTTACCTCAGTAAGAGTTTTAATAATTACTTGTGAAAAGATGAGGTATAAGTCAAAAGTTAGCTATACTAGCTGGACTTTCCTATAAAAATAATGACTGGTAATTTCTTGATGAAATCAATAAAAAATCCAAAATTGCTCAATGGGGTAAATCAAAAATCCAAAATTATTTGACCCCATGCCGATCAAAAACTGATGAAACCGAATTATCGGCGTTGTATTAGTTGCCGCAAAGTCGGCTTGAAGCAAGACTTTTGGCGGATTATCCGCGTCTTTCCGTCTGGAAAGGTACAATTAGATCAGGGCATGGGGCGTTCTGCCTATATTTGTCCGCAAGCAAGTTGTTTGCAAGCGGCAAACAAAAAGAATAGATTAGGGCGATCGCTACAAGCTTCAGTGCCAGAAACACTGTATCAAACATTGTGGCAACGTCTAGCCCCAAGTCATCAACAAAATCAAATATCAGGTTGAAAAACTTTGTGGCGGTAATCCCCAGAGGATTGTAACGAAAGCCGAACTGTTCGCGCTGAAGATACACCCTCTGCAATTGTTGAGGTTAGTGCCAAAATAGTAAATGGGTGTAGTCAGCACGCGGCTCTTTAATTTAAAAAGGAACGAAGCAATACTCCCAAAAAGTTTTACTCGATTGTGTTGTGGAAGACTCAGAATCAGCAAAACAAAAAACTAAAGAATGGCAACCTGGTAGCGCTCAGGCGCAGTTCGGCATCATCAGTTCGCATAAAAAGTTTTTATGCGAACCAGTCAACCGCCATTTTTGGCGCAGATGCCAACGTTAACCCGAAACATCTCTCTTTCCTGATTGGAGGCACCGGCAAAATTACCAAGGGCAACCGAAAAACAGTGATCTAAGGATGGAGATGTCGCACTCCCAGGCAACCATCCGCCAAAAAACTGTAAATTAAAGGGGAAGAGTGGATGAACAACGGCAAAGTTAGAATCTATGAATTATCAAAGGAATTGAATTTGGATAACAAAGAGCTATTAGCAATTTGCGACCAGCTCAATATTGCGGTCAAAAGCCATAGCAGCACAATTTCAGAATCAGAGGCAGAACGAATCCGGACGGCTGCCGAAAAATTGGCAGTAACGAATGGAACAGCTAAAAGAGAACTAGGAACTACCACCCAAAAACCAAATTCACCCCAAACTGGCTCTCATAGCCGGCCTGCACCACCACACAAACAACAAATTTTGGAAATTCGTAAACCCAAAATATTGAGAAATCCTAACACCAATGCCCCAGAGGCATCAGTTGCTACTGATAATCAATTTGCTTCTTCTGAAGGCAATTCTCCAGCACCTCCACGGCCCTTCGCTACACCAGTCTCATCAATGAAGCCGACGGCACCAACCCGACCTGTACCCCGGAATCAGTCTGAGAACTCACAAGCACCTGCTGTCACAGACGCAACCCCAAAACCGAATACGCAAGTATCAGAAAATATAGCTGCGGAAAAACCAGAAAAAGCGCCATCGCACAAGCAAAGGCCAGAAAAACCACAAAAACCGCAACTATCTGCTCCACCTGCCAGACCAGAGGCAGAAACAGCCTCAATTAGTGGGCTGTCAATTTCAGCAGATAAACCGATCCTCAAACGCGAGCGCGACCAGGTGAAACCGACTAAGGCTGGTAAACCTTCTCAGGCTCCAACAGAAGCAGGACAAGCGCCAGCGCCCAAACAAAGTCGTCCGACCCCTGGGCCTGTTAAACCAGAGCAGCGAACGAACCGACCACCAGGGTCAGGATCATCAGACGGGCCACGTCCTCAAAGACCAGTGCGTCCATCAGAACCCACAGCAGCCCCACTTGCTACTCCACCTAGCAGGCCAGCAGCTGGAGCAACAGCGAAAATGGGAGTCGATGATGATGCTGTAGTTCCAGATATCTTAGACTTGAAACGGCCAACACCGCCTCGTCTAGCCAAAGGTGGGAAAAAATGGCAAGAAGAGGAAATAATTGACGAAGTTAAAGAAAAAGCAGGCAAGGGAGGCCCCAAAGGTAAGCGGGTCAAACCAATCCTGGAGGATGACTTTGAAGATGATGATCTTCTAGATGAAGAAGGTCTAGATATCCCGGCTACTATCCAGGCCAGTCTTTCTATCGCTCGTCCACCCAAACCAAAAGCAGCGCGACCGGCACAACCTGTAATGGCAGCGGCGATCGCAGCGCCAACTTCTAGAGCTAATAAAAAAGCTAATAATTCTCATCGTGGTGAGCAAAATCGTCGTCAAGAAGCAGAGCCAAAACGCGATCGCCCAGAAAAAATCGTGGTCACAGGCCCGTTGACAGTGCAAGAACTCGCCAACGAATTAGGCGTTGCGGATACAGAGATTGTAAAAATCCTGTTCCTCAAAGGGATGGCGGTGAGTATTACGCAAAATCTAGATATCCCAACCATTACCTTGGTGGGTAAAGAGCTAGAAATAGAAGTAGAAACTGCCGAACCAGAGGCAGAGGCACGTAAGGTCACAGAAATGATCGACGTGGCAGATTTAGAACACCTCATTCGTCGTCCGCCTGTTGTGACCATCATGGGTCACGTAGACCACGGTAAAACTACCCTACTTGACTCGATTCGCAAAACCAAAGTTGCAGCGGGAGAAGCTGGTGGTATTACTCAACATATCGGTGCATACCATGTGGACATCGAACATGACAGTAAGCTGCATCAGATAGTATTTTTAGATACTCCTGGTCACGAAGCCTTTACTGCTATGCGGGCGCGGGGTGCGAGAGTAACAGACATCGCCATTTTAGTAGTGGCAGCAGATGATGGTGTCCGTCCCCAAACAGTGGAAGCCATCAGTCACGCACAAGCCGCAGAAGTGCCAATTGTTGTCGCCATTAACAAAATCGACAAAGAAGGCGCACAGCCAGACAGAGTTAAACAAGAACTCACTCATTATGGTTTAACCCCAGAAGAATGGGGTGGTGAAACCATCATGGTTCCAGTCAGTGCAATTAAGGGTGAAAACCTAGATACACTTCTGGAGATGATTCTGTTAGTCGCAGAAGTTGGAGAACTATCTGCTAACCCCGATCGCCTTGCTAGAGGCACAGTCATTGAAGCGCACCTAGATAAAGCCAAGGGAGCAGTTGCTACCTTGCTAATCCAGAACGGTACTCTCCGTGTAGGAGATATACTGGTAGCTGGTTCCGCCTTTGGTAAAGTCAGGGCAATGGTCGATGACCGCAGCCGCAGAGTTGATGCAGCTTCACCTTCTTTTGCCGTTGAGGTACTAGGATTAAGTGATGTACCCGCAGCCGGGGATGAATTCGAGGTTTTCAACAACGAAAAAGAAGCCCGTTCCATTGCCAGCGATCGCGCCGACAAACAACGTCTGTCACGATTGTTACAGGGACGTGTTACCCTCACAACCATATCGGCTCAAGCACAAGAAGGCGAGTTGAAAGAACTCAACTTAATCTTGAAAGGCGACGTGCAAGGTTCTGTCGAAGCGATCGTTGGTTCGCTGAAGCAAATCCCCCAAAACGAAGTACAGATCAGGATGCTGTTAGCATCCGCTGGGGAAATCACCCAAACAGACATTGACTTAGCTGCTGCCAGTGGCGCAGTTATCATTGGCTTTAACACCACCTACGCTAGTGGTGCAAGACAAGCCGCTGATGAGGCTGGTGTAGATGTCCGGGAGTATAACATTATCTATAAACTCCTCGAAGATATCCAAGGAGCCTTGGAAGGTCTGTTGGAACCAGAATTGGTCGAAGAACCCCTCGGTCAGTGCGAAGTTCGGGCTGTCTTCCCAGTTGGCAAGGGAGCCGTTGCCGGTTGTTATGTGCAGTCTGGCAAGCTAGTGCGGAACTGCAAACTGCGTGTGCGTCGTGGCGGTAAGGTAATTTACGAAGGTGTTCTTGACTCCCTCAAACGGATCAAAGAAGATGCTCGTGAAGTCAATGCTGGTTACGAATGCGGTATTAACGTAGACAAATTCCATGACTGGGTGGAAGGCGACATTATTGAAGCCTACCAGATGGTTACTAAACGCCGTACTCTCACATTGACAAGATAGTGGTCAACACTAAGTGCTGAGTTCAAGTCAAAGTTTAAGTGTGTTGAACTGAAAATAAGTTAGTTCCACACTCAAAACTTTAAATTTAAACTCAGCACTCAGCAACTGCTAAACACCCTACGATCGCTAACAGCACTCCAGACTTTAATATGTCCTCGTTTCGCTCTGAACCTATATTGTGGATTCACATTGCCGGATTAGCAACACTGCCAATTTTTTTGGTGTTGTGCTTATTATTCTTAGCTATAGGTGAGCCACTCTTACCCGTGTGGGGAGAGCTATTATTAGTAGCCACTATTGGCGTTGCCCCACTGTTATGGATGCAGCTACGCCGTCCATTTTATATATATTCTCTTTTAGGAATAGCGCTCAAACCCGAAAATCTGACTGAGCAACAGCGTAAAATACTTTGTTTAATTAATACTAAGTTAAACCGAGTGCTGTCTTTGGTAACAGCAATAATATTAACTGTGGTACTGTGGCAGCTTTACAAGGTTGTTCCCCAAGTACAACATTTAGTCCGCTTTTTGCCCCAGTGGCGTGGCTTAGGTCTAGTGTTGGCGGCTTTAGCTTTTTTAGCCAGTAATTTATTTTTACAAGTTCCCGTGAGTGTGGCACGAATTTTAGTGACAAATGACACAGAATTTGCAGCCATAGAACCGTTATCTTTAGAAAAGATTAAACATGAGTTCACTATTTTAGGGGTGCAAGTTAATCAAATTTTACCCAGGTTGTTTCAATCCTTAATCAGGATCAATAGAAACTCGCAGCAGCCCTAAACATCGGAACCTAATCAATATTTCGCCGAGTATACACTGTCTCATAGAGGCAGGTTTGTATTTGCTCAAAACGAAAACTGCCATAACTGTTAAAGTTGAGGAATAAGGGACTATGACTCCAACTCCTGCTGCAAGTAATCTCCCATATCCTGCTGATACCGAAATTTGGTATAGCCTTAAATGTGCGATCGCTACCAGTTCCGGTTTTCAACGTTGGCAACTAGAACGTGATTCCCAGTTACATGGGTTGCGCCTGGAACAGCAAGTACAAAAATATTTAAGAGAAACTTTAGAAACTTTGGCTTACTAAAACAATCAAATTAATCTGGGCTACTTGCTCTCAAGCAGCAAGTTTCAAGGGAAGCATTCTTATAGTGCTTCCCTTTAGTATTAACTAGCAAAATTACAAAAATTTTTGTTCATCATTCTTTGTGCGATCGCACTCTGAGCAACTGTGTCAAATTAGTGATCGCACTTTTGGTGATGGGGTTGATGTAGGTGATCGCTCTCTGAGCAACTGTTTCAAATCAGCGATCGCACTTCTGATAATGGGATTAATGTGGGCGACCGCTTTGGTCTGTTTCTGAAACGCTTAAGTTGAAAATAAGTTGAAAATAACTTGCTAAAGTTGCCTGGTGTCATTAGAGGAAAGTAGGCAAACTGGAATATGTAACTACTACATCGCACCTTACAAGTAAATCAGAATATACCTCAATGGAAAAATTATTTGAGGTTTTCAATCTCAATATGTTTTTCCATATTTTGTGGAAGTAGAAACCACACCCGTAGAAGACTTAAATATTGCATTTGTAAGGATAAACCACAAAAAAAGCATATACACAAATAAAAGGTAACAGAGAAATGTCTAATACAGATAACAGAGAGAAGTCTAAAAAAAGTTTTCCTTGGCTTTATTGGCTGATAGGATTACTTACTTTGAAATTTGTTTTTCCTGCGGTTGCAAATATGATGAAGCCAAATCAGGAAAAAAATCAACAAATAGAACAGCAAATACAGCAAGAACGACGAGAACAACTGCAACGATCACAATACAGATAACTACACTATATAAAACGTTCATGACTTACGTAATTTGCACAGTGCGATCGCCTCCTTAGCAACTATCTCAAAGAAGCAATCGCTCTTTGAGCAACTATATCTAATGAGTAATGTCTAGCGACAAGAAGCAGAGCTTATACACACTTGTGATGACGGTGCCACTTCAAATACTAAAGAAGCAGATAATATGGAAGATTTACTACTTGGACAAGCAAAAAAACTGGTACAAGCTATGGATAAAACTGTAGATGATAATCTGCCTCAACATATTGCGGACATTGTAAAGTTTCATTCCAAGGGTGCTGCAATAGCAGCCCTCGCTTCTGCTTGGGTTCCAGGTGCTGGAGGAATTGCAGCCACCGCTATTTGTGCAGGTTTTATATGGACTATGTATGGGAAAATAGGTGCAGAGATAGATTTACCAATTTCTAAAAACATTTTAAAGTCCCTCGCATCTGGGGTGGTGACTAACATTGCTTCAGGCATTGTTGGTGTGATTGCTTTATCAACAGCATTTTCAATTTTTCCTGGATTAGGAAATATCGGAGCATCGGTGATTATGGGAGGAACTTCCTATGCACTGACATTAGCATCAGGTTATGTCTATCTAAAGATTATGACTCAACTTTTTAGTAAAGGAATTGATCCAACAACGCTTAGTGAACAGGAATTAAAGAACATTGCTAAAACCGTTGCCAGCGATAGTGATGTGAAGGATGTAATCAAAGAGGCAAAAGAGGAGTTCAGGTCTAAAAACGAGCAAGGTGAATTCAAATACTCACAAAAACTCTAGAAGAAATTTTCTAATCAGGTTAAATACTTTTTCGGCGATCGCTCTCTTACCAACTGTCTTAAACAAGCGATCGCCTACAATAAAACCTACCTTACACCATCCACCGCCCCTAAAGCCAAAAGTGCAGATCGCTGCGCTGTTGTTAACCCAGTCACCCCCCTGATGTTCATCCCTTCATAAAGGCGATCTACCTTCAGGGTTTTAATGCACTCAAGAGTTTCCACATCCCACAGCTTAATTCCCTCATCTTGACTAGTATGAACCAAGATATTACCAACAGAATTAAAGCTAACAGAAGATTCTCCACTACTATGACTATGCAAGACTTTAACACACATAAAGTTATTGATATCCCACAGGCAAATTGTTTGGTCAGAACTGGCAGATGCCAAGGTGGAACCATCAGGGCTAAAACTGACTGACCATACAGTAGAAGTATGTGCTTGCAACACTTTTACGCAAGTAAAGTTACTGGTATCCCACAATCTAATTGAGTTATCAACACTGCTACTAGCGAGCATTTTACCATCAGGACTAAAACTTAATGACCAGACTCCATCAGTGTGACCTAGCAAAGTTGTTATAGATTTACCTTCATTCACATCCCACAACTTAACCAAGCAATCCTGACTAGCTGTAGCTAAAGTATTGCCATCTGGACTAAAGCTAACTGACCAGATGTCAGCAGTGTGACCTTCTAAGGTTTTTACACATCTATGCTCATGAATATCCCACAGCTTCACACTTGCGTCCCTACTGGCACTAGCCAAGGTTTGACCATCGGGACTAAAAGTAACATCAGTTACTCCACCGCTATGACCGTTAATGGTTGTAATACAATCACCAGAAATAACATCCCACAACTTAATGCTGTCGTCCTCACTGCCACTCGCTAGTAAAGAATCATTAGGACTAAAGCTAATTGACCATACCCGCTCTGTGTGACCTTGTAAAATTTTACTAGAGTATCCAGACGCAACATCCCATAGCCGAACTAAACCATCTAAACTACCTGTCGCCAACATACTATCATCAGGGTTAAAGCTGACCAAATGCGCCCCGTTAGTATGACCCTGCAAAGTTCTCACGCACACACCTTTACTTACATCCCATAAACGCACGGTGGAATCGTGAGCAGTACTAACTAAGGTTTGACCATCTAAACTAAAAGTGATTGAGAACACTTCACTGGTATGTCCGTGTAAAATTTTAGCGCACGTGCCTTGCTGCACATTCCACAACCTCACACTAGAGTCAAAACTACCCGTGGCTATGGTTTGACCATCTGAACTAAAGCAAACTGACCATACTTCATTTTTATGACCGTGAAATGTTTGGATGCAAGTACCTTTACTCACATTCCATAACCGGAGAGAGTGGTCACTACTGCCACTGGCAAGAGTTTTACCATCTGGACTGAAGCAAACCGAGCATACCTTAGCAACATGACCTTGCAAAGTTTTTATACAGATACCCGTACTGACATTCCACAAGCGAATGTCGGAATCATTACTACCACTGGCTAGGATAGAACCATCTGGATTAAACCTGACTGAACACACCCAAGCAGTATGACCATGCAATACATTGAGACACTTACCTCGAGCGACATCCCACAACCGAATTGAAGTGTCTTGACCACCACTTGCTAGAGTTTGACCATCGGGACTAAAACTGACAGACCAAACAATACCTGTGTGTTTCTCTAAAGTTTTGAGACAATTTCCTGTTTGTGTATCCCATAGTTTGACGAATCCATGATGACCACCACTGGCCAGGGTTTGCCCATCTGGACTAAAAGCAACTGTCCAAACCCAACTATCATGTGCCTTAAATGTCAACAAGTTTTTTCCATCTGCCATTTGCCACAAATGAATTTGCCCATCTATATCACCCGTAGCCAACAGTTTTCCATCTGGACTCAAGGCAAGTGAAAAAATACTCTTTAAGCTTGTAGCAAATACAGATTGATCAAAGGCTGTATTTTGGAAATTAACTCCGGCTAAATTTACACCCTGTAAGTCAGCTTGCCTAATGCTCAAATTGGAGAAATCATAACCGTGTAAATTTATTTGCAAATGCGTTAACAAATTGAAGACATTGCCCGCCGCATACCCAGTTAATATTGCAGCTTGATGTCTTTGCTGCTCTAATACATCCTGCAACAAAATTACCAACTTTTGTTGACTGCTTATCTCTAGCAACAATTGCTCCAGCAAAGGTTGCACAATTAATTGCTTTTGTGTCTCCCGGATGTAGTCTTTGCTTGTTGCTTTGATTAAAGCATGGGTTTGAAATAAGCCTAAACGGTCAGACTTTTCCCCTAATAATTGTTGACAAAGTTGTTTCACCAATCGCTGAGTACTATATTCCATCACGACTGGTTGTAGGAAAAAATGCTCGCCGCTTTTTTCAATTAATGACCGTTGCAATAGAGATTTAATTGCTGAAGGTACGAGACGTTGGGAAGAAGATGTCGCTATATCAGCAACTAACTCGGCGAGGGTTACTGGCTCTCGATTAATAGCCAGCCAATACATGAATTCCGCTTCTACTGCTGACAAATGGTAGAACTGCCGTTCTAACAAGTCACCAATGTCCTCAAAAATGAGTATCCCATGTTCCACATACTCTAAAACTGGGGCAATTCTACCGTCGAAAAGCTCTTGGGTTCCGGCGGCTACGATCTTGAGCGCTAAGGGATTACCTCCATAATGCTCGATGAGTACTTGCCATTCTCGTTCTGAACCCGTGAATTGTCCTTTTTGCTCGAATAACTGTTGTCCCTCGGTGGGATTTAATCCTTTTAATGGGAGCGATCGCACTCCTGTTCTGTCTCCTTCTAAGGGTACAATTTCTCTGGGTTTTTCTCTAGAAGTGAACAGAACACAACTATTATGAGGTACTTCGCCAACGCGCTTGAATAATTGACCATATCCCTCGTAACCAGGACGACATTGCCCTGCTTGACCACCAGAGAGAATTGTCTCAACATTGTCTAAAATCAGCAGACATCGGTTTGATTGCAAACATTCCATCAGCTTTGCTAGTTTGCTATCAAAGCTTTCGGGAATTACAATCTCCTTTTGCAACGCCAACAGCAAAGATTGCAGTATGTTGGTTATTTGCTCCTCTACTGGCGGTGCATTTTGCAGGCTGCGCCACACAACTACCTCAAATTCGCTTTGAATTTGCAGCCCCAACTTCACCGCTAAAGTGCTTTTGCCAATACCACCAATTCCCAGCAGTCCAACTAAACGACACTGTTCTTCTAATATCCATTGTCGTAGCTGCCATAATTCTTCACTGCGACCAAAAAATACAGATACATCTGGTGCTTCTGCCCAATCATATTGTGGATTTGCTTGTCGAGTTTCTAGTTCTTCTAAGGTTGGGGTAGGCCGGGTATAATCGCTTTGAGATAACTCCAGCCCAAAGGCTGCGAAGGCAGACTGCAAGGAACTTTTATCTACAGGTTCCAAACGTGCCAAAATTCTAGATATAGTGTGTAGAGCTAAACGGGTGCGATCGCTTAATTCTTCTAAAGAAAAGCTATCTCCAGCATTCTGCTCCCATTCTGCTTCAGCTTTGGCAGCTTGCAGTTTATCCCAGCCGTTACGAGTCAAAATTACCCCTCGGCTACGTCTAGCTTTTTGCTGTTTCATCTGGTTTAATCTGTTGAATTAACACTACTAGCCAACTTCAATTCACAGAAAGCTCTCAAGTTACAGAACAGCATTTAAATAGATATTATCCATATCAGTAAATTTACGATAGTAGTTAGGTTTAAGCAAATCTCATTTCTCTAATCAAACGTGAACTTTCGCCAGTCTGCGCTAGGGTAGAAATGGACACGTTACTAATAAATTCCTGCCTGTGCTTCCTTGTAAACGTCCAGCCGCCTTATTAAGTTTGGCTGTTTTACTTACCTCCCTAACAGCTTGTAACAACACTCCAGCCGCCAAAAATCTGGAAAAATCTTTGGCGGCTGATCCCCGATTGCAAGACAAACCAGTTGTCTTTGGAGAAGCGAGTCAAGGCGAACCACAATCAGCACAGAATGAAGCAACAGTCCAGCTTCCTGCGGATTTTCCCAGAGAGATTCCCTTATATCCCAATGCCAAACTTCAGGAAATTACACCTGCTAGTGGCTCAGAAAATAAAGTATCAACTCGCTGGTTGAGTTCCGATCCCAGCAATTTTATTACTAATTTTTATCGCAGCCAGTTGCAGGATAATGGTTGGCAAATCGTCCAACAGCCAGCCGATGATATTGGTACTTTTGAAGCGCGTCGCAATAATTTGCTAGTCAAAGTGTCCATTCAAGCTCAATCAGTCACAAATGCTGCACCTAATCAGCCACAAACAGCTACTAGTTTAGTAATTGATTATGCGCCTAATAGTTCTGAGACGGCGCAATCTACACCAACAACTAATAATAATGCACCTCAACCTGGCAATCCGCAGTTTATTGGCCCAGTAGCACCTAATACTGCAACCACCCAACCCAGCACTATACCTAATAATCCCACCACCACAGCCACTACACCCACACCAGGAGAATTTTCTGACCTCAACAAAGCACCACAAGAATTACGTCAACATATCCAAGACTTAGCTGCATTGGGTGTTTTATCTGTTGAATCGCCAGCCAATAAGGCTAATTCTAACAATCCAAACTTATTTGAACCAGGTAAAATCATCACCCGGCGAATGTATGCGCGTTGGTTAGTGGCGGCTAACAATGCAATGTATCCGAATAATCCCGCCAAGCAGATACGGTTAGCTGCGGAAACTACGCAGCCAGCTTTTAGTGATGTAGCAAAAACAGACCTGGATTTTGGTGCAATTCAGGGACTGGCTGAGGCTGGCTTGATTCCCAGTTCCTTATCAGGAGATGCAACTACGGTTTTATTTCGTCCCGATGCGCCTTTAACACGGGAGCAATTGATTTTATGGAAAGTACCTTTAGATACTCGCCAAGCTTTACCCACTGCCAATTTAGATGCAGTTAAACAAACTTGGGGTTTCCAAGATGTGGGGAAAATTGACCCGAAGGCATTACGAGCAATTTTGGCTGATTTCCAAAGTGCTGAACAATCAAATATTCGCCGAGTTTTTGGCTATACGACGCTATTTCAACCGAAAAAACCTGTGACTCGTGCCGAGGCTGCGGCGGCTTTGTGGTATTTCGGCACTGTAGGCGATGGAGTATCAGCGAGTGATGCTTTGAAGTTGAAGCGATCGCCCACATAATCACCTAATCTTACTTTTTCTTTGTACAACATTGGTACATCATAAATATTAAGTAAATATATTCAGTTGTCGCTGAATATTGCCATATTTATTCAGTAAGATTACATAAAATCTCTAATTCTAGCTACGGGGTTTTGCCATACCCCCAAAATACAGTCAGTACATTTACCAATCTCTTAACTAGATACGCAGCAATTAATATATCAAAAGCATGAAAAAACGACTGGTAGCAGCAGGCTTTGTGTTTTTATCCTTCATGTTGCCGCAGAAAGCTTCGGCTGCAAATTTTAGCCAGCTTTATGTATTTGGCGATAGCTTATCTGATACAGGTAATGTTTTTAATGCTACGGGTGGTGTCTTTCCACCAACTACCAGTTACTTTAATGGACGTTTATCTAACGGCCCTTTATGGGTGGAATATTTTGGCAATCAATTAGGATTACAGCCGACTTTAGCCACTACATTAAATACTACTATTCCCACCCAAGGCATTAACTTTGCCTTTGGCGGTGCTGCTTCTGGTGTGGGTAATGCGGTTGTACGTGATGCACCATTACCAGGAGTGTTAGAACAAGTAGGTTTGTTTGCCCAACCTCTCTTGGCTAATAACCAGACTGCTGATCCAAATGCGCTATATGTTGTGTGGGGTGGAGCGAATGACTTTTTATTCCCCAATCCCGAAGACTTAACAACACCAGTAAATAATATTGGTTTGGCATTAACTACTCTGGCTAGTGTGGGTGCAAGAAATATTTTGGTGTTTAACTTGCCAGATTTAGGGAAGCTTCCAGGATCGACAGTAGACAATCGAGACCCGGTAACTCTCACTCAATCAACCAATAATTTTAATTTTGGCTTACAAACAACTGTCGCGGCTTTAAACCAAAATCTCAATCTGAATATTATTCCTGTGGATGTAAATTCCCTGTTTAATCGAGCGATCGCCTCCCCATCAGAATTCGGTTTAAATAATGTTACGAAAGCTTGTCTATTAACGGTGAATTGTCTAAACAACCAAAATCAGTTTTTATTTTGGGATAATTTTCACCCTACTACCACTGCTCATAGATTTATCGCCGAGACTGCACTTGCCGCAATTCGCTCACAGCAAGTTCCCGAACCATCTGATGCGTTAGGACTGTTGGCGCTTGGTGCTTTAGGTGTAGCCGGAATGCTCAAACGCCAACAACAAAAGTCAGCGTTCAATCCAACAAATCAGGTTCTTGACGCACAATCATCTCGTATAAAGGTTGAAAGCTAAACCAACCTAAATTGTGTGAACCTACTTGGGAGTGTGCTAACTCCGCATATTCATGTTTGATTGGGCTAGGTTTGCCAGCAGCTTCAGCCAATAACTGCGCTTGACAAGAACGTTCCATTGTGATGAACCACCAAGCAGCTTCATCAACTGAATGCCCAACTGTAAGTAAACCGTGGTTCTTGAGGATAATAGCTTTGTTTTGTCCAAGGGTTTGGGCAATCCGCTGTCCTTCCTGCGGGTCAAGAACTACACCTGTATAGTCATCAAATAAGCTGTGGTCTTGGTAAAAACTACAAGCATCTTGAGTGAGGGGATCAAGCAGACGACCAAGACTCGACCAGCTTTTACCATAGATAGAATGAGCATGGGCGGCGGCAACTACATCCGGTCTGGCTGCATGAATTTGGGAATGAATGGCAAAAGCTGCACGATTAACTGGGCGATCGCCTATAATAACCTCACCTTCTTGGTTGACTAAAATCAGATCACTGACGCGAATTAAACCAAAGTGCATCCCAAAAGGGTTAACCCAAAAGTGTTCTAGATTTTCTGGGTCGCGTGCTGTGATATGTCCAGCTATTCCCTCATCAAAACCATAGCGGGAAAATAGGCGTAATGCTGCGGCTAATCGCTGTTTCCGGTGCAGACGTTCTTCTGGAATAGAGGTAAAGGTTGGTGGTTGCGGTGCGTTTGGTTGTTGTACAGATATTGCTTGCATAATTTAAGTCAGTGTGAATATTTATCGTTAGGATAAGGCAGAAGACAGAATAATTTTAATGAATGTGGGATTACGAGCAGTTATTTAAAATAATTGAAGAACTGGTTATGCACCATTCGCCTAGTGGTGCAGAGGATGAGATTAACCAATTTTTGCTTCAGGAATTTGCTGCGCTGGGAGTAGAAGTTTGGCGCGATCGCGCTGACAATATTATTGCTAAAATTACCGGTAAAGATTCTACTAGAGCGATCGCCATTACCGCCCACAAAGATGAAATTGGCGCAATTGTCAAAACTATCGGTGATGCAGGTCGAGTAGAAGTCCGCAAACTTGGCGGTGCTTATCCTTGGGTTTACGGTGAAGGTGTTGTCGATTTATTAGGAGACAATGAAACTATCTCCGGTATTCTCAGCTTTGGTTCTCGCCATGTCTCTCACGAATCACCGCAAAAAATCCAGCAAGAAGATACACCAGTAAAATGGGAAAATGCCTGGATTGAAACCAAGCGCACCACCGCCGAACTAGAAGCCGCAGGTATTCGCCCAGGAACCAGAATGGTAGTGGGGAAGCATCGCAAACATCCCCTTCTCTTAAATAATCACATCGCCAGTTATACCTTAGATAATAAAGCTTCGGTGGCGATTATTTTAGCTTTAGCCCAAACACTGAAGCAGCCAGCTTGTGATGTGTATCTAGTCGCCTCAGCCAAAGAAGAAGTCGGCGCAATTGGGGCATTATTTTTCACTCAAAATCAGCAATTAGATGCTTTGATTGCTTTAGAAATTTGCCCCTTATCCCCTGAATATCCCATTAAAGACGGGGAAAGCCCGGTACTGCTGTCTCAAGATGCCTATGGCATATATGATGAACCCTTGAATCAGCAATTATGTCGGGTGGCGAAACAATTAGATATACCTATACAATTAGCCATCATCAGCGGTTTTGGGAGTGATGCCTCAATTGCCATGAAATTTGGTCATGTTGGTCGTGCAGCTTGTTTAGCATTTCCCACACAAAATACCCACGGATATGAAATTGCTCATTTAGGTGCGATCGCTAACTGTATTAATCTATTAAAAGACTTTTGTGAAAATTTCACAGAATAAAGCCGATGACGGGATTTGAACCCGTGGCCTGCTGATTACGAATCATGTCGGAGGTAATGGGCGATCGCGGTTGTTTATGGCCGCATCAAAAGCCCGTTGTTGTGCCTGCTCGTCAATCCAAGAATGATACAAGCGGCTGTGAACTTGTAAACCATGCCCCATCTGCTTGGCTGCCAATGAAATGTCAATTCCATACTCTAAAGAGCGAATCGCCCAGGCGTGGCGCAAGTCGTAAGGTGAAAATGGCATATTCGCCCGCCGAAAATACCTTGTTACCGTTTCGCCTATATCTCTATTTGGGCGGTTAAGCTTTATGTTTGGGCATTGAGGCTGACCCAACCCAAACACTTCAAACCATTCTGGATGCAATGGCCATACAATTCTCGATCCGGTTTTTCCATCAGTTATTTTTATTCCTTTGCCTGCCTCCAATGTTGCTAAGTCAACATGAAAAATCTCATGGTTTCTTAATCCATAGGCAGCCATCATCCCATACGCCCACCGCCAAGCATCATTTTTAATCAAGTAAAAACTATCCTGAATTTGCTTGTCATTGGGAATATCGCGCGGTCGTCTCTTGGAAAGAGAATAGCTACCTGATAGAGATGACAAGTCAACCTCTAGTCCTGAAAATTTCGCAAAAATAGTTAAAGTTGCAACAAATCTTTTTCGGCTACGGGTGTCTGGTTTTGATTTTTCAATAATTATATTTTTTAATGTTTCATTATTTAGATATTCATCTTTTGGTAGAGTTCTCAGGACTGAAAAATATTCAACCTTCCAGGTTGTTACTGTTTTAAATGTTCTATTCCTTCTATCAAAATAATCTTTCTCAAATCCTTCTATTAATTCTCCTATTGTTTTTTTATTATCGGTTATTTCAAGGGTTAAATAATCAGACCAATCAAAGGTTTTAGCGTCAATTTGTACACTGATTTTCTTGGCTAATCTTTCTGCTATCTTTACCCCATCAGCATTAGCATTTGCGGCTGATATTCTCTGCTGATATGGTTTATCTTTGCCGGAACAAGGCTTAGGTGGCAGTGTTCCACGAAGAAAAAGCCGTCCCCCTAGCTGTTCAATTTTTAAACCACAATAGTTATTTTTAAGTCGTCCGTTAGCCTCCTTAATTCGCTGTTCAATTGTCATTCTTCCGTCCCAAAGACATAAAAATCTCCGTCTTCATCGCGGTCAATCTGTACGTAAATTGTGCGGAGGTCAGGTGACACGGTTTCGTCCACTTCTTCATCTTCATTGCCAGAACTAACAGCAACCCAGACTTCAACTTCGACACAATACTCCCCGCTTTCGTCGTTACGGTCGGACACTTCACTACTATGAATTTCGGAGGAAATTACTTCCCACCAAGAGTAACTGTCTGCATCGCTAGGGAGGCATTCGCCGCAAACTACTACATCACCATCTAAATCGTCGCTGCGATAGTCTTCTTCTGTCCAGACATAGCTACGACTGCCTGCGCGGTAGCAATGATTGATTACATGGCTTTCTGCAATTTCTTTGAGCTTTTCGGTTACAGCCCTTTTGTGAACTTGCTTTGCAACCTCTACTGCTTTTGTTTGCAGTGCTTCATCTTCTGTCAATGGTTCTCTCCGTTTTAATTTTCAATTTGGTAGATACACCCTATTAGATGCGATCGCCCTTGGCGTTGGCGCAGCCATCGCTTTTGGCTGTTTTTGGCATCCCCAAAATTTTGTCTACAATCGCTAAAAGCCTTGTTTGACGGTATTTTTAGCGTCTACAGCCAATTTTTTTTGGGCAGTTTTTTTGTAGACGCTGTAGACAGATCATCGACCTACACTTGGTTAACTGTTGGCGGGGAACAGGCATAGTCGCAGTATTAGCAACTTGCACAGTAAATCGGCTGCAAACCACTGTGGGCAAGGTGTAGACAGCCTGTAGACATTACTGTGACCACTTCCAGCCCAACTGATTACCTTCCCCAACCACTTCGCCAATCCCCTTATCTGCCAGAGATGCCAAGATGATTCTGATTTCATCTGGCTGCATCCCCTCAAACAGTCGGCTAACTTGCAGCAGTATTCTGGCCTTCAAAATTTCATTTGGGTTCTGTTGTCCCCAATTCACAATAAATTGTTCATATTCATTGAGGGAGGGTAACAGCACTTTCACTGCATCATTTCCCCCGCCGGAGATTTGCACTGGTGCGGCTGATCCACCTCCCCAACTGCTCAAATCTAGTTCGCAGGGAACATCATCAACCATGAACCGTTTTTTACCACCTGCTTTTAGCCACTGCTCAAGCTGTGGATTTTTGAGAACTGTTCGGGCATAGTCACGGGCGAACTGTCCCAACCGAACTAAGCAGCAGCAGCTGTACAATGTTTCCTTATCCCCTTGCAAGCCATAGTTTTCAGCGGTGTCGTTCTGGGCGATCGCGCAAACAAATTGCTTGTAACGTCGTCCCCGCTTGAGGTGTTTCTTAAACCAGAGGGACGCGTTATCGCATTCATCCACTAGTAAGGGGAATTCCTCAGCAATGAGAAAGCGATCGCGCCCAACAATCGCGTTATCTCCCCCATCACCACGTAACTCTACTAGTTCTTCTAATGTGGTTAGGTCGTTGCCCATTGCGGTGTCGATGGCTTTAAAGTTGCCTTTTCTGCCAATGACATCTTTTTGATCTAGCCAATTCCAATCATCTGGTTTAGCGTCAGAATCGTAAACTACGACTCGACCGCCGATTTTTGATGATAGGTACTGGGTGAAAGTTGACTTACCGTCGCCCGTGCCACCAACCAAAGCAACGTGTTTCTGTTTTTTCTGGATGTACTCTACCGGGTCGGTGATGAGGTTTGGCGGTTGCCAGTTGGCATCAGCGGCAATGTTTAAGGTTAGTTGTGCTGTTGGTTGAGTCTGAGTTCGGGCCAGAGTTTGAAAGTTGAGCCGTGATGCTCGGTCGATGTCGCCTAGCGATTCTTGAAGTAGTTTTGCTGTTTGGCGGTGTTTTCGCCCTACTTCCAATGTCACGACTGATGCACCAATCAACCAAGGCTTATTCTGTGCCGGCTGGGTTGCCCCAAAGGACAGTAACCCCAGAGTAAGAACCAAACTACTATAACTAGACCATTTGGCACGGCTGTACATCTGCAAATGTTGGTGCAGCTGTGAAGGGTGTAACTCGGTCATGTTCCTAGTATTACCCCCACTGCCACCAGACCGACACGGATTAACAGCACGTCTTTGACTTCTGGTACTGCTTGCCGCAGATATAACAGACAGCCACCGACAATTATTAACATTACCAAAAATCCTAACCGCAGAAAATCAGGTAAGGGAATTGTCACCCAGCAGCTGCTAATTAAGGCTGGAATTGTTACACAGGCTGTTATGTCAAAGGCTAGGTCAGGTAAGTTGTCGGGGAGTGCGATCGCGTTTATCCATCCTTTTTTGAATTTATCTAAATTAGATGGTTCGTTTGTACTAGGTACTGGTAGATAGCCGCGATCGTCGGGAATCTCAACTACTATTTTTTGTTCATCTGCCATTATTGTTTGCTCCTGGAACAAAACAACGGGCGTTAACAACTTCTACTGTTGCTTTTAGACAGATGGCCGCAAATGGCAGCATCAAAAATAAGATAATTAACGCTGTCATTGCTTCAGCCAAATTTGAACTTAATTTCGATGGTTCTTTGGGAACGGATTCCTTTGTTACAGGCATACTCAAGCCTCAAATGCATCAAGAATATCGTTGAGGTTGTAAATCGAATTAGCTTGCTGTTGGGCTTGTGTTTCCGGTTCCGGCATCGGCTCAAAAGTTACTGATATGCCACTTTTGATTTCGTATTCACAGGCAGCAAGATGCAGAGCAAAATCTAGTTCTTTACCTGCAAGTTCGGATTGCATTTGGTACCAATCAGGAGGGATGCTGCTATTTTGCATTGCTTACCTCGCTGTACTGCCCATAACCACTGGTTTGTTCCAGTCGTGCTGTTATGCGGTCGATAGCGGGGTTGTCGGTGACTGGCATTGGTTTTCCCTGGTGATATGCTGCGGAAATTTCGGCGCATTCTTCGACAGATGCACCATTTCCTAACAATTGCCCTTCTGGGAAGCCGACTCGGTTGATTTCGTTTTGTGGATAGTTCATAATCTTTGTTGAATGTATTGGATATGCGTTCAACGTGAGTAGGGGCGATCGCACTGAGGTTAGTGTGGTTGCCCTTCTAAAAATCTGGGGACTTAGCTGTAATTGAGTTAAAGCTAGTGACCAACCAAACTTGCTGGGTTTGGCGGATAGTAGGTCTGAATTCAATCGCTTGGCGAGTATCTAAGCTGACAGCCCGTGCATCGTTGAGTTTTACATAAAGGTTTTTACCTGTTTTGCTGCGGCTGAATAATTGCCCGACTTCCAATGTTGCCCATGTCACGGGTGACTTACCAACAACGTATTCGGCCGCATGACTATCAAAACCTTCCGCTAGTGGGTCAGCAGATAATTCTTTCCACTTCCTTTCTTTACCTTTTCGGTTACTAATGTGGGATGATTTACCGTTTGTTGATGCTTTAGCGATGGTGTCTTGTTCGTTCATAGTTGATGAGTAGTTTGGGAATACTAGGTTTGTTTACACTGAATCAATTACCAGAAGCGTGATTAGGCTGGTCGCCGAAACCTTGCTCAGAAGGGGTTTCGGCGTTTTTGTCGTCTGCGGCTGCGCTCTCAGTGTGGATGGTAATACTGGAGGAGCGCATCAACCGCCAAAGCTTAAGCCCCATTTCTTCGGGTAATTCCATTGGTATTGGTGTCCCCGCAAAGCAAACGTAGAAAATGCGTCCTGTTTTGTGAATGAAGTTGATTTTGGTTACGTCCAGAACTATCTCTGAATCAGGATGTTGTAAGTGGACGAGTAGGAATGGTGGCTTGAGACTAAGGTTTTTCTCGATTTTGTCTGTCATGACTGTTAACTGTTGACTGTTGACTGTTCCCCTAGCAGGTCTTTGCTATTCGCTCAGTGCTGGCAGGCTGCTATCTCTACTTGGTTGACGCTGACAATTACTATCTTTTCACGTTACTCTTGTGTAAGATTTAAACACATCCTATCATCTTGTGTAAGAAATGCAAGTCAGTCTTGTGTAAGAAGCGGTGTTAATATTTTGTGTAAGAACCATGAATAGAGAACCAGATGGGCAAGAAGAAGCACGGCAAATACGAAGAACCGAAGATTCGAGTCAACATCTCCTTGACTCAGACATCGATCCAGACACTAGACCGCAAGGCGACACAGATGGGATTGAGCCGATCAGAGTTAATAGAAACAATGGCTCGACAAGAGTCGGAGTTATCGGTCGCGGAGAAAGAGCTACTGGGGAAATGCTGCGCCAGCTGATTAGTGAGTATCGTAATCAGCTGGCTATTAAAAGACAGGAAATCGAAAGCCTTGCAACTAGAGTTCAAGAACTGGAATCACTCCAGGAAGAACTGGGGCAGGACGTAGAAACCAAGGACTCAGAATAAAGCCGTCAACCTTTCATGAAGGTAGACGGCTTTATTTGTGGCGATTGCGTTGGTGCGATCGCCAACGAAATCAAATCAAGAGGAAGTTATATGTTTAAATTTCAACTAAATTCAGATGGCTGGGAATTTGAAACCGGATAAATCGAGTGCGTGATTGCTGAAGTGGTTTTCTCGGTTTGTTTTGGCTCATAAGGAATAAATTCCAGTCGAGTCACTAGTCTAATTTTGCCTTTCTGCCAGCCCCCACCTTGTTTAGCTTGCAAAACCTCACATTCTATTCCGTCTAACCATTCATCGATCGGCAAGTCGGAGCTATTAAATAAATCACGAATTGCGTCCATCATATCTTCAGTTTTAGATGTCTTGGAATCAGTAAAGCTCAGTTGTGCATTCATTGAAATGACATCATCATTACTCAAATCAAATCCACTCATTTAAATTTTTCCTCGTTCTTAGCCAACACGGCGGATCAAGTTCGCAGCTTAGATCCGCCTTCCCTAATAATTCCCGTCAACAAATGAACAGCAACCAAGACCACTTACTAGAACTGTGCCGCCGCTACCTACTGGATTTGGTTTCAGCACTGAGCGAATCACTGAAATATCCTGGAGAGCCGCTTTCAGAGCTACTGGAAGGGACAGAAAACCGCCTTGAGGTTGAAGACTACGAGAAACTTTATAAACTCACCGAAATCGAGAAAGTCAGAGTTCTCGCCGAGATTGCCACTTGGATGGAGCAAGGCGAAAGACCAACCAAAAACCTATGACCATCAAGAAACTGCTGTTATTCCTCCGCCTGTGGCAATACGCCGCCATGCACTCAAAGCTGTTCTACGCTTGCGAAATCCGATTTCTCCAAGCACCAATCAGCGTCTCTGCCACCGCTTGGGGATGTCCCAGAGTCGAGTTTCTGTTTCGGCTATCGCTTTCACGTCCCCGGCTGCTTTGTAGATTCCCCTATCCCATCATCAAATCATTCATTGATGATGCTAATTCCAGAGGTGAATCTATGAGCTATTTAGATGTTGATAGCGTGTTGTTTTAATCCCAAAAAAAAACTCCAGTCGCCAAACTGGAGAGTCATAAAAGGAATCTAAATATGAATAAACACTTGTTTAATTTCTCTTTCAGAGTAATTAATTGCTCTGAATTACCAACAATTATAACATTATTTGGAGGGCTGACAAATGTCTAAAACAGTCCTTCAAGAAATAATCACAATTGATTCTCATCATTATCAAGAGTGGAAAGATAGCGGAGTTTCGGATAAAATCATTACTCTAAATATCAGTACAATTCATGATTCCAGAGAAGTAGATAAGCTTCTCAATAGAAATACGAAAAGAAGAAATAAACACTCTGATAGCCTTGTACCTGCTTGGTGCGTTAGTGGTGTGAATCCGCTTACTGGAGAGAATACTTTAGAGGGTGTACAAATCAAACCCGATACATCACCAATAGATAAAAAAGGCAAAGTTCAAAAATACTTAAATGCCAGTGATGTTAATGCAGCGCCCTTGTTTTTAAATGTAGGAATTGAGGATTACTGGTTATCTATTATCGAAGACAAATCTATACCAGTGATTATCACAGAAGGAGCGAAAAAAGCTGGTGCTGGTCTGACTCTGGGCATTCCAACAATCAGTATCCCTGGTGTTGGGACTTGTAAAAAAGGAGGTCGCCTACATTATTGGTTAGAAAGTTTTACAGGGTTTGGGCGAAATATATACCTGTGTTTCGATGCAGATGTAATGACAAAACGCCCTGTTCAAAACGAGCTTCTATCATTAGCCAGAGAACTAAGCGCGACCGGAACGAAGGTATTTGTAATTAATCTTCCATCATTGGCATTAAAAGGAATGGATGATTTTATCGCCAAAGAAGGCGGCGATAAGTTCAGACAATTAATAGAGGATGCCAGCACAATTCAAGAGTGGAAACAGGCATTAGACGAACAGCGAAAGCATCAAGAATTAGATCAGGATGAGGAAGAAAGAACCTCAAGACTTTACAGGGCTTACCGCAAAGTAAAAGCGGGTTGGGGTGATTCTCTGAGGCTAAATACTCTTAAGAAAATTGTTGAGTTAGAGGAGGAATGGCTTGATTTAGATTTATTGAAATTACATATCGCAATTGAGTTTGATATGGATATAAGCAAGGACGATGCTCAGAGTGTCGTTTTTGCGATCGCAAAAAACAATGCTTATAACCCCGTGGTTGAGTATCTAGATTCCTTAGCCGCCCAATACCCAAATCCTGACACCTCAATCATTGACAACTTAGCAACACGATACTTTGGAACCCCCGACCCGCTACACAATATATATATGAGAAAAATCCTCATTGCAGCTGTCGCAAGGGCAAGAATGCCGGGTTGCCAAGCGGAAGATGTGCCGATACTTGTTGGCGCTCAGGGTCTTTTCAAGTCAACATTTTGGAAACAGTTAATCGGTGCGGATTGGTTCACCGACGAACTCAGCGACAGCAACGATAAAGACGAACTCATGAAACTGCATAAATTTTGGGGGCTTGAGATTCCCGAAATTGAGCATATATATAAGAGGAAGGACATCGGAACGATGAAAAAATTCCTCAGCAGTACAATTGATGCCTTCCGAACTCCTTACGACCGGGAAATCAAAGAACATCCTCGCAGTTGCATTTTATTTGGAACTTCAAACGAACAGGAATTACTCAACGACCCCACGGGCAACCGTCGTTACTGGATTATTCCAGTACTTCAGCCTATTCCTATTGAAGACTTGATCCGCGAACGTGATCTAATTTGGGCGGCAGCTAATCATCTTTACCAAACTGGCCATAAATGGTATTTGAACTCGGCTGAACGAATTTTGCAAGAACAGGCAAATAAGGAATACCAAACTTTTGACCCGTGGGAAGAAACGATCGCGTCTTTTGTTGAGAATAGAGAACTGGTCACGACTTCCGAGCTTTTAACTGGTGCTTTAGCCATTGAACCAGGCCGCCAAGACAAAATGGCAGAACGCCGAATTAGCTCGATCATGCGTCAAGCTGGCTGGGAGCAAAAACGAAAATGGGTCAACGGTCACGCGTTACGTGCTTGGTTCCGAAAAGTTTCAAAATTTGATGGATCATCTGGATCATCTGGATCAAGTCTTACACAGCAAGCCTTTCAATATGATCCAGATATTTTTCCACATCTGGATCATCTGGATCAGTATTCCGAACCCATTCAGCAAGAATTAATACAATCCCCTATCTGTGATCCAGATGATCCAGATATCCAAATTTCAATGGATCATCCAGAACCCTTACACAGCAAGCTTGATCCAGATGATCCAGATGATCCATTGAAATTTGAAAAAAAATCAGAAAATAAAAATGCACAACAAACAGAGCCGCCGCCAAAATTGCTCACGGTCGGAAGAATTGAAGTCGGTCAGGTGTACTGGTCACTGTCCCAGCAGTCGAAAGTCAAAGTTAAACAGCTATTTCCATCTGTGAATAAAGCAGATGTCTTGTTACCTAAAGCTTTTGAAGTGCCAAGGGTGCGGTATAGTGACCTGTTCCATCTGCCTAGCGATGATTGGTCATTAAATATTGGTCAACTGGCTGATTATGCGGGTCAAGTGGTGGCGGTCGTTGGCTACAACCGCGACAAGCGAGAATATCAACTTGAGTCAAAGCCAGGACATTTTATCTACGCCAAAGCCAAGCAACTGAGTAAACCGCAGCTATGAAGAGAATGCGATCGCCCTCCTGGATACAACTTTCCGTGGGCGATCGATTAGGGAATAATCAACTATGAATTAGACTTCATCTCATGACAATTTCGACAATAAATCAAGTCAAGCCCATTATTCTTCACCTGAATAGTGCTTCGACCGCTGAAGTGTACCAAATCTTCGACGATGAACCTTTCACCATCGAAAACGGCACAATCATCAGCGAAAATATCTTTATCAAAAACCTCAAAGCTTATGCCAAAATCAGCAGCCTAGCACCAGCCCAATTACCAGATATCAGCATTGAAGACAGCCAAATACAAGCAACCTACAAAACGCTTGACGCTGAGTGGAATTCAGAGAGGAAGCAACTCAATCTATTAATCAGTGCTGGCAATAATCAATGGTTTCCAGTTGGTTCAATCAGCCTATTAAACCCTTCTGGTTATCCCTACCGGATACATAACCTAATGGATTTATATACAGATAACTTGGCTGTTGAGCTAGGGCTAAGTGGGCGGGTAGGAGTTCAGTTACAGAATGTCGGCACAGGCTTGTTAGTTGCTAGTGATGAAATCACAATTCATGGTAGTTACGTTAAGGAAATCGTGATTGATGATTCACCTCAAACCATCACCAATTCAAATGATTTTGCTGTTTCTATTAGCGGTGATAATTCGCCAATATTAGCAGCCAATCCTAATAGAAAATATGTAGCTTTAACTAATACATCACCAGAAGATATTTATTTAAATCTCAGCGAAACTTCCCAAGCTGGGCAGGGAATACTATTAAAAGCCGATGGCGGAAGCTATGAATTTTACACCTCAATTATCAATTACAAAGGTGTAATAACAGCTTCTACATTCGGGAATACAGCAGCAATTACAGGAATTGAAGCAATCTAGGAGTACTAATGCCCTTAACTAATCCCAGCAGCAATGTAACAGTAACAGACCAGTTAGCAAGTACTAGTACAAGAATTACAGGTGCAACTTCTACCACGGCTGCACAAATTATTCCATCTAATACGAGCCGATTAGGGCTAACAATTTATAACCCAACTTCTATTACTGTTTACATTGACACAGTAGCCAGCCCTACTGCCTCACAGCATCAATTTCCTTTAAGTGCAAAAGGCTTTTATGAAATGCCAGATAATAAAATATACACTGGTGCATTTTACGCTATTGCAGCCAGTGGAACCCCAACATTAGAAATCAGAGAATTTACTTGATGAATGATTTAGATGATTTTAAAATTCCCTACAAAAATGTAGGGAAGACTGATTATGAAGTCATCCAAAATAAATACTTGAAACTTCATAACTTATCAAAAGGTGCAATTATTCGGCATATTAAAACTTTCTAATGGTACGCCAATCAAACCGAACTCCCCCACAACCCAAAAACAATAGACAACGCAACCGCCCAGAGTGGACACCACCGGACGAACCAGAACCACCAGCACCAGGACTAACCCCTCTGGGCGGTGGTTTTTATTCTACTGGCGGCGGCGCTGCTTCACCCTTTGATTGTGGGCGTTGGCCAGATTCTCCATTTTGCGGCGGGAATCCATTTACTAGGGAGCCGATTGGCTTTGATTTTTCCAGGGTGCAGGATGAATGCTCAGTAGGAATTCAAATAAACCCAACGTTTGGATTCGTAAAACTGCCAATTACCCAATTCGTTTATCGCTATCCCGGTGAATGCCGGATGCCTACACCCAAACCCAAGCCAAACCCAGAAATTGAAAACTACGATGATCAGCAAGATTTAGAAGCGGGTTTGTATGTAACTATAAAATCCCTTCAATATAGCTATAACGATGGGAAAGGTGGAGTTTTCATTCTTCCCATCGGGTTAGCTTCTGAAACTTACAGTGTAGGGATTAGCCAAATACAATTTCCCATCCAATCTAATATTTTATTGGATAATAATGTTAACGCTAATGCTTGCGTAACGTTTGAATTTCAATATGATTTTAGAATGAATATTGCCTATGCTATAGAATATTGGAGCATTCCAATAATTGAGACTCACGTTAATAGTTTAGGCGGTAAACTACCGACTGATTACACAGATAATACTGACGAGTTTAGCGCCACAGCGTCAGGCAGTTTCAAGGTATATTATGCAGTTGGTTTTTCTTTGTATCCACATATAGAAATAGAAAGTAGTGGTTACTATTTCGCTGAAATGGCATCTACATATATTAGGCAATATGCAAGAATCATCAATACCTCTGAAACTTTAGTACTTGATAGTAGACGAACTACTTTAAAGCCTGAATTCACTTTTTTTAGTTATGATAGCTCCACATTTCCTATAGATATACCTTCAGATTTTGAAGGCAGAACAATTTCTATTGATGGAACCGCCGAAGATTTTTCTGGAACTGCCTACTATGGCGCAGGCTATTCAATTGAGATAGATGAATATCAAACCTCAGCCCAAAAACTGGAAGACTACAACCCACCCCCACCACCACCCGATGATAAGGATTGTGAATGTATGTGCTGTGATGATTCATTATTAAGGGCTTTATATGCCAAAGTCAGCAGGCTTTACAATGCCGTTGGGGTGGACGATTACCCAGTATCAGCCCCACAGTGGATAACTAAAAATAATTCCCCTCAAATATCAATTGCAAATCTTACGCGATTTATTTCTTATACAGTCAAACAATTAGATGCAATATCGGGGAACTATCCCATAAAAATTAAAATTCAAGATGCCGATTTAACCCAAGAAGGGAATCAAGAAAAAACAGTAACTCTACCAAATGCAGCCGAGGCATTAGCTGAAATTGTGGGGATGCTCTTGGCGATCAGGGCTGAAACTAACGCGACGTTGATCGCATCCGTTAACGGTATGGTTGAAGCTGGGAGTAGTAAACAAACAGCATTTTTAGCTTATGAGTATGCCAAAGCCAACGCTGAATTTTTGGCATACAAGGGTAAACAGGTAGAGCGCGAAATGCCTTTTACCTTCAAGCCTAACGAGTCACGCCTTGATCAAATGATGAAACCTTCAACAGTGAAGGTTAAAGGGTTTGAAAACGACGACAAAGACGATTTTACTGATACCCTCGCACCATTACTAGAATTCGCGGCAATGTGGAAGGCGCAAAACTTCCGCAATCTGGGAGCCGCAGACCCAATCGAAAAACTCAGAACAATCCTCAAAGGTGCTAATGAAATTTCTGGTGAGATGAGCAAATTTAGAAAAGATCCACCTTACAAGATTGACCCAGAAAACCCAGACGCAAAACCTGAACCTAAAAAGAACGAGTGGGACATATTTGTAGAAGAAGCAGAACAGGGATTTATCGCCAAACCTGGAATTACTGATAACACCCATCCTTACAGCAGACCCCTGGAGCAACGCCCTAGAATCCGTGAAATTGGCGATGATACTAGCGATACCAATGAATGAGGCTTTTGATCTACACCTGACCTTCCCCAATTGCAGCTTCGCCCCATTCTTGCCGGAGTAGGTAAAGTCTCTCTTTATAAATCTGTTCGCGGACAGCTTGCTCTGTCCAGCCCAATTCATTCATTAGCCGCAGTATCAGCCTGTATTGCGGTCGATAGTGATATGTCCGGTTACGTCCGTTTCTGCCTCTGGCAAAGCGTTTAATCATAAGTCGCTTACAAGGCGTTCCCATTAGGTTGTAGCAAATTATATTCATAAGGTACTTTGTATACTTAGCTCAAGGATACCCGCAAGCTAAACCTCATGTAATATTTCAGCACCCATAGGGTTCTATAAAGAATTCCAGCCTTGACAGGTTTAACCGTTTTTTCATCTAATTCCCTATTTAATATTAAGAAAAGACCAGCTTTTTCTAATACCAAAAACATAAATAACCCCGTAATAACAACAATTGCCGTTTTTAATGGCAATAAATTACTTTTGATTCATCACTGATTTAAAACATTATTGAGGGTTACAAATGCCAGCATTTACTAGAGGTAAAAAAAGAGAAGACTTAGTTTATGTTCTTGTCAATCCAACCATGTACTACGGATGGAAGCGCAAAGATATCGCCGCTTTGGGTGGTATCTCCGAAGGTGATCTAACAAACATTGGACACCTTAAAGCTGAAGGTGCAACTCTAGCAGCAGGCAGTATTGTTGTTATCGGTGCGAAGTCTCCTCGTCCTGCCCGTGTTAGCCGAAAAATCTCTAATGCTACTGTGGGTCAACAACAAAGCGTATCAACGTTTTGTGCCTACGACAAATTAGCCACTGCTCTTGGCGCAAAGTGGAATGTAGCTGAAAGCCGCAAAGCTGTGACCCTCCGCCCCCCCAGCGCAGCCCGTAGCAGTGTTACAGCAATTGCCACTTTGAGCGATGCTAGTAAATATTGTTTCCCCATGAACAAGGCGGATTTTGATTTATTCGCTGCTGAGGTGGGATTAGAAGCTGCAAGCACTATCACCACCGACACCGCACGCAACAAGCTGGTTTCCGGCTCCACTCGCCCTCGTCCAGGACGTGCCAGCAAATTACTAGAAGATGGATCTTCTTTCTCTAGCTTTTTCTCTAGTTCAATGGCTGGGGATATGTTGGAACTCGGTTATGCAATTTTGGAAGAAGAAGTGGTAATCGCCGTATCATCTGGCGGTGGCGGAAATTAATTCTTTAATTTGATTTCATGACCGCAATGGCAACCACATTACCAATTGAGACGGAAGCCGGGCTAATTCTGCCCGGACATCCTTTCTTTGAAGACTACTTGTACTCAACTTTCCCCCCCGGCTGGCGAGACTTCGCCTACCACAATCATGATTTTGCATTTGTGGCGCGTGCTGGTAGTAAGGTACTAGAAGCCGTCAACGCCGCCGAGATGGAAGAGTATGTCTACGGTGGGGAACTCGACGAAGTACAGGACGAAGAAGATGCCTACTTCATCTGATGACATCGGCGTTTGGAACAACCTCGGCACAATCCGAGCCGAACCGAAAATTTGGATCAAATTCCCAACAACAGCAACAGGCGCGAATGCTACATTTCGCGCCACTTTCATCTGTAGTAATTGGGATAAACTTTCTAGTTACGTCCTATTTCGCCCAAAATATCAAACCGCTAATTCTGACCAAATAGGTACAGCCATTAGAATCTACCCTGAACAAGTCTCTAGCATTTTTGAAATACCAATTCCCCAAGACCTGCAAGATAGAAGTGTTTATTTCCGAGATATTGAGGTTTACAAAGTTCGATGGAGACGAGTTAGATCAGTGGGAATAACATTAGATGCAAACCTTGATATTAAGCTTGAAGAATTATGGGGTTAGCCGATATTGTTTCTGATGCTTTAGACTCAAAAGTTGTTCGCCAACAGATAGGAGAAAGAGTCTTTAAATCTTCTTTTGAAGATAAACAAATAACTCAAGATGGCGAAAATAATATTATTAATTGGATTTGGAACGCTGGCAGTAAACTTGTAGGTTTTCTAGTTTCTCAGGCTGGTAATCTAATTAGTTTTACTATCACTGGTATATGGTCGTTGTTTGTTTCAACAGTTCAGTTCATCTGGAATTTCGACTGGAACATGAGCGATAAATCCATTGACCAACAAATCCAACAGTATTGGAATGGAATCTTGGGAATGTTGGGCGGTACTCTCGGTAACTTGTTCGGGTATTTAGCTTGTGGTGTAGTGCCTGCGGCGACAATAGCCGTTTTTAATGAGCCGCTTGGCGCTTATGTGATGAAAAACGTTGCCGAAGAAATGGCAGAAGAATTTTTAGGGAATGTTGCTGGACTGGTTAAATATACTTTTATGTCTGGTGTGCAATCTCTTCTACTTATTGGATTTAAGAATCTTCGTAAATGGATAAAAGGCAACGCTGATTTTTTTGGGCGGATATTTGGTGATAAGACTCAAAAAGCTATTCAGGCTTGGGGTGCGGAAGGTTCAAAGCCTTGGAGTTTTGCTATTGCAGTCAACAATGCTGTAGAAAGCATTTCAAACGAGGGAATAAAGAATTTTGTTGAGGAATTTTTAGAAGAAGCTTGGGACGGTTGCGTGGAGGCTGGGTACGTCGTCGCCAATTCGATTGATAGTTATCTCGCCGCTGAAAAACTTAAAAAACAAATTCTGCCCCCAATGGGTGAAACCAAATATGTTGAAATCAAACCTGATCGCAGCATTGATGATCAGCGAATCATCTTAGCTGGCCCAGAGGAAGTACTAAAACCTGTAATCGTCCAAACCCTCACTAATTATCAAATGATGGAGGATAAGGATATTGGTACTTTTGTAGGTAGCCCAATTGATGAGCTACTGAGAAGTAAGCCAAGAACCATTAGTTTACAAGTGCAGTTTTTTAGCGTCAAAACACCGCCCTGGTCGAAGCGTCAGGGAGAAAGCCGACTTGTTAGCGCGACCTACACAATCCCCGATATTGACTCCGCCAAATTGGACTGGGAGAAAATCAAACTTTACTGCGGTGGCGAAAATGGCTATATGTATGGGCGGTATCGGGCAACCGGAATGCTGGACAATGGGCGACAAATGGCAATTTACGCATCAACTGGCGATGAAGCTGAAGACAGAATGAGGGAACTGCTTAAATTATCAAAAGCTGGTTTGCTCAAAAAACCGACAATTTCAGAAGATAGGGCAGAAGATTCTACAGGCAGTTACTTAAAGCAACCAGTCAGGATTTATCCTGCCTATTTCACAGTTTTGAACCAATACCAAGTTCCTGGCGCGCCAGGCTCCAGTATTCCAATTACTGGTAAGCGTTACATGAGGCGTACCGATAGAATTGACCTTTGGGTTGATACGAAGCCTTACGATTTTAATGAAAGAATACTCGAACTTTTGAAAAAGCCCGGCGCAGAGCAGGAAACAACTTAATTATTAATTATGCCTTTAACCAACCCAGAAGGGACACATCAAACTCTGTTATTAATTGCAACTAAAACAAGTAATCAATCTCTAACAAGTAACGCAGCCGCAACACCAATTATTTACAACACTAAAGATTACGACCCTTACAATGGGTATGTTTCATCAGGCACAGGGCAAGGTATTTATACCATTCCTAGTTGGTTTTCTGGAATTATCGAATTAACTTGTGCGGCTTCTGTTTCGTTCTCTGGTGGTGGTAGCTCTGGTACGGAAACTATTGTGCTTTCCGCTTATAAAAATGGCACTTTTATCGGTGAATTAGATAGAGCATTGGCAACCGCGATCGCGGGTGCAAGTGATGGCGCTGGCAATAGTATTTATATCCCTAGCATCTCACCTGGTGACACTGTAGAAGCAAGAATTCAAGTGCTTTATACTGCTGCTACTGGCACAATAACAGTAGTTGGTAGTGCCAAAAATCAATTATCTCTTGTTGGCTGGAGTAGCTAATCAAATGAATCCTAGTAAAATTGCATAAGATTTTTATTTCTTTATCGATTATCTTAGTAGGATTCTTTGCGGAGTGGCGCTGCAAATGCCCAATTCACCTTATGCTTTCCTCACTAAAAGATTCTTTAGACGTATTACTATCAGTTGCCGCTTTAATAGGGATAATTTTTCATATTGCTAAGACTAAAGCAGACATTGAAAAATCAATTGATGATGTCAAAGACCAGTTGAGCAAAGAGTTAATGAATCTAAATACTGATATTAAAGTATCTCGCGCTCAACAAGAAGGTAAAAAAGAAATGGTAGAGTATTTTATCAATGATTTGTATTACCAAATTCATCATAAATTCTATCGAGCTTGGGACGAAATCAAGGAATTGCAGGCATTTTTACAAGACCAGGGCTTTGTAGCCAGAGTCAAACCGCAAGTTCCACCCGCACCCAAGAAAATCAAAATTGATGAGATTTAATTTAAATCGTTCCACTGCCCTACAATATGCTTGTTACACGGCAATGTAGGGTTTTCTTATGTCTGAGCATGGCGGCAAGAGATCAACGACCTGGGAGATTAGCAGTAGTTGGAACCACGGCAAAACTAAAACTGTAAGAATTCTGATCGCACTTGAAGCTCAAATCATGGCTTATGCTCGGCGCTTAGACGCTGAACATGGCTTGTTACACGGCAACTCAGGCGATGAGAAGGAAAATATTTTAAACGCGATCGCAAAATATATTGGGTACAAGAATCAGCATTATCACGCCAATCAGTACAGCAAAACGCTCGATATCAGCACTCGCCCTTGGGATGAATTGAGGCGATTTCGGGGTATGGTGCAGAATGAGCCAGCAAAACTTGGGCTAAAAGGTGACTGATTTTAAGCGGGAATAGTCAAAATCTAGTCAACTAAAAATATTATTCTTATAGAATCCAAGCCGATGACGGGATTTGAACCCGTGGCCTGCTGATTACGAATCAGCTGCTCTACCACTGAGCCACATCGGCATACACGAATAGAAATTATAGCATTATTTACAGATGGTAGAACCAAATCCCAAAACCCGCCTTAATCCAGAACAATATGCTCGTTTAAAAGCAGAAATCGCCGCACCTTATCGCGGCTTGCGGCAATTTATCTACATTGGTGTTGGTGCTTCTGGCTTTATTGGCGCGTTTGTCTTCTTTTTTCGCGTCCTTGCTGGTAGAGAACTTGATAGTTCTTTACCAAATTTAGCACTGCAATTAGGAATAGTCGCTTTGATGGCTTTTCTGTGGCGCTGGGAAAAACGTCGTCAACTACCTAAATAGTTGAACAATATCAAGAAATATCAGTTAACATGATACGCAGTAATCACTATCTTCTTGTCGGTACTATATACAGACTAGACTCTTGGATATTCGTTATGAATCCACCATACTTTGATTCTATTAGACTGTGCAGGTGCGCTACCTGAAATTGAATACCCCGCCTGAGTCATTAAGATTTCAAAAGTATTTGAGTCGAGAACCGCGCAATTAAAAGCTGTTAGCCCCTGTATTTGATGTTTGTTTAGGGTCATAGCTACCCTGGTAAGTCGTAAAAATTCTATATCCTGGTAATACTAAAGCAATTCCAGTGCAACTATGAATTTCGCCAGGATATTTATACGGAATATCATCGGGTATACTCCCACCAATGCGGAAACTAAAACCAAATATCCATATATACAAACCAGGCAGTAGTAAATCCATACTATATGCAATAGCTCTCATTGCATCATTTTCCTTGAAAGAAGCACGATTTCTGCCTAGCGCTATTTTTTTAGAGATATTTTTCAGGTTTGTGGTTTTTAACATACAGACTCAATCAATGATAGGGATTAGTTAAGTTTTAAGCGTTTCAATCCCTATGAGATCAGGTTTTTTGCAACTTTACCATTAGTATATACTAACAATTAATTTAAATCTGGAAGCAACCCCATTTGCAGTGTTGTGTCTCTCGGAACCAACAACGTTAACTAAATCGTATTCAGTTTACATATCTATACATTTTTAAAATTTCTTAACCTTTCGAGATAATATGCAATAGAAAGAGAGAAAATATAAAAAAAATATTAGGAAATTATAAAAAATCAAAATCTCTGAGAAACTAATAATTGTTCAAACGGGGTCAGCCAATATAAAGATCCTGAAGATAAACACATAATATATAGATAGGGTCAAATAAAGCATAAAGACCCTGGATTTAAGAAAAACTACAAAATCAAAAGCGTCAAGACTAGCAGTTTGTTAGCTTGGCGCTTTTATATTCAGGACTTACGCACAAGGATGGTCTGTTGAGCCGGGGTACGGGGTGTAAGGGTTTTGAATAAGTACACCCTATACCCTGATTAGCTTCTCGTTGTCCAGCTATCTAACGACACTGGCGATATTTGATGTGATACACTAATCCGCGGTGAGCTAGGTCGAAGGAATCAACGGTTGCCATACCTTCTCCATTAGCAGTCATCGCTGCATTGACACGCATATTTACACTATCGCCACAGCGTGACCACACATCAGCAACAGTCACTAGCTGATCTCGAACGTTGTAGTCAGTTTCGCCACGAAATGTCCGAGATAAAACAGGGCCACGTTGACCAGCAAAAAAGTATTCGGCTCTAAGTCTCCCTGTTGTGCGCGGAGCAACATAGCCACGGTAATCAGCATCATAGAGAGAAATTTGGAATCCTTGAGGCACTTTAATTGGAATGCTCAAATTACAACTTTTACGCCTTTCTGATGATTTATTTCCTAAAGCAATAAACTGATCGAAGAGAATACTTAACTCTTGACCATCAGGACTCACGTTCACACTAGCAGAACCTTCAGGACAACCGTTACCACCGTATCCTGCACCCTGAATCTCAACTTTGTCACTAGCAAAAGCAGGGCCAACAGAAGTTGTAATTAGTACTGCACCTGTAAAAAAAGCTTTCACCAAGTTAATAGATGTTTTCCTGATATTTTGATTGTTCATAACTCACCTAAATTGAGTGATTAGACATTGTTTAGATCCAATTCCGTAATTGCAGATTGCGGAAAATATTTCTAATAAAATTTGCAATTATTATATTTATTTTTCTGAAATATACTAATGCAAAATTTATGGCATATTCTCAAAAAATGCCACTAAAAATTTCCAAGAAGTATTTGCAGAAATACTTTTACAAGTACTCAAAAACTACGGTTTTTTCCCACGGTGAATAACTTTATTACTTAACTTGCACTACTTATCAAACATCATCTTCAAGCCTAAAATAGTAAGTAAAGACTATGAATTTTACTTCTAGTCTCATATCTACTTTCTTCGCAGAAGACTGTCAATTTAATTTTAGAGTTCCATTTATCTGTGGTGATACCAAAAACCTAATATTTTTCAATTAGTATCATGTTTGGCTTATGTGTATCGACTGCTATTTTTTATTATGAGTTCCCAATAATTTCACTAGTAAGGCAACAATTTTTATTACTTAATAATTTGGAATATAGACTACTTATAGAAACCGATAATAATAGGTAAAATAGTTTACTGAGTATATACGTATTGTTGTATAACTTACTTAATTAAAATAATGTTTTAAGAAAAATTACTGATGATAATGTAGCAATTAAAATTGCAATTTTAATTATTTGATTGGTCTTTATTACTTATAGGACTTACGCAATAAAAGAGTGTAAGGGTATAGGGATGTACTTATTTAACAGCCTTTCACCCTTACACCCTTTTTCAACAGAGAATTTTACTGAACTGTGACCAAATAGGGTGAGTTAATTGGTTGAGCGCGTCCAGCGTTAACGAGGGCTTGGTAAACAAAAGCCGCAACTTCGGCTCTAGTTGCTTGACGATTAGGATCAAGCTGTTTAACGGTAGGATAGTTAATCACTAATTGGCGTGAAGTAGCCGCAGCAACTGGGCCAACTGCATAGTTAGGAATTTGCGCTGCATCATTGTAGAACCCAATAATATTTTGATTATTGGCGGTTAAGCCTAAACCATTGGCTAATGCTACTAGTGCTTGCACTCTGGGAATTTGTTGCTGGGGTTTAAAAGTTCCATCGGGGTAGCCGGAGACAAATTGGCTTTGATAAGCAGATTTTATGGCAGCGAAAGCCCAAAAATTGCTAGGAACGTCTTGAAAATTGATGGCGCTACGTTTGGCTGATGGATTTAAAGCTTTAGTGATAATTGTGGCAAACTGGGCGCGAGTTACAGGTTCATTAGGCTTAAATGTACCATCAGGAAAACCAGCAATAATATTTTGTGAGGCTAAAGCTTCAATGTAGCTTTTTGCCCAAAAATTGCTTGGTACATCTTTAAAGGCCACCGCACCGCCTGCTGGTGGTTCAACTGTAGCTGCAACAAAATCTACTTTACCAAAGATTTTTTTCTGGTCAACATCATTACCAACAGCCACAATGGTACTGGTTCTAGTGGCGTTGTTTACGTCATAACGAGTATTACCACGAATGAGATTACCACCAGGATTTTCATTAGTACCTAGGTTAGGTTCAGCAGTGGTAATTGCTACTACTCCGTCTCGTTTATTATTTTGAATGACATTCTTGCGAAGTACAGGTTTAGCGGAATCTGAGATAAACAAACCATCTTGGTTTTGAATGATTTGGTTTCCTTCTACTAAAGTTGTGGAAGTCCCGCCGATCGCCAGACCAAAACCTGTATCCTGAAATAAGTTATTTCTGACTATGCCTTGAGCCGCTCTAGCCAGGGAAATCCCATTACCTTTGTTCTGCACAAAGATATTACCTTCGATTGTGGGATTTCCTGTACCTGTGACAAATACACCCTCTCTACCATTATTGGTAAAAGTGCTGTTTTGGATAGTGGGATTAGTCGATTCTACCCAAATACCTGTACCGCGTTGAGTCGGGTTGATGATAGTGACACCGGCGATCGCACTATTATTATCAGCTAAGACGGTAATTTCTTGTCTGGCAAAAGTTCGACTGGTATAAAAACCAGCACCCGTAATAATTACCCCTTGGCCTTTGGTTGCTTCATCACCCTGAATTGTCACACCTGATTTGAGCAACAGTGGAAATGTTTCTCCAGCCTCTTGGTTATAAGTTCCTGGCGCAAGTCGAATAATTGTCCCTGGTTGAGCTTGGGCCAGTGCAAAGCTAATAGTTTTGTAAGGTGCTGCTGCTGTTGCGCCAGCACCTGTATTGTTTTGACCAGTTGCTGGGTTGACATAAATTACCTTAGCAGTTGCTGGTGCCTGCGCCATAACCCTGGGCGAAGCACCGCCATTTGCTGTACCCACCAACAATGTAGAACCAGTTGCAGCTATTAACAAAGCTGTCAGTCCGGCTTTTAAGGATAAATTAAATTTAAGGTTTCTTCCAGAAAGAAAGTAAATATTTTTTACGGAAGAAAAATGAAAACCTTGATGTTTCATTTTTGTGTCTGTGATGTGCTGAATTATAGTTGGCTAAGAAGGGTCAAATGTGACAGCTAGATAACTGTCTATCCCCAGCAAAACTATAACGGATGACTAGCAAATAATCTTCTATGTTTCGCAATCAGACACGTAAATAAACAATTTTGGGAGAAACTCTGAGTTCAGTGTAGAGTTCCTGAGTTAATCCAATGCATCATTAATGGTTACGACTCAATATAAGCAAGTCAGGAGTCTAGAATTCCAGCCTTAATTTTTCGCATTATTGCCTACGTTCTTGTCTAGATTAGCTCAGTTGGTTACATAGATGTGTCATGGCTGGCAGGAGACCAATACAGCGCCGCATAAATCAACCAACAATTTCCCACAGCTACAAGCCTTGATATATTAACTTTTTAACTTTTGACTTTATGGCGGTACTAGGTAGAAAGCCTCCGAGAATGCTGAATTTTGGTTACTGATTTTCATAGCTTGTCAGGCATCACTAATGATCAAACTCTCTATTACTAATTGGAAATATGGATTTTATTATGGCTACTTAAATTTATTAGATTCATCTACAAGATTGTAATCTTCTCCTACATACGCCAAATAAAATTAGTTTCCCTCGCTCCACAGTGCTAAACTGAGAAATACATCCCCAGAAACATATAAAAAGCAAAAAGCCGACTCTCTCGAATGCTGTTTTACATTGATTCTGGACAAGATGCAGGCGGTTTTAGTAGGCTGAACTCTAGAAAAAAGCCAAAAGTGCCAGTCTTGGGTAATCTCAAAACCGGGATAGAAACTTATGCTTTTTGATAATCGATTCTTTCAGTAAAGCTATTAAGTCTGGTAGCAATTTCTGCAAGTTCTATCAATGGAATGTTAGCAAAGATGCCCTTGGCTCTACTATCAATCAACTCTTAACATTTGTGAAAGTAAAAACTGTTGCTGGTGGTAATGCGATCGCAGTTATCAAAATAGTCAGTATTTGGCTACGACTGTTTTTGCATTCCCAAGAAAAACTGAGGAATAGAAGCACAGATGGTACTGTTGTCACAAATTTTGATGTTTTGAGGTGCTGCTTACTAAGTCAAGTTCCCATACTTTTACAAGCTGTCACAGTCTTGATGAAGATGGCAACGTTATGTAAGGGTTAAGAACAGCATAAAAATAGTTTTGGCATTCACCAGCAACAATTATTTAGTTTGCCAAACTTACACCCTTTTACGTCATTGACATCACAATTGACTTAGTATTCAGGAATTTTGCCTAAATCCTTACTCAAAGTTGACAAAAAGCAGTACATTTGTGACTGTAGCTTAGTAAACTACTTAAGTGACGGGGAAGCTGTTCTGGAAAAATCGGCTTGAGACCTACACCCACCTGCTGATAGTTAAGCACAACTTCTATAGTTTGACTGGGAGAATTAATCATTCCCAGACGAATGGCTGGGTATTGGCATTTAGTTTATTGAAAGCTGACTGAGTAAAAGCCACCAAATCAAGCTATTGCTGCATCAACCAGCTTACTTTTAGTATAAAAGTTTTCATCAATTAACTCTGATGCTACATTGTGGAGACACTTAGATACGCACTTATACTTATAAGTAGGTTGTTTCTTCAACAGCAAGTTAGTGAAAAATCAAGCAAAAGGTGAAAAAAGATGTATCTTACATCAAAAACCCAGAGCGGACAGGAGTATGAAAATCTAAAATAGATATTAAATTGATCAGAAAAACGACCATCGACAACCGTTAGTCAATTTTATCTTCTGCAAAGCGTCGCCAGGTTGTTACCAGTGCTGAAACACGATTACATGCAAGTTTCCCAGGATCAGCCTAATTATTTTGAGGCTCCCCTCCAGTTATTGCTGTTTGTCGATGGTAGACCCCAGTCCCGACAACAGGTACAGCGAATACGTGCTTACTTAAAAGAATTGCAGGCTGAGTATAGCTTTGAAGTTCAAATTATCGATGTCGGTCAACAACCGTATCTAGCAGAACATTTTAAGTTAGTCGCAACGCCAGCATTGATCAAAATCCACCCAGACCCCAGACAAGTTCTTGCTGGAAGTAATATCATTGCTCAATTAAAAAACTGGTGGCCGCGCTGGCAAACTGCCGTAGATGCTTATTTAAAATTGCAAGAAGATTTTCAAGAGCGGATAGATGACAATGGTCGGATATCATCGCCCACATCAACAATTAATTCGGTTGCAGTTTCCGCAGAACTAATCAAGCTCTCAGATGAAATTTTTCATTTGAAGCAAGAAAAAGAAAAACTGCAAGAGCAGCTACAATTCAAAGACCGAGTAATAGCAATGCTGGCTCATGATTTGCGGAATCCTTTAACTGCTGCGGCGATCGCTATTGAAACCCTTCAATCTAATTACAATATAGAAGCAGGCGAATTTCAGCGCTTGAAACCAGCAATGGCCGCGCATTTGTTAAAACAAGCTCGGACTCAAGCCAAGATTATTGATCGGTTAATTGCTGATTTATTACAGGTAGGTCGAGGTAGCGATAAAGAGTTTCCGATTATACCGCAAAAAATTGAACTAGCAAAACTCTGTTTAGAAGTGTTAGAGGAATTGCGCGATCGCTACACAGCTAAATCCCAAACACTAGAAACAGATATTCCCTCAGACCTACCTTGCGTCTATGCTGATCCAGAACGCATCCGCCAAGTACTGGTAAATCTCTTGGATAATGCTATTAAATATACACCGGAAGGTGGAAAAATTACTGTTGCTGGATTGCACCGCACTACGCAAAAAATTCAGTTTAGTGTCGGTGACACTGGCCCTGGTATTCCCGTCGAAAGCCGAGATCTGATTTTTGAAAATCACTTCCGCCTGCAAAGAGATCAAGCTACCGATGGATATGGCATTGGTCTTAGTTTATGCCAACGCATCGTTCGAGCGCATTATGGTCAGATTTGGGTAGATTCAAGTCCCAACGGTGGCGCATGGTTCCACTTCACGTTGCCAGTTTATCCATTTTAGTGCTGAGTGCTGAGTGCTGAGTTTTGAGTGAATGAAAAATAATCATCTCTAGTCTCTAGCCTCTGGGTGGAATTAAGAACACTTTTTCGCCGCCGATGGGTTGCCAATCGGATGTAAATCTGCTTCCCAAATACTGATATAAATAAAATCACAATTCTGGCGGACAATTTGTACTTTTACCGAACCTAGATCAACACTAAAATCATCTTTCTGACGCTGTTGAATTTGTTTTAGTCCTTGCTGAATTTTTGAATTGACTTGACCGTTAAGCATTCCACTTAGAGTATTTTGCATCACTTCTGGGTCTACTGATTGATTAAAAGCAGCCTCAGTTTGTACTAATCTTCCAGAATTACGGTCGAAGAGATAGCCCAAATCGATTTGATTTGGAACGACTTGATAGGTAACAGCGCGAGTATTACCCCACAACCCCCTTGAATCCCTATCTGGCTTTCCGAGAGTTGCTTCTACGGTGTTTCTGTTTGTACCTGTAGGAAATGCGGGAACGCTGAGACCGCTTGTTGTACTTACTTTTTTTTTGTTATCTGGCTTGTTTTGTTCTACCGCAGGTGCTTCTCTTGTGGGAATAACAGTAGGTTGAACCTCTGGCATATTTGTTGAATTATCAGTATCTGTAATTACAGGCTGCTCATCGGTGATTACTGGAGATTCATTTGCAGAGTTAGAATCTGTTGCGTCATTGTTAGCCGATAAAGGAGCAGAATTTATTGGTTGTTGTGGGGGAGTACTAGGTGTAACAGAAGATGGTGCTGAGGGCGAAACAGGGGGTTGATTATTGGTTGCTAAAGATGGAGTAGGATCTGCTGGAGATTCAGAATTGTTAACAATAGGGACTTCTGATTGTTGCGGACGAGACAACCGCGCAATTCCGATTCCAGCCACTAAACCAGCGACGATTAACCCACCAAATATCCATATAGGTTTTTGCGGATTTCGTGGGGGAATTTTCGGGGGAGGAGAAACAGCCTGGGTTTGCTGAATTGATGCAGACTCAGTTGGACGAAAATTGATAGTAGGGGATGTAGGTAGATTAGTTGTAGAGTTTAAAGCATAAAGCATTTTACTAGCAGTGCTGTAGCGATCGCTCGCTTGGGGTTTAATTGCCTGATTCAGCACCGTTGCTAGTTGAGGTAAGACTTGCGGTGCTTCATTCTGCCAGATAATTTCCCCAGTTTGTTGATGAGTGGGTAATGCTGAAGGCTGTTTCCCAGTCAAGAGATAAATAGCTGTTAAGCCTAAACTATAAATATCTGTGGCGTAAATTGGTCGTCCAATTGCCTGTTCACTAGGCATATATCCCGGCGTACCAATCACCATAGACTGTATAGGATATCCTGGTTTACTCGCCACTGTCCGAATCGTTTCTTTCACTGCACCGAAATCAATCAAGACAGGCTGGCTATCAACAGAGCGTAGAATAATATTATCTGGTTTTATATCGCGGTGAATGATGCCTTTGCTATGCACATAATCCAATACTGATAGCAAACTCACGAGAATTTCTCTGACTGTGGCTTCACTTTGGCATCCGCTAGTTTCCACAAGATGGGTTAAAGTTTCCCCGTGAATCCATTCTTGCACCAGATAAAACAGGCCATTTTCCGAAAAATAAGCGTGTAATCGGGGAATTTGGTCACTACTTTCCCCCAGATACTCTAAAGTTGCTGCTTCCCTTTCAAAACGTTGCTGAATCAATTCGTAGGTTTGAGGATCATTGGCAATTGGTTTTAATTGCTTAATCACACAGCGACGGCGAGAAGGCATATGGGTATCTTCTGCCAAAAAGGTTTCCCCAAATCCGCCTGCACCGAGTACCTGGATAACTTGATAGCGATTATTCAGCAGAATAGATCTCATGAACAGTTAAATATGTCCGCCATATCTAAATGTACATCACGATGTCAAAGCAGATGATGTTCCCTAGTGAGATAACAAAGGTGTTGATAAAATAAATCTTAAGTGGGATAGGTTAAGGCTTCGCTGCTACGCACTATATTTATACCGCGGCGTGTTCAGCGATTTAAACTTCTATGGCAAAAGATAGATTCCATAATATTGTCAGAAACGCTTTAGAAAAAGAGTTTTGGACAATTACGGCTGATCCTTATGAAATTAATGTAGATGATGTTGATTTTGAGATTGACTTAGCAGCAGAAACACTTTTAGCAGCCGAACAAGCAGGCAGAAAAATAGCGGTAGAGATTAAAAGTTTTATTAGTCCCTCTAATGTTTCCGATTTTCATACTGCTTTGGGACAGTTTTTAAATTATCGGGATGCTTTAGACAAAATTGACCCAGAACGCCAACTATATTTAGCAGTACGTTCACCCATTTATGAAAGTTTTTTTCAACGCAAGTTTATTGCTTCATCTGTTGAAAAATATCAATTAAGACTGATAATTTACGATGTACAAACAGAGGTGATTTGTCGATGGCTGTAGAACAGTATCGCCAATATATTCAACATATTCTTGCTGAACGGCAGAAGCGAGCCGCAATGCAGCAAAAACTAAATTCTGAAGAATATGAAGTGCAAACAATTTTTGACGAAAAACAAGACCACTATCAACTACTTTATGTGGGCTGGCGGGGGAATAGACGCGACTTTGGTTGTATTCTACATCTTGATATTAAAGATGGAAAAATTTGGATTCAACATGATGGGACTGAAGAAGGAATTGCGAATCGATTAGTAGATATGGGAGTACCTAAGCAAGATATTATTTTGGCATTTCATGAGCCATATATTCGTCAGTTTACTGAATTTGGCACTAATTAAGTAGAGCGCCGTAAATATTTATAGTTGGGAAAAGGCAGGAGGCAGAAGGCAGGGGGGCAGAGGGTTTTAGCTTAACTAACCTTTCTTAATATAGTTTTGTTGTTTCCACCGACTTACTTAAATTGCAAATTTTGCATCCAAAATCTAGAGATATCAGCCTGGCAATGTAACCTCTTTGTAAACATTATGGTGTGAAAGTTGGAGCGATCGCTCATTCTTGCCTCAGATCCACCAATGGCTGGAGATTGTGTTCAAACTCCCAATTGAGACAATTAAACCCCATATCCTACAAGACTTTGACTGAATTAAGTTTATCTCTGGATGCAGCCAAACTCAGACTGAGCGAGAAAAGTTTCATTAAAAACTCAGAATATCAAAGCACATCCAAGTATATTCAAACCAATACACCGACCTCTGCACAAACGCTCTTATGACCAAGAGAATTGAATGTCAGCAAAAGCCAAAACGACTTTTAGCAGCATTCACCAGTCACAGTTTAATTCTCATGGTTAGTATGATGGTTTTTGTCGTATTAGGTGCGGCGAAGACTGGGAATAATTTAGTAAATATTGCCCAACAGCCACAAATAGAGACACAAGATGCAAATCGTGCTGCGGCAAAACGTGTTTTTCAAGAAGGTGTGGAACTTTATCAAAAAGGAACAGCCGAATCCTTCAAACAAGCGATCGCAAAATTTGAAGCAGCTCTCAAGCTATGGCAGAAGATTGGTGATGTCAAACAGCAAGCTGTCGCAGTAAATAATCTCGGTTATGTCTACTCCGCACTAGGAGACAAACAGCAGGCACTCAAATTTTATAACCAGTCTTTACCTTTATCACGGCAAGTCGGCGATCAAACCCAAGAAGCCGCTACCCTCAACAACATCGGCAGTGCCTACTCCGCACTAGGAAACAAACAGCAGGCACTCAAATTTTACAACCAGTCCTTACCTTTATCACGGCAAGTTGGTGATCAAACCCAGGAAGCCGTCACCCTCAACAACATCGGCCTTGTCTACTCAGATTTGGGAGATAACCCTCTTCTGTCACTTTCCGAGTATTCTAAATAAAAGGATTAAAAGAAAAAACTCTGGAAGGTAAGCAGGGCAATGGATGTGGAATTACAAATCCTGAAACATTTACGTCGAGACGCTCACCCAACA
>NZ_JADEWI010000035.1 GCF_015207705.1 Nostoc sp. LEGE 06077
GACGATCATTTAATGTTGACTGCTGCTGGATTATGGAACTTCTACTTGATGGCAGCATAAAAATTACATCAAAAACCACAGGGATCAGAATTTCAACGCAACTCTCAGTTATTTCCCAACAACTCTAGTATTTTGAGGCTTTATGAAAAATAATTTTAGTAAATCGGGTGTCATTTTAATTGTTGATGACACTCCCATCAATTTAGAAATGCTGTTTGATTTTTTAGGTAAAGCCGGATTTACGGTATTAATTGCGGAAGATGGCGAAAGTGCGATCGCCATTGCAGAATATGGTAAACCAGACTTAATTTTGTTAGATATCCTCATGCCGGGAATTGATGGTTTTGAAACTTGTCGTCGTCTTAAAGACAGTGAATCAACTCAAGATATTCCAGTTATCTTTATGACAGCACTTTCAGAAACTGTCGATAAAGTCAAAGGCTTTGAACTGGGTGCAGTCGATTACCTCACCAAACCACTGCAACACCAAGAAGTATTAGCCAGAATTCAACTGCATCTTAAGTTGCGAACTCTCACCAAAACCCTGCAAGAGCAAAATTTACGTCTAGAAACCGAAATTGCTGAACGTTTACAAGTCGAAGAAAAAATCCGCGAACAAGCAGCTTTGTTAGATGTTACTAGCGATGCAATTATCGTTAAAGATTTTGATAATCAAATTTGTTTTTGGAACCAAGGCGCTGAACATTTATATGGCTGGAAAGCCGTAGAAGTAATGGGTGAGAATGTCAATCAGATTTTATATACACCAGAAACCTTATCTCAAATCCAAAATATTTACGCAAGTATAACTGAGTCTGGCTTTTGGCAAGGAGAATTAAAACAAGTTAACAAACAAGGACAAGATGTGATTGTGGCTAGTCGTTGGACTTTGATGTGCGATCGCCATAATCAACCAAAATCAATTTTGACTGTTAATACTGATATTACCGAAAAAAAACATTTAGAAAGTCAAATTCTCCGCGCTCAACGTCTAGAAAGCATCGGTACACTAGCTAGTGGTATCGCTCACGACCTGAACAATATTCTGACTCCAATTTTGACCGCTGCCCAACTACTACAACTCAAAATGCCCGACACTAACGAGCGCAATCAGCAGATGTTGAAAACCATCGAAACTAATTCTAAACGTGGAGCAGCTTTAGTCAAGCAAGTTTTGCAATTTGCGCGGGGAGTAGATGGTCAGCGTACCATTGTGCAAGTTAATCATCTGTTCTCCGAAATTCAGCAAATTGTCCAAGAGACTTTTCCTAAATCAATTGAATTAACCACAAATATTCAACCAGGACTTTGGGCTGTGATTGGCGATGCAACACACCTGCATCAACTGCTGATGAACTTAGTAGTTAACGCCCGTGATGCCATGCCCAGAGGTGGTAATATCAAAATCTCTGCCGAAAATCTTTTAATAGATGAACAGTATGCCCGAATGAATTTAGATGCGCGTGTCGGCGCTTACATTGTGGTGACGATTGCAGACACAGGCGTGGGGATGCGGTCAGAAATTATTGATAGAATCTTTGAGCCGTTTTTCACCACCAAAGAAATTGGGAAAGGTACAGGATTGGGTTTATCTACGGTTAGAGGCATTATCCAAAGTCATGGCGGTTTTGTAAATGTATTCAGTCAAGTCGGTAGAGGTACAGAATTTAAAATCTTCTTACCAGCGGTGGAAGTAGCAAATACCCTTCTAGGGGAAGACTTAGAATTGCTCAAAGGTAACGGAGAATTAATTTTAGTAGTTGATGACGAAAATGGAATTTTAGAAACTACCAAAATTTCTCTAGAGACTTATAACTATAGAGTATTAACTGCTAGTAATGGCATTGAAGCGATCGCTCTTTATGCTCAACACGAAGACGAAATTAACCTAGTGTTGATGGACATGATGATGCCCTCAATGGATGGTGCTACTGCTATTAGTACGATGCAAAAAATGAATTCTCAAGTCAAAGTTATTGCTGTTAGTGGTTTGACAGCCAGTAGTAAACTAACAAAAATGCCTGGAGTGAAACAATTTATTCCTAAGCCGTATACGACTAAGGATTTATTGCATACTTTACACAGCATTCTCGTGCAGGAATCTCGAAACCCAGAGAGTGTGGCTAAATCTTAAATAAGATAGCAGGGAACAGGTTAAAACGTATCCCGCCTAAAACTAAAGTTCCAGGTAGCTTCTTAACTCGATTGTCGCCAGTGTGTAGGGGCTTCCAGATCATCAGGTAGACGGGTTGTGCGATCGCCTACTGCCATGCCAATCTGTTGTGAGTCTAAATTTTTCACCCCTGTGAGAATTGCGCCTTCTAGTTTGACATCACACAGGTTTGTGCCAAATAAATTCGCGCCAATGAGGTTAGCCTGAGACAAATTGGCTTCATACAAAACTGCCCGATTCAAATTGGCTCCCATTAAGTTAGCTTGATATAAATCGGCTTCAGTCAAACTCGCTTCGGTGAGGTTGGCAAAGAAAACTTCTGTTTGTTGGAGTTTGGCAGCATTTAAATTTGCTCCAGACAGGTTAGCGCCATTTAAGTTGGCTCCTTGTAGGTTAGCGCCAATTAGTCCAGCTAGATGCAAATTAGCTTTACCTAACTTTGCTCCTTGTAAGTTAGCCAAAAACAGTTTTGCACCGGAGAGGTTCGCAACTTTTAATATTGCTTGTTGTAAGTTGGCTTTATAAAGGTTTGCTCCTTGTAAGTTAGCTGTACGCAGACTTGCACTTTGCAGATTAGCTGCACGCAAGTTAGCTCCTTGCAAATTGGCTCGATTCAGGTTTGCCCCTTGTAAGTTAGCTTCCCGTAAATTTGCTTTTTGTAAATTGGTTTCGTAGAGAATTGAGCGCGTGAGTTTTGCACTGTGGAGGTTGACTCCAGAGAGGTTAGAACCGCGCAAGTCTGCTCCTGAAAGGTCTGCACCGCGTAAATCTGCCCTTTCTAAATTGGCTCCGAGTAAGTCTGCTCGCCGAATATCTATGTTACGTAAATCTAATTTTTGGCTTTCTAACTCTAATAGTGAATTACGTCTACCAATAATTGTCAGTGCAGCTTGCACATCCCGGCGGATTTTGGGTGCTTCTTCATTGTTCTGCCGTTCTCCCTGCTTTGTTGTCAGCACCCGGCTTTTTGGTTTACCCCAATATATTGGCTGTGTATCTTCTGCTTTGAAGAGTTCGGCTTCTGTGGGAATACCTGTATTTTCCCGGACAAAAGCTGCGAGGATTTCCATAATTGTCCAGTGTTCTTTGGGAAAATCCTGGGCGATGCGTTCTAAAACATAAATTGCCCCAATCCGCGTTTCGATTCTTTCATGACCTAGCTGCGTAATAGCAGCCATAAATCTATCTGCAATCAATCTATCTTGGGAGATTTGAGCATTTTGCATACTCAGTTCAACGTTCTTTTCCGAGGCGATCGCATTTTTCTGCATTGCCTCTGTCCGCTTGCCGGCATAATAAGCATTAATCATGACCGCTAATCCCAAGAACATGATGGCAGTCGTTGTTAATGCTTGGGTTCTATATTGTATTTGCTGCGGAATTGATAATTCCTTTTTATTGGATGCCACAAAAACAATTATATTCAGTGCGATCGCGAATATAACTGTCGTACCTATCAACCAACGCAACATTTTGTCTGTCTTATTTGCAGACATAGGAATAATATTCCTCACAATACAGAATTATTACTTAGATATTGGGATTGAGTATAACATTTCGCTAAAATTTTGAATATATAGTTGCGGATTTTTATTAATGTTACTTTCCTTCTTCAAGTTGTCTTTGTAATGATATTTTGACAACCAGTAGGCAATATTTAATATTTTCTTAAATTTTAGTAGTTTTTCACCCTGATCAGTAGCTGCACCAAGACTTGCATTCCGCTAAATTAACAGTAATATCCAGAAAACATTTCTCTATTCAGTATTTATCCTCTCTTATCCGGAAAATTTTGCTTCTCGGAGATTAGCTCCATCAAGGATGGCATCTTGAAGATTAGTTTGAGATAAATTAGCTAGATAAAAGTTCGCCTTGAACAAATTTGCTTTTGCAAGGTTTGCTTGAGACAAATTAGCCGCACTGATAATTGCTTCAGCAAGGTTCGCACCAACAAGGTTAGCCTCAGATAAGTTAGCTGCACTCAAAATTGCACCACGGAGGTTGGCACCAGCGAGATTGACACCTGATAAATTAACTTGGTAGAGGTTAGCACCAGCGAGGTTTGCACCACTGAGATTTGCGCCTCTTAAGTCTGTATAGCTTAAATCAATTTGTGCCGATTCTAAAGGTTTTTGAATGTCTCTTCTCGTAATCACGTTCAAAGATGCCTGAATATCTGGATGAATCTCTTTGTTTTCCTTGTGAGGAGAGTTTTGTCGCACAAAAGCAGTGAGAATTTCTATTATTTCCCAGTTATGTTGGCAATGAGCAAGCGCTAATCTTTCTAATTCTAGAATTCCCTGTAATCTGGTATCTATAGTTTGATGATGTAGACTTTCTACTGCTATTTTTAAACGTTTTTTTATATTTGATTGAGAGATCAGATGCTGTTTATCTTGACCGCAAACTATCCCTAGGATGATATCAATAAATAAATTTTTATTAATTGAATAGTTTTTTTCCGGCTGACCAATATTGCTTATGTGTATAATCATTTTAAATATTTCCAGAAGATATTGTTGTTTTTTATTGTCTGAAAATTATAAAGATTTCGTCATTCGTAAATATAATGATTATTTCAAGCTAATAGTGAGAAAATATCACTATGTCTAGAGACAGAAATTAAAGTCCCGACTTGAAAGTTTTTAAAATTTATCAGGAAATATACTTTGTATCGTGTTTTCTGGCTTAGTAGGGGACAAATTTATCTGTGTCGAGGTGTATTCATTTACATAGACTGCTGACAAGGTTTTACGCGTCTACATTGGTGGTTAATTATTTTTTCATACCTCACGACACAAGAAACGATGCGCCTACATACCCTACAGTTTATTGTGTAATATATAACTAATTACCTACTAGGATTGCATCTTGTACTAGTGGCTTTACTCGAATGAAAGTCAGGTGGAAAATCTTGAAAGTTAGCTTCATATATGCTTTTAGGTTGTGGACATTGGCCATCTTCCGATTGTTGAGAATGATGGAAAATATCAGTAAGAGGAAAAGTATCCTTTATGAAGTTTGTCATGAATTGCGATCGCTGATGTCTGCACTATTTATCATCAGCCCTAGGGTTGAATGAACAAGTCTGCGTTATCGGATTGCTCTAAGATGTATTTAATTTAGATGGAATAGTTGGTTTATGCTAAAGCGCAGTTTTCTTTTAGGGATACTGATATCTCTTTTGACATTTGTCAGCATCAGTCATATACCAACTGCTGCACTATCAAGTAATTCTTTTCCACAAACTTGGCAAGGTACATGGAATGGTATCATGTGCGATCGCTCTGTACAAGGAAAGTCTCAAACTGTCCCAATGGCACTCCAAATTCAACCAATCTCGCAAAATCCCATACGCTACACTTGGCAAATAACTTACGGTACAGGCGCAAAAAAGCTGGTACGTAATTATGAGTTAGTTGCTAAAAATCAGGGTGCTGGCCATTTTGTGATTGATGAGAAAGATGGAACTTTAATTGATGCTTGGTGGTTGGGAGAAAAGCTCTACAGTCAATTTAGAGTTAACAATCGGCTAATCAGTACACAATATCAACTACAAGATAATCGGCTCAACTATGAACTTGTGGTATATCAGTCTCTCACACCCCAAGCGCCTAATTCTCCGCAACCAGATGTTTTTGCAAGCTACCAACTTCAATCTACTCAGTCTGCTAGACTATCGCCTGTTAAAAAATAATTGACTATTGACAGCCTAAACGAAAAAAATATGACACTTATGTAATGCTAAATATTACTAATCATTAACTATTTTTACTTAAATGTCTTAACTGTCTTAAGTACCTAAAGATATTTAATTCTTAAATGTCTTAACTGTCCTTGCCTACATATTCAATTGCTGGTATATCTTGAATGGAAAAATAATTTTCTTCAGGAAAAACACCATGTCTACAAACACCGTTAAAACAGTGGATGTTGGAGTGGTACCATTCTTTGCACGTTTCTTGGAAGAACAAGCAGCAGAAGGAACTGAAACTCCTTCTTTTCCTTGGACTTTCAAGTTTCCTTCAGATGCAGAAGACACTTAATTTTAATCTTCTAATTCTGAAGTAAAAGAATTAGCCGTAATTAAATAACTGCTAATCCTGAATAACAACCAACATCAAGGAATAATACCATGTCTACAAACACAACCAAAACTAAAAAAGTAGAAGCAGTACCTTTCTTTGCTCGTTTTTTAGAAGAGCAAGTAACTGAACAGTCTAATACTGCTCCTTTCCCAACTACCTTAAAGTATCCTTCCGATTGGGAAGATGGCGGCTACTAATTAGCTTCATCTGAAATTAAGAGAGTAGCAGTTATCAAATAACTAAAAGCTACTATCGAAAAGGCGATCGCTTCCATATTATCTTATCCATAACATGGAAGCGATCGCCTTTATCTCATCACTAACTTTTTCAATAAGTGGGGAATGGAAAAAGCAATTTTACTAGTATTGCTTAATATCTACCTTCTAAAATTTTAAAGGAAAATATTTTATGCACTTGTCTCGTGATGTTGTTTTATTAATTACCCACAGTGGTGATTTCTTCACCATAGATAAAGTAGCAGAAGCCTTGTCAAAAAAAGGAGCGCAACCATTCCGTCTAGATACTGATGAGTTTCCTTTAGAAGTACAATTAACAGCACATTTTGGTAAATCTCAAAGCTACCACACCATAGAATATAACAACCATTTTATTAGCACAGAGCAGGTACAATCTGTGTGGATGCGCCGTATTTGGGAACCACAATTCACTCAAGAATTAGCACCTAAGTTCCGAGAAGCTTGCATTAAAGAATCAAAAGCCACTTTAGATGGTTTTTGGGACAGTCTTAAAGAAGCTACTTGGGTAGATAATTTAGAACGGATAGATTATGCAAGTAACAAGCTGCGTCAATTGCGGATTGCCTCGGAAGTAGGTTTTGTGATTCCCCAAACTCTTGTCACTAACAAAGCCGAAGCAGCACGAGAGTTTTTTGAGCAAGTCAACGGCAAAATGGTGAGCAAGCTTTTGACTACTCTTTCCTACAGTATGCAGGCTAACTCATCATTCTTTCTCTACACCAGTACCGTTAAAGCAGAAGACTTGCAAGATGCTGAGTCACTGCGCTATTGCCCTATGGTTTTTCAAGAGCAAATCCCCAAGCAGCAAGAATTACGGGTGGTATATGTGAATGGCAATGTCTTTGTCGGGGCGCTGAATGCAGATGTGTATGCAGCCGCCAAAGCTGATTGGCGTAAACCTGGTGTGGAAGTTGGCGCATGGCAACACCACCAACTTTCTGAAGAATTAGTGCGTCGTTTGCAAACCTTTATGGGGCGATTTGGTTTGTTGTTTGGAGCATTTGATTTTATTCTCACACCATCTGGCGAATACGTCTTTTTGGAAGTTAACCCCATAGGAGAGTGGGGAATGTTGGAGAAAGATTTAGACTTGCCCATTGCCAATGCGATCGCCGATTCACTGTTACAAACCGACAAATAATATAGAAAGATTTTATCCTTATATACTTCAGACTTTTTATGACAGTATTAATAATTACATTTAGTCAAGATAATGAAAGCATCCCTTTAGTTATCAAAGAAATTGAAGCTAGAGGTGAAAAAGCATTTCGGTTTGATACAGATAGATTTCCCACCGAAGTCAAGTTAGATATTTACTCTGGCGACACTGAGCAAATAATTATTACAGATGGCGAACAAAAGCTCGACTTAAATGAAGTATCTTCAGTTTGGTATCGGCGGATGCGCTATGGGCAGAAAATCCCCAATTCAATGGACAAGCAATACAGAGATGCCTCAATTCAGGAATGTCGCGTTACTGTGAGGGGGATGATTGCCAGTCTTGGGGGATTTCACCTTGATAAAATGTCAAATGTAGATCGGGCTAATAATAAACAACTACAATTACAAGTCGCACAGCAAATAGGGCTATTAACTCCCCGTACCCTGACAACAAATAATCCCGCAGCCGTCAAGCAATTTGCTCAAGAGTGTGAACAAGGTATCGTCACCAAAATGCTTTCTTCCTTTGCTATTTATGATGATCAAGGGCGAGAAAACGTTGTGTTTACTACTCCAGTGACAGCAGATGATCTAGAGAATATGGCAGGCCTTTGTTATTGTCCGATGACGTTTCAAGAAAACGTCCCGAAGGCACTGGAATTACGCACAACTATTGTGGGACATCAAGTATTTACTGCCGCAGTTAATTCTCAAAGTTTAGCTGGATCTACTTTCGATTGGCGAAAAGAAGGCAAAGCCTTAGTTAATAATTGGCAACCCTACAAACTGCCCGAAGATATTGAGAAAAAGCTACTCAACCTTCTGGCTCATTTTGGTTTAAACTATGGTGCAATTGATATTATAGTTACCCCCGATGGTCGGCACATATTCCTCGAAGTTAACCCAGTTGGGGAATTTTTCTGGATGGAAATATATTCACCACATTATCCTATCTCTCAGGCGATCGCTGAAATTTTACTTACACAAAAATAGAGGTAAGAGATAACTAATTTTGGATTTAGGGTTTTCAGTAGAAATTTTAGCTTAAATCCCAAATCCAAAATTTCCTATTTAATAGATAAGCAAATTTTGCCAAGGCGAACATCAGCAACATTAATATTTCTGTCTTCTGATATATATTTCAATATTTATTGATAGTTCTCTATCTCCGTCATTTTTCCTGAAAATAATAGAGATATCTGTCAAGATATTACTAATTAATATATTATTATTTTGATTGACATTTTCTCCTAAAAACGACTTACATTATAACTCATAAAATACACCATACTAATATATAAAAATAGTTGCAAGCAGATTTTATTATAATTATGAATTAATTTATTTGGAGATGAAAATTTTGTGAATAAGATAGTACATACACAAGCAGTTTTGACATTTGATGGGCTAGATGATTATGTTGATTTTGGCAGAAATGATCTTGGTGGAGTTTTTGCTCAAGGAAGTTCAGTCTTTACAGTTTCAGGATGGATAAATCCCCATCAACTCACCAACAAAGCTACTAGCTACGGAACTCGTAATGTCTTTTTTGCTCGGTCTTCAGACCGATACAGCGATAATTTTGAATTTGGTATTAGTGAAGCAGGTAATTTAGATATTTACATTGATGAAACTGTTAGCAAGGGTATCAAAACCTTTGGTAAAGGAGAATTAACTATCGGAGAATGGCACTTCTTTGCAATTGTTTTTAATAGTGGTCAACTCACTGTATATCTTGATGAAAATGAATACACTGATTCTCTGAGAGGATCAGCCTTAAATAAATCCACAAGTCCTCTAACCCTAGGGGCAACCTTACACAAACGTGTATATTTCACAGGACAATTAGCTAACATTAGTGTTTGGAATTATCCCTGTAATTCCGAACAAATCCAGACTCACCGTTATGGGTTAATAGTGGGAGGTGAACCAGGATTAATGGCTTACTGGAAAATAGACGAAGGCGAAGGAACAACTATTAACAATCAAACGGGAACAGCCCCCCAAGGAAATTTGCGTGGGAATCCTATATGGGATTTAGCACAAATTCCCTTTGCATCTGAATCATCTCATCAAGATGAAATAGTAATTACTTCTCCAGAAGATATCCCCACACTTACAACGAATTTATTAGCAGCAACGGTATCTTTAGTTAGTCATGATGCAGACCAAACAAATAGCGAAGAATCTGATATTATCCCCACCCTAATAACTCTCCCGCTACAAGTTGAAGAAAATGTTCCCGCCGCAGAGGTATCAACATTCACTCCCAAACAATCACAAGTAACTATGGAAACAACAGCCAAAACTAAATATAAAATACTTTCGATTGATGGAGGCGGTATTCGGGGGATTATCCCAGCACTTGTGTTAGCCGAAATTGAAAGGCGAACACAAAAACCTATACACAGTTTATTCAATTTAATTTCCGGTACTTCTAGCGGGGGAATTTTAGCATTAGGGCTAACTCAACCCCGATTAAATACAGAACTATCTGAAAACTTATCAGTCTCTGAATACACCGCTGAGGATCTCCTGCAACTATTTATTGAATATGGTGTAGAAATATTTTATGAGCCATTGTTTGAACGCCTCCTTGGCCCATTAGAAGATATATTTCTCCAACCAAAATATTCTTCCGCAAGCAGGGAAGAAATCTTAAGAAAATATTTTGGTAACATTCCTCTAGAAAATAATCTCAAAGAAGTTTTTGTAACTAGCTACGACATCGAGCAGCGAATTCCTATATTTTTTACTAACAAACTGGAAAAACAACAAATAGAATCTAAAAGTTTTCGCAAGTTATGTGGAAATTTTTCGCTCACAGATGTAGCATTAGCAACTAGTGCTACTCCAACTTATTTTGCACCTCATCGCATTCCTACTTCCCATAATACTAGCGGCTTTTATAACTTAATAGATGGAGGAGTATTTGCTAATAATCCAGCCCATTTAGCTATTTTAGAAGCCCAAATTAGTCATAAAAAAACAGCAAGCAAAGTTCTCAATCCTGAAGATATCTTAGTAGTTTCTTTAGGTACAGGTTCACTAACCAGTGTCTACCCCTATAATGAAGTTAAAAATTGGGGACTCTTGCAATGGGGAAGACCACTTTTAAATATTGTGTTTGATGGTGGTAGTGAAGTGGTATCTGGACAATTAGAACAGTTGTTTGAAGCTAATGATCAAGAAGCTAAAAGTTCTTATTATCGGTTTCAACCATTTCTAGATAAAGAACTAGAACAAATAGATAACATCAAACTACAAAACACTCGTCAACTACAAGCTATAGCCCATCAAATGATTGCTCAAAACAGTCGACAAATCGATGAATTGTGTAGTTTGTTGTTGGGCTAAATTCTCATTAATAATTTCTTTAAAAAGAAATTATTAATGACTTTCTTACTCATGTTTTCACCTAAAATACAAGGAATGTAGGTAAATAAAATGGATGAAATTACCAAAAAAATTGCTGGTTTAGGTCTTTCGGGTATCCTCTTTGTACTAGCGACTGCTGCTTCAGGTGGTAGTATGACCGCAGTTTTAACTTTACTCTCATCTTTGGGAGGCCCTTTAGGCTTATTAGGTGGTTTAGGTTTGCTTGGTCTAGTCGGTTCTGTAGGGGAAGTAATTGCTGGATATGGAATTGAAAGCGTTCTCAAGTTGATTTATACAGAACGTAGCAAAACCGAATCTGTCAGATTTTTGCTCAAAGAAATTAACGATTTACCAATTTCAGATGAGCTAAAAATCAAACTCAAAGAGCATCTTAGCTCAATAGTTGTGACTGATACTTCAGAGGGTCAGGCTCCCAAAACCATCGAAATTGTTGAAGAGGAACCATCAACGTAGTACATTGTACATTTGATGGGAATCTAGAAATATTCAATTTCTAAAATCAAAAATGGCCTCTGAGTTTGGTTTATCCCTCAAAGGCCATTTCCAAATGACTGGTATATTTCACTTTGAGAATATGCAAACTTCATCTGTACGTGAGCAACCCAATATTAATCCTTTTTCTAACTTTATTCAATTTTGGCAAGATATTAGAATAGTCGCTCAACCCTATTGGTATCCTACAGAAACAGAAGGAAGAGTATTTTCAGAAGTGATTCGTTCCTGGGGAATGCTCGTTCTTCTGATATCATTAATAGTCGGGATTGTGGGGATAAATGCTGCCAACACTTACTGGAATCGCTATGTAATTGATATCGTTATTGAAGAGAGAAGTCTTGATAAATATAATGGGACTTTGTGGGTATCTAGTTTAATTCTTGTAGGGATGGTTTTATGCGTAACTTTATTAAAGTATGTTACTAAAAAAGTAGCACTTAATTGGTATAAATGGCTCAATAATCATATTTTAGAAAAATATTTTAGAAATCAAGCTTATTATAAAATAAATTTTCAATCTACTATAGATAATCCAGATCAACGTTTATCTCAAGAAATAGAACCGATTACTACTACGGCCTTGAGATTGTCAACGACTTTCCTGGAAAAATTTTTAGAGATGGGCAGTTCGCTGATAATTCTATCGAGTATTTCTTTACCAATTGCGATTTATTTAGTTATTTATACAATTGCCGGTAACTTAATAGCGATTTTTTTAAATCAACAACTGACAAAAATTAATCAAGAAGAGATTCAGTTTAAAGCAGATTTTGCTTATTGCCTAACTCATGTTCGTAATCATGCGGAATCGATTGCTTTTTTCCAGGGAGAAGCAGAAGAATTAAATATCATTCAGCGCCGATTTAATCATGTGCTACAAACTGCTGAACGTCGGCTGAATTGGGAAAGAGGACAAGATGCCTTTGGGAGAGGATATCAGTCAGCGATTGGGGTATTTTCGATGTTCATCCTCACACCTTTATTTTTGCAAGATCAAATTGATTATGGAGAAATTAACCAAGTTAGTGTAGCTTGTTTCATGTTTTCTAATTCTCTGGGAGCATTAATAACTGAATTTGGTGTATCTGGGAGGTTTTCTAGTTATGTAAAACGTTTAGCTGAGTTTTCTGATGCGTTAGAAGCTGTGATCAAACAACCAGAGAACGTCAGTATTATTAAAACAATCGAAGAAAATCGGTTGGCTTTTGAAGATGTGACGTTACAAATACCGAATTGTAAACAGTTAATCGTTAAAGATTTATCACTTGAAGTTCAACCAGGAGAAGGGTTATTGATTGTTGGCCCTAGTGGTAGAGGAAAGAGTTCTTTGTTGAGGGCGATCGCTGGTTTATGGAATACAGGAAATGGTCGTCTAGTACGTCCTCCACTAAAAGAGGTTTTATTCTTACCCCAACATCCTTACATCATATTGGGGACTTTGCGCCAACAGTTACTATATCCGCATACAGACCGGAAAATAAGCGATCGCGAACTTGAAGCAGTTTTACAACAAGTGCATCTCCAACACTTGCTAACACGCGTCAATGGCTTTGATACAGAAGTTCCGTGGGAAAATATATTGTCTTTAGGGGAACAACAACGCCTAGCTTTTGCACGACTATTAATTACACATCCAAGTTTCACCATCTTAGATGAAGCGACAAGTGCTTTAGATTTGAACAACGAAGGTAATCTATATCAGCAATTACAACAAACGAAAACAACTTTTATCAGTGTTGGACATAGAGAAAGTTTGTTTAATTATCATCAATGGGTATTGGAACTTTCACAAGAATCTAGTTGGCGACTAATTTCGATAGATGATTATCGTCAGGAAAAACAACTGGCGCTCAAACCCCGTTTAAAAGAGCAAATCATAATCGATATCGCTCCTAAACATGAACTTCAAATCAAACCAGCAGCAACAGCAACAATTGTCGGACTGTCTCATCCGGAACTGAAAACATTAACCGACTATTCTTTGGCTACTATCAGAAGCAAAGCCAGCAAAGGAAAGCCAATTAAGGCAAATGATGGGGCGATGTATCACTATAACAAAGACCCGAAGGTGTTGAAATGGATTAGAGATTAAAACAGATGATACTTTTTAAGTTGTAATTCTTGAAAAAATGAATTTTATGCCGTACAAAAATGAATCATAAATGGCAATACGGTTCAGATAAGAAAACTAAATCACAACAAAACTAACAAATAATTACTCAACAAAAAACGCAAGAATTATTTTGGAGGGGGTTTGGGGGATTCTTCCCCAAATCTTGCTCATTGTCTGATAGGTAAGCACAAATTGAGAAATCATCATTGTCATAAATCGGGAGAAAATAGAATGAAAAAGCTTGTTACCCAAAGATTAAATTTAATACCTTTTAACCGGGAATTAGTCAACGTAGCCATCAAAGGAAATGCTGAATTAGCATCATTTCTCAACGTCAAAGTCTTACCCAACTGGTATTGGCATGATGACGAGTTTATTAATAATTTTCCGATGATTGCAGATATTTTATCCAAATATCCATTCCAAAATGAATGGGGCTGGGGAAGTGTCATTATTCATCAAGCAGAAAACGCCCTCATTGGCCACGTTATGGTGAAAGTGATTCCCGATAGCACAGGTTCACCTAGCGGTTCCCTAGAAATTGGCTATTACGTAGCTTCATCTTATCGCCAACAGGGGTATGCTTCTGAAGCGACAAAAGCTGTGATAGATTGGGCTTTATCTCAACCTAGTGTGCAAAGTGTGACGGCGGGTTGCGATCGCGATAATATAGCTTCCCAGCGGGTGCTAGAAAAAGTTGGTATGCAGCTGATCGAATCCCGCAAAAATACGCTGGTATGGAAATTATGCAAAACAGCTACCGTACATTAATTCTGTTGGGACTTTATACAACGATAAAAATCTCCTGGTGTCGAAATGCGTAAAAGTTTAGCAGCTACTTATTTTAGAATCTGTGATGCTAGATAGAAAGCAAAAACAACTAATTACTTATGAATCTATTAAGATTTATGAAAAAAACTATAAATTTCCGATTCTAAAAAATCCTAAGTTAAAGAAGGTTCAAAAAAAAATTCAACAATGTCAAACCTTAATCAAAGAAGGGACTAAATCTCATGCTTACTTGTGGGGATTAATTAAACGCAAACAAGAAATTAGTCAAACAGAGATTTTAGCAGAAGTTAAATTATTAATTAGAGACTATACTCAACTTCTTGATTTTTTGGAAAATTATCGAGATAGTTATCAAGATTTTTTACTAAAATTTATCGATGACTGGAAAAATCTGTTTAACCAAAAATATAGCGAAATCAGAAAAATTAATGAAGAAAGAAATAAACTAGAAGTTAAAAATTATCATAATCCTCAAATCCGGGAAAAGTTACACTGGGAAAAGGAAGAAAATTTAAAATCAACTTTACTATTAAGTAATACCAATTTTTTAATTTTAGAAAAAGTCAAATTGCTCAGTCAAGGCATTAAAACTTTAGCAGAAGATACTAAAAATCAACAACAAGCTATTCAGCAAATAGCTAAAGATATAGAAATATATCAAGAAATTTATGAATATCAAATCAGAGCGACAAAAATTCGCCAAGAAATTGCCAAAATAGCAGAAACAGCTATTAACCTAGAAAGCTCTCTGCAAGATTATTTTAGTCCATTGCAGTCTTTAATCGATGAAGTAGTAAAAGTAGATGCAGGTTTTTACGCAACTGTAGGAGAAATTCAAAATTTAGCAAGTAGTACTTTAAATTCTGAAGTCAGTTTATTAACAATACAAGATAGTAATCCACTTTCTCTTAATATTCTCAATTTATTAGTTGCAAGTTATGAAAAACAAAATAGGCTGCAAGATGCTTTTTTTCAAGCACAATTATTAGATAATCAAGTTGATAATTTTGATATCAGTAAAGATGAAATAAGTGTAAATCAAGCTATTTGCTTAATCTCTAATTATATGTCTACTCAACTGGTGGCACAGAAAAAAGTGCTGGGGATAGTAGAGACAGATATAGTTAATACTAAAGCTCAAATTTCTCTGGAAAAAATAGAATTAGTAGAAGTAGCTAATAATAATATTGAGTTTACTCAAGAACTTAAAAGTACGACAATTATTGATTACAGTACACTGCAAAATCTTCTTGCACAGGCCAAATGGCAAGCAGCTGATCTAGAAACTGCTAAATTAATGCTGCAAGTTATGGGTAAGAGTGATTGGAATGAAGTTTATCGGGAAGATATTCTCAATTTTTCTTGTCAAGCTTTTCATACAATTGATCAACTTTGGCAACAATATAGTCATGGTTATTTTGGCTTGAGTATTCAGCAAAGTATTTGGGATGAAATAGGTGGACAAGTAGATTATGAAACAGAAAAAAAACTAGGCGATCGCCTGGGATGGCGAAAGTCAGGCAAATGGTTAGAATATGAACAACTAACTTTTAAATTATCTCCAAATACACCAATGGGACATCTACCAGTTAAATGGTTACACTACGACCAAGATACTGTTAGCATATCTGCAAATTTATCAGTAGAACCTATGTCTATGGGCGCTTGGCGGGTTGATTCTTGGCTAGTCTGGCAGATGCACTTATTTTTTACTCGTGTGAAAATTTGCCATACAACTTTGCAATAAGTTAATCACAAATTATTGAATCAAGAAATAATATGAATCTTTCGGATACTGAATATAGGATTTGCATACACAAAAACCGACAATCCCAAAATAGCAAAAGCGATCGCCTTTTGATAGATTACACGCCAAAAGGCGCTAGAGCTAAAGTCTGCGTAGTATCAGCCAGGAGAACGCGATCGCATAAAGTAAACAGTTCTACCTCAGTTTGTGTTTTTCGCATCAGCCGCAAAAAATGACCTTCAGCATCAACACTCAAGGCAATATAGTTGAGGAACATTTTGAGGTAGCCTACACGCGCTCTTTCTGGGATATTCGGTGCTTCTGGGGTTTGCCATAAACGCTGAATATAGTTGCGTACCTCGACTAAAGAAACGGGTGTAATCGGCTCACATCGCAAGGCTTGGCGAATTTGCTCAAAAATCCAAGGATTGCCAATAGCCCAACGTCCCACCATCACCCCAGCCGCGCCTGTTTGAGAAAGTACCGATAATGCTTGTGCAGCAGAGTAGATATTGCCATTAGCCAGCACTGGACAATTGACTTGTTTCACAGCTTCGGCAATCAAATCATATTTTACTGGCCCGTGATACTGATCTAGAACTGTGCGACCATGCAAACTCAGTAAATCAATCTTGTGGCGATTGATGAGATCGAGAATTTGGTAAAAGGTATCTGTATTTTTAAAGCCTAAGCGCATCTTGACTGTAAAAGGTCGATCATTAACAGCAGAACGCAGTTCTCCCAAAATCCGATCAACTTTTTCTGGAGAGAGGAGCAATCCACCCCCAACATTTTTGCGATAGATTCTTGGTGCGGGACAGCCCATATTCAAGTCAATTCCTGCGATATTATAACCGCAGAGTTCTTGTGCTGTTCTGACTAAATCGGGAATACTTTCACCAATCATTTGAGCAAAAACGGGGCGACCAGTGTCGTTTTCGGTAATTGCTGTCAGAATACTCTTATTCAACCGGGATGTCTCATTAACGCGGAAATATTCGGTGAAGAAGTAATCAGGACTACCGTAGTGAGCAATAACCTTCATGAACCAAAGATTTGTCACATCCTGCATAGGCGCAAGAGCCGTGAGGGGTAAATCCTTGTTGAGTGATTGTGGGAGCGATACCTGAGACATAGAGTGGAGAGTGTTCGACAACTATACATGGTAACTGTTGTTGAAGTCCCTTAATTAATCCAGTAGGAGCAGTGCGATCGCCAAGCACATTAACTGAAGGCTCACTATCGTGGCTTTAACCCTCATAAATGGGTAACAGTATTGAATTATAGTAGACAAATTTAGTTAACTTTTTGAAGCACCAATCTAAGCAAATAAATGGAAATCAATCGAACTATGTTCAGAAAGTTAAATAAGCTCGAAACTCTTACCAATAACAAATGACAGCCTTCTCCGATAGGAGAAGCTACGCGAACATTAGTTATCTTTAATTGCACCGACCTACTTATCTGGAATTAGAAAAAGACTTTAATATAATCCATTTCCGCTTTCTGGTTTTGCTTAGATATTGTTCAGCGTAACGAAAAGCTGCCGCCTTATCGTAAGTAGCTATATCGAGAGCTTGCAACAAAACTTCTAATGGAATTGCTACTTGCGTGAGTTTTTCTGCTAAAAACACTGACTCTTCTTCTGTTGCAGCCACAGCGATCTCTAAATCTTCAAACTCTATTTTCTGGGTTACTGGTATATTTAGCGTTGCAGAATCAGCCATAAATGCACCTTTAGAACTTGTATAGTGAATTTTTACTGAAACCCCCAATTTAATCAAACAGTGTTTATGCGGTACTTGTTAATCGCATACCTTATTAGCTCCGCACAATTACAGTTGCATATTTTTAAGTGTGATTTTTATCGTATTTTTATTTTTCTCACATCAGTAGGTTTAGCATTAGCATCTTTTACTTATTTACAATTCACACGTAAATACGCTTTTAGTTGTAGATAAAAATTGTCATTTTCATGAAAAATATAGAGTCTATAAATTAATATTTTCCCAGATTCAACTATAAAATAGCTAAAATAATTATGAGATACTCAAGCAAATTCAATGAAGTACAACAGCATTGATGATCTTCTGAGAAATAATCAGATATGGGTTGCCCAAAAACTGGCTCTAGAACCAAATTATTTTGAAGAATTATCCAGAGGACAAACACCACATTTTCTCTACATTGGGTGTTCTGATAGTCGTCTGCCTTTAACAAATTTTACCAGTACTGAACCCGGAGAGTTATTTGTCCACCGGAATATTGCTAATCAAGTTTCTTTAACGGATCTGAACTTTTTAGCCGTTTTAGAATATGCAATTTTACACCTTAAAGTAAAACATATTATCGTTTGTGGTCACTATGATTGCGGAGGTATAAAAGCAGCGTTAGAATGGCGAACCATTGGAATTATTGATAACTGGGTGAATCCAATTAGAGAACTGTATTTACAGAATAAATCCGAAATTGATACCCTACCAACGAGAGTTGAACGTCTGAATCGTTTAGCAGAAATTAATGTGATCGCGCAAGTCAAAAATCTTTATCAAACCTCCATTATGCGCCAAGCACTTTATGAAAGAACAGCACCTATCGTTCATGGCTGGCTGCTGGATATACGCACTGGGTTAATCAAGGATCTCAATGTTTCAACTGTGCAATGGCAATTGTACCCCTGTCCCTTACTTCTAGAGTTGAAACTCTACGCTATCTTATAAAGACTCTCAAAGTGAGGCGAGAATCATAGTTTCATCAACCCCTACACCCCAAACCAATGTTTTTGGGGCAAAACTTAAAAAACCTACATATATCAGGGAAGTTGGAAGAAGTCAATCAGTTACTTGTATAATTTATTTTGTAAAATAAGTTAATGTAAAATCTTGCCATCTAATATGATTTTAAATTTTCCTAAACACCAGATATTTTTTTCAGTAAAAGTCATCTCTGTAGTTCTGATTAGTAGCGCAATTAGCCTAGAATTATGGAATATTTATACTCCTATCAATAAGGGACAAACATTAACTGGGTTAAATATCATCATGTTGCTAGGGAGATTAGCTCTGATAGCCCACTTTTTAGAAGCAATCATAGCCAGTATTTATGCACATTCAAAAAATAGAATGCCATTAAGATATGGCATTTATACTTTTTTTGTTGGTACCATTGCTTTGCTAGAACTATTTCGTCAGGAAGATAAATAGCTAGGAGTTACTCCAGAGAAGATATTCCGGCAAAAACCTCTATCATAATCTTGTACAGCATCAATTCTTTAGGTTTCGATGGCGCGTACTTGCACTATAACTTTTACTGTAAAACTCACGACAAAAAACTAAAGCAATCAGGTATTGAAAACCTTGATTACTTTAGTTGAAGAATTCAGAAGTCAGAATTCAGTAGTCAGAATACAATCAGTGGGGGTCTTCAACCCATTTATTTATCCACCCGCGATGCACTGAGCCGGTCGTTGTGTCGCACAGAATTCATACTGAATTCTGGCTCCTGACTACTGAATTCTGTTTGATGATTACAGTCACTTTCTCAAAGTAGCTTCGATTTTTATCATCGAGAAAACTGCACAAATACCTTATCACCTTTAATCTGAACTGGATATGACTGTAAAGAGATATCAGTAGTCAGACATTGCCCACTATCTAGTTGATATTGAAACCCATGTGTAGGACAGGTGATAATACCATTTTCTACCTTACTGGTGTCCAGTGGTGATGCGAGATGAGAACAAGCATTGCGGTAACAGGTAATGCGATCGCCTTGTCGATATAAAATTAACGAATGTCCAGCAACTTTTGTCGCATATATGCCTAAATCTGGTATTTGTTCTACAGTTGCTATTCTCACCCAAGCAGTCGTGATGCTGGGAGCAAAGGGACTAATTATACCAGTATGACTATTATCTACCGTAGGGCGATCGCCAACTGCAACTACGTTAGTAATTTCTGGACAATAATTTTTGATTGTCTGTTCCACTCCCTGAGATAAAGTCAAATGAGAAGCTGGACAACTACTGCAAGTTCCTATTAATTTAACTTCTACAGTATCAGGTGGTTTAAAGGCGACTAACTCTATATCTCCATTGTGACTTTTTAGCCCTGGACGTACTTCTTCTAGGGCAGCTTGAATGCGTTGTAATATTGGTGGAAGTGGTGGTTTAACTAAGTCATGATACAGCAAAACTGCATACACAACCTCATCATCCGCAGCCTGACGCAAAGCTGAAATTGATTCTTGTTTGAGGCTTTTAATCAACCGTGTCAATGCTTCTTTATGCAAAGCTTCAATCGCTCGTTTCAGACCGACAGCTACACACCTTTGACTTTCATCCCACTCAGATATAATTGCCTCAAAGCGGTTAATTTCTTCAACAAATTCTTCGAGGTTTGTCATTAGTTATTAGTCAAGGGTCAATAGTCAATAGTGATTTACAAAGGATGATTTACTTCATTTTGAAATCCTTCAGCAGAAATGGCATCAGGATACCCGTAATTAAGCTCGATAGAGTTATGGGGATACACAAAGGAATTTCAGCTTGGGCAAGTGCTATTAGTGATAGTAAACCAACACTAACGCCAATTGCAGTTTGCTGCACAAAATACATAGGGTCGCGTAATAGCTTACCTTGGAAAAATAACTTAGCCGAAAACCAACCTAACTCAAACATATTTCCTCCTAATAATTGTTTAATAGGGTTAATAAAGCAAAACCTAAAAGCATCGCAGGAATCGCCCCAGCCGGAGCAAATAACGCCCCCAACATCGCTGAGAAAGAATAACCAATATCTTTACCTGCTAATATCATGCCGCCAATTGCACCACCAATCATCGAAATAATTGTTGCGATGACTAACCATACTGTTCCAGTAACTATATTCAGTTCACTAGATACCATACTCGTGAGAAAATTACTCAGATTAAAATTGCTCAATAACTCACTCATGTTTTCTTCCTTAGCGACCTTCGCGTCCTTTGTGGTTCGTTAATAAATCTAGCCTGTAAGCCTAGCTAATAGCCCTAATTTCTCCTTCTACATCTTTTAATGCCTGCAACACTAATTCGGCTTGTTCTAACTGTTGATGCTCGGTGAAAATTGACCAAGCTTCCTGATAGTAACTACGGGCTTGTAAAAGATTTTGGGGATTACCTAATTCTGGTTGTTCGGGATAATCCGGTAAGTTGAATAAAGCATTAGCTTTGTTGGAAATTGTGTTAGCATATTCTAAAGGTGTATCTCTGGAATTACGCACCTTTAACGCCTCGTTATATGCGGCGATCGCCTTTAAATTATTCTCTACCGGATGAGAACTAACTAAATACTGCAAAGCGTTACCCAAGTTGTTTTGCAGCATCGCATATTCTCTCGGATGATCAATCAAATTAATATGCTTCAGAGCAACTTCAAATGATTGAACTGCTAACCCCTGACGCAAATATTCCCGTTCTGAAGCCATCGGCATCGAAAGGTAGGCGATCGCAATATTGTTGTATAAAATTGCGTAATCTTGCGGGTAATCTTCCCAGGTAAACACCCGCAAAGCTTCATGATAAGCCTGGATACTATCACTAATTCGGGCTAAGTTATAAGGCGCTAGAGATTGCAACACCAAGCCATAATTCATCTGCGCCTCTGCCACCTCTTCCGGCGTGGCTAACTCTTGTAAAATTGGTAATGCCTCTTCATAACCAGCCTTGGCTTGCAGCAGCAATTCTGTATCCGCTTGGGGAATTATCTGTAAAGTCCCAGCCATCCCCACCTGCGCTTTGGCTTTCAGCAGAGGATATTCCTCACCAGACAGTTCATACGCCCGATAATATAGCCCAACAGCATTCCGCAAATCCTGGGCAGTTTTTGGCTTCTTTTGAAAACCTTGTGCCATTTCGATGAGCATCTGGATTTTTTCTGCCGTTGTTGCTGACTCCGAAGCGATCGCCGCCATAGCTGCTTTCACCGCCGAATCTGTAATGCTAGGTGTCATAATTATCCTACTCTAGCTATTAAAAGAACTACTCTATCAATGCCCTCAAAATACACAAAAATTACCTCACTACCAAAGGCTTTTAAAGTATGAAGTATGAAATAAATACACCCATATATTTAGCTGGAAAGCAATTGCTCATGGGTAACTTATTGATGCTGTGGTTTGCAGTGACACATCAAAGCATAACTTTTATACTTCAGACTTTATTCCCCAATTTCCTTACTATAAAACACTCTAGTTACAAAATTCTAGAGGGTAATTAACAATATTATTATCAAACTACAACACAAAATTCATCATAATTATATTTTGTATCCCTAGCAAACAAAACATATATTGAAAAAGCAAAAATACTTATCTAAATAAACTCTTCTATGTCTGTGCTTATCTGCATGATATTTTGCAAATAGCCACAAATAATTATTTTTTCTTTAAAAAAATAAAATTTATCTAAAAATACATTATTGTGAAGAATAAACATCAAAAACAGGTGAGACTCTACAAGCGCCGTAGACGCAAAGCGGCTTGTCGCCAGACATCGCCTGCATCATACCTAATCAAAAATAAACAAACACATAGCCAATGACTAACGTACTCTGGCTGCAAGGTGGTGCCTGTTCGGGCAACACCATGTCGTTTCTGAATGCCGAAGAACCGACCGTCTGTGACCTCATTGCTGACTTTGGCATTAAAGTGCTTTGGCATCCTTCTTTGGGGGTAGAACTAGGCAACAACTTACAAACACTGCTGTGGGACTGCATTTTAGGCAAAATACCCCTGGATATTTTGGTATTTGAAGGCAGTGTAGTTAACGCCCCCAACGGCACAGGTGAATGGAATCGTTTTGCCGATCGCCCGATGAAAGATTGGTTAATAGACCTAGCCCAAGCTGCCAGCTTTATAGTTGCTGTCGGAGATTGTGCCACTTGGGGCGGAATTCCCGCAATGTCTCCCAACCCTAGCGAATCCCAAGGCTTACAATTTCTCAAACGGCAAGAAGGCGGCTTTTTAGGTAAAGACTTCCGCGCCAAATCTGGCTTACCTGTGATCAATATTCCGGGATGTCCCGCACACCCTGACTGGATAACGCAGATATTAGTGGCGATCGCTACCGGACGCATCGGCGATATTGCTTTGGATGAACTCAATCGCCCCCAAACCTTCTTCAACACCTTTACCCAAACAGGTTGCACTCGCAACGTCCACTTTGCCTACAAAGCCTCAACCGCCGAATTTGGTCAACGCAAAGGCTGTCTCTTCTACGACTTAGGCTGTCGCGGCCCCATGACTCATTCATCCTGCAACCGCATCTTGTGGAACCGCGTCTCCTCCAAAACCCGCGCTGGAATGCCATGTTTAGGTTGTACAGAACCAGAATTTCCCTTCTTTGACCTCAAACCCGGAACTGTATTTAAAACCCAAACCGTCATGGGAGTTCCCAAAGAACTACCACCAGGAGTCAACAAAAAAGACTATGCCCTCCTGACAATGGTTGCTAAAGATGCAGCACCACCTTGGGCAGAGGAGGATTTTTTCACAGTTTAGTAATTAATTACAGTGCTTTGGTTGATGAGTTGAGGCGGTATTTTGAAATTGTTGATTTCAGTGCAAGATTCAATTACGTTGTGATATTTTGTGAGCAAACTACGTATTAGTTGCAACTGTAGTGAAGTCACAAAGGAGTAAATATATGGGTGTAGAAAATCTTGATGATGACGAAGATTTATACTGTCATGCGGATCTTGACTGGATGACAATCAAAAGTTCAGATATTAATGCTGTTGTGAATGCTTTAGAGTTAGAGAATATTCAACAAGAAAGCTTTAGTAATTTCGGGGATACAGCTAATACTTTCGTGTTTCCTACTCAAAATGATTGGATAATCATTTTTCATGAGTGGAAACCAAGGGGAAGTTCCGCAGAATATCTGAATGCAATGCAGCAAATAGTCACTGAATTAAGCCAGAAATTTGGTGAGGCGCAGTCTTTTGCAGCTTACGAAGATGTCATCTACTACGCCCATTGGATACTCGCACAAAATGGCATTTTGATCAGATCATTTGCAAAAGCCGGTGAAACCGATCTATTTCGTAATTTTGGAGAAGTGACAGAAGCAGAAAGTTTCATCGACTGGACAGATGCAGAACTATTCCCCGGAATGCCAGAAGTTATCCGACTATCTCAAAAATGGAGTACAGAACCAATCTTCTCTAACCCTCCAGAGGATGTAGTGGGTGTACTTGGATACAAGCATTTGCAACTTTAAGCATCAACGACATCTGAATTAATATCTACCGCAACTGCCTCAACTGTCATTACCGCATCACTGACTACATATCAAAGAAAACAGGAGAGGAGAATGGGAAAACAAACATTAGATATATCACCCGTCGGGAGAGTCGAGGGTGATTTAGATGTCCGCGTGGAAATCGCTGATGGCTATGTAGTCAACGCCTGGACTCACGCCGAACTATTTCGCGGCTTTGAAATTATCCTCCGAGGCAAAGACCCCCAAGCCGGATTAATTGTCACACCCCGGATTTGCGGTATCTGTGGCGGTTCTCACCTCACATCTGCATCTTGGGCGCTAGATACAGCCTGGGGTACAGAAGTGCCACGCAACGCCATCTTAGCCAGAAACCTCGGTCAAATTGTCGAAACTATCCAAAGTATTCCCCGCTACTTTTATGGATTGTTCGCCATTGACTTAACAAACAAAAACTACCGTAGTAGTCGCTTCTATGATGAAGCAGTCCGCCGCTTTTCTGCCTTCACCGGGAAATCTTACGAACTCGGTGTGACCATTTCCGCCAAACCCGTAGAAATTTACGCCCTCTTAGGTGGACAGTGGCCTCACTCTAGTTACATGGTTCCTGGTGGTGTGATGTGCGCCCCCACCCTCACAGACATTACCCGCGCCTGGGCAATTTTAGAATATTTCCGTACCAACTGGTTAGAACCAGTATGGTTAGGCTGTTCTTTAGAACGCTATGAAGAAATTCAAACCTATGATGACTTCATGAACTGGTTAGATGAAGATATCAAACATCGTGAGTCAGATTTAGGCTTCTATTGGCGGATGGGTCTAGATATTGGTCTAGATAGATATGGCGCTGGTGTTGGTAAATACGTCACTTGGGGATATTTAGCCCATGAGGATAAATACCAAAAGCCGACGATTGAAGGGCGCAATGCGGCGATGATTATGAAGGGTGGTGTGTATGACAGCTTTACAGATACGCACACATTAATGGATCAGTCCTTCGCCCGCGAGAATCTCACCCATTCTTGGTACGATGAAGGGACAGCAGATATTCATCCCAGCGATCGCACTACAAAACCCACTGCCAATAATACAAAAGACTTCGAGAATGCCTATTCTTGGGCGAGTGCAGTTTTACACAAAGACTTCGGACGTTTAGAAGCAGGCCCCTTAGCACGTCAATTAGTAGCTGGCGGTAATCATGGCGAATCTTGGCAACATCATGATGGGTTTATTCTTGATGTGTTTAAAAAGACGGGCGGTGCAAATATTCACGTCCGTCAATTAGCCAGACTTCACGAACTAGTGAAATTGTATCGTCAAGCCGAACATTGCTTGCGTGAATTTGTCTTAAATGACCCTTGGTATATTAAACCGACAGAAAAAGATGGCAAAGGTTGGGGTGCAACTGAAGCGGCGCGGGGTGCTTTGTGTCACTGGGTAGAAATAGAGGGTGGTAAGATTAAGAATTACCAAGTCATTGCCCCTGGTACTTGGAATATCGGCCCCCGTGACGGTGAAGGTAAACGCGGCCCCATTGAGGAAGCTTTGATCGGGACACCTATTGAAGATCCTACCGATCCTGTGGAAGTTGGACACGTCGCGCGATCGTTTGATTCGTGTCTGGTGTGTACAGTCCATGCCCATGATGCGAAGACAGGCGAGGAGTTGGCGCGTTTTCGGACGGCTTAATTGAGAGTAAAAATTAAACGCAGAGTGGCGCGAAGTCAGCGCGGAGGTACGCGGAGAGTTTTATACGAGTATGGCTAATGGCTAGTTATTTAGTTAGTCATTAGCTTATTGAGTATAATTTCAGGCTTGAGAATTGCGACGAAAACGTTTAAATGCAAAGGTAAGCAGAGAGTTTCCTATCGTACTTAATTTCTAGTAAATTTACCCAATAGTTGTTAATTCTTCTTCAAAATCATCAACTAAATTCGATTGCCCTTTCTTATCTATTTCCTGCTTAATGATTCTTTTGGAAATTTCTTGACTAACAACTTTTGCTCTTTCAGATAAAAACTTTTCATAATCATCATTCCAGATACCAAAAGTATCTAAATCCTCAATTAGATGAGTTTTCATAGTAGTCTCTAATTCATGATTTATTGCTTGAAATTTAGCCATATACTTAGAAGGTGCTTGGGCTTTAATTTCCCTTTTATTCAAAAAGTCGTCTACTATGGTGATGTTGAGAATATGGTTAATGTACCAATCTAAATAATCCTGTTTTTTTAAATGTGCTTTTGGAAAAAAGTGATGATAATTTTTGCTATTTGCTTGTTTTAACCAATAGTTGCTGACATTGACGATGGAGTTATCATTAAATGACTTTGGTTGATGATACACATATATACACAATATTGCTTTAATATAACTTCTAGACGTGCTAAACCAACCATTATCCTTAATAAATTCTGCTGAAGTATCAATTGACCAATCATAACTAGGTAAATCTCCAGCAAGAATTTCATCTATTCTTTTTATATCTTGTGCTAATTTACTTTCTACAGAAGAAGAATAGCGTCCAGATAAAGAACATCTCCAGAAAAAATCCTCTAGATATTTTCGTTTATCATCAGTTGGTTTATCTTCGTGGTGAAAGAAGAAATATGAAAAGGGAATAATTAAGGCATTATATGGAAGTAACTGAGAAACTGGTATACGATAAAAATTCCTGAAATACTCTACGCTACGTTCAATAGAATCTATTGCCTTATCCCAAATGTCAATAAAACTATTTTTATCAAGTTTTAATATGACTTGTCTTTTACACTCCTTGGAGAGAATAATTGAGACAACTTGCAGTACAGTAGCATCAGAAATAGTCTCATAATTGAGGGGTTTGAGATTTTCTATCAACTCTTGAAATTTTTCTGTTAAATCAAAATTTTTCTCATAGTCAAACGTTTTAGCAGCCATAATCTCAAATAAAGACAAAGCTTGACCACTAACGTTAATTCTTGTAAAAATCTCTGTAGCTATTTCTATCGGTGCATCTTTTACCTGAATTATTGAATATTGATAGCTTTCAATCCTATTTTTATAAGTGTGAAGTTTGTCATGATATTTCTGAGGATATGCTGCTAAAAGCGAAAAACTACCTTTAAGTAAATTGATAATACTAATTAAACTTTTTTCATCTTTACTCTCAATATCAGTAATAACTATTTGATCAGAATCTTCGGCTTCTAAATCAATAAATATTTGTGAGAAATTATCTGATCTTCCGTCTTCTCTTTTTAGTATAACGCCTTGCAGACTAGCAAACAGACTACTTAATCGCTGCTGTCCATCTAAAACATAATCAACAAACTCACCTGGTTTTGGTTCTGGTAAATCTAGCTGACCAATGTTTTTTACTGACCGAAGACGTTCATTAGTTCGCCAAAAAATAAATGTACCAATCGGATAGCCTTTAATAATGCTGTCAATAAGAGCAGCAGACTTCTGCACTGTCCAAACAAATTCTCTTTGAAATTGTGGAATTTTAATTTGACCATTCTCAATTTCTCCTACCAAAGTTGAAAATGTTTTTGTTTGAGGTTCTGGTAGTTTCATATTGCACTCCTAGGCAAATTTCTCACTTTGATCGCTTCATGATAGCCTTAGTAATCAAATATGTCAGTAAGATGCAGCAAAAAACTAGTATCTAATTGTGTGTATAAACAAAGTGTTGATCAAGAGCGATCGCACAGAATCGCCTGTGGCATTTCCTAGGCAAACATTGAGTTACACTAACTATAGAAGTGATTGTAATTTTAATAGACATACTTTGTATGCCTGAAATTATCGAGATACCAGTTGAACTAACTCATTTTAAACTTCCCGAAGCTGTCCAAGAACGTCTTCAAGTTCTACTTGATCGCCAAGATACGGGTGAAACGCTTACCCAAGCAGAACAAAGGGAGGCAGAAGGGTTAGTTGAGTTGACAGAATTTTTCTCTCTGCTACATTTGCGATCGCACCGAATAAACACAAGCAATAAATAGTAATTTTTCCATTCAATAAAAGTAAATTGCTAATTTCGCTTTTGCCAGATTGTGGGATTTCTCCGCCCGTGAAAAATTGCTATTACAATAATTCGGCTAGAGACAACTCGATAGTAAACAGCATAAGGAAAACGCTGTAAAATTGCTCTTCTTACATCGTTATAGACAACAGTATAAGATTCTGGCATTTGGCAAATTCTATTTAGAATATCGTCCACACATTCCAAAAACTCATCGCCAAGTCCAGCTTGCTGATTTTCATACCAACTATACGCCTCATCAAGTTCATCACGAACTTCTGGACGAAATACTAAAACGTAGTCCATTACCGTCTTTTTATCGAAGCTTTAATTTCATCCCATGTCATAACATTATCTGGATTGGCTTCGTAATCATTATTCCGACGCTCAAGTTCTTGTTTTTGTGCTTCTGTAATATCGGGGTAAGCCTGTTCTGCTGCGATACTGTCCCAAATGGCTTGCACAAGACGAATGCGTTCTTCAATAGTCAGGGTTTTAATCTCATTTAAAGTGGCTGTAAAATCCATACTCACCAAACCAAATGGAAATTTTCACAGTATAAGTCAAATTATAACTGTTCAATTTACCGCATAGCTGGTTGTAGAAAGCTGAATTGTGCTTACACTGTAACCATAATCTAACATGGCAGTGGCTCAACCTTGCATCATGACTCTATATTTGGATGAGAGCGATCGCACGATACATTGCGTGAACTATCTTACTTACGTTATACAAGAATCAGTTACTCAGTAAACAACGAAAATAAATGGCTATTTCAAAGCTTTACGTACTTCCGCTTGCAAGTATGATAGTCCTGACTAGTAGTTTACTTGTAAAAATTCCTACAGCCCTGTCTTCTGATTTTGATACAGCAAATTCTGTAATCAATAGCCCAAAAGCTGCTGATGAAATTGTTGACAGAGATGTTCTGGAAGAAGGCCAGGTATTTGTAGTTCAGACAAGAAGCAAAGGTGTTGAAATTATAGAAGCGGGTAGAGTTATGACTACGACAAGAAATTTTCTTGTCACAATAGAAGATGAGAACGGGAAAATTCTTCGAGTCTTTCAACGGTTAGGTAGAGGGTCAGACCTCATTGCCACTGCTAGGATGCAAAAAGCTGAAGCGCTTCAATTATTAAAATCAGGCGGGGTGATTGTAGAAGAACTTTAAAGACAGATGCGATCGCACCATATATTGCGTGGACTATCTTACTGACTTCATAAAAGCAAAAAACAGATTGATCAACTCTTTCCTAAAAAATAGCCAAAGTAACCAAAATACAATATGAATAATTACTATCATCCAAAATGCAAATTGATAAGAACGTTTGCTACTTTTGTGATGTAATTTCCCTTGAGCAACAAATCCACCTAACCAACCACCCATAAACTCGTATAAATGTAAAGTACTTTCTGAGACTCTCCATCGCTTTTGTTTTGCACGAGATTTATCATCGACGTACAGTAGAAAGGTAATGACACTCATAACCGGATACAAGATTAAAGGAATTGGGTAGCCAGTAGTTAGTGCAAAATGAATTGAACCCAACCCAGGTATCACAGATAGAAGCAATGTATTGAATACTAATGATGAAGTTGCTACCCCTGGCTTAGATGTAAATTTCCTCGGTTTGTTATTAGGTGAGGAATCAGGTAGAGGTTTTAATGTCATCCCTTCCAGAGAAGCATTACACGCGCGTACCTTGTTATCTTTATCTGCTGTAAGTTGATAACAAATAACATCACCAACTTGGGGACGACGATTAAGATGTTTAAATGCTTTGATGTGAATAAAGACTTCTTTGCTGTTACCATTTGGTTGTATAAAACCAAAACCTCTATCATCATTCCACTTGGTTAGTTGCCCCTTGTACAAAACAGGTTTCATGAATTAAGTTGTCTGTATACTTACTTTATAGTTTGCCCCTATTTAGATAATATTGATACATAGACAAATAATAAGTTAGCGATCGCACAAAATCACCACAGGCGATCATATCTATAACAAAGTAATACCTTGGCTGCACATCAACCTTGTATCATGACTCTATATTTTGATGAGAGCGATCGCACATCAGACCAAGTTTAGCTTTCCAGACCAGGAGCGTTTAAAAGTAAGTAGAGATTTAGACAGTTCTAATTCGTCGAAACCACCATCTGGAGACATCAACAAAAAGAGCGAAAACAAAAAAGCACCACCTCAAGACCAATCAAATCAACCTCGGAAGAAACCAGGTGGGCAGCCACATCAAGGTAAGACTCGTAAGGGTAGATCGCTATGAAATTTTACGTCCTACGGATTGTGTTTACTGTGGTCAAAAAGCATTTGCGAGCGTAGCAATAAAAGTAGAAAAGCACTGTGTAGCGCAACTAGTGGAACGTCTCATAGAGATAGTTGAGTATCAACGGCAAACCTGCGTATGTGAGTGTTGTGGCAATGTACAAGCTTGCCAGTGACCAGAAGATATCATCCCAGGACAAGATTTAGGGGTGAAATTACAGGCGTTTTTAGGATGGGCAAATAATTGACTCTTGACTGCGCCAGTTACAACGATTGGGTCAATCAATTCAAATCTAAGTTGCAACAAACTCTTGATCAATGGATTAACTTGGCCTCTGCTACAGCAGGTCAACTTTTACGTTCTTTGCGTGATAAAGCAAACCAATGGTGGTATTTTCTAGACTTCCCTGAAGTTCGTCCTGATAATAATCAGGCCGAACGTTTGCTGCGTTTGGCTGTGACAAAACGTAAGGTTAGTGGTGGCTCCCGTTCAATGGAGCGGTTTCAACACACCGCTAATTTGTTGACAGTGGTGCAAACCTGTCGTCGTCAAGGTCAGTCTGTTATTGATTTTTTTGCACAAGCACTACTGGCTGATTCTATTAATTATCAGTCTCGCCCGTCGCTACTTCCTAACTATTAGACCTGAATCCTTACATTTTCACAAAGCCAAATCTCTCGATATCCCAGATAAAACATTATCCCGACTTTTCAACCTCATCACTCTCCTGATATCAACTCAATTGAGTGGTTTTGGGAATTTCTCAAATCTAAACTCCAATGGGAAAATTGTCAAACTCTCTCACAATTCAAGCTCAAGTTTACTGATGTCTTCACAGAAATTACACCTTCCATGATTACCTCTCTCACTTCTTAAGACTTTATTCTTGAAGCCTTATTTAGCTCGGCTTCATAAAGAATTGGGATGACGGATATATTCTTCTTCAATCAGAATATTATTCCAGCCTTTTGCATCATCCCACCAAGGATGTTCAGCCAATTGTGATTGAGATTTGGGTTGGAGACGATTGCTGGGAGCATCTCACTTTTGCAAATACAAATATAGGTGTAAGTGAGAGAAGAGAGTTACATTACTAGCGGGGAATTGATAAGGAGGAACGTGTTAATTGGTCTAATTAGTGTAATATTCCCCAGTTTAGGATGAAGTAACATCCCTCAAATGAAAGGTTCAAATTAATAATTCATTGTTATCTAAAATACAAATAATAGTCTGATTTTTTCAGTTTTTTTTGATTTATTAGCGTAATGACAACGATTTCAGACATTATGCTGATCGAAAGTCAAAATAATTCATTGGACATACATTAACCTCTGTATCCAGTGGTGGAGGTATTTGTAAGAAATCTTGTCTATTCTTCAATTATTATATCTCACCTGTAGCATGACCACAAATTATCTTGTCAGTTATTGAACCAAAGTTTTAGGCTAAAAATATGCCTAATAATTAAATATTTTTCTTTTGATTTGATGGTTTTGTACTTCAAATTCACAACATATATCTAGTTAGTTAAAATATGACAGCAAAAAAATCTGACATCAATGGCAACAGATCAAACCAGGTCACTTCAACTCAAGTAAATGAAACAAATTTATTGGATCTAGCGGCAATCCAAACTTCAGGTTTATCATCGCCAAACTTTTCTACGTCAAAAAAAAGGCTGCAAAATGCCAAATCATTGACAGATACACCAGATATAATTTGTTTATGTCATTTACGGTGGAATTTCGTTTATCAAAGACCGCAACATCTCTTGAGTCGTTTTGCTCAAGGAAGACGAGTATATGTGATCGAAGAGCCGATTTTTAGCAAAGATCCTTTGGGGTGGTTAGATATCAGCCAAGATGATAGCGGGGTAGTGGTTGTGGTTCCGCATCTACCAGAAGGCTTAAGTGAAGAAGGAATTAACGCAGATTTACAAGTGCTGGTTAATGGATTGTTGGCTGAACAAAACATTAGCAACTATATCTGTTGGTATTACACACCAATGGCGATCGCCTTCACCGATCACTTGCAACCCCAGGCGATCGTTTACGATTGCATGGATGAATTATCTGCTTTCAAAGGAGCATCACCCAAGTTAAAGGACTACGAAGCAGAATTATTTCGCCGTGCAGACTTAGTATTTACAGGCGGACAAAGCCTTTACGAACATAAGGCCAATCAGCACCCCAATGTGTATGCCTTTCCCAGCAGTGTAGATGTAGCGCACTTTGCTCAAGCCAGAAATATTGCAGAACCAGCAGATCAAGCGAATATTCCCCATCCGCGTTTGGGTTTCTATGGCGTAATTGATGAACGGATGGATATTGAACTGTTGCGCGGGATTGCTGAGGCGCGTCCCGACTGGCATTTAGTAATCATTGGCCCAGTTGTAAAAATTGACCCCGCAACTTTGCCACAATATGAAAATATTCATTATTTGGGTAGTAAAGACTATAAAGAACTGCCTGCATACTTAGCAGGATGGGACTTAGCGATGTTACCTTTTGCACGTAATGAATCAACTCGCTTTATCAGTCCTACAAAAACCCCAGAGTATTTAGCCGCAGCTAAACCCGTAGTTTCTACTTCGATTCGAGATGTAGTTCGTCCCTACGGAGAGTCAAAGTTAGTGCGGATTGCAGATACAGTAGATGAGTTTGTTGCTGCTGCTCAACAGGCAATGCAGGAAGATAATGCAGCATCAGGGTGGTTGAGTCAAGTTGATACCTTTTTAGAAAAGATATCTTGGGATCGGACTTTGGCATCAATGGTTAAGCTGATAGATTCGGCCATTGCCACCCACAACAAAGAAGATAAAATCAATTCTAATGGTGCAGTTGCAGGTAAGCAAGCGCCCAATATTATTACTAGAGATTTTGTCTTTGATTATCTGATTGTCGGTGCAGGCTTTTCTGGTAGCGTTATTGCCGAACGTTTAGCAACTCAGTCTGGTAAAAAAGTATTGGTTGTCGATAAACGCAACCATATTGGCGGCAATGCCTACGATCATTACAATGAACATGGTGTTTTGATCCATAAATATGGGCCACATATCTTTCATACCAACTCCCGCGAAGTTTTTGAGTACCTTGGGCGCTTCACCCAATGGCGTGCTTATGAACATCGCGTGTTAGCTAGTGTAGATGGGCAACTTGTTCCCCTACCGATTAATTTAGACACCATTAATAAACTCTATGGTATGAACCTCAATTCTTTTGAGGCGGAAGAATTCTTTAAATCACTAGCTGAACCAAAAGAATACATACACACCTCAGAGGATGTAGTAGTCAGCAAAGTTGGGCGAGTTTTATACGAAAAGTTTTTCCGGGGTTACACTCGTAAGCAATGGGGACTCGATCCATCGGAACTTGATAAATCAGTGATAGCGAGAATCCCTACCCGCACTAATCGAGACGATCGCTATTTTACCGATACTTACCAAGCAATGCCACTCCACGGCTTCACCCGGATGTTTGAGAAGATGTTGAATCATCCCAACATCAAGGTGATGCTGAATACAGATTATCGAGAAATTGAAAAAGCGATACCTTGCCGAGAGATGGTTTATACCGGGCCAGTTGATGAGTTTTTTGATTACCGTTATGGTAAGTTGCCTTATCGCTCTCTAGATTTTAAGCACGAAACACACCATACTCCAGTATTTCAACCTGCGCCAGTCATCAACTACCCGAATGAACATCTTTATACTCGTGTGACTGAGTTTAAATATTTGACTGGACAGGATCATTCTAAAACTAGTGTTGTTTATGAGTTTCCTAAAGCTGAGGGCGACCCCTATTATCCTGTACCGCGTCCTGAGAATCAGGAGATTTACAAGCAATATAAGGCTTTAGCCGATGGCACGCCGGGGATATTTTTTGTAGGACGGTTGGCGACTTATAAGTATTACAACATGGATCAGTGTGTGGCTCAGGCTTTGGCTACTTACAAGCAAATTGCTGTGAAGGTTTGAGGTATATTTTGTATCGCTTTGTGTTAGGGCGTAGTTTTTAAACGCAGAGGTACGCTGAGTCAGCGCAAAGTTATGCGGAGTGTTTCTTAAGTTAATTTGCTAGGAATTAAGAGTTGGTATGAGTTATGGCTTCAAAATATCCGGTGGAGATTTGGGCTGGGCTAGAGTGTACGGTTAATCGTGTGGGTGAGGAGTATTTTGACCAGTTGGAACGCAATGGTCATGCAAGGCGTTTGGATGACTTAGAGTTGTTTGCTCAATTGGGGATAAAGAAAATTCGTTACCCTGTGCTGTGGGAGAGAATTGCGCCCAATGGGTTAGAGAATGCTGATTGGTCTTGGGCTGATGAGCGTTTGGGACGGTTACGGGAACTTGGTATTACTCCAATTGTGGGGTTAGTGCATCATGGTAGCGGCCCCCGTGATACTAGTTTAGTAGACCCAGAATTTCCGCGAAAATTAGCCCAGTTTGCCCGTGCGGTGGCAGAGCGCTATCCTTGGGTAACACATTACACGCCAATCAATGAACCACTGACAACAGCACGATTTAGTGGGATGTATGGTCATTGGTATCCTCACGGACGGGACAATTTGACTTTTGCTCGTGCTTTATTCGGTCAGTGTCAAGCGATCGCTCTTTCCATGAGAGCAATTCGAGAAATTAACCCCAATGCCTTACTTGTACAGACGGAGGATTTGGGTAAAACTTACAGTACACCAAAGTTAACCTATCAAGCAGGTCTGGAAAACGAACGCCGTTGGTTGAGTTTAGATTTATTGTGTGGTTACATAACCCCGATTCATCCCATGTGGGGTTATTTACTCTACTGTGGTCTGAGCGCGGAGGAATTGAAAGTAGCTTGTCAAAGTGTTTATTGTCCACCGGATATTATCGGCATTAACCATTATGTGACAAGTGAGAGGTTTTTAGATGAGCATCTAGAAAACTATCCAGCTTGGACGCATGGTGGTAATGGCTGGGACAAGTATGCAGATGTTGATGCGGTGAGAGTTTGTGCTGAGAGTGTGGCAGGGGCGTACACATTGCTCAAAGAAGCATGGGAACGCTACAATCTACCCTTAGCTGTAACTGAAGTTCACCTCAATTGCACCCGTGAGGAGCAGTTACGTTGGCTTTATGAGGTGTGGAATGCTGCCCAAGAATTACAAAATGAAGGTGCAGATATTCGCGCCATTACTGCTTGGTCACTCCTTGGTAGCTACGATTGGAATAGTTTAGTAACTCGCTCAGTTGGCTACTACGAATCAGGCGTGTTTGATTTACGTTCCCCAAATCCTAGACCAACTGCGATCGCCAAATTAGTCCGTGATTTAGCTACTGGTAATCAACCCAATCACCCTTTACTTGCTACACCCGGATGGTGGCATCGACCACAGCGTTTACTATACCCAGCAGTTAGTTGTGACAATAGCACAAGAGAACTTAATTCTAAACTCTCCCCTACACCCCTACACCCTACCCCTCCCCTAGTCATAGTCGGCGCTAAAGGCACACTAGGACAAGCTTTTGCTCGGTTGTGTGAACTACGAGGTATTACATATCGCTTACTCACGCGTCAAGAAATGGATATCACTAATCCTGAGTCTGTAAATGCCGTGCTTGACGAGTTAAAACCTTGGGCAGTTGTTAATGCTGCGGGATATGTGCGAGTAGATGACGCGGAGCGTGAACCTCACATTTGCTTAAAAATCAATACTGAAGGCGCAGCCATCTTAGCTACTGCTTGCGCTCAACATCATGCCGCACTGTTAACATTTTCCTCAGATTTAGTATTCAACGGTGCTGTAACTAACCCTTATATAGAAAGTGATAACGCTGCGCCACTCAATGTATATGGTTGCAGTAAGGCTTTGGCAGAAAAGCTAGTATTACAGGCTTACCCATCATCACTAGTAATTCGCACCAGCGCATTTTTCGGCCCGTGGGATGAGTATAACTTTGTAACTATTGCTTTACGTGAGCTTAGTGCTGGCAATACTTTTGTCGCGGCTGAAGATGCGGTTGTTTCACCTACTTATGTGCCGGATTTGGTTCATGTTAGCCTCGATTTATTAATTGATGGTGAAAGCGGCTTGTGGCATTTGGCTAACAAAAGTGCGATTGCTTGGGCTGATTTGGCACGATTAGCCGCAAAACAAGCAGGTGTAAGCATTAGTAGTTTAGTGGCTTTACCTACCGAAGAACTTGGTTTAATTGCTCCTCGTCCAACTTATAGCGTACTTGGTAGCGATCGCGGTCAATTAATGCCTTGTCTTGATACTGCTATGTCTCGCTACTTTGATGATAGAGGCTAACTCATTGGTAATTCACTAGCCTGCATTAACAATGTATTAACATACATTAGCAATGTGTTTTCCTACATTAATAATGTATCGCCATACATTAACAATGTAACCTTCTGCATTAATAATGTATCGCCATACATTAACAATGTAACCCTCTACATTCTTTATTCTCAATCTCCAGTTCCTAGTTATGTCAACAATTTTAGTTACAGGTGGAGCAGGGTATATTGGCTCTCATGCTGTGTTAGCTCTGAAAAATGCAGGTTATGAGGTGATTGTTTTAGATAATCTCTCCAATGGGCATCGAGAAATTGTCGAGGAAGTTTTGCAGGTAAAGTTGATTGTAGGTGATATGAGCGATCGCTCCCTTCTCGACGAGATTTTTTCCACACATAATATAACCGCAGTTATGCACTTTGCCGCTTTTATTGCTGTGGGTGAATCAGTCACAGATCCAGCAAAATACTACCGCAATAATGTTGTCGGAACTTTGACGCTGTTAGAAGCAATGTTAGCTGCATCGATTAATAAATTTATTTTTTCTTCTACTTGCGCTCTTTATGGTGTACCTGAGTTTATTCCTTTAACAGAAGACCATCCTCAAAACCCCATTAGCCCTTATGCTACTAGCAAGTGGATGGTAGAAAGAATTCTGGACGATTTTGATAATGCTTACAATCTTAAATCTGTCAGCTTTCGCTATTTTAACGCTGCTGGGGCTGACCCAAACGGATTGCTGGGTGAAGACCACATTCCCGAAACTCACCTCATCCCGTTAGTTTTATTAACGGCTTTAGGTAAGAGCGAATCTATATTTATTTTCGGTACAGATTATCCTACCCCAGATGGTACTTGCATTCGTGATTATATTCATGTCAATGATTTAGCACAAGCTCATATTTTAGGCTTAAAATATTTATTAGATGAGGGAGAAAGTGAAGTATTTAATCTAGGAAATGGTAGTGGTTTTTCAGTCAGAGAAGTTATAGAAACTGCTAAAGAAGTCACAGGTAAAGACATTCCTATTGTAGAGCGCGATCGCCGCCCAGGCGACCCACCAATTTTAGTAGGTAGTAGTGATAAAGTACGTGCAAAGTTGGGTTGGAATCCTCAATACCCAAATCTGAAGGAAATTATTAATCACGCTTGGCAATGGCATCAGAAGCGACATAAGTAGATATCAGCACAATTTTTGAGTGCGATCGCCCAAGCCAATCAATAAAATTGAATCACACCACAAAGGTAAATTATGGAGGAATCAAAAAGAATTATCCTACCCGCAGATAGCACACCAGCGAACTTTGACAATGGTTCGATTTTTTTCATTGGGACTGCAACTGTGCTACTACGTTACGCAGGGTTTACAATTCTCACAGATCCTAACTTTCTCCACCGAGGCGATCATGTGCATTTGGGTTATGGTATTAATTCAACTCGCCTCACCGAGCCAGCCTTAACTATTGAGCAGTTACCGCCCTTAGATTTAGTTGTACTGTCTCATATGCACGAAGATCATTTTGATCACATAGCAGCCGAAAAAGTTGATAAAAATTTACCTATCATCACCACACATCACGCAGCAACCAAACTTAAACAAAAAGGTTTTAACTCACCCCAACCTCTCAAAACCTGGGAAACATTAACTGTTACTAAAGGTGATGCCAACCTCTGCATTACTGCTATGCCTGGAATACACGGGCCTGGTATTTTAAAAGCATTGCTACCACCTGTAATGGGTAGTATGTTAGAGTTTCAAACACCCAATGCAGAAACAAAGTTCCGCCTCTACATTACGGGTGATACTCTTATTCACCAACAGCTTTACGAGATTCCCCGACGATATCCAAATATTGACCTCGCTTTGCTACATCTAGGTGGTACAATGGCCTTTGGGATTTTGCTGACAATGGATGCAAAGCAAGGTGTACAAGCAATTCAAATTATTGCTCCGCGTACAGCCATACCAATTCATTTCAATGATTATACGGTTTTCAAGTCAGCCCTTGAAGACTTTAAGAAAGCAATAGTACAAGCAGGCTTAGAAAATAAAATCAAATATCTTAACCACGGCGACACTTATACATTCACAGTTGCATAGTTAATAGTTAAGTTCGTTTGTTAAAAGAAATTATCTATAGGCTTTTTTGGAAATATAAAGTAAGTATATTAACTTGTTTCGCTTGATAGATTAACTTGCCATAAAAAAAGATATAAATAGAAAGTAAATCATTTTTAAACCAGTTTCAAATATTAAATTTATGCAGAAAGTTTATGGTAACATCCAAGGCATAAAAGCCAGCCATATTAAACAATTACAGCAGCTTTATGAAGAACAGCAACCAGCCGATAGATTTATTACGCCGGAGTTTGCTCAAACCTTAGCTGCAATTAGTACAACTATCCATCACCCCATTTGTTGTTATATTAATCGGCGTGGACAGGTGATTCGGATTGCTGTCGGAACGCCAAATCAAACCCAAATCCCAGAAGCAGAATTACCCCGCCATAGTGCAGAGCGGTTGAGCCGAATTCGTTGCATTGCTACTCAATTTAAATCAGAACCTCCAGATACAGCAGCATTAGTGGCAATGGTAAGCCAACATTTAGATGCTCTAGTAAGTTTAAGTGTGGCTAATAACCAAGTCCAAGAGGCTTTTTTAGTTTACCTAGCCCCTGATTTAGAAACACCTTGGATAGTTTCACCTCCTTTAAGTTTGGCTGATTTAACCGAACAGGATTTTAGCGATTTAATTACTGAATGGGAAAAAGATATTGCCGACGCAGGAGGAATAATTTCACCCCAAGATAATTTTTCTGATCAAGATAGAGTCTTGCTAGTAGGAGTTCAGACAGATAATATTTCTGCCCAAAGATTTGAAGACGGACTGATAGAACTGGTGCGTTTAGTAGACAGTGCTGGGGGAATTGTTCTAGATACAATGAGGCAAAAACGCTCTCATCCTCATCCGCAAACAGTTGTTGGTAAGGGAAAGATTGAAGAAATAAAACTTGCAGCACAAAAAGTAGGTGCAAATTTAATTGTATTTGACAGAGATATTTCCCCGTCTCAAGCCCGGAACTTGGAAAAAGAAATTGGGCTGCGAGTAGGCGATCGCACAGAGGTAATTTTAGATATTTTTGCTCAACGTGCGCGCACACAAGAAGGTAAATTACAAGTAGAACTGGCACAACTTGAATATATGCTACCTCGGTTACGCGGTCGCGGACAGGAAATGTCTCGATTAGGTGCGGGGATAGGAACGCGGGGGCCTGGTGAAACTAAACTAGAGACGGAACGGCGGACGATTCAACGGCGAATTGCTCAACTCCAGCAAGAAGTAAACCAATTACAAGCACACCGCGCCCGCATTAGACAACAGCGACAACAGCAAGAAGTTTCAGTTGTGGCGTTAGTGGGATATACCAATGCTGGTAAATCAACGTTGCTAAATATATTAACTAACGCAGAAGTTTACACCGCCGATCAACTATTTGCTACCCTTGACCCCACAACACGCAAAGTAGTAATTACACAGCCAGAAACTCAAGAACGGAGAACCATTTTACTCACGGATACCGTAGGGTTTATTCACGAATTGCCCCCATCTCTTGTAGACGCATTTCGCGCCACATTAGAAGAAGTGATTGAAGCCGATGTTTTGCTTCATCTGATAGATTTATCTCACCCAGCTTGGGAAAGCCACATTGCTAGTGTGCAGGACATCTTACAAGAAATGTCTGCAATTCCCGAAAAAGATTTAATTGCATTTAACAAGATTGACCGAGTAGATAGTGAGACTTTGGCTCAAGCTCAAGAAAAGTATCCGCAAGCTGTATTTATCTCAGCTACTGAGCGATTAGGTTTAGAAACTTTAAAACAGCATTTGCTGCAACTAATTGACGAACCCGTTGAAGCAGTTGCAGTCACGCAAAATTCATACTAAGCAAGAAAAATTCTATGATACCCACTATTATTGTTCACGGTGGTGCAAAAACCATCACAGATGACAAAGTTGCAGCCAACCATGCAGGCTGTACAGCAGCAGCAGAGGCTGGTTGGGCAGTGTTGCTCGGCGGCGGTACTGCTTCAGAAGCGGTGGAAGCTGCTATCCGTATACTGGAAGCTGATCAGACATTTAACGCTGGTCTTGGCGCGACTCTCAACAGCGACGGAGAAGTCGAGTTAGACGCGGCGATCATGGAAGGTTCTTTATGTTGGGGAGCGATCGCCGCCGTTCAAGGTGTGCGTCATCCCATCTCGGTAGCCAGAAAAATTATGGATGATAAACCCAGGCTATTAGTAGCGCGAGGTGGGGAACGTTTCGCCGTAGATTGCGGTGCGGAAATGTGTAAAAAAGAAAACTTAATAGCTGAAGAACAGTGGGAGCAGTGGAAAGAAGATCAGGAAGTAATTGATCGCCCCAACACAGTTGGTTGTGTAGTTTTGGATGGTAGTGGTGTCTTAGCTGCCGGCACTTCAACTGGCGGGACTACGAAGCAGCAAAGTGGTCGCGTTGGTGACACTGCGCTTGTAGGCTGTGGCTTATACGCTGATAATAAAATCGGTGGTTGCTCAACAACAGGTGATGGCGAGTCAATTATTCCCGTGGTTTTGGCAAAAACAGCGATCGATTTTCTGGCGGGAGACAGACACCCAGACGAAGCAGCACAGATGGCAATTGACGCTTTGGTATCTAAAGTCAAAGGGGAAGCTGGCTGCATTCTCATAGACGATCAGGGACGAGTCGGCTGGGCTTATAATTCCCAACACATGGCAGTGGCTTATATGAATGCAGAAATGGATAAAATAGCTGCTTTTACAAAGAAATAATTTGTAATTGTGAGTTTCGTCCCTATTCCCTACTTTCAGTTAGCCATGAACTCAAAACACAACTTTAATTACTTCCAAGGGGGTTCGTTTTCTGATCTCTTTGCTGAAGATATCACAGATGGGGGTTATGCCTTCATTTTGAATTACCCTGCTACTGCTAGTTGGGCTGCTTACCCCAACACCAAAAAATATTTTATTCAAGATGGCAGTAGTGAGGCAACCAAAACCACCTTTGACAAGATTTGCCAAAAAGAACCTTGGAAGAATTTAGCGGTGTTAGGCGATCGCCTTCCCGGAATTACCATTACTCCGCCGCCAAAGTTGCTAATAGACTACTGGCAAGAGCATTTAGGCTTTAGCTACTCTAATATGGAGTTGATGGATTGCTCGACTTATTTAGACGACCTCAGTCAAGGCGATCGCTTTAACAACCTAATCACACTCTTTCCCTTCGATCACCTCAAACCAGACAAACACGCTGTTGACCCAGACACCCATTACTACTTGCTCAATAAAGCAACATTATCCGACCTGGGAATACCACATCCAAAATACGAAACTTACAATCTTCACCAAATCAATCTGGAAGATATTCCCTTACCAGAACAATTTCCCTATTTAATTAAAACCTCTCACGGACTATCAGGAGAAGGCACTTATATTATTAACAATACCGAAGATTTGCAATACTGCTTAGAAGAAATCAGGAAATATCTTGATATTAAATTACTGGAGACAATTGTTGTTTCCGAGTTTATTAATAACGTTGTCAATAACTACTGTGTCCAGTTTTATGTAAACAATGCGGGTGATATAAAACTTATTGGTACTACAAATCAAATCGTTACGCCAGAAGGTAACTATTTAGGCGGCATGATTAATTACTGTGAAACAGACATGAATCGATTCGCCCAGATGATTGCGGCTATTGGTAAATATGCCCACCAGCAAAAGTATTTCGGCGTTATTGGATTTGATGTTTTAGAAAACAAAGACGGACAAATGTATGTGATTGATGTTAACTTCCGAGTCAACGGCTCAACTCCACTTTGTTTACAACGTCATACTTTATTAGAGTTAGGAAAAGAGGTAGCCCAATATTCGAGTAATTACCGTATGGTAGGCTCATTAGAATCAAGTCTCATAACTTTAAAGTCAGAACTAGATAAAAAAGACCTGATAATTCTATCCGCTATAGAGAAGAGGAACCAAGACCAAGTTTATACCGAAATATCCGGTATTCTTTCAGGAAAAACAATCAAAGAACTACAACATATTGAGCATAAATTAAGCGGCTTACTAAATACAAGTTTATTGTAGATTTAAGGGTTGGAAAACCCCATTTGTATAAGTAGTTTTAAGTAGTGGTGTGGCAACGTTAAAGTCTAGCGCATCTGGTTGTATGTCGATGCGTTAGGTAGTGCTTCATCAAGAACTAGTAATAGTTTGTGGTGTCCAAGTAGGGCCTTGGCATCGTGGCCCCTCTGATGTCCAAATGAGTTTATCTAAACACATTTGCCGTTTATCCATGTTATTCGTCCAAGCATGGTAGACGAGATATTCAGTTTTACCGTCTGGAGCAACAACAATAGAATTATGTCCCGGCCCTCTGACAAAATTAAGCACAGACTTTAGTACCCGTGGCCCAGTTTCATTACCCGCATCGGAGTAAAGCCCCATCACGTTGTCAGCAACGCCATAATCTACACCATAGTCCTCAGTTTCCCAGCGTCCGCCACTATAAAAGCAGTAGTATTTACCTTCATGCTTACGAACACAAGGGCCTTCTAAAGTATGCCAATCATAGACTTTACCGTACATTAAGCGATCGCCTAAAAATCTTTGCCAAGGCGATCGCGCTCTTAAAACTACCTTCTCCTCACCAGCCAACTTGGTCATAGTTTGCAGTCGGTCTACAACCAACGCCGTACCCGCACGTACACCACCTTCCGTATCTAAAAAGTCGATAGCGTAAAACAGATACCACTGTCCATCATCATCACAGAATGGATGCGGATCAATGGCGAAGGGACAGGAATTAGGGTCTACAAGTGTTTCGCCCACATCTTGATAAGGCCCTAATGGATTATCACTTGTAGCCACACGCAACTGATGATTTTTATCCTCATGTCCTACAGAGTAGTAGAGGTAAAATAGTCCGTCCGAGTAAGCAACTTCGGGGGCCCAAAAATTATTACCAAGGGCTGGATCTGGTCGCAATAGTGCGTGATCGACAAAATGCCAATTGACAAAATCGAAGGAACGTAACAGAGGAAATACGCGTGATTCTTTCGTCCCTTCCGCCTCGGCTGCACCAGTACCGATCGCATAATATACCCCTTGATGTTGCCACACAAAGGGATCAGCAAAATAGCCTTCGTAAACGGGATTAGTATATTTCATAGTTAATAGTCAACAGTCAACAGTTAACAATGACTAATACTTAAAATTGATATAAGTTTCCACTTTTTCTTTCGGCAATTCTTCTACTACCTGACACCGTAGCATCTGCCTTAGCTCTTCTGGGAGACTATCATAATAGTCTCGTGGCAGAGTTAAATCTACCTTGGGTGTATGTAACCAGTGCATACTGTAGCCCATGACTACCATCGGTCTTGGCTGGTTTGTGCGATTGGGTGAACCTCGGTGCAGTGCTAAAGGCGATCGCATCATCACATCTCCAGGCTGCATATAAAAAGATTCCATCGGAATTTCACCCCTAGCAATCTTTTGTAAACCCTCTTCACGCGGTAAAACATGAGTTCCTTTCGCCATTTGAAACGGGCCGTTATCTGCTGTTACTTCCACCAAGGGAAAGTTAACTGCTAAGGCGTAAAGTGGTGTAACTATGGCATCACTAAACAATGGGCGAAAGTCTCGATGGGTTTCCTGATAATCTGAACCCTGAAACGGAACATCAACACCCAACTGCACCATCACGTATTCTTGGTAAAACACGCGTTTAAGAATAGCCATAATTACAGGATTGGCAAAAACCCACTCATTAGCAAATGGCGAAACCCAAGGTAAAGTTAGATAGTAGCGGGACACTTCACGGGGAGCTAACCCACCTGGTTGATTTTGGCGATCGTGAAATAACTTTTCAAAAGCTTCTAGCCACTCATCAATCAATTTTTGCTCAAAAAGATTCCGAATTACACAAATTCCGTCTGTATTCAATTCTTGAGCTAATCTATCTAGGTCGGTAGCTGAATATTTAGCTATACCGCCTATACTCTGCACCATTTGTCTTAACCTCTTTCATCAATAGCTGTAGAGGCTTATTTAAATTTGACTCTCACAGCCTTTTTTTATAATTGCTAGTCGATAATAGCGCAATATCTTAACTTTTATCCTACTGATGTTCACAACAATTAGTATTAGTAACTCTACGCTAAATAAGCGGACTCATCTATTAAATATTACAGCAAAAATCTCCAGAAAAATTTGCTAGTGTAAGAACTACAAAGAACTACCATCTAGTGAGCGCGATCGCACTCCTAAACTATCATTTGGTAGTGAAGGCCATCTCACTGTCACAATAGTACAGTCAGACTGAGCAACCCAACAATGCGGCACACCAGCACACCAGAGTACATAGTCACCTTCATGAGATAAAGTAATATCTCTATCCTCAAATTGGAGGCAAAATTGACCATTAATCAAGATAGAAAGAGTAGCGGCTTGATTATTAACCGCCCACTCGGTTCTACTGTCTCCTGCTTGATGGACACCCCATTTTATTTCTAATGCTGTGGTTGAACGCAGATCATCATCTGGGGTGATAAAGTGTCCCATAAACCAACCCCAGCGATTCACGCCTTCGCTCGCAGCATTCCCAAAAATAACTTTAGGCTGCATCACTCACCTCAACATCGGGAACTAAAATTTGCCCCTTATAACCTGCATTATTGTATTGTTGGAGGACTTGGGTTGCGATCGCTTTTTCTTCACCTAACGCCACCAACGCCACACAAGAACCCCCAAAACCTGCACCTGTCAACCTTGCACCAAATACACCTGGGGTTTTCTGTAAAATTTCTACCAATGTATCTAATGCTGGTACGGAAACTTCATAATCATCCCGCAAACTCGCATGAGATGCGTTCATCAACTCCCCAAAATGCTCAGGTGTTACTCCCTGCAACACTTCTAAAACACGGTTATCTTCTGTCACCACATGACGAGCGCGACGGTTGAAGGGTTCTGGTAATGTTTCTGTTACCTTAGCATCAATGATATCTCTGAGTGCCTTGACTCCTAATAAATTAGCCGCGTGTTCACATTCAGCACGACGCTGGTTATACCCACTAGTTGCTAAGGTGTGGGGTACACCGCTATCTATAACTACAATTGTGGTTTTGTTGGGGAAAGGTAGTACACGACGTTCTAGAGTCCGGGTATCTAAAAACAAAATATGTTGAGTGTCAGCAAGACTGGAAGCCATTTGATCCATGATGCCGCATTGTACACCTGCATAGTGAATCTCTGCCTGTTGGGCAAATTGGGCAATTTCCACGTCATCAATTGGTAAATCCAAAAGTTGACGAATTGCTCGTAGTGTTGCTACTTCCAAAGCTGCACTACTAGATAAGCCAGAACCCATAGGAACTGAGGATTGGACGTACACATTTAAGGAAGGAATCGTATATCCTGCTTTGTTCAACACCTCAATACAGCCAAAAATATAACTGGCGAATCCAGAAGGGGTATGATGACTTTCTAAAATACTTACACGCTCTTGCAGATTTTCTGAATAAAAGTGATGTTCTCCATCATCACTAAAACTTAGTTGTACTGTTGTGTGTTGAGGGATAGCAGTTGGTAGAACAAAACCATCGTTGTAGTCGGTATGTTCGCCCAGTAAGTTGACTCTTCCTGGTGCGATCGCTTGTGTTTCCGATAGTTTACCGAATATTTGTTGAAAACTCATAATTATTTTTTGCTAACTTCTCAAATTATGCACATCTATCTATAGGCTTAAACATCTATAAAAATGTAGATAAGTGATATTTGTAAATGCTTTTCTGCTCATATCATAATCCTTCTTTCTAAGAATAAATTGGTAATAGCTAATAAACTTAAATATAGGTTTTCATTGTTTTATTTAAATTGTTAAAAACTTGGCCAATAGAATTTTTCAGTTTTTATGTAAGGTATTGTTAATTACAATCAGGACTTACGCACAAAGATTGTCTGTGAAAACAGGGTGTAGGGGTGAAAGAGTATAGGGCGTAAGGGTTTTGAATAAGTACACACGCCACTTGGCTCAAGTCGGGAAACCATGCGGCGGCAGGGCAGTTAGTTCCTCCCAGAAGAAACCCCCTACAGCCCTTGCTCTGAATATAGCAAGGCAACCAGCTAGTAATCGGATAGAAGAGTCTTAGAGGCGATCGCCCTCTTAAACTCATCACTGATTTAGAGTGGCAAAATTCCTTGTCTGAGAGCAATGTATGGGAAAATACAAGACTGGCCACAGTAGCGACCAATGATTCACTAACTCTACTAAAAAACATTTCAGAACAAGGAATAATGGCTAAAAATTTCCCTAGCAATTCACAACTTTCCTCAGATAATTCAAATTCTTCTATTCGCATAGCAAAGCCAAGTTCTGAGTTCTATTCGGTTTTTTCCGAAGCAGAAGTTTTAGAAATAATTCACGCATTAGAAACTAGGTTGGAAATTCCTCTCAAATATTCTTATAAAGGTCAAGGAGCGAAAATTTGGCATAATTTTTATCAAAAATTTGTTAGTCCTAAATGGTATCGCAAATCAAGTGTAGAAATTGACCTTTTAAGGGACAATTTTGCCTATATTTATGAAAATATCTCCAAATTTAGCCAAGTTAACGTTATCGATGTAGGTGCAGGGAATTCATACCCAGCCAAAGAATTTGTTGCTAGACTCAATCAATTGAATAAAATTAATCAATATTTTGCCTTAGATATTAGTGAAGGCTTGCTGACTGTATCAAAGAAAAATTTCACCGCTTGGTTTCCCAAACTAGAGTATATAAACCAACAGATTGATATCGAAAATAGCTGCTTACCTGAAAATCTATCAGGAAACCCCAAAATAATCTTGCATTTGGGTGTGACAATGGGCAATCATCACAATAGAAATCAGGTGCTGAATAACTTTAAAAATAGTATGGATGAAAATGATTTACTCATCTTTACTAATGAAATTGGTTCTAACTCTCAATGGGATGGCATAGCTAGAGGTGGTTGTAAATATCACGCCGAAGAAATATATCGCTCAATCAAAAATAAATTTGGATTGCAATCTCAAGACTGTCAACTTGTTAGAAAATACGATTTAGCAACAGATAGTGTTGTAGCTAATATTAAATTTCGGCATAATTACACTATCAATTTCAATGTTCAGGGAATCAATCAGCAAATTGCAATCCCTGAAGGTAAAGAAATTACCATTTGGAGACATCATAAGCATGAAATGTCTGAACTTATCCAAGAGTTAAAAAGTGCTGGATTACAACTTGTTCACTACACTACTAACAAGTATTCATCACATATTATGGCAATTTGTCAGCTAGGGGACAGGAACTTCCAGACACCATGTAATTTATCAACGCCCAGCCCAAGCTAAACACAACTGACGGAAGTCGTCACCGCGCACTTCAAAGTTAGGATATTGGTCGAAACTTGCACAAGCGGGAGACAACAATACTACAGGTGCTTGATGCTGTTTGGCTAATTCTGCTGACCGAGGTACAGCTTTTGCCATTGTTTCGACGATTTCGTAATTAGTGTACCCTACTTCTTGTAAGCGTTGGGCAAAGGCTGGTGCGGCTGCGCCAATGAGTAATACAGATGCGGCTTTGGCTTGGATTTTGGCTAACCAACCTGTATCATCGCCGGGTTTGGCTTCTCCCCCTGCGATCAAAATTGTCGGACTTTTTACCGATGCTAACCCGACTTCGGCTGCGTCGTAGTTGGTGGCTTTGCTGTCGTTGATAAAGTCCACGCCTTCCCAAGTGCAGATATGTTCTAAGCGGTGGGGAACGCCAGGAAATTCTTGAATTGCTTTGGTAATTGCGTCGGGTTGAATGTCTGCTAATCTGGCTGCGGCTACGGCCATGAGGAGATTTTGCAGGTTGTGTTCTCCGACCATGCGTAATGCAGAGGCTTCAATAATTCTCGTTGGTGTTGAAGTGGCGGTTAATTTTTCGACTACCCAGCCATCTTCGATATAAAAACCTTTGTCGCCAATTAAAAAATCTTTACCTTTAACACTTGTCCAATAAGCATCAGGCCAATGACTTAAACCGACCTTATTTAAATAAGCGTCATCGCCGTTAAATATTTGTAACTGAGACTGCTTTAACAGCTTGGCTTTGATGTCGTAGTAAGTTTCTAAAGTTTGGTGACGGGCGAGGTGGTCGGGTGTAAATGTCGTCCAAACGCCGATGCGCGGTGCTAAAGATGAAGATGATTCAATTTGATAGCTGCTAATTTCGCCAATTACCCAATCGGGAAGTTTAGAAGATAGAGCGACTTCACACGCTGCATAGCCAATGTTACCGCAGGCAGGAGCATCAAATCCGGCTGCTTGGAAAATGGCGGCGATTAAGGCTGTGGTGGTCGTTTTGCCATTTGTCCCGGTGATGGCTACCCAAGGCTGGGACTTTAAATTTCGCCAAGCCAATTCCATCTCGCCAATAGTTTCAATCCCTAGTTCTCGTGCTTTGACTAACAAGGGAACATCCCAAGGTACGCCGGGACTAACAACAATTAATTGGGGTAAATCAGAACTGTTTAAATCTAGGGAATATCCTAGTTTAACGGTGATTTGTTCGGCAGCAAGTTCTTGTTGTTGTTGCAGGAAGGTGTCAGAGGTGTTGCGATCGCCTAGATCCACCTCCCATCCTTCCCGTTTCAACAATCTCGCCGCAGCAACACCGGACTTACCTAATCCAATTACATGAGCTTTGGACATAGACTGTAGCAGAGACCCCTGGTTAAGCACTCATTATACTAGCGCTAATTGGTAACATTTACACCATATTTTGTTGATCTACGCTACAGATTTTTCACAATAGATCCAAAGTCAGCTAACACCCGCGCGTGATTCCGCAATAATCCCAGTAAATTCAAGCGATTACGCTTAATATCTGGGTTGGTATCCATAACTAACACGCTTTCTGGGCCATCAAAGAAATTGCTGACAGTAGGGGCGATTTTTTCTAACGCTGCAATTAACAGTTGATAGTTCCGTGATTGCTGGGCGGTTTGGGTTTGGGGTACTAATTCCAAAATCGCATCGTAAAATGCTTTTTCGGATGACTTTTGGAATAGTTCGGGATTAATTAAATTTGCTGGTTCTAGCTGTTGGGTATCTAAATCACCTTGGGCGGCGAGGCGAGTAGAACGGTTGACGGTTTCGTAGATTTTATCTAGAGTACCATCATTGCGGATTTGTTGCAGATATAAGGCGCGATCGCGGACATCTAATAAATCTTGCAATGCTCTTTCGGTATATTCTGGGTCATTTTCTCCCAAAACAGCATTCACTAAATCGTAATCAATTTGTTTTTCTTCTTGTAATAAAGTCCGAATCCGTTGTAAGAAAAATTCTTGCAAGGTTGTGACTAATTGTCCTGATTCTTTGTTATATTCTTGAGCAAAATTAGCGGCTGTTTGCTGCAATAAATTATCTAAATTAATTCCTAAATTCGCAGCCCAAGTAATATTGACAATGGCATTGGCAGCGCGACGCAAAGCAAAGGGGTCAGAAGAACCTGTGGGAATTAACCCTAAGCCAAAAATGCTGACCAAAGTATCTAATCTATCAGCCAAACCGACAACTTGACCTGTTAAGGTTTCCGGTAAAATATCATCGGCTCCCCGTGGTAAATAATGTTCAAAAATTGCCGTTGCCACTGCTTCATTTTCACCACTAGCTAAAGCATATTTCTGCCCCATAATGCCTTGCAATTCAGGGAATTCATACACCATTTGACTGACTAAATCAGCTTTACACAACAATGCAGCCCGTTGAATATTTTGGCTATCTGTTGCTGATAATCCCAGTTGTTTGGCAATTTGCTCGGCAATATTGATGATTCGATTTACCTTGACACGTAACGAACCTAAATCTTCTTGAAAAGTTACCTTTTCTAACTGCGGTAAAAAGCTTTCTAAAGGTTTAGATATATCAGCGTTATAAAAAAACTGTCCATCAGCTAATCGGGCGCGGATGACTCGTTCATTACCTTTGGCAATGATATCTGATTTTGTTGGATCGCCATTAGAAACTGTGATAAAATTAGGTAGTAATTCCTTGTGATTTTCTCCTTTAAAAACAGGAAAATATCTTTGGTGGCTAACCATGACAGTTGTAATAACTTCCGTGGGTAGATTCAAAAATGCTGAGTCAAATTTTCCCACAACTGGCGAAGGCCATTCTACCAAGTTGGTTACTTCTTTTAACAAATAGGGATAGATTTCTGTAGAACCATTGACCGAATTAACTGCGGCGTTAACTTCTTTTTCAATTGTAGTTGCACGTTCATTATTATCAACTACTACATAAGCAGAACGCAGAGTTTCAACGTAATCAGTTGCTTGGTGAATAGTCACAGTTGCGGGATGTAAAACCCGATGACCGTGAGAAATGCGATCGCTGGTAATTCTATCAGAACCGTTAACCAATTCTATCGGCAAAATCGCATCATCCAACAAAGCCACCAACCACCGCACAGGGCGAGAAAACCTCACATCGCCATCACCCCAGCGCATCAACCGCTTACCTTCTAAAGTGAAAATCCATTGGGGAATTAGTTCGGTAAAAATGTCAGCTACCGGACGACCAGGAGTTTTTTTGTTAATAAACACAAAATCGCCTTTATCAGTCGGGCGAATTTGTAGCGCGTCGATTTCCACACCTTGCTTTTTCGCAAAGCCGACCGCTGCTTGTGTAGGTTGACCATCTTTAAAAGCAGCTTGGGCGGGAGGCCCTTTAATTTCTTCTTCCCGGTCTGGTTGTTGCTGTGGTAGACCTTTGATCAGTACCGCCAAGCGTCGGGGAGTACCGTAAACTTCTACAGCGTCACTGTTGAGACTATTGGCTGTCAAAGTTTGGGGAATGCGCGATCGCCATTGTACTATGGCATCACTGAGAAAATTTGCAGGTAGTTCTTCTGTACCAACTTCCAATAAAAAATCCGGCATAAGACAAGGTTCACATCAGTCAATTCCACCAGTTTACCTTGCCATCATGTTGAAGAGGTGTACAGGCTAAAATCAGAAAGTCTCAGACCAAATACAGTCATGACCAGCAAAATTACATTAGATATTGATGAAGCTTTACTCCAAAAAGCAGAACGTTGGGCGCAGCAACAAAAACTATCCCTTGCTGATGTGATCACTAATTTTCTACGTCAGTTACCAGACAATGATTTGACACCGCAACAAGAACATCCTTTAGCCCAATTTGCTGGAATTTTGAGCGATGCAGAAGCTAAAGAATTACAACAAGTAATTGCAGACGAGTTTGAGCAGATAGACACAAATGAATGGTAATGTAGCCTTAGATACTTCTGTTGCTGTGCGGTTTTTAAATGGTGATCAAGCAGTTGTAGCTCAAGTACTAGCATTGACAACTGTAATTTTACCAACTGTTGTTGTGGGTGAATTATTATTTGGAGCAGAAAACTCCAGTCGTCCTTTGCAAAATCTGCCCCGTTATTTAGAGTTTATTGAAACCTGCGAAGTAGTAACATTAGGTCGAGAAACTGCTGTGGTATATGCTCAAACTCGGTTAGCATTGAAGCAGAAAGGAAGACCAATTCCCATGAATGATATTTGGATTGTAGCACAGTGTTTAGAACATACTTGGCGGTTGGTAACAGATGATTCTGACTTTAGCTATGTGGATGGATTAATATTAGAAAACTGGTAGTATCTACCTTAAAAATATTTACAACAGCTTACTTACTTTCATCTCTCAAATTCTCACTCTCTGCGCCTCTGCGTAAAACAAATTCATATTGTCACTCAGCAACGCCAAATCAATAAATTACCATCATCCTAAAAGATAACTAGTATAATTTCTGCCTAGCTATTACCAATTACGCTCAACTACCATCACCTCAGTATATTCAAACTCATTCGGACTTTGCTTAACTAACGGATATCTTTCCTCACCCAACTCAATATAATCTTGCTCACAGTCAGGCTTAGAGGAATAATAAGTCAACACATATTCTCGCCCAATTCTATTAGCCATTTCCTGTTCTACTTCACCCCGCCATTGCGTTTTCGTAACCAAAATAATTAACTGATTGGCTAATTCAGGTAGTGTTTGAGCAATACGGCGGCGATAAGTTTCATCTAAACTACCAAAGGGAGAATCCATCACTATTGGGAACGTGCTACTATTCGGCACAGTTAAAACTTTGCGCTTTTCGCTCCATTCCCGCACCTTATCAATAATACTGGCAATAAAAGACAAACTGAGAATTTGATTTTCTCCTGTAGATGCAGCAACGAGTGATTCTATTTTCGCTGTATTTTCTACTAAGGTGAGTTCATACTTATCACTAATTTTGGGTAGATAGGGCGCAAAAGATATTGAGGTGAATATTTCCTGTAATCGCTGTTCTAATTGCACCCGAAACTGTTTTTCTTGCCGATTTCTGACTTCAGTTAATCTTTCAATCGCATCTTGGGTTGCGTTGATGCGTCTTTGTGCGAGTAATTGCTTTTCTTCATTGAGTTTCTGCTTGGCTATTTGTTTTACCAAAGCATCAATCTCAGTTTTTAAGTGCAAAATCCGCTGTTGATTTGCACCTTGTTCTCGATTTAATTCATCAATTTTACTTTCAATTTGATCTAAGCGTTTTTGTAAACTACTAATTTCTTCATTCGCATCTTTACGCAACCGTTCTTGAATCGTATCTAATTCAAGTTCAATTTGGGAGATATTTTGGCGAAACTGATTAATTCTTGTTTGTTCTCTATCGACTTCTTCCCAAAATACTATGGCTTGCTTATCAATTTCATCAACTTGGGCGCTCATGCGAATTGCTGTTTCTTCCATAACAGAAGAACCAGCCTTCTCTAACCAATCACTCACATTTGTATGGTTATGATTACCTGCATTTAATTCTGCACCACAAATACAGCGGTTATTTTTGAGTAATTCGCTAATAAATTCCCGCGAAATTCCTGATGTTAATTCACCGCGGGCTTTTAATTCATTGAGAATTGTCCGAAATTGAGTTGTCGTATCTGATAGCAAAATTGTATAACCGCGTGCCGAAATAATTTTTTTCAGCGCGTCTCTAGTTTGCCGCAGATTTTCTTGAAAAGATGTTTTTTGATTTTCTAATTCTTGTCGTCTGTCTTGCAGTTCTTTTGCGGCGCTGAGTTCGAGTAGCCGATTACCTGTCTCTTTTTTGAAGCTTTGTTGATATTCTAATTCTTGTTTAATTTCAGTTTGTCTAGTGTTGATTTTAGCAATTTCTTGTTCTAGTTTTTCTTGTTCTTTTAAAAGTTGTTTAATTGCTGAATCGCCAATCGCTTTTAATTCATTTTCTAAACTTTTTTTAGCTTCACCGAGATGTTTGATAGAACGGTTAATTACCTCTACACCCAAAAAAATCTTGATAGCTTCGGCAATTTCCGCTTTTTTATCAGAACGGACTATTTCTTCAATGCGTTCCCCATCAAAGAAAAAGTATTGATGTAAGCTGGCGGGTAAAATTTGCCCAATGATTTCTTCTGGTTTTTGCAGTGGAAAATACCATCTACCATCATCGCCAGCCACTTGCATTAATAATTCTGTTTTGAGTAAGTCGAAGTCGGTTTTATCTTTATATATGCGACATTGGCGTTTGGCGTTGTAGCGTTTACCTTCATGTTCCCAGTTAACTTCTACCCAACATTCTACTGATTGTCCAGTTTTAGCTTCGGCGATCGCTCTTTTATTCACCAACTGTTCTGTTGAAGCAAAGGCAGCACTAAACTTTTCGTATAATACCCAGGTAAAAGCATTCAGTAAACTGGTTTTTCCCGATCCATTATTACCATGAATAATTGTGGTATTGAGAATATCTCCTCCTGACAAAACTATCTCTGGTGTTCTGCCGTAAAAAGAGCGAAAGTTACACAGTTTAATTGAAGTGAGTTTCATTGCACGGCTTCCTTGACAATTGCCAAAATATCATCGTTGATAGGGCTGTTACTTTTCTTATCCAGCCTGCTTTTTTCTAGATACCATACTCGCTCTATTATTTGCCGCACTTCCGGCGAGGCGCTAGTAATTGGCTCTTGCACATCATCGATATTCTGCTCTGGCAACATCTCGGTTTTTTATGCGTTATGCTTTATTTTAGCCGGAGATGATTGATAATTTTACATCCGCCATCTGACTCTTACTCGTATCTTTAATTTAGGGTAATTATGGGGAGGAAAATTTTAAAATTTTTTGACAAAATCGGGGTTTATTATGGTGAATTTACTGATATACTGAAATTTAGGTTAAATATTAATCATAATGGAGTGTTTGTAGCTTTAAAGATTTTGCTTATATCCCATTATAATCAATATTTATTATTTCATGAATGATCGAGATCTTTACAGGTAGCAAACAAAATTTTACAAAATTAACCCCAGATAAACGCAGATTAAACATCTAATAATCCATAGCGTTTTTGTAAATCTAACAATTTCATTCTCGCTTCCCCAGCATTATCAGCTAAATCAGCAAATTCTACAAAGCGCCGCAGTTCTTTTCTTAGTAGGTTTCGCTCAACTTCTATGGTTTCCCTGTCTAAATCTGGTGGCAGCACAATCATATCGTAAATAGTCGCACGTTCTTTACTAGGATGGGGGCGTAAAACTCTGCCTCGGCGCTGAATAAATTGGCGAGGATTACCGGAACTCGATAAAATCACCGCAGTTTTAATTGCGGGAATATCAACGCCCTCATCTAAACAGCGAATGGCGACTAAACCTTGTAATTCTCCACTTTCAAATTGACGGCGTAAAACTTCTCTTTCCGCTAAAGGCGTTTGGGCGGTATAGGTACTGACTTTATAACCTAAATCTCCTCCCAGAATTTTCACAACTGCTTTGAGTTGTTGCAAAGATGAACGTCCCGTTTCCAATGAACCATCACTACAATAAAAAAGTGTATGAGTAGTGTTGCGGCGCGTTGTCATTAATTGCCGCAAAGCAGTTAATTTATTGGCGGCTGTGCCAATTAATCTCGCTCGTTGCATTAATAAAGGTTTTAAATCTTCATTGTCTTCAAAATTGGGTGAATTTTCAGTTTTGCGTTCTCGATATAGTAACGAACGCCCAATTTTTTTAGTTAATTTTAAATAGGCAATGCTTTCGGTTTCCGTTAACTCTACCAGAATTGGATAATACAAATAATGTACCAAAGCTCCTTGGGCGATCGCATCCCTTAAAGTAAACTCCGGTTGCAGCACTGGGCCGAAATAATCAAATAAAGATTGGGTACCGCTATCATCAAAATATCTTTCCGGTGTGGCAGATAAAGCCAATCGCAACCCAACCCGTCGGGGTAAACTTTCCTCTAATTTTGGTGCGCCCAAATTATGGGCTTCATCACCAATAATTAGAGTTTTTGGCGGTAAGTACTTGAGTTGCGATTGCAAACCTTCACCAATTAATGTCGAATTGGTAGTAATTACAGTGATAAAGCCTTGAGAACCAGAACGCAAATTGTAAAGTTGAGTAGAAAGTTGACTTTGCCAACTGCGGACATTCTCAAAGGCTAATATCGGTTGTAAATTAAACTTTTCGCATTCTCGCGCCCATTGGGTAACAAGATGACGATAGGGACACACCACCAACAGCACTTGTAAGTTAATTTGCTGGTACAATTCACAAGCGATCGCCAGTGCAGTGATAGTCTTACCACTACCAGTCGCCATTTTTAACGTACCTCTACCGTTGTTAGCAAACCAATTAGTAACAGCTTGGCGCTGATACTGGCGCAATTGCAGAGATAACGGTATCCTCGGACATCCTGGTAGTGCTTGGTGATGGTACTTACCCTTACCTTCCCTAGCAAATGGTATTCTCAGCCGGAAAGAGGGTATTTGCTGCACCGAATTTTGCGTTAGGTACATAAAAAATCAAAAACAAAGTTGGTGATGAACCCTAATACAAAGTAAAAAGTTAAAAGTCAAAATTGTTTATTTTGCCTTTTGCCTTTTAACTTCAGTTATATCCACGCCAAACGCCGACAAGAGAACCTTGCACCTGTACCTGCATAGCTGAGACTTCAATCGGGCTATACTTTTGGTTAGCAGGTTGGAGAGTAACGCGATCGCCATTGCGGTAAAAGCGCTTTAAAGTACTACCATACCCATCAACCCGCGCCGCAACAATCGTGCCATTTTTTAATTGATTTGGTTCTGCTACTGGTAACAAAAATACCAAATCACCATCAGCAATTAAATCTTCAATCATGCTGTCGCCTGTCACCCGCAACGCATAGGTTTGTGGCGGTAAAGACAAATTAGAAAAATCGAGATAATCTACAGCTTCAGTAAAAGGTTCAATTAAACCACCAGCGGCAATATTACCTAAAATTGGTACACCTTGCTTAACTGGATGCAAAACCCGAATTGTGCGGGCTTTACCTTCTGTCCATTCAATGTAGCCTTTATTTCGTAAATGTTCTAACCTACTTTGAATCGGTGCTGGCGACTTCAAATTCATCCCTTGCATCATTTGGCGAATTGAGGGAGAATGTTGGTGCATTCGGATATATTCTGCCAACCATTCATATAATTCTTGTTGCGCTTCTGTTAATCGTTCCATAATAATTATTGCAAGTAAATACAAATGTCCCTAGAACATTAGTACTACAAAAAATTCCAGATAACAAGGTTAAATAAAAAAATAAAAGGCGAAAGAAAGAAAAGTTTTGGTTCTTTTGCCTTTTATCTTTTTAATGTTTACTGTTCACTCAGCCCCCAAAATACTAGCCAGCAAGGCTTTTTGTGCGTGGAGACGATTTTCGGCCTGATCCCAAACTTTTGACTGTGAACCTTCAATGACTTCTTCCGTAATTTCTTCACCGCGATGGGCTGGTAAGCAATGTAAAACAATTGCATCTCGATCAGCCAAACTCAACAGTTGTTCCGAAATTTGATAAGGTTGAAAAATAGGCATTCGATCATCAGCTTCTTGTTCTTGACCCATACTTGCCCAAACATCAGTATAAAGTACCGATGCTTCCTTAGCGGCTAATTCTGGGTCATGAGTTAGCAGAACTTCCGTTTTACCAGCCGCGATCGCCCTTGCTTGTGCGACAATTTTGGCATCCGGCTCAAATCCTTGAGGAGTAGCAACCCTGACATTCATCCCCGTCAAAGCGCAACCCAACATCAAAGAATTCGCCACATTATTCCCATCACCCACATAAGTTAAAGTTAAACCCGCCAACTTCCCAAAACATTCTTGAATTGTCAATAAATCAGCCAATATCTGACAAGGGTGTTCCGCATCAGTCAACGCATTAATTACCGGAATTTTGGCATAGTTAGCAAAAACTTCTAAATCTTGTTGTGCAAAGGTGCGAATAGCCAAAATATCTAAATATCGATCTAGCACCCGTGCAGTATCTTGGATCGGTTCGCCGCGACTCACTTGCGTCACATTGGGATTGAGATCAATTACCTGTCCTCCCAATTGATACATCGCCACCGTGAAACTCACACGCGTACGAGTTGAAGCTTTAGAAAACAACAAACCCAATACCTTATTGCACTGCAACTTTAGCTGTTGAGATTTCAGTTGTCCAGCCAATTCCAAAAGTTCTTGAAGTTCCGTTGAACTAAAGTCCGCCAGACTTAATACATCTCGTCCGATTAACACTGCCATGTTTTTGATCTGTAAAGAACAATTATCTATTGCTGTTTCTTTACCTAGCCGTGTCAAAAAAAATACAGTTTGCCACTGTATTTAATCTTTTTGCGTCCAGCCCAGGATTTTTCGTTAGCTTTTGCTATGAATATTAATTTATCAACTTTATCGGCAAATCAAATCAAGGATTTTTTGGAGCTAACCAGAGTATTCATCCTCAAAAACTATTTAGTCTGAACCTGGCAAAAATTTTTAGCTGCGTCCTCTAGACAAATATTTTGCTTACGCTATAATTAGAAATCGGTGAGATTAATGTTGCCAGCATAGCACAGTGGTAGTGCATCCGACTTGTAATCGGAAGGTCGCAGGTTCAAATCCAGCTGCTGGCTTTTTGTACATTCGCAAATTATTTGTCGCAATTTGCAAATTAATGTCGTTTTGACTGGTTTTAGACTCAATATTGATTGACCAGATTTTTCGCAAATTAATGTCGTTTTGTTCCTGGTTGGGTGTTGTCGTATTATTTAGATTTAAGTTTAAGACTAAAATTTTACTTTAACAAGTTAATAACTACGTTTGCATAGCCAAATTCTTCCATATTAATCATCAGGGTAAATATGTAGAATATCATAGGCTTACAAGTCGGATGCACCTTTCAACCCTCTCCCCTCTGGAAAAATTTGTGTGACGCAAAGACAAATAAAATAACAATACCTTCTTAACGTATCTATGATTGGGTATCATTCTTGAAACGAGCTTATTCCTGTCTTTTCTTATGTAGGAGAATACTTTCAACTTACCCCTAGCCAGGATGGTCGTTGAAACTGAGGTGGGGATTATTCCCAATCCCATCCCGGCAACTTTCAACCCACCCCTAGCCTGAATGGTTGTTGAAACAAGTGACCTAAACCAAGTAACTCTTAAGGTAAACACTTTCAACCCACTCCTAGCCGGAATGGTTGTTGAAACTCCCCTATCACGCTTATCTATGGAATGGTTTTCTGTAACTTTCAACCCACTCCTAGCCGGAATGGTTGTTGAAACAACCGTTGAGGCTATTTCGTTGAATTCCATTTTCGCCTTTCAACCCACTCCTAGCCGGAATGGTTGTTGAAACACCCCGCCGTCTAGATCCCTTGTAAATACAGCTTTCCAGATACAAATTTGGCATATCTCTGAAAAAACCTCCTTTGTCTTACATCAAAAAAGTAAATCAACTGACATACTAGTTTCTGAAGTGAAGACATGACAAGGGTTTTAAGATTTTGGCAAGTCTCCAGGGTTTTTGACCCCGCTTCGATATGCCAAAAAAAATATTTGAGAGGGTTCCCCCGACGAAGGGGGTGATTCAGTAGCCACCACTGTGGTAATCCACACCGTTATTGATAACGGCTAGGGCCAAATGCCTTACTCCTTATTGCTGGGAGCGCACCTATCCTATCTTGCGACAGCAGCATCAGAAGCGGGCAGCTACCAGGGTCAGAAAGCATGACGGTCTTCCAACCGCCAAACTAACCCAGATTTTTCACAGTACATTGGCTCAAAAGAGCATGAACTGCGGCGCTGTTATAAAAATATTATATTTTCTAGGTTCGGATTAGTGAATTAAATTTAAGCGGCTTGACGTTCTTGGTAAGCAAAGACGGCTAAATTTCCCGCTTTTTCTTGTGGACTACCTTTAATTGGCTGTGTACCAATTTCAGTAGAAATTCCGACTTTTGCAGCTTGGGATTTAATACTCTTAATTAATCGACCGTAACTCCAGCGATGAATACTCATACGATATTCTTTGGCATATTTTTGTTGAGCTTCCTTGTAACCAGGACATTTCTTTTCTGCTCTGGATTGGATTTCGCTACTGATTTGCTCACGCATATCGCGGAGTTTTGGGATAACTATGCTGTCTGCTTGATAAGTTTTGGCGATCGCAATAATTGCATCTGCTAATAATCTATCTACCTATTGCCCTAACTCTGATTCACCAAAGGAGTTTAGCGCATTCTGTTTCTGAGCTTTGTGTCGTTCGTGAGATAGGCGTTGCTGTTGTTGTCGCTGACGATTGAGAAGATTGTAGTTTTCACCAAGTAGTTGTTTTACACTGCGATAAGCTAGAACTTCATTTTTAACAACATCTACCACCGCTACTGTGACTGGCTTTTTTAGACCAAAACTAACGCCAACTAGGATTGAGGGTTGACCTTGATAATTAGGCTTGCTGGGGCGAGGGAAAGGGTTATTAATTCGATCTAGCGTTGATTGCTGACGAGTGATAAAAGCTTGTTGTTCATCGTTGAGGTCATCTTTCTGTTTTGTTACAGTTAAAATTTTGGTAATTTTTGTGACTTTCTCCTCAATTACTTGTTGAGTTCCTTCAGTAGTCAACAACCGAGTATCTAAAGCACAATAAAGATTCAGTTGATTTACTTTCCAGGCTTCACCTTTTTCTTCTCTTGGCAACCAAGCAAGTCTTCCTGAACACAGAGTGAACACACTGCTTGAGTGTTGATTTTTACTACTGCGTTTAATTTCTTGATCCTCTAGAAAGCGTTGGAAGTAGTGCAAATGACGTTTGTCGCAGTAAATCTCAAAGATCAGTTTTCTGAAATCCTTGCCCTTGAACCGAACAAAAAGACGATTTTTATCATTCTTTAACCATGTTATATCTTCTTTAGATTCGTAAGCCACAGGAAAGGGAACATCAGCAGTTTTTCTTAAAAGTGCTGCTTGCCAAGCTTTTGTCTCTTTTTCATTTTGAGCTACATTAGCTGTAGCAATTTCTAAAGTTTCTAACCACTCTTCTCCTGTCAAATCTCTACCTTTAGGTATGCGACTTTGAAGTTGATCTTTTAATTGCTCAATCTCTATTTCCTTTTTGCGTCTATTTCTAGTAAATTCTTCTGGGTCTTCATCGAGTTCACTGATTTTACACTTATTTTTGAGCAGATATGCAAGAGCGCAACGAATAAGAGGGTCTTGTGTTTCTCCGTAAGTGTTTAAGAGAATTTGGAAAAGTGAAGATTTTTTGGACTTTGTAGATTTTTTAGTCTTTTTGCCCTTTTTCTGGTTGCTATTCTGCTCGGACTGGGGGGTAAATTTGATAAGAATTTCGGTGGCTTTAGTACGAATTACGTTTAAGCTACATTGACTTTCTTGTTCGAGTTCTAGATCGCTTTTGAGCATTTTCAGCCAACGCTCTTTCCCTTCTATTTGGTACTTTCTGCGTTTTTGTAAGGCGAACCAGGATTTATATACATAATCCACTAAAGCGATCGCACTTGTGTAAAAGCGTCCAGGTTGACCAGCAAAACGCTCTTGAGTTTTGAGGGAGTTAGCAAGTGTTTTGAGGAATTCGGTAGGTATTTTGCCTTTTTCTACCCAGGTTTCAAATTCTGGGTTTTTTCCTACCTGTGCCAATAATTCATTGATGAGTGGTGTATTTTTTTCTGCCATCAGTTCCCACAGTTGACGGAGAGTGTCTTCTTCAGCAACCAAGCGACATTGAATTGTAATAACGCTCATGGTGTCCTCAGCTTTGTGGTTTCGGTAAAACTGACAAGGTTGTTAACTGTTTTTTTTACTTACCATATTATAGCGCAATGACGTAATAACGCAATGCCGCAAATGTTTTTTTGCTGAGAGGCTGTGCAAAAATGAAAGCCGCAAGCTTTGGCTTCAAATTAGGATGGCAGAAGAAACTAGAGAAGTTCGGGGGAGACTCCCTAAAGACTTAAAAATCGCGTTTGAAATCGCCTGTGCGCGTCTGGAATTGACTCAGACTGCGGCTTTAGAGGAGGCGATTAGAGATTGGTTGCAAAAAAAAGATTCCCCTGCTGATGGAAAGTAGTAGGGGAGTTAAGGGGGTATGCTTAAAACTGCTGGAATACTTGTAAAATATGAAGTCTGGCAGTAATTGACCTTTGTTTTCTCAGTCTTTGTAAAAAATGTGGGTTAAACCTACATCAATTGGGAAATTCAATCTAGACTTGGGAATCTTAAATTAAGAGTAACTATGTACGGTCGATTTAGCACTAACCAATCGCACGCTCATTTCACCTTGTAGATACAAAATCTTCGCCAAGCCATAAATATTAAAAATTCCACAGTAAAGCTAAATGTTTGAGCAGACTTTTAAAAATATTGATGATGTTCTCTGGAAAGAGGCAGGTTGTACTACAGAGTTAGATTACACAGAGCAAACCTCTTGGCTGCTGTTTCTGAAGTATTTGGATGATTTGGAGCAGGAAAGGGCGCTAGAGGCGGAGCTAGCTGACAAGCCATACGAATTTATAATTGATGAGGCGCATCGCTGGTCAGTTTGGGCAGCACCGAAAAAAGCGGATGGTACATTGGATCATGATAATGCGCTGATTGGCGATGATTTGATTGATTATGTCAACCGCAAGTTATTCCCATATTTACAGAGTTTCAAGCAACGGGCTACTAGTCCAGATACAATCGAATACAAGATTGGGGAAATTTTTAGCGAGATTAAAAATAGGTTTCAAAGCGGCTACAGCTTGCGGGATGCGCTGGAATATATTGATGAGCTACGGTTTCGATCGCAACAGGAGAAACACGAGCTATCGCATCTCTATGAAGCCAAAATCAAAAATATGGGTAATGCGGGGCGTAATGGTGGGGAATATTACACGCCGCGTCCGTTGATTCGGGCAATGATTCAGGTGGTGAAGCCGAAGATTGGCGATCGCATTTATGATGGTGCTTGTGGTTCGGCTGGGTTTTTGTGTGAGAGTTACGACTATTTACGCAAGGGTAAGCTGACTACAAAAGAGCTTGAGATACTGCAAAAACATACGTTTACGGGTAAAGAAAAGAAAAGTTTGGCGTATGTGATTGCCATCATGAATATGATTTTGCATGGCATTGATGCGCCGAATATTATTCACACCAACACGCTGACGGAAAATCTCAGTGATATTCAAGACAAAAATCGCTTTGATGTCATCTTGGCTAATCCGCCATTTGGGGGAAAGGAACGCAAGGAAGTACAGCAGAATTTCCCGATTAAGACTGGGGAAACGGCGTTTCTGTTTTTGCAGCATTTCATCAAAATCCTGAAGCAGGGCGGTAGGGCGGCGGTGGTAATCAAAAATACATTCCTGTCAAATTCGGATAACGCTTCACGGGCGTTGCGTCAAGAGCTTTTGAGTAGTTGCAATCTGCACACGATTTTAGATTGTCCGAGTGGGACTTTTATCGGGGCAGGAGTAAAAACGGTAGTGCTGTTTTTTGAGAAAGGAAAGCCCTTCGATGCCGTTCAGGGAACACCTTTATTTTCTCAGGGAAAACCTTTAACTCAGGGAATGGCTACTCAGAAAATTTGGTATTACCAACTCGATCCGGGGCGGAATATGGGTAAATCCAATTCCCTGAATGATGAAGATTTGCGCGAGTTTGTGGAGTTACAGGCTAGGTTAGCGGAAACAGGAAAGTCTTGGCTGGTGGATATTGCTGATGTGGATCGGGTGACGTTTGATTTGTCAGTGAAGAATCCGAATAAGGCTGAGGAATCGCTGTTACGAGAGCCGCAGGAAATTTTAGATGAGATTGCGGCTTTGGATGCGGAGAGTGCTGAAATTTTGGCTGGTATTGGGGGAATGTTGTGAACAGTTGGGAACGTGTATGCATCGCAAATGTTTGCGAGTCGATAGTGGACTGTATAAACAAAACTGCTCCAATAGTAGATGAACCTTCTCCATTTAAAATGATTCGTACTACCAACATCAGAAATGGTCGAGTAAATCTAGATTCTGTCAAGTTTGTTACAGAACAAGTCTACCGTCAATGGACAAGACGACAGATTCCAAGAACAGGTGATATTCTTCTAACCCGTGAAGCTCCAATGGGTGAAGTTGGGATGCTTGTTACAGATGACTATGTGTTTCTAGGACAACGCATTGTATCCTACCGAACTAATCCTGATTATCTGGACAATAAATTTTTGTTGTATGCGTTTCAATCTGATGACTTACAAAATCAGATAAAGGCATATGCTTCAGGCTCTACCGTTCAGCATATGAGGGTTCCTGATACAAAAGCACTTCAAATCCCTCTTCCTTCACTTCCCGAACAAAAACGGATTGTGGCGATTTTGGATGAGGCGTTTGAGGGGATTGATAGAGCGATCGCCAACGCCGAAAAGAACCTCGCCAACTCCCGTGAACTATTTGAAAGCTATCTAAACGCCATCTTCACCCAGAAAAATAAGCGCGGCGAGATATTTCAACTTGCAGAGATATGCGAGAAAAAACGAGTAATTACTTATGGTGTTATCAAGCTAGGTGAACATATTGATGATGGCGTACCATGTTTACGGACGAGCAATGTTCGCTGGCTTTATATTGATGTCAATGGTATAAAGCGAATTTCACCTTCCTTATCGGCAGATTATAAACGCACCATTCTTAAAGGAGGAGAAGTGTTAGTTAATGTTCGAGGGACGCTTGGTGGAGTAGCAGTGACAACACCGGAGATGGCTGGTTGGAACATATCACGCGAAGTAGCCCTTGTACCTATAGATATAAAGCGAGTTCATTCAGCTTATTTAGCCTATTGGATTGGAGCAAAGACAAACCAACAATGGCTTAGTGGTGTTCAGAAGGGAGCTGCATACACTGGGATTAATCTTGAAGACTTACGGACTCTACCAGTTGTAGTCCCTGATTTGAAAGAGCAAGAAAGACTTATTAACTCTATTGAGGAAGTTCACTCGGTCTCCCAACGCCTCGAAGCCATCTACCGCCAAAAAATCGCCGCCCTCAACGAACTCAAACAATCCATCCTGCAAAAAGCCTTTACTGGCGAACTCACCGCAGATACCGCTAACCAGACAACAAAAGCCGCTAACGAGGGAATTGCCGCATGAGCAATGACCTGCCTCAACCGAGCGATCGCCTGTTTCAGGAAATCAGACAGTTTATTGATGCCGCTAAACAACGCGCCGCCGTTGCCATCAATGCAGAAATTACCCTGCTGTATTGGCAAGTCGGCAAACGCATCCAAACCGAAATCCTACAAAATCAACGCGCTGAATACGGCAAACAAATTATCGTTTCTTTATCCCAGCAGCTAACCCAAACTTATGGTAAAGGCTGGAGCGAAAAACAACTACGGCATTGTCTACATTTTGCGGGAACCTTTGCTGATGAGCAGATTCTCTCCACACTGCGGAGAGAATTGAGTTGGACGCATATTAAAACTCTAATGTATATTGATGAACCCCTAAAACGCGACTTCTACATCGAAATTTGCTGTTTAGAGGGTTGGTCATCCCGTCAACTGCAAGAACGCATCAACTCGATGCTATTCGAGCGCACTGCCCTATCCCGCAAACCAGAAGAAACCATTCGCCACGATCTAGAGCAATTGCGCCAAGATCAACAAGTATCACCTGACCTGTTGCTAAAAGACCCCTACATCCTAGATTTTCTGGATTTAAGCGATCGCTATCTCGAAAAAGACCTCGAAGATGCCATCCTGCGGGAAATCGAAAAATTCTTACTAGAACTTGGTGCAGGCTTTACTTTTGTCGCTCGTCAAAAACGCCTACAAATCGACAACGACGACTTTTATATCGACCTGCTATTTTATAACCGCAAACTCAAACGCCTCGTCGCCATCGACCTCAAACTCGGTAACTTTCATCCCGAATACAAAGGCCAAATGGAACTTTACCTGCGCTGGCTGGCCAAATACGAGCAAGAGCCTGATGAACAGCCACCACTGGGAATCATCTTATGTGCAGGTAAAAAACAAGAGCAAATCGAATTGCTAGAACTGGATAAAAGCGGCATCCATGTCGCCGAATACCTCACCGTATTACCACCTAAAGAGTTGTTACAGGCTAAACTGCAAGAAGCGATCGCCTCTGCTCGCCGCCGACTCCCATATTCCAAAGATGAGCCATCATAAATGCAGCGCAAACCATCAGGTTGAGCGCAGTAGAAACCCAATTAACCAACAAATACATAAGGTTTGATTTATGCTGCTCCAGAAAATTATCCAAGAACTGCAAGACATCCCCGAAGACAAACTCGCAGAAATTTATGATCTGATTCACTACTTTCGCTTAGGTTTAAATCGGGAAACTGCCCAACCTCTGACGGTGAGCGAAGTCGAACCGCGTACCCCAGGATTACTAACGGGAAAACTCAGCGACGCTTTTTTTGAACCCTTACCGGAAGAAGAACTTCAGCAATGGGAATGAGCTACCTGATTGACACACATATTCTATTATGGTGGCTCTTTGATGACCCAAAACTCGATACTGAATGCCGAGACATCATTCGCAACCCCGATAATCGCATTTTCGTGAGTAGTGTTTCTGCTTGGGAAATTGCCACTAAATACCGCATCGGTAAACTACCTGAAGCAAAACAACTCGTTGAGCAATATTCACAGATATTAAATCGGGCAAGATTTATCGAACTTGCCATCACCTCAGCCCATGCACTTAGAGCCGGAAGTCTACCAATTGCCCATCGAGATCCCTTTGATCGCATGATCATGGCTCAAGCGGAACTCGAAAGTTTACCCGTCATCACTTACGATACAGCATTCCAAACTGGACTAATTCAGGTAATTCCCGACCACAAGTAAAGATTATGAACGAAGCCGAAACCCGTGCCGAACTAATTGACCCCGCACTCAAAGCCGCAGGCTGGGGAGTTATCGAAGGTAGTCGCATCCGCCGCGAAGTTATTGCCCCTGGTAGATTAATTGGCAACGGTAGACGCGCTCAATCAGACATCGCCGATTATGTCCTAGTTTATCGTGGTGAAAAACTCGCAGTCATCGAAGCGAAAAAACGCGACCTACCAGATACCGCAGGTTTAGGACAAGCCAAAAAATACGCCGAAAAGTTGCAGACTCGATTCGCCTACTCTACAAATGGCATCGGCATCTACCAAGTAGATATGCACACAGGGGCAGAAGGCTACATCAAGCAATATCCCACCCCGGATCAGCTATGGGAAGCTACCTTTAGCGAAAATAATCAGTGGTGCGATCGCTTTGCTGCCATCCCCTTTGAAGACAAAAGCGGCACATGGGAAGCCCGTTATTATCAACACAATGCAATTAAGCACGTTCTAGAAGCCATCTGCCAAGGACAAAACCGGATTTTATTAACGATGGCAACTGGTACAGGTAAAACCTTCATCGCCTTTCAACTCGCCTGGAAACTCTTTCAAAGTCGTTGGAATCTTAGCAGACAACCTACCCGTCGTCCGCGAATTTTGTTTTTAAGCGATCGCAATATCTTAGCCAACCAAGCCTATAACTCTTTCTCTGCCTTCCCTGACGATGCCTTAGTCCGCATCGATCCCGAAGCCATCAAAAAACGGGGTCGAGTCCCCAAAAATGGCAGTATCTTTTTTACGATTTTCCAGACTTTTATGACTGGAAGGGACGACGCTGGCAATCCTACGCCCAAATTCAGCGACTATCCCCCTGACTTCTTTGACTTCATCATCATTGATGAATGTCACCGAGGCGGAGCTAGTGACGAAAGCACCTGGCGGGGCATTTTAGAATACTTCTCCCCAGCAGTACAACTGGGACTGACTGCTACTCCTAAACGAAAAAACAACGCAGACACCTACGCCTACTTCGGCGAACCAGTCTATACCTACGCCCTCAAAGACGGCATCAACGACGGGTTTCTGACTCCCTTTAAAGTCAGGCAAATCGAAACTAACCTAGATGAATATATTTACAGCAGTGAAGATGAACTGCTCGAAGGTGCAGTAGACGAATCCAGAACCTACACTGAAGCTGACTTCAACCGCATCATTGAAATTGCAGAGCGCGAACGCTACCGGGTACAACTGTTCATGGAAGAAATTGACCAGAATCAAAAAACTCTGGTGTTTTGTGCCAACCAACCCCATGCTCTAGCTGTGCGGGATTTAATCAACCAAATGAAGATTAGCAGTAACCCTAATTACTGTGTCCGCGTCACCGCCAATGATGGGAAACTAGGCGAACAACACCTCAGCAACTTTCAAGACAATGAGAAGAATATCCCTACCATTCTCACCACCTCCCATAAGCTCTCCACTGGCGTTGATGCCAGAAACGTGCGTAACATTGTGCTGATGCGCCCCATCAACACGATGATTGAATTTAAGCAGATTATTGGTCGCGGGACTCGCCTATTTGAAGGGAAGGATTACTTCACCATTTATGATTTTGTCAAAGCCTACGAACGCTTCGATGATCCTGAATGGGACGGCGAACCCCAAGAACCTGTTGTAGTTAAAATTTCCAAAGGTGGGGAGCAATCAGGTAAATACAATGTCTCCACAACAGATAGTGGTATAAATAGAGGCAAAAGTAGAAACGAAAGTACAGAAGATTCCCGCCCCCAAACCATCAAAATAAAACTCGGTGACGGCACAGAACGCACCCTTCAGCACCGGATATCTACCAGCTTCTGGAGTCCAGACGGCAAACCCATGAGCGCCGCAGAATTTGTAGAACGTCTGTTTGGTGAAATTCCTGAACTATTCACAGATGAAGGCGAATTAAGAGCAATCTGGAGTCGCCCTGACACCCGTAGAGCTTTATTAGAAGGACTGGCAGAGAGGGGCTATGGGGAGGAACAACTCACAGAAATTAGCCGCCTGATTGATGCCGAGAAAAGCGATTTATATGATGTGCTGGCTTATATCGCCTATGCCTCTCCACCCATGAGCCGTCGAGAGCGTGTCCTTGCTCACAAGTCCTTAATCTTCTCGCAGTATCTCGGCAAACAGCAAGAATTTCTCGACTTTGTACTGGAACAATACATCAAAGCAGGGGTGGGGGAACTCGATCGCACTAAATTACCTCAACTGTTAGAGTTGAAATATCATACCGTTCGTGATGCTGTTGAAGAACTAGGAAGCGTTGCAACTATCAGTCAAGTATTTATCGGGTTTCAGCAGTATTTGTATTTACAGAACATAGCAGCTTAATTAGACCAATCAATATAATTAAGCACACCAGTAAGGCGATTAATTTAAAACTACATAACTATAACTAACAATGGCGATCGCCTCTCAAAATGGCTGTGCTGTGGAATGATGGATACTGTGAATGAGTAGGCGCAGCCTGTCGTAAACATCGCTATATTGCTAGATTACGCATTAAATGTATAATTATCTAGTTTTTCGTGTATTTACTGGTTAAAACAATTAAATGATTACTGTTACACCAGAGGAAATTACCCAGTTTCGCAGCCAGTTAGCTGATAGTCCAGAAGCTTTAGAAGCTTTGGATGCAATAGAAGAGTGTAAGGGGAATCTGGAAGCAGCAACACAGTTAATTGCTGTTGAGACAACAGATGCACAAGTGATTTTGAGAGCAGATTCCAATTTTTTAGAGAAATTAGCCCAAAAACTCAGCCACACCATTTGTCAGGAAGAATTTGACGACTCCCGGTTCGCTCATTTTTTGAGGACTTAGGAAAATAAGTATACCGAAAGACATATTTCCAAAAATGAGTAAATCGGTATAGGTTCAGAATTATGGCAACTGAACCCATAATTACAAACGAAAGAGTCGATGATATACCCGTACTTCTGACACAAATACAGAAGATGGGGATAGGCAAGTTAATCGATAAGCACTTTCCGACACATGGAAATTGGCAAGGTGAGAGTTTGGGGAGCGTAGCGGTAATTTGGTTAACACACATATTATCGCAAGCAGATCATCGTTTAAATCACGTCCAAGGCTGGGCTTCCAAGCGTTTGGAGACTTTAAAAACACTGATGGGCGATTCCTTAGAGGAATTAGACTTGACGGATGATCGGCTAGAAGCGGTATTACGCTACCTTAATTGTGATGACTCCTGGTCTGTATTTGCGTCAGAACTAGGGAGTAATTTGCTGTGTGTCTACGATCTCAAACCAGAACAGGTACGTTTGGATAGTACAACAGCATCGAGCCACTGTGGGGTAAATCCCGAAGGACTATTTAAATGGGGACATAGCAAAGATCATCGTCCGGACTTGGCACAAGTCAAAATAATGTTATCGACATTAGACCCATTAGGGATGCCAATTGCAACGGAAATCTTGTCAGGGGAAAAAGCCGATGACCCGTTATATATTCCAGCCATAGAAAGAGTACGTTTAACAATAAAACAGTCAGGATTACTATATATTGGTGACTGTAAAATGGCATCAATTGGGACGAGAAACCATATTGTGTCGGGTGGTGATTTTTATCTATGTCCTTTAAATGCCAAGCAATCGCCAAGAGAAAAATTAATAGAATATCTTCAACCAGTTTGGGATATAAAACAAGAGTTGACTATTATAAATTACGATTATGCAGACGGAAAAACTAAAGATATTGCTGTTCGCGGAGCGTCCCGCAGGGAAGGATTTGAACTAAAATTCCTCCAAAAACTAGAGATTGACGAGCAAGGAATATCTTGGGAAGAGCGACAATTAGTAGTACGTTCATTTGCCATTGCACACACAGAAGAAAAGTCTCTACGCGAACGTATACAGAAAACTTCCGATGCTCTCGAACAACTCAAAATACCTCGGCGTGGCAAGAAAACACTCACCTCACCTGATGAGTGGAAATCATCTGTAGCAGCTATTTTTAAACGTTATCGAACTAATAGTTTATTTAAAATTGATATTCAAACCCAACGAGTTAAAAAAGCTAAAAGGCGATATTTAGAACGCCAACCTCAAATAGTAGAAGAAGTTTCGTTTCACCTGGATTTTAGAATTGATGAAGATGCGCTTCGACAACAAGTTCAACTGTTAGGGTGGCGTGTCTATGTCACTAATAAACCTGAGTCTCAACTGACTTTGAAGCAAGCAGTTCGTGCTTATCGAGATGAGTACTTAACAGAACGAGGATTTGCTCGACTTAAAGGCTTCCCTCTCTCTTTAACTCCGATTTATTTACAACGTGAAGACCATGTTACTGGTTTAATTCGACTACTTTCAATTGGTTTGCGAGTGTTGACCCTTTTAGAGTTTCAAGTTCGTCGCCATCTGGAGAAGAATCAACAAAAGATTGCTGGACTTTATGTTGGTAATCCTCAGCGAGAAACAGCGCGTCCTACTGCTGAACTTCTTCTTAACGCATTTAAAGACATCACACTGCTGTTGATTGAGGTGAAAAATGAACTTTATGCCCATTTAACTGCTCTTTCACCCTTAGAGGATGTTTTAAAAGTCCAAGTAAGTCAAAATTTATGCGAGTCGTCGAACCATAATACGTATCATCGCAATATAAATAAAAGTCTCGGAGGTTTGTGGTAGGCGTTCATAATCTTTACTCAAACGTCGACACCAGTTAAGCCAACCAAAAGTTCGCTCTACCACCCAACGCTTTGGTAAATGAACAAAACCTTTCTTCTCTAATGGTCGAAGCACAATTTCCACAATCCATCGAAACATATCCATGATCAGGCGCAGAAATTCCTCACCCCTGTACCCGCCATCCATCCAAATAGTATGCAAACGTTTCACCTGATTTCCTGTATCATGAACTCGTTTGAGGACAAGTTTAGCTCCTTGACGCTCTGGAAGACTGGCAGATGTCACTAAAACTCGTAAAACTAGCCCTAGCAAATCAACTGTCAAATGTCGTTTGCGCCCGTGTATGTTTTTACCTGCGTCATACCCTACATCAATAGATATCATTGTTGCTGTTTCTACTGATTGACTATCCACTGCTGCTTCCGATGGGCTAGGTTCACGTCCTGCGGCTACCCGTACCCACTGGTAAAGTTTGTCATGAATTAAAAGCCATGTACCATCTTTGTGCCAACGGCGAAAATAACCATAAACTGTTGACCATCCAGGAAAATCCCCTGGTAATGCTCTCCATGTGCATCCCTGACAAAGTACATACAAAATCGCATTTACTACAGCATAAATCGATACTGTGCGGGGGCGACCACTTGGTTTTGGGCTGGGAAATAGTTCCGCAATTAATTCCCACTGCTCCCATGTCAGATTGTTAGGATATGCTTTAGTCATTTGCTCACAAGGTGCTGATATCTTCAATCTTTCAGCTTAAGCCTTGTGAGTTTTCTTACAATAGCCCCCCACTTTTAAAACATCCTCTAATGGTCTTTTTTGGACATTGGAGCCTTTATAGCCAGGTAGCATTGACAAAACTTCTTTATTTGCTTTGTCAAACAGGCTTTCAATTAGACCTTCTTGCTGTGGATAAGCACGTAACCGTAGTTGAATATTCAAATCCATTGCAATTCGTCGCAAATGCCCCGATCTAAATTCCTTGGCTCGGTCTGTGACAATATATTCAGGCAGGCCCGCAAGCATCCACTCATGTTGTATTTGGTAATCAGGCGGATACTGTTTGGCTAAAATCGCATGACGCAGGGCTAGTGCTACTTCATGAGACCCTGCTGCCTCAAAGCCCAGATAGAACCCCATTGCACACCCGGAATAGCTATCGATGACCACAGTAATGTAGAGACTGCCAGCTAGTTCTAAATTCTCATCTACTAATAAACTGTCTAAACGAGTATGGTCTATTTGCCAGACTTGATTGCTGCGCTCAACTACTAACTCTCCTGCCGTTGTCTTAATTACAATCCGAGAACCTTGCCCTGGATGTCGGACTTTTTTCTTTTCGACTAAGGGAGCTAGCACTTGATAAACAAAAACATGGCTTGGGTATTCACTTTCTTTCAACCCTAATTCCAATTCGGCGTGTCCCTTCACCTGGTTGTAAACTTGGTTGCGATTCATGCGACGGCTATTTTTATTGCCATCTCTATAGAACCCATTTGGGATCTTTGACGACGAGCTAAGATCAAAAATAAATGCCATATTCCAGTAGCGATTAGCGACAAAGAGTGGGAACTTATAGAGCCATTACTACCGCAAAAGAAGAAAACCAA
>NZ_JADEWI010000105.1 GCF_015207705.1 Nostoc sp. LEGE 06077
TGAAGGCTTCAAAATGCCTCACGTCCTCAAACAATGAATAATAGTGTTGGCAATAGTTATCTATGAATGCCACTGTGCTTACTGCTTGTCTACGCGGCGTAACCATCCCTCTTACTTACTGTTTCTGCTTTTCTTTCTGATTATACTTTCCCCGTAGTAACAAAAGAGGGATTAGTTTCTTTACGTACTTGTGAGGAAGATTTTGCCTGTCATCGACAGCTATTTTTAACTGAGCAAGGTTACAGTGATCAAATTAAAATTATGGATTAATTTTTAACGCAAAGTTACGCGGAGTTTAGCGCCAAGGTGGGCGGAGGTATTATTGAGATAATGAGGTATTGTATAGAGAATTTATATTACAAAGTGTAAGTAAAATCATTAACCAACATTCCAGGAACTAAACTTCCACCTAATTGGCGACTGTCATAAGTGCCAACTTCGGGGATAAATTCTTGAAAGTTAGTGAAATCAACTAAATTTTCTCCCCAAAAACGATAGAGGCTTTCGTCAAAGCGGAGATTTTCAATAGGTGCAATGATTTCGCCATTCTCTACCCAAAAACATGCGTAACGTGTCATACCTGTAATTCTACCTGTAGGGCGATCGCTCCAATTTAAATAATGTAAATTTGAGAGATATAATCCTGTATCTAAGTTAGATAAAATTTGCTCTAATCTTAAATTTCCTGGGCTTATTTCTGGTGTACGTAAGGTTTCAGAACTGTTAGCACCATTAGCAGTTTTTTGATATTCTTTAGCAGTTCGAGAGTTAACTAAGCTATTTACTAAAATACCTTGGGCGATTATCGGTAATTCTGGTGCGGCCATTTCGCCTAATTCATTAAAACGCGGAACTAAACCTAGTTGAAAGTTTTCTTGTAAACTAAATTTTGCAGATAACTGTTTTTCTTTTCGGGATAATGCTGCTAAAGCACTGTTACCTTGTTGGATATCTGCTTCACCGACAGCGCTCCAAGAAAGCATTTGCAATAAATCAGCCACAGCCGCAGGTGCAAAATAAGTTTTATATTGTCCTCTAGGCACTTCTTTTGCTGGATGAGATAGCAATTGTAGTTGTTTTTTGGCTTCGCTGATTTTCGTCGTATAGTTGGCTAAATCCCAGTGGCTTCCGGCAAATGTACCTTTAACTGCTTGTCCTGAATTGCTAAACAAAGAATAATCTAATGTAAAAGTATCGGTAGCAAACCAATGTTTTTGACCACTAGAATCTCCATAGCCTTTAATTACTATGCCTCCAGCATAAATTCCAGTAAAATCTAATTCTGTTACTTCATCTAATATGCTAGAAATTACTGCTTCTGGTGCTAATAAATTACTATAATGAACTTCTCGACTAGTATTATTTCCTGATGGTAAAACTAAATAAGGATCAATGGGTAATATAGGCAATTCCTCCCGTAATTCTTGTAAAGCTTTATATGCTCTGTGCCAATCTTTTTCACCATTTCCGGTAAAAGTAAACTGTCGAGAACTACTGCGTTGCTCTGCCATTAAAGTCAGTTGAATGCAACCATCGGCTACACAGCCGGTTTGTCTAACTTTGGCATGATTAAATCGAGTAAATTGACTCCTTTCACTACCGAGTTTGAGGGTAAATTCCTCACCTTCTAATTTCTTGATGAGTAGAGTTTCTAAAATCTGATTGAAGCTAGATTCTAAAGCCGTTAATTCTTCTTTCATTGGTAGATTATTAATTCGTAATTCGGAATAAATTTACAAAAGTCATACTTTTGACTTTCTCAACTTCCTCCCCCAAAAACTTCAACATTAGCAAATACACAAACGGGTGAACCATGTCCTACCCAAATGGCTTGATTGGGTTCACCTTTACCACAGTAAGGAGTACCATACATTTGCCAACTATGAGTATCACCAACTTTGATTAAGCTGTGCCAGAATTCTGGTGTTGTGGCGCGATAGTTGGGGTTGCGGAGAGTTGTGGTTAGTTGGCCATTTTCAATTAATTTGGCATATTCGCAGCCAAATTGGAATTTATAACGGCAATCGTCAATTGACCAAGAGCGATTTGATTCCATGTAAACGCCGTGTTCGATACCACTAATGATTTGGTCAAAGGTGGCGTTTCCTGGTTCTAAGTTTAAATTAGCCATGCGGTCAATTGCTGGTCGATTCCAAGAACAAGCACGGGCGCAAGCAACTCCTGGTATTCCGGCTCTGGCTTGACTTTCTAAACTGCCTAAACCCCTTTGTAAGACTCCTTCTTTAATCACATATTCCCGTGTGGCGACTGCACCTGTATCATCAAAACCATAGCTGGCATACTCACCTGGGACTGTGGGGTCGAAGGTAATATTCATTAGTGGCGAACCATAGACTAGCTGACCAAAATCATCGGTTGTGACAAAGCTACCGCCTGCATAGTTGCGTTCATCGCCTAAAATTCGGTCAATTTCTAGGGGATGACCGATACTTTCGTGGATTTGCAACATCATTTGGTCTGGAGCTAGGACTAAGTTAGTACGTATATTTGGGCATTCAGCCGCAGTCAGTAGTTCTATAGCTTGTTCTCCTACTTGCTGTACCCGTTGCCATAAATTTTCTTGTCTTAAAAGTTCCCATCCACCTTGATAACAGTGCGCTTGCCAACCGTTGTTGGTGCGTTGCTGGACAATTGCCCCGTCTTGGGCGATCGCACCATAATTACTCCCCAAGGAGATAAACTTTTGATAGACTTCTGAGCCGTTGCTGCTAACAAACCAACTTTCGCGCTCACTGGTGCTGATGCTGGCTGTAGTTTGCACGATTTTGTCATGAACTTTCATTTTTCGGCACATCCGCACCAGCAAATCATTGATTTCTCCTGGACTGAGTGCGTCTAATGGTTCCAAATAAGGCGAGTTATATTCACCCACAACCTTGGGACGCTCGGTTTCTTTAAAGGGATATATCCACCATTGACTAGCGGCGAGTGCTTGTTTGTAAGCTATTTGGGCAGCAGCTTCTAAAGAAGCAAATTCTAGAGAATTGGTAGCGGCGTAACCCAGACAGCCATTCACTAAAACTTCAATCATGGCTCCCTCGGTGGTAGATTTACCATTAATTTGGGGAATACCATCACGTACATAACGGTTCGATGCTGTTTCTTGGACTGCTCTAATACCAATCCAATCAGCCGGAATATCAAATTTAGAGATCGCTTTTGTTAGTTCAGACCACATAATAATTTAGATGCAAAATTTAGTTAATTTATTATTGACAATTTGCTTTATTTATGGATGATTTTTAGCTACTCCTATTCTAGCCATCAAATAACCAGCTATTACATAAATTATTTAATTTCCTTTGCTTGTTTGCAAAGCAGAGAAAATTTTTATTTCTTCACACAATTGGTTGTATTTGATACTAATTTAGATGTTTTAACTTTTACCCTAATCGATGTAAATTATCAGACCTAAGATACTTTTTCAAGACTGTTTTCACCACACACTCTAAAAATTCGATTTAGTGCAATAATGCAGAAACCTTGCAGGAGAATTCAGTAGCCAGAATTAATGATTGTGACTCACCCAAATGTTATGAGAATATAACATTTGGGATTTAAAACTAAGTTTATTCGCGGAAATTTTAGCGATAAAACGGCTTTTGTCGTTGAGTGTTTGAGATAAAACTGCAATGCGAGATTCACAAAAGCCTATGGTTCAGATTAATTTCTATGCCAGCGAGTACCTTCAGAACTATCAATTAAAGTAATGCCTTGGGATTGTAGTTCATTACGGATGCGATCGCCTTCGGCAAAATTCCGCGCTTTCCTAGCGGCTTGGCGTTGTTGAATCAAATCTTCAATTTCCCCATCACTCAGACCATCAGTTGCAGGGGTAGCATTTTCAATTTCGGCTGTTAACCCTAACACCTCTGCCAAAGTTACCAGAGTTTGCCATTGTTTTTGCAGTTCATCGGCTGGTGTATCAGTTTTGCCTTCATGTACGATGATGTTTCCTTCACGGCGGAGTTCTTTGGCTAATTCAAACAACACTGTTACCCCACCAGGGAAATTAAAGTCATCGTTGACAGTTTCTTGAAAGCGTTCAACAAATTCAGGGAGTAGGGAAGAATTAACTTCCCAGCCTAGTTGTTTACCGTATTGATAACCAAACAGCAAACCTTCTTTCAGGGTGTGCCAGCCGTTAGTAGCAGCAGCGATCGCATCATCGGTAAAATCAATAGGCTTACGATATTGCGCCATCAGCACAAATAATCTTACTGCCATTGGATCTACATGGCGATCGAGTAAGTCGCGGATGGTGGTAAAGTTGCCCAAAGACTTGGACATTTTCTCACCGTCCACCTTGACCATACCGTTGTGCAGCCAGTAAGTTGCTAAAGGTTTACCTGTGACAGCTTCCGATTGAGCAATTTCGTTTTCGTGGTGAGGGAAAATTAAGTCAGCACCACCAGCATGAATATCTATTGTCTCACCCAAGCGATCGCGCACCATCGCCGAGCATTCAATATGCCATCCCGGACGACCAGCGCCCCAAGGTGATTCCCACGCAGGTTCGCCGGGTTTAGCGGCTTTCCACAAAGCGAAATCAAAGGGGTCTTTTTTCTTTTGATATTCTGCGTCTTCTAGATTAACGCGGTCACTCGCACCAGCCTGCATATCTTCCAACCTGCGACCAGAAAGCTTACCATACTCAGCAAACTGGCGTACAGCATAGTAAACATCCCCATCTGAGGGATAAGCAAAACCTTTATTTTCTAACTCGTGAATTAAACGCTGAATTCCGTTCATCGTATGGGTTGCGCGGGGATATTCATCAGCTTCTTTGATTCCCAGTCGTGCCATATCTTCAAAATATGCTTTAATGAAGCGTTCAGCTACAGCGTCCATTGATGAGTGTTCTTGTCTGGCGCGGTTGAGAATTTTGTCATCAACATCAGTAAAATTCTGCACATAGCGCACTTCATAACCGATAAACTGGAGATAGCGGCGCACAACATCCCAAACAATGCAAGCTCTAGCATGACCCAAATGACAGTAGTCATAAACCGTCACGCCGCAGTAATACATCTTAACCTTGCCTGGTTCGACTGTTTCAAACGGTTCTTGACGACGGGTGAGGGTATTGTAAACAGTTAGGGTCATAACAGAGTAATGCGGCAATAGAGGGATACGCAATAATAGGGTTAAGTCGCTGGAAAGTTTATCCAGCATCCCTATGCTAGTGTTTTCTGGACTATCTGCGCTACCTTTTGTGAATCTGAATTTCCCAGTGGTGGTAGCCACAACTTAGAGAAGTTTTATATTTTTTGATTTGTTTCATAACCGCGCTATGCAAACAGCAGTGAATTCTGAATCTCAACCCATGAATGCGCCTAAACAAGGTTTACCAGTCACAATTATTACTGGATTTCTTGGTAGCGGCAAAACGACTTTACTAAATCATATTCTCACGAATCAGCAAGGTTTAAAAACCGCTGTGCTGGTGAATGAATTTGGTGAAATTGGCATTGACAACGAGTTAATCATCTCTACCGATGAAAATAATAATATGGTAGAGCTAAGTAATGGTTGTATTTGCTGCACCATAAATAATGATTTAGTTGATGCCGTTTACAAAGTATTAGAACGTGAAGAAAAGCTAGATTATCTAGTAGTAGAAACAACTGGACTAGCAGACCCGCTACCAGTAGCATTAACATTTTTAGGCACAGAACTGCGGGACTTAACCCGTCTAGATTCGATTATCACTGTCGTAGATGCAGCTAATTACAGCTTAGATTTATTCAATTCTCAAGCAGCTTACAGCCAAATTGCTTACGGTGATGTGATTTTGTTGAATAAAACAGATTTGGTTGATGAAGCAACTTTGACTCAGTTAGAGGCAAAAATCAACGAAGTCAAAGAAGGCGCGAGAATTTTGCGAACCAAGCGATCGCAAGTACCACTCGCTCTAATTCTCAGTGTAGGATTATTTGAGTCTGACAAATATTTTGACACCGTTGATGAACATGACCATGAACATCATGATCATGACCATTACGATCATGACCATCACGACCACGACGAGCATGACCATTCTACCTGCGGTCACGACCATCACGACCACGATCATTCTACCTGCGGTCACGACCATCACGACCACGAACACCATCACCACCATTCTGATCATTTAGAAAATGATGGCTTCACTTCGATCTCGTTCCAAAGTGACAAGCCTTTTTCTATTAGGAAGTTCCAGTATTTCCTAGATAATCAACTACCAACAAACATTTTCCGCGCCAAGGGTGTGATGTGGTTTGACGAAAGTCCCAAGCGCCACATTTTCCACCTGTGCGGTAAACGCTTCACCTTAGATGATGATGAGTGGAAAGGTGAACCTAAAAACCAGATAGTCTTGATTGGTCAAGATTTAGACAGAGAAACCTTAATCACTCAGATAGAGAACTGCATTTGTTTACCTTCTGTCAGTCGTGGTAAAGGCTTCAAAAAGTAAAAAGTAAAAGGTAAAAAGTAAAAAGAAATATTTTTGACTTTTGACTTTTGACTTTTGACTTTAAATTTATGCGCGTCATCATCCAGCGAGTGAAATCATCTCAAGTAACAGTTAACGGTGAAACTGTCGGCAAAATTGGCCGAGGGTTAAACTTACTCGTCGGTATTGCTGATACAGATACAGATGTAGAACTCGACTGGATGGTGCGTAAATGCCTAGAATTACGGCTGTTTCCCGATGATGAAGGTGGCGACAGATGGCAAAAATCTGTACAAGAAATTAACGGTGAATTGTTGGTAGTCAGTCAATTTACCCTTTACGGCGACTGTCGCAAAGGTCGCCGTCCTTCTTTTGACCGTTCTGCATCGCCTCAAACCGCAGAAGATTTATACAACAGCTTTGTTAACAAGTTACGCGCCAGTGGTTTAAGCGTCGAAACAGGTAAATTTGGCGCAATGATGCAAGTTTCCATTGAAAACGACGGCCCTGTAACTTTATTACTGGAAAAGTAACAGTCAAAAGGACAAAATTTAAGACTAGTCTGCGGTAAGCCGCTAAAAGCGTCTACAGACTTCATACTTCAGACTTCATAGACTACTGAGTTCTAAATGATGAGAGAATATTAAACTAACGATCACAAAACTTTAAATTCTTTCATCATGGCAAAAATCCAGTTTTCTAGAGGTCTTGACGAAGAAGTGGTACCCGATGTACGTTTAACGCGATCGCGCAGTGGTGATACTGGTACAGCAACTTTTATTTTTACAAATCCCACAATTTTGGGACAAAGCAGCAGTGAAGAAGTCACCGGGATGTATATGCTTGACGAGGAAGGCGAAATAGTTACCCGCGAAGTCAAGGCTAGATTCGTCAACGGTAAAGCTGAAGCATTAGAAGCTGTTCATATTATGAAATCTGCTGACGAGTGGGATCGCTTTATCCGCTTTATGGAGCGATATGCTAAAGCAAACGATTTGGGATTCAGCAAATCTTAAATTGTCAACTGAAGTATGAAGTCTGAAGTGTGTTCGCCCTTGGCGTTCCCAAAGGGTAGTATGAAATAAAAGCTTTAGTCTTCATCCTTCATCCTTTTTTAGCCAAGTAACCGATAATTTTGGCATAGTAAAAAACTCCAAATTTATCAGTGAAACTAATCCAAAATCCAAAATTAAAAATCGGATGACGCAACAACCCCATCCAGATGCAACAGCAATGACAGTAACTTGTGCTGTAGTTACTGTAAGCGATACACGCACCCCAGGAACAGACAAGAGTGGTCAAATTATTCAACAATTGCTGTTAGCTACTAACCATAAAATTGGAGCCTACGCAATTATTAAAGATGAGCCAGCAGACATTCAAAAACAGATAGAATCGCTGAGTAAAAATGCTAATTTAGATGCAGTGATTTTCAATGGCGGTACAGGTATTGCACCACGAGATACTACTTATGATGCAATTGAAAAATTATTAGAAAAAACTCTACCGGGATTTGGAGAGATATTTAGATTTTTAAGTTATCAAGAAATTGGTTCCCGTGCGATCGCCTCTCGCGCCGTTGCGGGTGTTTATCAAAATAAATTAATCTTCTCTCTCCCCGGTTCTAGCAATGCTGTGCGGCTAGGTATGGAAAAATTGATATTACCTGAACTCACTCATTTAGTCAGCCAGATGCGGAAATAGGGACTGATAGCAAATTTGACTGAAAAAGGGTTGCAGAGCATCGGTGAGATGTTAGGAAAAATTAGTTACACAATAAGTAGAAAGAGGTCGTTTGATCATCTTTTGTAGACTATCTTTTTTTAATACGAAATCGTAGAATTTTATCGTGTAGTATATTGCGGTGTAGATAACGCTACTCTGGAGCTTAAAATGACAGAAGAACCTACGATTCAATTCACTTTTGCCGTTGATGGCCCAGAGTTAGATGATGAGAGGCGGCAGAAAATAGCTAACAAGCTGCTGCGGGAAATCCGCGATTTGGATGAGGTGGAGAAAGCCGATCGCGTTGAAGATTTGAACCCAGAAGCAGGAAGTAAGCCAGGATTCGCCACTTTGATCGGATTTCTGACGGCTGAAGTAAGCATGAAGAATATGAAGAGCTTCTTAAGTTTTTTAGGCGATCGCCTGGGTGATAAGCCGAGTAAAATTACTGTGAAAGTTGGTGATAAAGAAGTTACTATTGAAGCCAAAAGCCGACAAGAGCTACTAGAAAGTGAAAGAGTAGCAAAAGACTTATTAGCCGCAATGGGCGATCGCAGCAATGGCTAAGAAGATAGCACTACTAATTGGAGTCAGTGAGTATCCCTCTTCTGTCACTTTCCGAAATAAGCAAGTAGTAAATAAATGAAATTATCCAGAAGAGAAAAAAGGTTTAAATTGGTTCATTGTAAAAATTAGGTGATTAAATCCAAGCAATAAATCGGAATTGG
>NZ_JADEWI010000036.1 GCF_015207705.1 Nostoc sp. LEGE 06077
GAATATCTCCGTCAACAACGACCATTAGCCAAACTTTTAATAATTTGGGATGGTGCAAGTTATCATCGTTCACAAGAAATTCAAGATTATCTAGATTCATTAAATCGTGAATTGGAAAAAGAACAATGGTGGATTACCTGCTTGAGGTTTGCCCCAAATGCACCACAACAGAATCCTGTAGAAGATATTTGGCTCTTTGCAAAACGATTAATTAGAGAATTTTATTTTCCTGCCATTCTTTTAACGTAGTCAAGACGTTATTTGAGCTATCAATTCATTGTCAAATTTTTGACTTCCCTAAACTTTATGAATATGGTGTTTTCTCATAAATCATCTAGGATTGCTATATCTTGACTTGATTTGTAAATTTAAGTTCGCTTATTTTACGTCAGTGAAGCACTAACTCAGTTTAAAATTCACCCAAAAATTCCAGATATTAGCAGATGCGATCGCAGCTTTATAAAAACCTTTACCCTTCCCTAACCCTGTGATTCTTCCCCTTCATCTCTCAGACTTATGTGGCTGATATCAGTAAATCACTGAGAAAACAAATGCACCTAACGAGTAGGTGCAAAGATTAGGTAATTACAGAATTAATACTACTATGTAAAACTAAGTAGGTAATAACTCAGGAGTTAATAGAGTCTATCTGAAGAACCCATAAATCGTTTCCGTAAATCTACTGAATTTTTGCTTAAAAGTCAGAGAATTAGTAATGATAAGTATTTTTACGATTAGCAAATTTGCTTAAGTAATTAAGCTGAAATTTTTAATGATAAAAAATTTAATCCCCAAAGGCAACGAAATAGGGCTTAATAAAAGCAATAGGCTCAAACCAACAGCCAGCACAACAGTCAAAAGTATTTTTATCAGTTTTAGTTATTAATTGTGATAAACACTTCTATTGAAAACATTCTTGAGCGTGCCTTAATGGGGTACGATTTATCTCATCAAGAGGGAGTAGTTTTGTTAAAACAAACTGACCCCAAGGCGATCGCCGCGATTCGTAGCACCGCCGATCAACTTCGTTACACTCAGGTAGGCGACACTGTAACTTATATCATCAACCGCAATATTAATTTCACCAATATCTGTGAACAGCATTGTAGTTTTTGTGCGTTCCGCCGAGATGATGGTGATGCGGGGGCTTATTGGTTAGATTGGGGGCAAATTTTAGAAAAGTCACAAGATGCAGTCAATCGGGGGGCGACGGAAATTTGTATGCAGGGTGGATTAAACCCTCAAGCCCAGATTAACGGAAAATCTCTACCCTACTATCTCAAATTAGTCTCAACCATAAAACAAGCATTTCCCCACCTCCATTTACACGCTTTCTCTCCCCAAGAAGTGCAGTTTATCGCCAGATTAGACGGGTTGGATTATGCAACCGTGATTGCGGCTTTGCGAGATGCTGGTGTTGGTTCCATGCCAGGTACAGCTGCCGAGGTGTTAGATGATGAAATCAGAAAAGTCTTGTGTCCAGAGAAAATTGACACAGCGACTTGGTTAGAGATTATCTCGACAGCCCATAAATTAGGCTTACCCACCACTAGTACCATGCTATCGGGACATATCGAAACCCCAGAACAGCAAATTGGGCATTTAGAAAAATTGCGATCGCTACAACAAACAGCCATTAATCAAGGCTATCCAGCAAAAATTACCGAGTTTATTATCTTACCCTTTGTCGGTCAAGAAGCGCCGAAATCTTTACGCCGTCGGGTGGGGCGCGATCAACCAATTTTAGCTGATGCTTTATTATTAGGGGCTGTAGCCCGGATATTCTTGGGTAAATGGATTCCCAACCATCAGCCCAGTTGGGTAAAGTTGGGACTAGCTGGGGCAAAAGAAGCCCTAGTTTGGGGTTGCAACGATATTGGCGGCACTTTAATGGAGGAACACATTACCACAATGGCTGGTGCTGTGGGCGGTACTTGTATGGAAGTGGAAAGTTTGCAAACTGCGATCGCATCTTTAGGAAGACCTTACCAACAACGAGATACTCTCTATCAAAAAGTGCAGAGTAGAGAATTATATTAGTTTTGACTTTTGACTTTTGACTTTTGACTTTTGGCCTTCCTCATGATCCCCAAGATACCAATCCAAGATAGGATGGACGATGATTTACGTGTAGTTTCAGATAATGCTTATGAAACGCTATTGGTCGCGTCTGCTTGCTGTGGTTTTGGTTTTAGCTATCGGTTTAATCGGCTGTTCTAGCCCTGATAGTTTGTCGGGTGATTATCGCCAAGACACATTGACTGTAGTTAGTACCTTGAGAAAAGCCCTAGAAGTATCTGAAAGTTCACCAGATAAAGCAGAACTCCAGGCAGATGCGCGTCAAAAAATCAACGATTTTTCTGCCCGTTATCAACGGGCAGGTTCTATTTCTGGTTTAAGTTCTTTTACAACCATGCGTACCGCCCTCAACTCTTTAGCGGGACACTACAGTTCTTATCCCAACCGTCCAGTTCCTGAAAAGCTGAAAACTCGTCTCGAACAGGAGTTCCAACAAGTAGAGTCTGCACTAAAGCGTGGTGCTTGATATTCCTTTATATTTTTCAGAGTCCAGAGTTATTACTTTGGACTCTTTAAACCCAAAGGCGCGGTGAGGGTAACGCAACGGTACGCAAAGTTTTTGTATAGTGTTTGAGTTAAATTTGAAGTTTATAATAATTTACTTTAAAGTTACAACCTAAAAAATCCAGCAACACTTACGGGGGTTTGGGAGTCTTGAGAATTAGGCTTCAAAGCCCTCATTTTTGCAATATATAGCTGTATTCAGATAGGGGAGAAGGTTTGAATAACAGTGTGGATGGGAGAAATATTCAATATTTCTACCTTCTGGCTTCTATCTCTTGCCTTCTGGCTACTGCTATAACAATTGATACACCCTAATACTCAACTCCCGTGAATTTGTACATCTACCTTGCCGGTATGTCTCACCGTCCCGCAAAACTTTTTCGAGCAAAATTATTATGGCAACGCTTGTTTGCTGTGGTTTTTAGCAGTAGCCTGTTGATGCCTAACTTGATCAGCCAACCAGCCCAAGCGCAAATCAAACAAGATTGCCAGTTATCCAGCACAACAGCGCAGACAAAAGAAAAATTACGTTTGTTGGCACTAAAAGGCGATCGCGATGCCCAAAGCCGCTATCAGCAATTGATACGCCAACACGCCCAAGATTTAAAAGAATGTCGCAGTCGGAATTGGCCAAAAATCCAGGCTGTTTGGTTGCGTCTTTATCCCTGCGACATTCAACCAGGGTTAATTGACCAAATTATGGATCGCATGGTCAATCGTGGCTATAACCAAATTTATGTAGAAACCTTTTATGATGGGCAAGTACTACTACCAGCAGCAGATAATCCCACAGTTTGGCCTTCTGTAGTGCGTACACCTGGGACAGAAAAGATAGATTTACTCTCCATCGCCATTCAAAAAGGGCGAGAACGGGGATTAAAGGTTTATTCCTGGATGTTCACCACCAATTTTGGCTATACCTACGCCCAACGTACAGATCGAGAACCAGCGATCGCCCGTAATGGCAAGGGGCAAACCAGCTTATATGTTGTAGATAACAGTTCGCAAGTATTTATTGACCCCTACAATATGCAAGCCAAACGCGATTACTTCCAGATGGTACAGCAAGTACTACGTCGTCGCCCGGATGGTTTGCTATTTGATTATGTGCGTTATCCCAGACAAGCTGGCACTGATTCAATTGCCACGAAAGTCACTGATTTATGGCTATTTACCCCAGCCACTCAAGAAGCTTTATTTCGTCGGGCGTTGAATTCTAAAGGGTTGCATTTAATTCGACGCTTTCTCACTAAGGGATACGTCACCGTAGCAGATATCGATCAAGTCGATAAACTTTATCCCCAAGAAGGGGAACCGATGTGGCAAGGTAGGACTCCGCCACCACAGCAAAAAGCACTTTTAGCAGCAGCTGACAGACAACCAACTTTGCAAGTTGAACTCTGGCAGTTGATGGTTGCCCACGCTATGCAAGGTATCTTAGATTTTGTGGCTTTAGCTAGTTACCCAGCACAGCAAGTAGGCATTCCATCGGGTGTGGTGTTTTTCCCAGATGGCAATCAAATGGTAGGACAAGGGTATGATTCCCGCTTACAACCTTGGGATAGATTTCCCAGGAACTTGCAATGGCACGCTATGGCCTATGCAGTTTGCAGTGATGTTAGCTGTATTACAAACCAAGTGCAACGGGTTATCAGTGCGGCAAAACCAGGGACACAAATTATTCCCGCCTTAGCCGGGGCTTGGGGACAATCAACCACCACTCGCCCATCACTAGAAGCGCAAATGCAAGCATTACGCAAATTTTCGCCCCAACTGGCGGGAGTCAGCCATTTTGCTTACTCTTGGCAATATCCTGAAAATGATAGCGATCGCAAATTCTGTCGCCTGCGTTAATCACAGAACGGACGCACAAAGATCGTCAACTATCCCAGATGCTAGAATCACCCTAGCATCAACACTTCTACATCAGCCTGCATGGAAAAAGTCGAACTGCAACTTGATACTAAAACCCTAGAAAAAGCACTTGCCTTAGCACAGTCTCATCATTGTGACTTGTCACAATTGTTTGCATACGCAATTGAACACCTCACAGCAGCAGAACCAATATTGGTGTCATCAGAAAATTATCAAGAATTAATTAATCGAGTGAATGAATTGGAGGATATGCTATTAGGTCAAGCGGCTGAAGTAGCGCTGAATCAATCAACAATGGTTGGTACTGAGAATTTTACATCTGCACTGGAGCGTTTAGCGAATGGCGAGGCTTGATGGTTTAGCAACTGTTCTAGATTTTTTGAATGGTTTGCAGCCAAAAATAGCAGCGCAGATTGCGAAAAAAGTATTGGCTTTGAATGTTGATCCTTTACCTGCTGATAGTCAGCAGTTATCTGGCTATCAAGGTTATTATCGAGTTGATAGTGGCGAATATCGCATTGTTTATCGTTTTTTTCCTGAAGAAGATTTAGTAGAAGTAATTTTACTGGGTAAACGCAATGATGATGATGTCTACAAAAAGTTAAAGCGTTTGTTGGGATAATTGCAGCGATCGCAAATTCTGTCGCCTGCGTTAAAAAAGCAGAGGGGAAGCCGAATTTATTCCCCTCAACTTCTAATTACGAATTACTTTGTCTCCATCCAATTATCGCCTGCACGCACATCTACCAGTAACGGCACACTCAAAGACACTGCACCTTCCATAACTGATTTAATTTGTGGTTGTAATTCTGACCATTCTTGAGGCGGAACTTCAAAAACTAATTCATCGTGAACTTGCAATAACAAACGTGCCTGATATTGTTTTAAAATTTCATTCAATCTCACCATTGCGATTTTAATAATATCTGCGCTGGAACCTTGAATGGGTGCATTAGCCGCAGAACGGAGTAATCCAGCATCGAAAGGGCCTAAATTTTTTAATTTACTCAAGTCAATCTCTTCAGGATTACTATTTTTTAACCTGCGTAAACTGTTATTAGTAAAATCAAAATAACGCCGACGACCGAGGATAGTTTCGACATAACCTTGCGCGATCGCTTGTTTTTTTACTCCCTCTAAATAGGCAAAAACTTGAGAATATCGTTCGTTAAATCGCTTAATAAATTCATTCGCAATGTTTTTATCTATTCCCGTTGAACGCGAGAACCGCAGTGAACCCATCCCATAAATTACACCAAAGTTAATCGTTTTCGCTACTCTTCTTTCATCTGCGGAAATATCATCTTTTTCAAACACTAATCGAGCCGTGACTGTGTGAATATCTTCATTTTGCTGATATGCTTGCACCAACAATGGTTCTTGACTCAAATGTGCTAAAATTCTTAACTCAATTTGTGAGTAATCCGCAGCTACCATTAAGTAATTTTTATCTGGTAAAAATGCCTTGCGAATTTGCCGACTAAAAGCTGTTCTAATGGGGATATTTTGTAAATTTGGGTTAGAAGAAGATAACCGCCCCGTTGATGTTGCAGTTTGGTTAAAATCAGTATGCACTCGTTGAGTATCTGGACGCACCAATGCAGGTAGCGCATCTACATAAGTAGACTTTAATTTAGCTAAAGTACGGTACTCAATTATTGCCTCTACAAACCCTGTGTTATCAACTTCTAATAGCTTTTCTAAAGTCGCTGCGTCGGTAGAATAGCCAGTTTGAATTTTTCGAGAATATTTAGTACTTAATCCTAACTTTTCAAATAATATTTGACTCAACTGTTTTGGAGAACCTAAATTAAATTTTTCCCCAGCTATTTCCGTTGCTTGTGCTTCTAACTTGGCTAAATCTATTTCTAGTTGTTGTGAGAGTTCTTGCAAATAAGCGGAATTAATGCTAACACCAGTGTATTCCATCTCTGCGAGAACTGCTTCTAATGGCTGTTCTACTTCTATTAATAGTTGCGATAAAGCTGGAAATTTATCGAGTTCTTCGCGCAATTTTGCTACTAATTGCCATGTAGCATAAACTTGAAAACAACAATAATTTGCTACAGCCGAAATATCTAAGTCAGCAATGGTTTTACCTTTGGGAACCAATTCGGCATAATTTTGGATAGACAAACCCAAATATCGTAAAGCTAAATCAGTTAAATTATGGCTGGTATCAGGATTCAAAACATAACTAGCCAGCATGGTGTCAAAGACAATTCCCGCCAAGTTAATTCCTTGACAGCGAAATACTAAGCGGTCAAATTTGCCATTCTGAAATGTTTTAGGATAATCAGCACTTTCTAAAATTGGACGTAGTGCTGCAAGTGCGATATCTTTATCTAAATTTTCCCCGTTTTTATGCGCCAGGGGAATATAAGCTGATTCATCTGGTTGGGTTCCCCAACAACAACCAATTCCAACTAAAGCCGCATCTCGCGGTTCTAAATCGCTGGTTTCTGTGTCCCACGCGACTGGTGTTGTCGGGTCAATAAATTGTTTTAATAAATTTACTAATTCGTTAAGTTTGGCTTCAGTATTAATAATTTGTGGTTGAATTTCGGAAACTGGTTGCTGTTGAAATGCGGCTGTTTCAGCGGCAGTAAAAAACGATAAATCACTATCATCATCAGTAATTGCTTCTGCTGATATTGCGGGATTTTCTGGAAGTACACCACCAAATTTTTGCTGAATTTCGTTAATTTTTTTTAAAAAAGTAGTGAATTCTAGTTTTTCTAAAATCGGCGTGAGAGTACTTGTGTCAAATCCTGTGAGTTTGCAGTTTTCTAAATCAACTTCCAGAGGCACTTCGGTGACTATTTGGGCTAAATATTGAGACTTTTTAGCATCCTCTTGACCTTCTGTAAGTTTTTTCTGGGTTGCGCCTTTAATTTCAGCTAGTGCAGCATAAATGTTCTCTAAAGAACCATAGGTACTTAGCAACTGGACTGCGGTTTTTTCGCCTATGCCCCTCACCCCTGGAATATTATCTGATTTATCACCACACAGAGCTTTAAAATCGACAATTTGTGTAGGTAATACGCCTAATTTTTCTTTAACTTGTGCGGTACTAAATTCTGTGATGCTATTTGTAGCGCGTTTTAGAGCATCGGGACTAAAGTTTAAAACTGTAATTTCTTTGTCTGGGTCAATTAGTTGAAATAAATCGCGATCGCCTGTGAGAATTTTCACTTTATATCCAGCAGCCGTCGCCTTTTGTGATAATGTTCCCAACACGTCATCCGCTTCGTAACCAGGCGCAGTAAAAATCTTGAGGTTCAACCCAGTGAGTAACTCTTGCAGATTTTTCAAATCAGGCACAAAGTCTTCTGGAGTCCCCGGACGGTCGGCTTTGTAGGTATCGTCAGCTTCGTGGCGGAAAGTGGGTAAACCCAAATCAAAGGCCACCGCCATAGCTTGTGGCTGTTGTGTCGCCATGACTTCCAGCAAAGATTTAAGAAAACCAAAGCAGACACTCGTCGGTATCCCTGTTTTAGTTCGCAGTCCGCCATCTCGTCCTTTGGCAAAAGCGAAGTAGGAACGAAATGCTAAAGAATGCCCATCGACTAAGATGAACGTGGGGCGTGTTTTAGTTAGAGAAGTAGAAGTTTCAGACATAGATATATATTAAAGAAAATTTTTAAGGACTATCACTAGCACAAGATTAATCGGTAGTTATAATCCAAATGATGAAAGCTCACAAATTACTTAGTGTGCTTTCAGCAAAAGAGCGTGACAAGATCAAATAAAACCAAACTCCCCTTTCAGTTGGGAGTCGGCTTGCGTAATAAAAGTATAAATTTCAGCTTGAATGTTTTGGGCGATCGCACACTAACTCTGAAGTGGCACTTGGTGTTACTTGTGGCAGGGACATTACTTCCTGTTGTGCTTTTTGCTGTTGCTGTTGTCTACAAACTCTCGCTCAATGAGCGTGCAGCATCAGAACGCCGTTTGGTTTTAGCCGCACGTAACCTCACTGAAGATGTAGAGCGCGAAGTTTCCAGTACTACCAGGACACTCCAAGCACTGGCAGCCTCTGACAGAATCGAAAACAATGAATTAAAAGCATTTTATCACGAGGCAAAGCGCACAGTTCAGACACAGCCGACTTGGTTCAATGTGATTCTCCTCACCCCAGATGGACGACAAATGGTGAACACCTCTTATCCGTTTGGTGTTCCATTACCTTTGGTAAATGAGCCTAAAAGTCTGCGCCGTGTTGTGGAAACACGCCAGCCCACAGTTGGTTATCTTGTCCGTGGAAGTGTCAAGCGGGAATTGGCATTTCCCATCCGTGTTCCCGTCATCCGCGATGGCAAGCTCAGGTATATACTTACCGCTGTCATCACCCCTCAAGCACTCGCTAGTGTGATCAAAACCCAGACACCTGTTGATGGAGAATGGACACGTACTGTTGTTGATGGTCACGGTGTGATTGTAGCCAGGACGCGCAATCCTGGGCGCTTTGTGGGAAAGTCTGGTACACCATCTTTTTTGCAGCGAATCGCAGCCACAACCGAGGGAGTTTACCGCGATACAACATTAGAAGGAGCGCCAGTTTACTTTGCCTTCAAGCGAGCCAGCTTCTTTGATTGGACAACCGCCGTTGTTGTGCCGATTGAGGTGATTGAAGATCCGACTCGCCGCGCCATCTGGCTTGTTGTTAGTTCTGGCTTGGTGTTGCTGGTGGTAAGTGGTGTAGGTGCCTTTCTTCTCTCACACCGGATTTCCCAAGGCATCACTGAGGCGGCTGATGCCGCAGAAGCCCTGGCGCAAGGTGAATATCCCCGCATCAGTCCCTCAAGCATTCAGGAAGTAGCTTTGTTAAGCGAAGCCTTAGAACGGTCAGCCGATCTGCTGTCACAACGTCAGCGTGAACGAGACGAACACTTAACCCAAGTTGAAGCAGCACGGACTGAGGCAGAGACTGCTAACCGCCTGAAAGATGAGTTTTTAATTACCGTCTCCCACGAACTCAGAACCCCTCTTAACGCTATCTGCGGCTGGGCGCAATTGCTCAGTGCCGGAAGACTTAACCCAGAAAAAACCCAACAGGCGATCGCGACTATCGAACGGAACGCCAGAATCCAGGCACAACTGGTAAATGACCTCCTTGATACGTCGCGGATTATTACTGGCAAACTCCGCCTCGAACCACAGCCGCTAAATTTGGCTAATGTCATTGTTTGTGCGATCGATTCGGTGCGCCACGCAGCTGAAGTCAAAAACATCGATTTGCAGTTACAACTTGCCCAGGTTGACCCTGTTTTAGGCGACCAAAATCGGCTGCAACAGGTCGTCTGGAACTTGCTTTCCAACGCTGTGAAATTCACACCCCAAGATGGGCAGATTGAAGTGCAACTTCAGCAGACTAATTCCCAGGTCGAGATTATAGTTAGGGATACTGGTGTGGGCATCAAGACAGATTTTCTGCCATACGTCTTTGAACGCTTTCGTCAGGCCGACGGCTCAACCACAAGAGAATATGGCGGTTTAGGGCTAGGTTTAGCGATCGCCCGTCATTTAGTTGAGCTTCACGGCGGAACAGTGCAGGCGGATAGTGAGGGTGAAGGCAAAGGGGCAACTTTTACTCTGAAACTGCCGGTGATGCTTAACCGAGAGAGCATAAATACTGCACCGATCAAAGCTGTAGAACCGAAAAACTTACACAGGCTGAAGGGTGTGCGAGTGCTGGTGGTTGATGATGAAACCGACGCTAGAGATATTATTGCGGCAATACTCATACCGGAAGGAGCAGAAGTACACACCTGTGGTTCCGCCGCAGAGGCATTAAAAGAAGTGTGGGAGTGGAAACCTACGGTAATTCTTTCTGATATTGGGATGCCCCAGGAAGACGGCTATGACTTTATGCGAAAAGTTAGGCAGTGGGAGATGGAAGTAGGTGTTCATATTCCTGCTATAGCGGTTACAGCCTTTGTCCAAGAAGAAGATAGGCTCAAAGCGATCGCCGCCGGCTATCAAACACACATACCTAAACCTATTGAACCAACACATTTAGCTACTGTAGTGGCCAACCTCATAGCAGACATGAAGGTATAAGTTAAGTCGGTGGGAAAAACCAACTATCTTCAGAAAACGTGAGTTCGATGAGGTCTGTTTTGACCTCACCCCCAGCCCCTCTCCTAGGAGGCTACGGTGTACACACAAATGTTCGTTGAGTGCATCTGTCCCGCCTCGGAATGAATTCCGAGTCTCATAGCGCAAGTCATCTGAAGATGACTCAACCAGAAATACATTCCAGTCCACGCTTTGTGGACTTTGGCTATGAGCCTGGAACTTTAGTTCTAGGCGGGATAAGGTTTCAGACTGCAAATTTTCGACTTGTGTGTACACGGTAGCTCCTACGAGGAGAGGGGAGTAAAACTCTTATTTTTCATTGCTCCTCCCTCTCCTGACGGAGACGCTTCGCGAACGCCTTTTAGGAGAGAGAGGTTGGGAGGGAGAAGTCTGTCGAATTCACGTTAAGAAATATAAACCAGGCTCAAACCCTCTTTCCTCCTGCCTCCTACAAATATTCACGCCGTTCTACTTAGCATCAGCACTTTAAATCCGTCCCGTCAAAGCAGCAACCAAAACGACTAATTGCTGGGGTTCAATAGGTTTACCTAGGTGCATTTGGAATCCTGCGGTCAAAGCTGCGGTATGTTCTGCATCGCCAGCATAGGCGGTGAGGGCAGCAGCGGGAATTTGCCCACCGATTTCGGGACTGAGCGCTCTGACTTGCTGCATCAGTGTATAACCGTCTTCTTCTGGGAGGCCAATATCAGATAAAAGGGCATCATACCCCCTAGGATTTGCCATTAGTGTTGATAGTGCGGCGCTGGCTGAGGCGACTGCTGTGACTTCAATGCCATATTCTCCGAGGATTAATTGAAATAATTGCCGGATGTCTGGTTCATCGTCTACCACAAGTACCCGCACGCCAGCTAAGGAAGGAAGGTCATCAGGTGATATTTCTGGTGAGATGTCTCTACTGACAGGTGCCAAGGTCACAGGATTATTTAACCCGCTAAATTCGTTTTGGTTAATTTGTAGCGGTAGCCTGACAGTAAATGTCGCGCCTTGACCTTCACCTGCGCTTTGAGCCTCCACTGTACCGCCGTGGAGTTCTACCAAGTGACGCACAATCGATAGCCCTAATCCTAAACCAGGATTGGAACGGGTTCTGCTACCATCAGCTTGACGGAAACGGTCAAAAAGGTAGGGCAGAAATTCAGGATTGATACCTTGACCTGTATCGCTGATTTGAATTTGTGCTTGAAAGGTCGTGTATTTTAATTTGACCTCAATTCTGCCTGTGTTTGGGGTAAATTTGATGGCATTAGACAGCAAATTCCACACCACCTGCTGTAAGCGAGTTGGATCACCTACTATCGGTCTAGTTGAGGGAGCTAAACTAGTTTTAATTTGAATGTTTTTGGCTTCTGCTGCTAGACGGACGACGGCGATCGCATCTTCAATAATCGGCACAAGGTCAATTTGTTGAGCATCCATTCGCAGTCTACCTGAGCTAATGCGAGAGATATCCAACAAATCACTAATCAGATGGGCTTGAGCTTGGGCGCTGCGTTCAATGGCTTCTAAACCCTGATTGACTGTGGCTTCATCCAGTTGATGAGTTCGCAGCAAGTTAGCCCAACCTAGCATCGCATTCAGGGGGTTTCGCAGTTCGTGAGAAAGAATGGACAAAAATTCATCCTTGGCACGATTGGCTGTTTCGGCGGCTTCACGGGCAGAGTGTTCTTGCTCTAACAGTTGAGTTCGTTCGGCTTCTAAGCGCTTTTGTTGGGTAATATCTTCAATTACCAACAGGATCATTGAAGTATCGTGAATATGTGAGAGTAGGCGGGCATTCAGCCGCAGGATTTTCTTCCCAATCTGCTCAAATTCATGCTCAATTTCTAAGTCTTGGAATTGACTTTGGTCAGGAAGTGTGTCTTGTAAGAGCGATCGCAATTGGGGTATATTCCATTGCCCATCACCAATTTCATAAATTAACCGCTGTTCTGATTCTTCTGCGGATACCCGAAATTTTTCATAGAAAAACTGATTAGCGGTAATTACTCTCAAGTCTGTATCCATCACCACCAAAGATTCTCGGACAGTGGCTACAATTGCCTCGGCGTAGTCTTTGGCGGCGAGAATCTGCCGAGCGCTGCGTTTGAGTTCATCAATATCAACCAACACAACTACCGCACCATCAATTTTATTGTCCATTGTGCGATAAGGACGAATGCGTAAATCATACCAGTGTCCCTCTTGGTCTTGTACCTCTTGGGCTTTAAAGTTGAGTGTGCGAATGACCTCGGTAATCTGCTGCTCTAAGTCAGGAATATTTAAGTTGTGATTAATATCACTAAATGGTCTTCCCACATCTGAAGGAATCAAGTTAAAAATTCTTTCGGCTACCGGCGTAAAGCGGCGAATGCGTAAATCGCCTCCCAGCATGATAATTGGCAGATTGATACTGCTGAGAAGATTTTGTAAATCGTTACTGACTTGAGTTGATTCGAGATTGCGGCGTTGCAATTCGTCGTTAATGGTATTTAATTCTTCATTCGTGGCCTGAATTTCTTCCTTAGCCGTTTCTAGTTCTTCATTGGTACTTTGCAACTCTTCGTTACTAGAGAGAATTTCTTCGTTAGCTGCTCTCAAGTCTTGGTTAGTCGCTTGTTGTTCTTCAATAATCGATTGCAAATATTCTTTAGTAGTAGCTAAATCTTGTTTAAGTTGGTTAATTTCGTTTTGATTATCGGTTGATTTGCGTCGGCGATTGCGGGTGCGATCGCTTGGGACTGAACTTGATCCATCACCAGCAACATCTAGAGAATTGGCGATCGCGCTCATCTCTGCAAACATTACCAAAAAGTAATGTCCTGTACTTACAGGAGCCTCAAATGGGAAAACATCAATTTTGATCAGTTTGGCTTGATCCTCATCACTAATTTTGATGCCTTCTTTTCTCACCACCACTCCGTACTTTTTGGCTTGGTGGATAGCAGTGCGTAGTTCTAGCCTTAATTCTTCTTTTGCCATCTTCAGCAGATTAAAGCTGGGTCTGCCTGATGGTAATTGCAGATAAGGGCTAGTCTGTCCCCGAAACTGGACAATTTCCAGATCATTGTCAATAATTACACCCACTGGCGCATATTGAGTCAAGATAATCCGGTCAGCCACTTTTTGCATTTCTAATTCATTTCCCGTCTCTTCCCTAACTAGTGGCGGCGGATTAGCCGTTGCGGTGGGATAGATGTTGGGAACTAAATCAATCGCCGGCCGAGCCGCAGCCATTTTGCTAGAGTAAATCTTGTATTTGCGGTCAATTAAAGCAAACAAGTTGCTAAACTCGCCGACTGTCTCTGATGTGCCTAGCATTAAAAAGCCTGTTGGCTTCAAAGCATAGTGGAAAATGGGGAGGAGTTTTTTTTGGACACCAGAACCCAAATAAATTAGGACATTGCGACAGGTAATCAAATCTAGCCGCGAAAAGGGAGGATCACCAATCAGGTTTTGTCTGGCAAAAACACACGCTTCCCGCACTGGCTTGCTAATTTGGTAGCCACCTTCTACCGGGACAAAAAAACGTTGGAGGCGATCGGCTGAAACATCAATTAATTGGGTATGCTTGTAAATACCGATTCTTGCTTTCTCAATGGCTATCTCATTAATATCCGTGGCAAACAGCTGGATAGGCCGATTAATTCCCTGATTATGCAAATATTCCAGTAAACAGATCGCAATCGAATAAGCTTCTTCCCCCGTAGAACATCCCGCTACCCAGATGCGAATAGCAGAATCAATGGACTGCTCTTGACTAATAATCGGAAATACTTTTGTTTTTAAAGCTTCAAAAGCTTCAGGATCACGAAAGAAACTGGTCAGCGTGATTAGCACATCGTAATACAAGGCTTTCACTTCTGCCGGATGATCCTGAAGATAATGTACATAATCTTCTAATCTTTCTAACTTATACAAAATCATCCGCCGCAGAATCCGCCGTTTAAGGGTGGTTTGCTTGTAGTGGTTAAAATCAACCCCCGTAGCAGCTTTGAGCAAACTAAAGATGATAGAAAGAGCATTACCATCTGTGGGGATAACGTCAGCAGATTTTTCGGGACTGGGATGGCTAACGTAAGGATGATGACTGAGCTTGGCCAATTCCTGAGCGATCGCTTGTGGTGTTAACACAAAGTCTACCTGACCAGAAGCCACAGCCGTATTCGGCATACTACTAACTTGTGCCGATTCTTCACATTGGGCAAAGGTAATGCCGCCAGCTTCCTTGATTGCTTCTAAACCCCTAGCACCATCCGAGTCGCCCCCAGACAACACCACCCCAATGGCTTTGCTTCCCCGTTCTAGCGCCAAGGAAAAAAAGAATGTATCAACTGACATCACATGACCGCGAATCTTTTGACGCGGACTCAGTTGTAGTTTTCCCTCCAAGATAGTCATCATGGCATTAGGAGGAATCACATACACATGATTCGGTTCTAGCACCATGTCATTCTGTGCTTGTAAAACCTGCATCTGAGTGGTTCGTGACAGAATCTCAACCAACAGACTTTTTTGGTCGGGGCTTAAGTGCTGAATCAACACAAATCCCATACCTGTATCAGTCGGTAAATGGCTGAGTAATTGGATAAATGCTTCTAAACCTCCGGCAGATGCACCAATCCCCACAATGGGAAATAATTCATTTTGATTCTCCTGTTGCTGTTGGTCAGGAGTAGAAGACTGAGATTTTTTTGATCGCCTAGAGTTCATTATCTATAAACCATGATGGGGTGTTGCATGATCTGTAAATAAAATACGCTGTTGCGTCGCTTAACTTTAGCCAGCTAGAGATAGATATTATGCAGCTAATCTTAGGATTCAGTATGTCACGGTATGCACGTACCTCATACTGCTAATTTAATTGCACTGTTTCCCTCAAATCAAAGTTGGGTGAACCAATTTTGGATCTGATATCCCAAAGATTGCCGTAGCCACTTAGATGAATATGTCAACTAATCATCAAACATTGATACCAAAAGACTTTCCTCTTCCCTTGTAACGTGATTTTCCCAAATTCATCTGGGAGAATCTTCGATCCCCTCTTATCAGAGGCTACATACAGTCATAAACTGGGAATGAGAGTTGAAAGGCAGTCGGGAGAAATTTTGTGAAAAAAGTTTTAGCAATCATTCTCGGTGGTGGCGCAGGCACCCGCCTTTACCCTTTAACCAAACTCCGGGCAAAACCAGCAGTACCCGTGGCGGGGAAGTATCGTTTAATCGATATCCCTGTTAGTAACTGTATTAACTCGGAAATTTTTAAAATCTACGTCCTGACACAATTCAACTCAGCTTCTCTGAACCGTCACATTGCGCGTACCTATAATTTTAGTGGATTCAGCGAAGGGTTTGTGGAAGTTTTAGCTGCACAGCAAACTCCAGAAAATCCAAACTGGTTTCAAGGTACAGCGGATGCGGTGCGTCAGTATTTATGGATGTTGGAGGAATGGGATGTAGATGAGTATCTGATTCTTTCTGGTGATCATCTTTATCGGATGGATTACCGCCAATTTATTCAGCGCCATCGAGACACCAATGCTGATATTACTCTCTCAGTAATACCCATTGACGATCGCCGGGCTTCTGATTTTGGCTTGATGAAAATTGATCAAGCTGGTAGAGTAATTGATTTTAGTGAAAAGCCCAAAGGTGAGGCTCTAACTAAAATGCAGGTCGATACCACTGTCTTGGGTTTAAATAAAGAGCAAGCCCAACAACAGCCATACATCGCCTCAATGGGGATTTATGTCTTCAAAAGAGAAGTTTTGATCAAGTTGTTGCGGGAAAAATTAGAAAGGACTGATTTTGGGAAAGAAATTATTCCTGATGCAGCCCAAGATTTCAACATTCAAGCGTATTTATTTGATGATTACTGGGAAGATATCGGGACTATTGAAGCATTTTATAATGCCAATTTAGCCTTGACCCAGCAACCACAACCACCTTTTAGCTTCTACGATGAGGAAGCACCGATTTACACTCGCCCGCGTTATCTACCACCTACCAAGCTATTAGAATGCCACGTCACCGAATCGATTATTGGTGAAGGCTGTATTTTGAAAAACTGTCGCATTCAACATTCAGTTTTAGGTGTGCGATCGCGGATTGAATCGGGCTGCATCATCGAAGAATCTTTACTCATGGGTGCAGACTTTTATCAACCTTCCGTCGAACGTCAATGCAGCATCGAAAAAAATGACATCCCCGTAGGTATTGGTACAGATACCATTATTCGTCGGGCAATCATTGATAAAAATGCTCGCATCGGTCACGATGTGAAAATCATCAACAAAGATAACGTGCAAGAAGCTGACCGTGAAGGTCAAGGCTTTTACATCCGTAGCGGTATTGTCGTTGTTTTGAAAAACGCTGTGATTCCCGATGGGACAATTATTTAAAAGTGCTGAGTGCTGAGTTTTAAACTTTGAGTTATGAGTACAACTGATTACCACTGTTCTCTGTTAGCTTCTGACTCAGCAACGCCACTTGCTCCAAGTCGGGGAACCCGCCCAACACAGTGGCTCCTCAGCACTCAGCACTTAGCACTCATAATACTCATTGGCCTTCCGGGTAGCGGTAAGTCAACTGTGGCAAAACAATTAATTGCTGAATGCCCCCAGATGCAGCTGATTTCTACAGATGCTATCCGGGGGCAATTGTTTGGGGATGAAATAATTCAAGGGCCTTGGTTTCTGGTTTGGCAAGAAGTTGAACGGCAACTCCAACAAACTATTAACGTCAATCAATCAGTGGTTTTTGATGCGACTAATGCCCAAAGAAGCCATCGCCGGGAACTTATCGCCTTCACCCGTGACTTGGGCTTTACCCAAATTGTAGGAGTTTGGGTAATTACACCAGTATGGCTGTGTTTAGCCCGCAATAAACGCCGCGATCGCCGAGTTCCCGAAGAAGTCATCTTACGAATGCACCGCCAACTCCGGGACGCGCCACCGAGTGTAGAAGAAGGATTAGACGACTTGATTAAAATAGGGTGAAGAGTCAATGGTCAAAACGCAGAAGGATGAATTTCACACTTGAGACTTCATACTTCACCCCTTTTTGCCAAAGTACGGAAATTGCGCTGGTACAGTGAGCAAGAACCCCACTTGATTTTGTGTATTGTTTGTTAATTTAAAATCAGAATCTCATTGCTGGGCATTATACCTAGCAAAATATAAATCTCCCATCTTACAAAAAAACTTAAAGGAAATTTCTACAGGAGGCTGGTAGATGGCTGCAACCGACTTCAAAGATTATTATTCACTTTTGGGAGTTAGTAAGACTGCCACTCCAGAGGAAATTAAGCAAGCTTTTCGTAAACTAGCCCGGAAGTTTCACCCTGATGTTAACCCAGGCAATAAGCAAGCAGAAGCCCGGTTTAAAGAAGTCAACGAAGCCTACGAAGTATTATCTGACCCAGATAAACGCAAAAAATACGATCAATTTGGTCAATATTGGAAACAAGTCGGCGATGGCTTCCCTGGGGGTGGTGCTGCTGGCGCTGATATGGGCAACTTTGACTTCAGCCAATATGGCAGTTTTGATGAATTTATTAATGAGTTGTTAGGCCGTTTTGGTGGTGCGCCTGGCCCTCGCTCGACTGGCAGACAAAACTACTCTTATCGCACTGCCACAGGAACGCCAAGTGGCGGTTTTGGCAGTGGTTTTAACGATTTTGGTTTCCAAGATGTTGGTGCGGGTGCTACCCCAGATACAGAAGCGACAATTAGCTTGAGTTTCTCGGAAGCCTTTGCTGGTGTGCAGAAGCGCTTTAGTTTGGGCAATGAAACCATTGACGTTCGCATTCCGGCTGGTGCTAAACCCGGTACTCGTTTGCGGGTGCGGGGTAAAGGTCAAATCAACCCCATGACGCAACAACGGGGAGATTTGTATTTAAAAGTTGAACTGCAACCCCACTCGTTCTTCCAAATTGAAGGTGATAATTTGGTCTGCGAAGTGCCAATTACACCAGATGAAGCCACCTTGGGAGCTTCGATTGATGTGCCTACACCCGATGGCAATGTGAATGTTAAATTGCCTGCGGGAGTGCGTTCCGGTCAATCGTTGCGTTTACGGGGTAAAGGCTGGCCTTTAGCTAAAGGTGGACGCGGTGATCAAATGGTGAAAGTGGCGATCGCACCACCAAAAGACCTCAGCCCACAAGAACGCGAGTATTATGAAAATATTCGGGCTATACGTACATATAATCCCCGCAGTCATTTACAACAAGTTAAGTTGTAATTTGTCATGATACTCACGGAATCGCTAACGTAATTCGTAATTTTTAGTTCAAGATTTAATTACGAATTACGCGTTAATAATTAAGTAGGTCGGTGGGAAAAAACAAAACTATGTTAAGAAAAGTAATCGAAGCTCAAACCCTCTTTCCTTCTGCCTTCTGCCTTTTCCCAACTACAAATGTTTGCACTGTTCTACTTATATGCTTAATTAGCGTTGTGCCATCAAAGCTTGCATCCGAGATTTAAAAGCTTCAATTAATTCTGGGGTGGGTTGGGTAGTTTGCCAAGACAAACGCTGCATCAATCGTTCAGCCCAAACATTCAATTTTTGGTAGTCCGTTAAAGGAAAGTCCATCATAGGTAACAAAGGTATTGCACATCCAGCCACAATATCGGCTAGGGTTAATTGCTCACTCCCAAAATATGGGCTATCTCCTAATAATTTTTCCAAAAATTCTAGCCCTGTAGATATTTTGTACTTTGCCTGTTCTATTGTCTGCGAATCTTCACCACCATGAAAACCCATCATTCGATAAATTAACGGATTCATCGCAGATACTAATTCATTGACTGTCGCCATTTCTACCATCCGCACAATTGCTAAATCTTTGGCATTGGTAGGCAACAAACTAGGGCTAGGATATTTTGCCTCTAAATAATCCAAAATAGCCAATGATTCCACTACGTTCAAGCCGTCATCCACTAAAACTGGAATGTGGTGAAAAGGATTCATCGCTAAAAATTCTGGTTGCAGTTGGTCGCCATCCAGTTTTATATCTACTAAGTTAAACTCTAGTTTTTTTTCTAGCAGCGCAATCCATACTCTCCGAGAGTTCATCGAGAGGTGATTGTGATAAAGAGTCAGCATGAGACAACCTCAAAACTTTATGAGTAAGTTAGCATTTCTGGGTTAATACCAATTTGTAATTAGATTGGCATTCCCATAACTCTTGATAAATATTGTGTCAATGTAAACGCATCTACACCTAATTCTGTCCGCTCTTGGGCTGCGAGAATGCCTGCTTGAGAATGCCACCAAGAAGCAGTAGCTACAATATCTTCTAGCTGATGTTTTGTCGTTGCTTGTGCTAATAAACCTCCAAGTAGCCCAGTCAGCACATCACCACTACCACCACGGGCTAAGGCTGGGGTACTTTCGGGAATAATCCAAACTGCACCTTGAGAATTGGCGATCGCAGTTCTCGCCCCTTTTAATAATACTACTGCGCCACTTTGGGCGGCTGCTTCCCTGACAGCTTTGATTCGGTCATGTTTGGCATCAGACACATCAGGAAATAATCTTTGGAATTCGCCTGTATGGGGTGTCAGTACAGTTACCGCTTGGCGTTTTTGTAAGGTGGGGATAGTTCCTAGTTGTGCCAAAATATTTAAACCATCGGCATCTAGAACTAAAATGCGATCGCTTTCAATAACTTCTCTGACAATGGGAGTCGCTTCGCGGGTTAAACCAGGGCCACAGGCGATCGCACTAAATGAACTTAAATCTGTATTCTCTGGTAATTGTAGTTGTAAAATTGCCCCATTCTCTGTTTCTGGGCAACCAATAATTAATGCTTCTGGTAAATGCGACACTAAAATTGATTTCAACGATTCAGGAACCGCAACTGAAAGCATCCCCACACCACTAGCCCGCGCCCCCAAAGCTGTCAAAATTGCCCCACCCGCATAACGCCGCGATCCACAAATTAATAATAAATGTCCTGCTTTATACTTGTGTGTCACTGCTGGACGCGGCAAAGGTAAAGTAGCAAATGCGGTTTTTTGCGTAATCCGTTGAGTTTTTGGTGTATTTTCCCATACCGCTTCCACATCTGCAACAGGAATATCAAAATCAATTAATTCCGCTTTGCCAACATACTCTAAAGCATGATCCTGCAACAAACCCAACTTCCACAAGCCCAAGCATAAAGTGTGAGTAGCGCGAATCGCTGTCCCCAAAACTTTGCCCGTATCGGTATGCAAACCAGAAGGTAGATCAATACTAATAATCGGTTGATGCCATTCATTGAATTGATTAATTGCTGAAGCAATGGGATCAGTCAGAGGTCTTTCTAATCCAAACCCAAATAAACCATCAATTAAAAAATCACAATCAGGCAATTTATCAATATTCTCATAACAAGAAATACCCAAATTTTGGGCGTATTGTAAATGTTGTGCAGTTAATTCCTTTAACTTAGAAAAAGGTGAATATAGCCAAATTTTATACCCACGAAAGTGTAATTCACGGGCGACAACCAAAGCATCACCACCATTATGACCAGGGCCAACTAGAATACCCACACGATACATATTCCCAGACAAGGGAAACAACTCTTGAATGCGAAGAGCAATCAGTCCCGCCACCTTTTCCATCAAAGCAGCTACAGGCATTCCAGCGGCAAATATCCGCCCTTCAATATCCCGCATTTGTGCAGCGGTGACGACAACTTGAGAAATATATTCTTGCCTGTTTTGAGAGTGTTTGATATGAATAGGAGATGCCTTTTCCATGATTTTAAATTTCCCAGTTCACTTGCTGATAGGAGTTGAGTTAAAAGTTATAAAATTTGCATAACCTGTTTCACTCTTTACTTTTAACTCAGAACTCATTACTCAGCACTCACCTACTGTAATAAACCCTGGAATCACCAAAACCTAAATCCCGTACATATTTATTCCATCTGTCTGCATCACCGCGTTCTGCAAACGGCCCCACAGCTACATGAGGGCCGAACGGCTTTTGTCTTTCTTGAACTAAACTTGAATATCCACTTTTACGGATAATTGTGTCAGCAATTATCGGCAAATCTTGGGTTTTCCCCGGAATCACAACATAGTATCTATTATTTCTAATTTCCGAAGATCCTTTGGGATTATTGCTAAAAGTCTGGATTTCCTGTCCGTTAGTAAAGCTGACAACCTGTGCGCCACGGATACCGAATGATTCTAATTGTCTTACACGCTGTTGAGCGTTAGATGGTCTGCTAAAAACCCCTGATTGGATAATAGAACGTCCTTGATATTGCCGGATATAAGCCCCTGGTTCAATTTGGCGGACTCGTTGCAAGGTTTGGTAATTATCACTATCAACATAGACAAAGTAGCGTTCAAAGTTCTGGCTGTATTGATTTGGCTGACTTGGTTGCACAAGTACAGGCTGTGGCTGAGATTGATTTTCTGTAGATGGGTAAATCAGCGGATTTGGCTCATATTGCTGAATTTGCCCTGGTTGCAATTGGGGTAAAGTTTGTTGATTCTCAGGCGTGACTAAAGTATCGGGCGGTGGTGGTAATGTCTCAATTACTGTTTGTTGTGACAGCAAAATATGATTGCTGTTGACTTGCGCTTGGGCTGGCTGAGTATGGGAAATAATTACTAAGGAACTTCCCAAAAATAACGGTATTATTGGCAATGCCATAAACTGACCTGATAACTTTCTGGACATAGTAGTAACAAAATTTTTCAAGCTATATAGTTTAAGCATAAAATCAGTAGAGGCAGGTGGCAATGGATACCTATTAGGAAAAAAGTTTGAAAGTCGTTGAGTATCCATACTTGATGATTAGTCTCTGCCCTAACTTATCTGGAAATTGCTATACTGACAAAATTTTAGTTGTTGTTATTACGAATTATTCATTTAGTCACCCAAGTGCTTAACTAGCAAGGGTTTGAGATATATATGTTACAATTGAGCAGTCGCGCGGCTGCCGTGTTGTGCTTGTGTGAAAAGCCTCTACTCGCACTCTGAGTACTGTTTTAGTGCTGAATCAAGTGAAAGTTTTGGATAATTTTATCTTCAGCAGCTGCTAGTCTAAAAAAATTAGAGATATGAAAAAAGTTGTCGTTGGTCTTTCCGGTGGCGTTGACAGTTCTGTTGCTGCTGCTATCCTGCATAATCAGGGCTATGAAGTAATTGGTTTAACCCTTTGGCTAATGAAAGGCAAAGGGCAATGTTGCTCTGAAGGAATGATCGACGCGGCTGATATTTGCGAACAACTGGGGATACCCCATGAAGTTGTTGATAGTAGGGATGTCTTTCAGGCAAATATTGTTGATTATTTAGTATCTGGTTACAGCATTGGAATTACACCATTGCCTTGTTCGCAGTGTAATAAAACGGTAAAGTTTGGCCCAATGGTGGAATATGCCCGTGAACAATTGGGATGCGATCGCATTGCTACTGGTCATTATGCCCGGATTGGCTACGATGAAGCAACTAATCGTTATCAATTATTAAGGGCTGTTGACCGCAACAAAGACCAATCTTACTTTTTGTATGATTTGTCTCAAGATTTACTAGCGGCTTCTGTATTTCCTCTGGGGGAAATGGAAAAAGCCGATACCCGCCGGATTGCGGCTGAATATAATTTGAAAACCGCCGACAAGCCCGAAAGTCAAGATTTGTGCTTAGTCGAAAGCAACGGTTCTATGCGGGCATTTTTAGATAAGTATCTCGCTCCCAAACAAGGCGAAATTGTGGATACCACAGGCAAAGTTTTGGGACAGCATGATGGTGTACATCACTACACCATTGGTCAGCGTAAAGGTTTGGGAATTGCGGCGGCGGAACCATTGTATGTGGTGGAATTAGATGCTGCAAATAATCGTGTCGTGGTGGGCGATCGCACCAAGGTAACTCAGCCAGAATGTACAGTAGGCCGGGTAAACTGGGTTTCCATCGCTGAACCAACTACACCAATTCACTCTGAAGTCCAAGTCCGCTATCGTTCTCAGCCTGTACCAGTGACGGTAATTCCTCTGGAAAATGCCCGCGTCCGTTTGGTATTTGATGAACCCCAGTTTAGTATCACGCCTGGCCAAGCAGCAGTTTGGTATGACGGGGAAAAGGTTTTAGGCGGCGGTATTATTGAGCAGTTTAGTTAAATGCTTGTGTAGAGACGTTGAATTTTAACGTCTCTACTCATCGTCAGTATTGCGATTTTGCAAGATATCCAAAATGCGGCGATTTTCTGTTTGCAATCCACGCACTTCTGATTGCATTTGCAACATATCAGATCGCATTTCTCTCATATCAGTCCGTATGTCTCTGATATCAGTCTGCATTTCTCTCATTTCAGTAATAATGGTCTCAAAATTGCGCTGAATAGTCTCAAAATTGCGTTGATGTTGCGTCACAGTTTCCAAAAGGGCGCTGACTGCTAGGCGCATATCGATAAGTTGGTTTTCCATGCGAGGAATGCGATTTTGATCTTCCGTCATTTTCTATTCTAATCTGGCAATGTAGGTCACTAATTTTATCAAGTTACTGGTAACTTAATTTGCTTTGATATCTATATTGTCTACTCTAAGCACTTAGCTGTTAAGCATGAGTACCTGTGCTTCTACGTGGTTGATAATTAGGATACTTTTGATTGAATTCTTCAATAAGTGTGCATATCTCAGTTTTTAGTTGCTTTGATTGATTACGATATAACCAAGGTAGCCAGTATAGAGTTTTATACACACACAATGGCGCAATATCTATCTGAGCTTTGATAATCTCAAGTACTCGCTTGTAACCTAAATTGGGCAGAACAGCTTTGATATACCATTCCACTGTGCTTGCGTCACCATAGACTAAACCATTTGCAAGAATCACTTCTAAAAAAATAGGTTTAAGTTGCGATCGCTTAACTAATTTACATCCCTGCCAAGGATTTGTATTTAACACACGCCAAACAAATGCAAATTTTTCCTCATCATTAAGTTGACGTAGCCACTTCAGTAACTCATTTTCCTGTTGCGAGTCAATGAGTTCATCAGCGTACTTTAGAGGGTCAAACATAATTGATTTATAATAAATAATTCTGGGTTTCAGTGTATTCCACCCAACATACATCCATTTTTCCTAATCTGACAGGAGAGGGGCTATTCTGCGTTATTCTCTCCTAAATCTTCAGACAAGATTGCTTCAATATCCCGTCCACCATAAATGACTCTCAGAATTTCTACACCAGAGTCAGTCGAAAGGTAAAAAACAAGATACTTTTTAAATCCTTTGATTGCTTGCTGACGAACACCAGCTAAATTTGGATGAGAAAATTGACAAGATTTTCCCGTTCCTGGCATTTTCCCCAGTTGTTTGAAAGTTGTTTCTGCTGCTGTCAGAAATCGATCTGAAGCTTCCAAGTTATCTTCTGCAATATAAGTCGCTAATTCTATCAAGTCGCGGATGACTTGCGGCCGTTTACGTACCTCGCTCATTAACCTTGATTTGACTCTTTACGCTTGACTATTCTTTCCCTCACTGCTTGGCGAATGTCTTCCCAATCGTCAGGAGTCATCTCAGTGGCATTCCCAGAATTTAAACCTTCTAAAAGCATCGCTTCCAAACGTTCAGCAGCTTGACGCTTTTGGTCTTGACGCACTAATTCGCGGAAATACTCACTCACGCTACTATAACTACCAGCCGCTACCTGTTCTTCTATATAAGTTCGCATTGCGTCAGGCAGAGATATATTAATGCTTTTCACGGGTATAATTTCCCCATTATTTTTCTTGATATCTCTGATTTTATGTCAATAATTGCCATTTTGTGCCATCAGAAGTGGCAAAAGGTTGCTGACAGGAAGTAGCTACAAGTCTATTTGCTAACAATCCAGCTTTAAACTTGTCCGTTAAATTTTCAGTTATTAATTCCCAATTTACCGAACTATTTTTTCTCTCAGTACCAGCATTTGATAAGTTAGTTAATACATAGTTTGCAACAATTATAGTTATCGCTAAGAGGGGATTACGTTGAGTCACCATCAAGATGCTATTGCGCCGCACGGTGGAGAGTTAGTTAATCGCATCGCCACACCGGAACAAAGAGAAGAGTTTCTGTCTCAGGCGGAATTTTTGCCTCGCGTACAACTAGATGAGCGTGCGGTTTCTGATGTAGAAATGATTGCGATCGGTGCTTTTAGTCCACTCACTGGTTTTATGAATCAGTCAGACTACGATCGCGTTGTCACAGAAATGCGTCTGGCTAACGGTCTGGTATGGTCAATTCCAATTACGCTTTCGGTAGCAGAAGAGATCGCTGCTTCTCTGAAAGAAGGTGACTTGATTCGCTTAGATAACCCCGCGGGTCGGTTTATTGGGGTTTTACAACTCACACAAAAATATACTTACGATAAACTCCGCGAAGCTGTCAATGTCTACCGCACAGATGACGCAAATCATCCTGGTGTGCAGGTAGTTTATAACCAAGGTTCTGTACATCTTGCTGGTGATATCTGGCTGTTGCAACGAGATTCCCATCCTCAGTTTCCCACTTATCAAATTGACCCCGCTGCTTCACGGCAAATGTTTCGGGAAAATGGTTGGAAAACTGTTGTGGGTTTCCAAACTCGTAACCCCATCCACCGAGCCCATGAATATATCCAAAAGTGCGCTTTGGAAACTGTAGACGCTCTATTTTTGCACCCATTGGTAGGCGCAACTAAAGATGATGACATCGCTGCTGATGTGCGGATGCGCTGCTATGAAATTTTGCTGGAGCATTATTATCCTGGCGATCGCGTAGTTTTAGCCATCAACCCCGCCGCAATGCGTTATGCTGGCCCCCGTGAGGCAATTTTCCATGCTTTAGTTCGCAAAAACTACGGCTGTACTCACTTTATCGTGGGACGGGATCATGCAGGTGTGGGCAATTACTACGGCACTTATGATGCTCAATATATTTTTGATGAATTTGAGCCAAGTGAAATCGGAATTGTGCCTATGAAGTTTGAACACGCGTTCTACTGCACACGTACCAAGCAAATGGCGACGACTAAAACTAGTCCTAGTAAACCAGAAGAACGCATTCACCTCTCAGGAACAAAAGTTAGAGAAATGCTGCGTCGCGGTGAATTACCGCCACCCGAATTCTCCCGCCCGGAAGTCGCAGCAGAACTGGCGCGGGCGATGCGAGTTCCCATTCCCGTCCCAGCTTTGACTTAATCAGCAAATTAGGAGTAGAGACGTTGTATACAACGTCTCTACAGAATTTATTGGATGCAGCTTTTTATAAAATTGGTATGAGTCCTAAACTTGTCAAGAGGCAAATAGTAAAAACTTTAACTTTACAGTCACGACTCTAGCCCCTTAAGCTGTTAGCTGACAGGCTGAGGACTGATAGCTAATTTATGAAGCGTCGGACTTTTTTACAACGGATTGGCTCAATACTTGCGGTATTAGGTTTAACAGAAGCTGAATGGTTGACTGTGAATGATAGCTATTATCAAGCTTTAGCACAAACCACTCCCCGCAAATTAGCTTTATTAATCGGCATTAATCAATATCGCAAAAGTCCCTCTCTCAGTGGTTGTCTCACTGATGTCGAACTGCAAAAAGAATTGTTGATTCATCGGTTTGGCTTTTTAGCTGCCAATATTTTGACGTTAACGGATGAACAAGCCAGCAGGGAATTTATTGAAGCAGCTTTTTTAGATCATTTTGGGAAACAAGTTAAATCTGATGATGTCGTCGTTTTTCACTTTAGCGGTTACGGGACTCGCATCAAATTAAATGAGTCTGAGGATACGCTACAAAACGCTTTAGTGCCAACGAACGAAAATTTAGAAATTCAAGATGACAAGATAGCTACTTATCTGTTAGAAGAAACTCTTTTATTATTACTGCGATCGCTCCCTACAGAACGCGTTACCGCAGTCTTAGATACTAGTTATGATGCCCCTAAGGCAATTCAACCTACAGGGGGGCGAATTCGTACCCGTCAAGAGTTACCAACCGCACACTTAGCCACCGCAGAAATCGAATTTCTCCAACAACTCAAAACTAAAACTTTATTTAACCCGGCTGTTATCTTATCTGCTACGTCTGATCCCAAACAAGTCGCAAAGGAAGGGCTGTTCTCTGGATTTAGTGCTGGGTTATTTACTTATGCCTTAACTCAGTATCTTTGGGAAACTACCCCAGCTACGACGCTGCAATTCAGCCTCTCCCATGTAGATAGTGCGATGTCCAAGCTGGGTAGCAAACAGCAGTCCAGTTTAGTCAATGGGAAAAAAGCCTTAACTTGTGAGAGTTTACTGCTAGACCAAAATATTGGCGCAGAGGGAGCAATTATTGCTACAGAGGAAGACGGTAAAACTGCCCAAATCTGGTTAGGGGGACTTCCGCCACAAGTATTAGAAAACTATGGTGTGAATTCTCGCTTTACAGCTGTGAATGGAGAACAGTTAATATTGCGATCGCGTACAGGGTTAACGGCAAAAGCTCAAATCTCTGCTGGAGAAACAGCAAATCCTCTACAAGTTGGGCAACTTGTCCAAGAAGCAATTAGGGTTTTACCTCGCAATATCAGCTTAAATATTGCCTTAGATTCAAGACTAGAAAGAATTGAACGGGTAGATGCTACCAGCGCCTTTGCTGCAATGGCATCTATGGTTAGTGTTGTCACCGGAGAACAACCAGCAGATTACGTTTTTGCTAAACTTCCACAAAATCCCAGCCGGTATGCTTTATTTGCACCTGCTGGACAGCTAATTACCAACAGTGCAGGAGAAGTCGGGGAAGCTGTGAAAGTAGCAGTCACCCGATTAGGCGCGAAATTACCGCATCTATTAGCAGCAAAGTTATGGCGACTCACAGAAAATGAGGGTTCTTCCCGCCTACCAATCAAGGGCAGTTTGGAAATAGTCAATGGCATATCACCCAAAGTCATCCTACAACGGGAAACCTTACGCACTCTTGACCCAAAAATTATAAAAAAACCACTCAGCACTCAGAGTTTTCTTAGCACTCCAAGTATACCGATTGGTAGCCGCATTCAATACCGAATCCAAAATAAAGGCGATCGCTCAGTATATTTAATGCTACTGGGTTTAAAAAATCATAGAACGGCGATCGCCTTCTATCCTTGGCAAACTGTTGAAGAACCAAACACTTCCGAAACTAAACCTTTACTCCAACAAGTGATGATCCCGGCTGGTGAGACTATAACCTTGCCACAAAATTCTGGGACATCTGGCTGGACAATTTCGGGGCCAGCTTACGAATGCGAACATCAATTAATTCTGAGCATTGCACCCTTCACCACCACCCTCAAAGCTTTAGAAACTGCTAAATATCCCACAGGCGATCAACAGCCAATTGGTGCATTAGTCAATCCTGGGGAAATAGCTCAAGCTATATTACAAGATTTACATAATGCCAGCATTCCCACAGCCGAAATAAGTGCTACAGCTAACGATGCCCATATATTAAATGTTAATCATTGGGCTAGTTTTAACTTTAGTTTTCTAGCAAACTGAATATACTTTCAAAAAACACGCTTTTTAGTCTGTGTGACACAATCGAACAATGATTCCGACAGATTTATTTAACAATCCAAAATCTCAAATTACATGGTTCTAACTGTGGGTACTCTCAGCCTTAACACCTACGTTCAAGGTCAAGGATTTCCAATTTTAGCGATACATGGCCATCCTGGTTCTGGTCGTAGTCTTTCTGTATTTACCAACCATTTATCAAACCGCTGTCAAACTTTCGCCCCAGATTTGCGCGGATACGGCAAAAGCCGCTATCAAGGAAATTTTGCCATGACAGACCATTTAAATGACTTAGAGGCGCTTCTAGACCGCTTTGCTATCGAAAAATGTCTGATATTGGGTTGGTCGCTGGGTGGTATTTTAGCAATGGAATTAGCCTTGAGGATGCCACAGCGCATCACTGGGCTAATTTTAATCGCCACAGCAGCCAGACCCTATGGCAATCATCCCCCGATAACTTGGCAAGATAACCTTTACACGGGTATTGCTGGGCTAATAAATTTAATCAAGCCTAGTTGGCAATGGAATATTGATACATTTGGTAAGCGATCGCTATTTCGTTACCTGATTCAGCAACATACACCCACAGCCTATAAATATATTGCCCAAGAAGCCGTACCAGCTTATTGGCAAACCTCTAATGCTGCTAATCGTGCCTTGTCTAAGGCCCTGCGATCTAGATACAACCGTTTAGCAGAACTAGAGGAAATTAATTGCCCTAGTCTGGTACTAGCAGGCGCTCAAGACCGCCACATCACAGCCGAATCTAGCTTAGAAACTGCCAGACATCTCAAAGATAGTCAGTGGCAATGTTACCCGAATACTGCACATCTTTTCCCGTGGGAAATTCCGCATCAGGTATTGAGGGACATAGACCACTGGTTAGAAGCCCATCCTCAAGTAATTCATAGTCAATAGTTCCTAGTTAAAGAATGAAGAATGAAGCGAAGAATTTTTCGTTACTAATCCCGGTCAGGTAATTTCACACTTCATACTTCATACTTCATACTTCCATTGATTGCCTAAATTACATCTGACCGCTAAAGGCAGGCTTTACTTTGCGGTCAATCCGTTCCCCCAAGTCTTCGGCAATCGTCAAATTATCTGGTTTACAGCGTTTTACATTCACCTGTATTCCTTGCGCTCCTTCGAGTTCTAAATCTTCCACATAGCCTTTTAAGGCTAACTTGGCATCAGCAGAAGTCAGGAATGGCCCAAAGTAGTAAGTGCAACGGGGGTTTTGTGTTAATATCTCCACCCACCACGCTAATCCGAGACTATTAAATGTGTTGATTAAAGCTTCTTTCATGTCGTACCCGATGGTTTTCATGGTAGTTGCTGATTGATCACTCTGGTAGTAGTTGTGAGATACTACGCAGCGATTTTATTGGCTTTACATTTCTTTATACTCTTTTGCTCTTGTTTTTCAAAGAGGTTTTTGTAACTTATTCAGATACAAAGTGTTCAAAGAGCGTTGACGATAAACCTCATAAAGTGCCATCCCGGCTGCAACTGAGGCGTTCAGGCTAGGGGTTTTCCCTTGTAAGGGAATTGACACCAAAACATCACATGCACGTTGGGTTAACATATTTAAGCCCTCACCTTCAGAACCGATTACCAAAACCACAGGCCCGGTGAAGCGGACTGTATGTAAGGGTTCGCTACCAGTTGCGGCGGTACCGTAAATCCAAAAGCCAGCTTCTTTGAGTTCTTCCAAGGCGCGGCCCAGGTTGACTACTCTAGCTACGGCAAAGTTTTCTAAAGCGCCTGCGGCTACTTTTACCACTGTCGATGTGATCCCCACAGCCCTTCTTTGGGGAATGACTAAGCCTTGAGCGCCGATCGCTTCAGCAGTTCGGATAATGGCTCCCAAGTTGTGGGGGTCAGTTATGCCCTCAGCTACGACAATGACGGGATCGTTGGCTACGGATTTAGCTTTGGCAATTAAGTCTGGTAATTCTAAATATGAGTAGGGTGCAATTTGGGCTGCTATACCTTGGTGATTAGCACCTTCAGTAATTTGGTCTAGACGTTTAGGTTCTACTTCATCAATAACGGAGCCATTATCTTTAGCTTGAAGTAGCAAATTGTGAAACCGGGGATCGTAGCGTAACCGAGTTGTTACCCAAATCCGATTTAGTTCACGTTGATTTTCTAAAGCACTCAAAACTGGATGGCGACCGTAGATCAAATCACTATCTTTGTCTTCGGTATTTTTGAGAACCGGAGAGGGAAGATCCCCCCCGTGCCGATTTGGGTGCGAATTACTGGGCGCAGGATGATTATCTCGCTCTCCTGGCTTGGCTTTCCGAATAGGATTACCAATAAAACGTTTACTTTTAATTTTCACAGTTCGCCCACGATTGGGTTCGCCAGATGTCTGGAGCTTTTTGGGTTTGCTAGTCATAATGAGTTTGAATGTATAGCTTATAAGTAGGCATCATGAAGTCTCAAAGGTGCTAAACCGAACACACCAATTTTTTACTAATCAGGTTAGATTTCTCACTCTTGGTCGAGATGAAGTTTCTGCAACAATTCAGTTAAGCGTGGGATATCAGTTAGATACAAGTAACCAATCAAAGTTTCTAAGCTAGTTGCTTGTTGATAAATTTCGGGAGCAAGGCGTTTAGGTCGTCCCGTAGAGGCATTACGTCCCCGACGGACAATTTCTAGTTCGGCTTCCCTCAGATGAGGAATCAGCGATCGCAAATGTAGGGCTTGTGTTTCCGCTCTCACCTGGGCCACTACCAAACGGTGGTAAGCTTCTAGTCGCTGTAATGGCAATAGATAGAATATTCTAGCATAAAGCTCATAAATTGCGTCTCCTACATAGGCTAAAGCAGCAGGAGAAATTTGCTGCACTTGTGTTGGAGCAATTTCTTGGTGTAGTTGCACTGTGTTTGCTAAACAGGCTTGCACCCAAGATAAATCAGCTGTAGGAGGTTTATCTTGTCTATCTATTGGCTCTTCCTCCTGGGACTCCACAAATTCATCATTCCTTAACAGAATACTTTTAGGGGATTAATTTTTCTTGAATTAAGTTTAGAATATATTACGTAGCACAATCTATACTATCAGGATTACCTGATTAATTCTATCTTTTTCTTTGCTAGTTTGAATTTAAGAAAGTAGGTTTGAAAAATCATCCAGAAGCCAAGAGTCAGAACAAGAAAGTGGGTGATTTCGACCTTGCCAGTGTCTGGAAAAGTTTGCTCAAGTCGGGAAACCATAGTACAGGTCGGCGTAAATAAACAGACCACACTTCGACTACGCTCAGTGATCATCTGGAATTGTTAAAAGTCTGGTGTTATCACTATTCTTTCTTTTTCCTTTTGACTTTTGCCTTGTTGTACTAGTTGAATATTTAAAGTTTGTTATATCGATATGGCTGGCTTTTCTACCTCTCTCACAAGGAGAGAGGTAGAAAAGCCAGCTTTTATAAAAATTAAGCTATCCAGATAAACTATCGGATAGCTGAATTTCACCCTCAAGTCAAACTATCAAGAATCCTTGATGTTTTCTAGAGCCACATCCACTGTAGTTTGCAGAGAGAGAAACTTCTCTAAGCGAACAAGTTTAACTGTTTGGGTGACGCGGGGATTGGAGACAATTTGCAAGGTGCCTTCAGCCAATTGAGCCTGCTTGGCCAGCTTTACCAAGGCTCCCAAGCCAGAGCTATCAACAAAGTCAATTTTTGAGAGATCCAGAATAATATGCTTTGGCCCCTCGTCAATTTTGCCACCTAGTACCTTGCTAAATGTCGGTTCAGAAAAGGCATCTAACAAACCTGTGAGGCGGAATAGCTGATAGTTATCCCGGGCTTCACGAGTGCCTCTCAGGCTTACGGTTAGATTAAGTTGTTCAGCAATAATTCCCTCCTCAATCATTAAAGTGAACGCTCAAGTATAGATGGTTTTGATGTATGTTGTCTACAACCTGTTGGGGTAGCAGAATCGAGGCAAAGTAAAAAGTAAAAAGTAAAAAGTAAAAAATCATTTGACTTTTGCCTTTTAACTTTTGATTTTGGCAGTCTTCCATCTAGGACTTTTTATATTTTTACTTAACCTCAGCGTTAGTAACTGTGCTTAGTGATCGCATTGCTTGGACAAATTGCTCAAATAAGTAATCAGCATCGTGAGGGCCGGGGCTGGCTTCGGGGTGATACTGCACGGAAAATATGGGCAAAGACTTATGACGGACACCAGCAACAGTGCGATCGTTTAAGTTCAGGTGGCTGATCTCGACTACTGCTTCTGGTAAAGTATCTGGGTTAATGGCAAAACTGTGGTTTTGGCTGGTAATTTCGATGCGGCGTTGTAAACCCGCAGGCTGATTTAAACCCCGATGGCCAAATTTGAGTTTAAAAGTTTCTGCACCTAGGGCGTGTCCCAAAATTTGGTGTCCCATACAAATACCAAACATGGGTTTTTCACTTTCTAACAGTGTTTTGACGGTTGCGATACCTTCGGTCACGGCAGATGGATCGCCAGGCCCGTTGGACAGAAAGATGCCATCTGGGTTGTAGCTGAGAATTTCTGCTGCTGTTGTGTTTACCGGCACAACAATCACGCGACAACCGTAACTAGCCAAACGGCGCAAAATATTCCGCTTCACACCAAAATCAAGGGCGACAACTGTAAAAGCTTCTCCGCCAGCAGTAACATTTTCTGCGTTGAATTCCCATTCAGCGATAGTCGGTTCTGACCATTCATAAACTTGGGGTGTGCTGACTTCCTTGACTAGATTTAAGCCAGCCATATTTGGAAATCCTTGCACTTGTTCTAACAATTCTGCTTCGTCGAGAATTTCTGTAGAAATCCCCCCATTCATTGCGCCGAACGTCCGAATTTTGCGGGTGAGGGCGCGCGTATCAATGCCATAGATACCGGGAACTTGGTGCTGTTTAAGGTATTCAGATAAGGATTGCGTTGATCGCCAGTTACTCGGTTTGTGACAAATATTGCGAGCGATCGCTCCTCTCGCTTGCGGCCGCGCTGATTCTTCATCTTCAGAATTAACGCCTGTGTTCCCTAATTCAGGATAGGTAAAAATCACAATTTGACCGCAGTAACTAGGGTCGGTTAATACTTCTTGATATCCGGTCATACCAGTGTTAAACACCACTTCCCCGATTGTGGTTCCCGTCGCACCGAAAGACCAACCACGGTAAGCAGTGCCATCTGCCAAAACAAGTAAAGCAGGTATTGCGTCAGACAGGGACATAAGCGATAGATTAGGGATGGGGTATTGGGGATGAGGAAGTTAATAGTGAGCAGTCTGTCATCCCCAATATAGTCAATACTGCGAGAGTTAATTATCCCATGAGTTAAACAACTGTGCATTCTCTAGGTAATTAATTAAGAATTAAAAAAGTTTTTCTAGGGTAATCGGTGGCAGAAGTGGTTTTGCAGTTGTTTGGGTAGGTAAAATAGATATCAATTATGCTTCAGTCTTTTTTATCTCGTGCAGCCCTGATTTTGATCTCAAGCGCTTTAGCCGTTTTGGGTGTTGCCTGTAGTGAAGACAAACAGACTACTGAGAATATTGGTAATCAACAATCTGTAGTTACTGATAATTCATTAGTACAGCCTTCTGTCGAGCCAGCAGCCCCAGTAACCCGCCCAGAACCTGAAGCACTGCCGCCATCGGAGCTTGAGCCAAATTCTTTTGAATTGGGATTAGATAAAGCCGCAGGAGCCGTGAGTATTAGTCAATCGGCGCAATCGGTTGAGGATTGGAACTTGGTGGCAAATCAGTTTCAAGAGGCGATCGCCCTCATGGAAAAAGTCAACCGCCAAAGTCCCGATTTTGTCTCGGCTCAAGGAAAAATCGTCGAATACCAGCGTAAGGTGAAATACGCGCTGCAAAAGGCCAATCCTAATTTGCAGCAGACCTCAACTGACAATCAAAAAATAGTGGTGGCAGTTCCTCAGCCCAAAACGGTGGCTAAATTTGTGCCGCAACCAACTGTCCCAACGAGACAACCGCCAGAACGGCGCGTTTTTTCTGCGACAGAAGTTCCGCCTCCAGAAAAAGATGTGTTTGTTGTCCCAATTAAACGCCGCGTTGGTGGTACGCCGATTGTGGAAGTCACTTTTAATGGTCAGCAGAAATTTGAAATGATTGTGGATACAGGAGCCAGTGGCACTGTTATTACTCAACAGATGGCGAATGTGTTAGGGATTGTTGCTGTGGGTAAAGCCAAAGCGAATACTGCTAGTTCTAGAGCCGTAGAATTTCCTGTGGGTTATGTTGATTCAATGGCGATTAGTGGGGTAAAAGTAAATCGCGTACCAGTGGCGATCGCTGGCACAGATTTGGAAACTGGTTTATTAGGACATGATTTCTTTGGCAACTACGATGTCACCATTAAACGTAATGTTGTTGAATTCCGTCCCCAATCCCACTCAGAAGTTAATTCGATAGAAATTGAACTAACTCCTCCAACTTCGTCCACGAACTCCCGTTCTGTAGAATTTCCTTAGCCATACTCACACCTTGGGCGTGATCTAATAAGGGAATCGCCCCTGCAACTTGTAACGCTAAAGAAGCATTTAACGCTACAGCATCTTGTTGGGCTGTTGTTCCCTTGCCTTGCAGCACAGCTTTGAGAATTTCGGCATTTTCCTGCACATCTCCACCCCGCAGCGCCTCGATAGAAACGGGAGTGACACCCACTTCTTGGGGATTGATAGTAGTTAACTGCACTTTGCCATCAGATAACACGGCTATGTCAGTTAAATCTCCCAAACTTGCTTCGTCAATTTTTTCTCGCCCATGCAAAACGATCGCTTTTTGTTTGCCTAAATTATGTAACGCTTGAGCAACAGTTTCTAAAAGTTTGGGCGTAAATAACCCCACCACTTGCCCAGTCGGACGCAAGGGATTGACTAATGGCCCCAGTAAATTGAAAACTGTGCGAATTCTCAGATTTCGGCGTAGTTGAGCCACGGCTTTCAGGGCTGGATGCCAACCAGGGGCAAACAAAAACGTGATCCCAACTTCGTGTAAGGCGGCTTGGACTTTTTCACCAGGGGCGCTTAAGTTAACACCTAATGCTTCTAAAACATCCGCGCTACCTGTCAAACTAGAGGCGGAACGGTTGCCGTGTTTCGCTACGGGTACACCATAAGCCGCCACAACAAAAGCCACCGCCGTAGAAATATTGAAAGTTGATGAGCCGTCGCCACCAGTTCCGCAGGTGTCTATGACAGTGCTGAGGGTTGAGGGCTGAGTGCTGAGTTCTTTAGATTGAGATTGTAGTACCTCAGCCATACCCGTTAATTCTTCGGCGGAAACGCCTTTAAAATTCAGGGCTGTTAAAATTGCTCCTGATAACTCTGGGGGAACCGCTTCACTCAGCCACCCTTGCATCAATTCCGCAGCTTGAGGGCGTGTCAAGGATTGATTATCGATTAATTGCTGTAGCAGAATATACCAGCTTGTAGAAATTTCTGGGGAAGTTGTCATAGCTAGGGTTGTAAGTGATGAAATGCGATCGCCAAGGCTTCCGAAAAAGGATATATGGCAGATATCGTACCGGAAAATGAGTCGCTATCAAAGTGAGTTATTCATAAGAATTTCTCTATGCGTATAGTTAGTAATGAATAATTCTTTGCCCTTAGCAGCACTATTTTGTTTGTAATTATTCATGCCATACTGCAATTCCCACTCATAGATATTTGCCCATTTAAAATTGTGTCGAATATTCGGAGAATCATCGTAAGTAATCAGCCAAGAATGAGAACATTGTTTTAAGCTTTCAGCAAATCTTAGATGTTCAAAAGAAGTATGCAAATCACCATATTTACCATATAACTTAGATTTAGTAGCACGAAAATATGGTGGGTCTAAAAATAAAAATACATTTTTACCTTGTTCTTGGAGAAGACAACTATAATCTAAGTTAGTTATTTGTACATCTTTTGTTAATATTAATTCTAACTTCTCTAAGCGTTCTATTGATGAATCTGTGAATCTTTTATCAAAAGCTTCCTGAGAAAATCCACCTGATTCGATAGTTCCTGAAAAAGTAATTCTGTTGAGTACGAAAAAGCGCACTGCCCTTTCTAAATTGGATAAGTTTTTTACATCTATATTAGTTAATTGCGTAAATAATAATTTACCATCTGGAGATTTATGTTTAATTTGGCGTATTTCTTGAACTAATTGAGATATATTAGATTGAGCGATTTTCCAAAATAAGAATAACTCAGGATTTAAATCATTAATCCAAATTTTTAAATCAGGATATCTTTGCTTTAAGTAAATAAATACAGAACCACCACCAACAAAAGGCTCTCGAAATTCTGAAAAATTATCTGGGATATATTCAGCAATTTGTTTTATCGCTTTAGATTTACCTCCAGGATAGCGGAGGGGACTTTTGAGCATAAGTATAAAAGAATCACACTGTATCTTAAAATATTTTTATATTTGTTGTGCAGAATAAATATTTTTATGCCTCGTTCTGTTCCCTATCAACCGCTGTTGTTGCGACTACTGCATGGTGTGAGTGGAATTTTAGCGATCGCAGCAATCATCACCGGATTCCTAGTTTACAATACCTACGATGGGTGATTTGGTAAAATTCTCTTGCCTCAACTTGGCGATATTCAAGGGATTCATAGCACTTTTGCCTGATTTTTCCTGATTTTGCTACCAGCATTTGCCCTCTACAGCTTTCATGCTGGAAATAGGCGACTTATTCAGCCAAATTCGTGGGAACAACTCAGCCAAGTTGGTAAACCAATTTGGTGGGTGAGCCTGCAAAGACTGGCTAACACTCTGATGTTGATTGCTTCTGTATTATCCGTCATTTCTGGCAGGATGATGAAAGAAGAATGGCTTCCTAAAGGAGAAATTGATCATATTTGGTATTCCCTACACCTCAGAGCTTGGTGTGTGATAATTGGCTGTTTAGCTATTCACCTTTTGATGTCTAGCAAAGTGGGTGGTGTGCCGTTATTATTATTTATGTTTTCGTGGCAAGTTCGACCAGAAGATAGTCCTAGTCATTGGGTTACTCGTTACCGTTCTTGGTGGGGTAGTTTGCAAACTAACTTTGGCGAAAGAATTAATCAATTGCTAGATAATAATTTAACCCTGATAATTATTGAGGCGTTTGTATTGATTGGCGTTATTCTTGCGTTTCTCCTACCTCTATTTTTCTCGGAATAGTAAACATAAAACAGAATAATTAACTATAAATCGCCACTAGACAATTCAAATGGATTTGGAGAAGGTATAAAATACAATCCTGGCTTAGTTGTTTTAATGTATTCAATACCTATTTCAAGCTGTTTCCATTCCCACTCAGGAATACTTGCTAAGACTGTTTGTATATCGGCTTGATTGCCAGTTACGCAATCAATTACTATTGGGTGAAAGGTATCCCAATGACCTTTATTCATATTACCTTCATACAGAGCCACTGTAGCCAGTCTTGTACCCACTGGTGGAACTCCATTTTTCATCCATCGAAGCGGTTGAGGCAAAATTTTAATAGCATAATATGGCATGATATCTGTCCTGAGATCGGTGAATACGGCAACTAAAGATGGTTTTGATGAAACTACAATGCCTGGGTTCACACAACCATAAATGAAATATTCACGAATGTAGACTATAAGAAATGTCAGCGGTTTCAGAAACCACCATATTCCAATACCAAAAAAAATATTGAATATGGCAACTCCTAATAATGCAAATGGTAAATGTTCTAAACTTTTGCCTTTACGCATTACGTCCAAAATAGCAGCACCAAAAATCCAATCGATAAGAATAGCTAAAGCAAGTAGACCGACTATAGGTCAATACGGTTCAGTTAAGAAAATAAATTAATTGCTACACATAAAACAGATCTATTTTTTGGAGGGGGTTTGGGGGACGCAACCGTCACCCATTCGGGGGTTTGGGGGATTCTCCCCCAAGTCTTGGTTCTTCTGAGATCGATAAGCTGACAACCTTAACTGAACCGTATTGGACTATAGGTAAAATCAATTGAATTGGTCGGCTAGGAAATGAACGCATCCAATAGAGATAATCAACTTTTAGATTTCCAGGATTTGAAGCGTAAGTGTTGCCATCGAGTATTAAAGGGCGTTGTGGTTGATTTACCATTGTTGTACTCAACTACTTATTCTCTATTGTCTAACTCAGACCATTGTGAGTGTGATTGAAAGGATGTACTTCCATCTATCTTGAAGTTAGTTTGCCCTAAAACAATATGAAGTCTAACAAGATAGATGAATATGGCTCAGTTTTAACTAGATAGGAAGTCTTTAAATCTCACGCATTCGGCGTTCGCGTAGCGTCCCATAGGGAAGCCAAAGAGTATTTATTTCTCTACTCTCTGTGTTCTCTGTGCCTCTGTGGTAGCCTGCGGCAAGCCGCTTGCGCGTCTACGTTAAAATAATTCTATTAACGTAACGACCGAAATATCACACGTCCTGGAGATTCTTCTTGATTAATGCGTGCGTAAACTCGCAGACAAGTTAAAACTTCTCCCGGAATACCACCGCAATTTAGTTGCAAATCGTCTTTTGAGAAAGCACAAATATCAGCATAGAGTCCTGATAGTTGGCGAATTCTAATATTGTGACCTGATTTATTGGCTTTATCAGCAACTTTTTTTAAGGTTCGTCGTGATTCTTGTTGTAATTTTCCCCACCATGAGTAACGTTCAACAGGTGGGATAAAGACTAGAGAATGTATGGCTTCATCTATATCAATCCAAGCACGTACAATAGCTATATCTTCGCTATTTTCTTCAGCTTTTTGAATGCGGTGAAAGCGGTCTTTTAAAGCTTCTATATATTGATTTTGTTGTTCTGGCTTGGAGTGCAAAGAAATAATATCAAAACTAAATATACTTTTTAATGCGTGATGTAAGTCTGGTTCTATTTCAATAAAATTACGATATAAACTTAAAAATCCAGCTAATAATTGTAAATCTTCTGAGTCATTATGTTGAATGACTTTTGAATTTAAAAGTGCTTTTTGTGATAAACATAATCCCTTAACATTCACACTCCCTCTGAGTCCAGAGTAAACAATATCATCTCTGATGAAGGGAAGTTGATAGAGGTGAGAATTATCTTCAATTGCACCAATTTCTTGAGCGAAATCTAAAGCCCGCTGTTGCCAAAATGCAGCTAAATCATCGGGAATGCGTAATATTTTCCGGTGAATTTCGTTCCATAAATCTGCATCAGTTTGGCTTTGTAATGGTGCATCTCCTAAATATAAACTGAGTTCTGGGTCAGCATTCCAAGCGTCGCGGAGATGATGTAGTTTTAACTCATCTAAAGATTGGCTGATAATGGTTTCTTGTTTATATACAGGTTGCAATAAGCTTTGGATTTCTTGCAATAGTTCTGCACAGGTTTCAGCACCGGGATCAGAAGGTAATTCTGTATAGGCTTGGTTTAATGCAGACTCTAGTCCATGCAGGCTACAGCGGAGTAACCTGGCTAATTCGGAATTTTCTGTTTCTAATAGCTGACGTAGATGCTGCATGATGAGTGGGGGTTTGCATTATTTTAAACGCAAAGGAATGCGGAGTTAAACGCGGAGTAACGCAGAGTAAGTTAATGGATGCCACAGAAGGGATCGCGTTCTTTATCTACTTCGTTAGGTTGCAATTCTAACTCGGCACGATAAACACAACCTTCTTGTTTTAAACATTCTTGACTTGTGGATGTCCAGTAAGGAACTTCGCCGGGGTGCATCCGCAAAATACCTTTGTTGTCGAGGGTGACGCGATATTGGCAAGGGTAGTCTGTGGTGACATCTGGCTTACTGAGTGAACCGATACGTATCCATTTTTTTCTATTACTTTCGGTGTCGGTTTGATAAACGTAAAATGTGTGTTGTCCCGTGTAAGGAAATGGTGGTAGGGAATTACTAATTAAACCTTGTCCTGGTTGGGGTGAACCATCGCGGAGGTAATGAAATTGATAGAGAGATTTATGATCATTTTGGTCTATTTCAAAGACTAAATGATAGGCGTTTGGTTGATCAACGGTTGCTGATTCGATGACGTTGACGGCTATATCACCATCAGTTAAGTCTTTATTGGTTTTTTCTACAGCGATATTCCATTTTAATTTACCGTCAGCAAATAGGGTGGCTTCGGAAGCTGCTGATATTGCTGAACCGACATCAATACCAGGAACGTCGATTAAATAATGGGGGTTGCCTTGACAGAGCAATACATGAAATTGTAACGTCTGGTCAATCTCAAATTGCACTTTGATTTTTCTGAGAAACTCCGCTTCTTCCATCCCCAATTTTTCCATGAGATGTTTACCGTCGAAGCTTCCCCAAAGTCTTAAATCACCATCTTCGTAATCTTGGCGATAAATAATATTAGTTAACTGTATCCCTTGCCAACCTGTCCGCACTTTGGCAACTGTTTCCCAAGGTGCAATTTGATAAAGTTCTTGTCCAGCTTTGAATACTGTTAATAGTTCGTTACTTTGGGTTTTGCGTTTGAAGTTGCAAGGTAAGTAATAAAATAAGTTTTTAACGTCAATTTCTAATTGATTTGCGCCTTTTTGGAGCAATGTTTTAGATTCTTCTGGGTCAAATCTGAGTCGGCGTAATTTTTCGGCGTAACACGCGCCTGCGGAGGTAGCGAGTTTGGTAAATTCTAAAACAAAGGTAATGCGTTCAGGGTTCCACACGAAGTAGGGAGACTTACTAAATTCTTGGTAAATATGGCGTTGTACTAAGTCTAGATTGCAAGTTTTTCCTGAGAGAATTAACCAGTCAACTTTGTGGGTATTCCAAGCATCAATGGTGTTATCTTCTGAACGTAAGCGGCTTTCCATTAAGCCTTTTGCAATACCAATGGCTTCTTTAATTGCGGATGTGGCGACACGTTCAAATTGTTGGTTATCTAAGGTGACAAAAATAGTGTCAGGGTTAATAATTTGATATTTAATGGCGCTTTGGGTGAGGAGTTCGGCAATTTGTTGTTCAGAGATTGTAAAGGTTAAAAGCGAATTTTCGACTGGTGCTTTTTGTCCAAGTTTGAGTTTAGCGGCTTCTGCATAATCCCAAAGTGTGTAGAAGGTTTGTAGGCGTTGGGGTGCTTGTTGCCAACGGGTTGGTAAGACTTTCTCGGCTGTATCTAAGGCATCTTTATAAGCTGCGTCACCTTCGGGATTTTCTCTATCTAAGCATTTTAATAAACTGCCTGTTTTGAATTTACCTTGGTCGAGAAAACGCTCGTTTAATTCAGCACTAATTAAGTCTTCGAGTTTTTCGCTGTCGATATCGCCACGGGTGACTGCTGTTAGGAGAAAATCTGCGATCGCAACTTTTAATAACCGAAATACTCGCAGGGTAATTAATTCGCCACCTAACTGTAAATGTCCTGATGAACCTAATAGTTTAGGAGTCAGTTTATAATACCTTCCGCCTAAGCCTCTATCTTCATTATTGGCAAAGAATGGGGTTTTATCTTCTAAGGTTAATTCAATTAAAGCTAAGTCTGTTGTGCCGCCACCAATATCTAAAACTAGAACGTTTTGTGACCATTTATTTCCATCATGACGACAACGGGTTTTAAATGATTCAATCCCAATATTTAAATTACCGCCAAATTCGCGCCACAGGAAAAATATTGCTACAGAAACAGCTTCATCATAAGCAGTTTGGACATCATCAATGCCTAATTTCTCTACTAATTGCTTAACTTCTTTGCGAACTACTGGCGGTGCGACTGTGGGATATGTAACGACTGCGGTTAAAAATTCACCTTCGGAAAATCTGCGTCTAGCACGTTGGCGATAATCTTCTGTTAATTCAATTAAATGCGCCCAAGCTGCTTGAATTAATTGATTAACATTAATGTTAGCTTCCGTCTCATTTAAGATGACTGGAAATAATCTATTTTGTCCGAAATAACGCTTGGGTGAGTGGTGAAAACGACTGATAATTTCTTTTAAAGAACTGCTAGTTCCTTGAGCAATTGCTTTTTTTCGATTGTCTCTCGCTTCCCGTCCCATTTTCAATTTTAATACTTCCAAGTTAGAAATTTCTAACTCACTGGGAATTTCAGTATCACGGCGGTCAATATCAAGAACGACAGGAATTAAATTTTGGGATTCTAATGTAGGGACGCGAAAGACCTCATGATATATTTGATATAGCTTTTTGCTGGCTGCCCGTTGAAATTTTTCGCTATTACCTAAACATAGTTCGATTTGACGAATTGCTTCTAAAAATTTTTCTTTGTTATCACTTTCAAAGATTTCATTTAATCGGCTGGGTTCAATTTCTAAGTTTTTACTAATATCAATAATAAATTTCTGCCACTCAATTTCACTGATATCTGGTAATGCTTCGGAAGCGGGAGAATTGAGCCATTGGGCTAGGCGATCGCGCAATCTTAATTCCTGCTCTCGTGGTAAAATTTCGGCAATGGGGATTTCTATGGGGTCAAACAAAGTGACGGTAGAATTCGACGTACCAAAATCTAAAGCAAACCATCCCGGAAATCTTTTTTGGGGTTGGCTATGCAGTTCTTTTTCAGGCGGATTTGGTAGTTGAAAAGGATTCATAGAAATATCTGGTTTAATTATTTGCTCTTCAGGATTTGTTGGTGTCCATAAATAGCAAGCTGCTTTAATTTGTTTTGGTTCAGATAATACTGGTTCTCCTGAGAAGTCAGAATCAAAATACTCAACAATTACCTGTAATGTACAGTTGATTGGTTCTGTTAAAGGTTTTTCGAGTTTACAAGGATATTGTTCTAATTGCCCGATTTGGGAAATTTTTGGGGTGACAGCATCAAATGGTTTATAGGCTTTTTGAATTTGTGCGGGTAATTCGCTAGGGGTACCTTTGACGGAGAAGTTGATGCGAGCAATGTGGGGGACGTTGTTCCCAATAGCTACTAGTTGAATGGTGGGAAGTTCTAAATATTCGTTGTCGTTAATTTGGACTTGAAATCTTGGTGGAAGGCGAATTTCTACTGGCATTTTAAATTTTCCTTTTTTTATCTCACGCAAAGGCGCAAAGGTATAATTGTTTGGTAAATGAATTAAGATGTTGTAACTACTTCAAACTACCTACATTTTTTAAACGAACCGCAAAGAACACAAGAGAAGAAGATATTAGCTAGGGAATAAATTACCTAGTAATTAGGGATATCTAAATAAGAATTAGTGGCGATTTCTGAGAGAATATTTAGCCAAGTGGGAATAGCAAGTTTAGGTGGTGAGTCGCCAGCGGCTAGATATCTCAGCAATGCTTCTTTTTTGGAAATATTTTGGAGTGTGGGAATAATTTGGTCTAAGATACCTTCTATTTCTGAATTTACTTGTTGATTAACTTCGCTGACATACTGCACCAGATGTAAACTGGCACTAGCAGTAATTTCATCTCGCAGGCGCAAAACTAACATTTGATGATGAGTGGCTCTGGGTGAATTTTGACTTCTTTCGGGCGACCAATCAAATATTTGACCAATGCTGTGTTTTTCGTCTTGGCGTGCTAGGGGAAACATGATTTCGGGAGCAATTTCTTTGTCTTTGCTATTAATTTCGGCGAGAATAGCTTCTTTCCATTGATTAGGGTCGCAGCCTAACAGTAATTTATAAAATAAATCAGCTTCTTCTCCACCGAAACCTATCTCAATTTCTTGTTCCATTTCGGAAGTGAGCAGGGTTTTGAGATAATCTCGTGCTTCGGTGACTTGATTGGATAGTTTACTTAATAAATCTACCACTGCTTGCCGAATGCGATCGCGGGCAAATATCTCAACTTCTTGGACGGTTTTTTCAAAGGTGGGATAAAAATCATCACTCTTTGTCGGCAAGGTATTATTAACTTTACTTCCTCTGTCAAATAGCTTCCCGGCTGCGCCTTTAGTTTCGGCAATGCTGATAGCGCCATTGTTGGCTTTGTTAAATAATAAAGTCCAGTGGTTCCAGTTGAGAATTTTAAATGTGAGTTCGTCTTTGACTACTTCACTGACGACTATTCCCCGGCGGTCTTTGAGTGGTTCTTTGCCTAATTCTTTTTGGAAGTTGCGGTAGGTTTTATCTAAACTATCAATGGCACTCCGCAAGTCAACTAATGTGGGACTATCGAGAGTTGGGATACCTTGTTCGTGAATTTCTTCAATAATATTTTTCAGGTTTTCTTGTTGTTGACGCACACTTTCCGCCGCACGGCGAGTATCTTCATACAGTTGTTTGAGTCCATGCGCTGCAACGTGATTTTGAATTAATTCGCGCAGTTTGGCAATACCACCATCTTGAGCAAAGTAACCTAGTTGTCTCCCAAGATGGCTACGTGCATCAGATTCTAGCAGTCTTTCGCTGAGGTGATTCCATTTTTGCTGTAACCGTTTCGAGGGTTCGAGGTAATTAGGATAATCTAAGTTAGTTAAAAATTCTGGTGAACCGGCTTTGACGCTACTGGAACGTTTGGCTAATTCCGCTAGTCCAAGCAAAGGTGATAACAACACAATGCGGTCTTTTTGCGTGGTGAATGCACTCGCGCCATCAATAGTTGTTTGCAGAACTTTGAGTTTTTGGACAACTTTATCCTCATATAAAGGAGTATTAGTGGCGTTATCGGCGATAAGTTGGTCAAGTTCTCTTTCGCCGCCTTCACTTTCTAGGGGTAACTGGTCAAAACGACCGACACCTACAAGAATCAAATCTTTCAGGTCTTGTCCTGGTCGTTGTTGCTGCATCATCGTGAAAATTTTGTTGGCGCGATCGCTCCCCGGCGATTTACCATTGAGCAAGATTAAAATTGTCTGTACTTCTGCCAATTCTCGCAACGATAAAAAGGTATCTCTCGTCCCAGAATTAGCCGCACCCAAACCCGGAAAATCTAACAGAATAAATTCCGAAGCGTCGGTGATATCCCAAATTTCCCGCGAGATTTTGACTTCAATATCGACGCGGCGAATTAATGGAAAGCTGTTTTGTAATAACTTGGTTGGTAGCCTTTGGGGTGGACTGGGTAAGCGGATATGCGCTGGCGGTAAGTCTGCAAACCTCAGCGTTTGAATAGCCATTGGTTGTTCTGCCAGCTGTAAACCTTCCCGCGCTGTGGCATGATCAATTTGGTAGCGTCCACTACACATTGCCTCACCGTAGGAACTATAAGCACGCACGAACAACACCAATTCCCGCAACAAATAGCGTAACTCCAAATTATTACTCTGATTCCACGCCTGTTCACACCAAGCAATAATATCTTTGCCAGAGTTTAACTGTGAGAGTTGTACAGGTACAAGCCCCGCCGCTGCTGACCTGCGGCTGGCTTCTGCTAACATATAGCGCAGACACTCTTTTACCCCTTCATGGGAAAGATATTCAACAGTAAAATTGCCTACTTGGGTAGTCGCAAATTCATCTTGGGGGATGAGGTGAATGGCTGTAACGTTCCCCGTCGTGGGATTTTCGTTGACTGGTAACGCATCTGCATATCCAATTAAGCTACCTAATAATAGAGTTTTCCCACTACTAAATTCACCCATCACACCGATTTTCACAGGTGAAGTCGCCAATTCTACAGTTTTCTCAGCAGTTTCTCGCAGGCGTTCTAGACATTCATCCAAACTGGCGGGAACCCAGTCTTCTTGTTGAGAAGGATGCTGGGGTACAGAGTTAATTTTCTGGAGGATAAATTCGCCATATTCTTTAAAATATGCTAATTTTTCAGATTCCATACAATAGTTACCGTTAAAAATAAAATTTATGTGAGTTTTATAACATAAAAATTGCCAGCAGATGTGATGGTGTTCCGCATTTGAGTGAGGTACATCTTGCTGATATCAGAGACTACAATGTCCCTGATGTAATGGTGAACTGTTATATCTATTTATGGGGAATTGGTTAGCATCTGGCTATATCTGTTCTCCAGCAAATAGCTATTTATTCTGTACAAAAACTTAATAACAGTCATTTTTAATCAAAATTTAACTTTATTACCCAGAATCTCATGTGGATGAGTAGCAATGCACAAATATGCACTGCTGTCTAACTATTTTTTGCTAATTTTTGTTTTTGAAAAACTGTAGTGTCAGCAATGTTTACAACGTCAAAATCAGGATTTAAGCTAGTTGTCACCATTAACTACCTGAATTTAATAGCCATCAAGTAGCTGACGTAGTATGTAACCTATAGAATTAGGGCAGAAATCAAGCTGTAATTAATCGTTGTTAATCCTATTACTCAGCTTTTTCTGTATAAAATGTACCACTTAAAATAACTAACAAATCTTAAGTAGAAAAATTCAAATAACTTAATAAAGTCAAAATCCACACTAGAACAATACCAATTTTGTAGTATTTAAATATATTTTAATTTACACAAAGTTCAACATTAATCTTTAAAAATTTAATCATAATTGATTTTGCTACCTCAGAGTTATGTTACATTTTTATTTACACAAAATGTTATTTACCCAGTGAGATGACCTACTCTTAAGATAGATGCCTGACTAAAGCGATAGTAATAAAATCACAATAGCAGCTATTTATTTTTTAGGTTATGTTGCAGGATTGCAAATAAATAGTTTTTAGAATTTAAGAATAATTTTTCAGATTTTAGATAATATTCTTCTCCGTAGAAGTAGGCAGGTAAAAGTGTTCTCTGAAAGGGTGCAAAACTTAAATAATAAAATTGATGAAAGCGCAAAAATAGTGCAGAAGCGCAGTACAAAAAATACAAGCGATCGCAAGTTAACAACTATAGCAGTTGCTAGTGCTAACCATGAACTAGAAACCAAAATTGCTCACCAGATAACAACAGCAGCAAACTCAGTTCCAAAAGCTTCCCCAATCCAAGCAATTTTGCCCATGCTTGCAGATATATACTTTCGGATTGATCCCCAAGGTATTATCTTAGAACATCAATCAAGCAAAACATATAATTTAATTAACTCATCAAGCATAGTTCCCGGTAAGCAATTACTAGAGTGTTTACCAACATCTATTGTCATCCGGTTTCATCAAGCAATCAATCAAGTTCTGCAAACTCAATCTGTAGTTAGTTTTGCATATAGTTTAAATTTAGTTGAAGGGAAAGCGCATTTTGAAGTCCGATTCTTACCATTAGAATCACAAGAAATTATTGTGCTGGTGCGTGATATCACTCAAACAGTGCAAGCAGCTTTTATTGAGTGTGGTGATAGCTTTCGGACTATTGTCGAAAATGCCAGAAATATTATTTTTGCGATTACCCCTGATGGTTTGTTTACTTCTGTATCTCCTAATTGGCGGGAAATTTTAGGTCATGAGGTAGCAGAAGTTGAAGGTCAGCCTTTTGTTGGTTTTGTACACCCAGAACATTTATCAGCTTGTACCGATTATTTCACCAAAGTTTTAACCACAGGTCAACAGCAAGACGCAATTGAATATCGGATTCAACACAAAAATGGTAATTGGCAATGGCATAGTTGCTACTTATCAGCTATCAAAGATGCCAGTGGTACTATTATCTACTTTATTGGTATTTGCCACGATATTACAGTTCGCAAACAAGAAGAATTACGACGACAGCGCACAGAAAAAGCTTTAAGAAAATCAGAAGCCAAGTTTCGTGCGAAAACTCAGCAGCTAGAAGAGGCGTTGCGACAATTGCAACAAACCCAGGCTCAACTGATTCAATCAGAAAAAATGTCCAGTTTGGGACAGTTGGTAGCAGGTATTGCTCACGAAATCAACAACCCTGTAAATTTCATTTATGGCAATGTGAAATATGCCAACGATTATGTACAAGATTTATTACATTTAATTGAACTTTATCAGCAGCACTTTTTCCCGCCAACGCCAGAAATGCAGCAGCAAATTTATGCTATTGATTTAGATTTCATTCGCCAAGATTTGCCTAAAGTTCTAGATTCGATGAATACTGGAGCCGAGCGGATTCGCCAGATTGTCTTATCTTTACGCAATTTCTCGCGGGTTGACGAAGAAGGCTTGAAATTGGCGAATATTCACGAAGGTATTGATAATGCGTTGTTACTATTGCAAAATCGCCTGAAAGCTCAAACTGAATCTTCAGAAATTGAAGTGATTAAAGAGTATGGCGATTTACCCCAGGTGATGTGTAACCCTGGACAAATGAATCAGGTATTTATGAACCTGTTAACAAATGCCATTGATGCTCTAGAAGAAGCCGCCATTTCCAATCCGCAAATTCAGATTCGCACCTACTTGCAAACAGACGATCGCATCACTATTAGTATTACTGACAACGGGCCAGGAATCAACGAAAAAATCCGCGATCGCATCTTTGACCCGTTCTTTACTACTAAACCTGTAGGTAAAGGTACAGGGATGGGGTTATCTATTAGCTATCAAATTATTGTCAAAAAACACCGTGGGGAATTAAATTTTGTTTCCACACCAGGCGCAGGAACTGAGTTTTTAATTAATATCCCTATGCTAGGAGAATAAAATAAGAATAAAAAGTTAAAAGGCAAAAGTAAAAATTATCATTTCTAGCAATTCTCAGGCAGATGAAATACACCCCACCCGCGCTGTCGCGCACCCTCCCCTTGCTAAAGGGAAGGTCGGGGAGGGGTAATTTTCTACCACACCAGAGTTGGAAACGCTATATTCAACTTTTGCCTATTTTCAATGGTGATTATACTTCTGAATTCTGACTTTAAAACTTATCCTTCACCATCAAACGCACACCGCCAGCAGGAGCAAATACTATGCCACGCCGGACAGGTTTGAGAGGAGCTTTTTCTAACAACTCTAGTGAGTAATGTGAGAGGATAGTTGCCAGAACTAATTTCATCTCGAATAAAGCAAACGCCATACCCAAACAACGATGATTTCCACCACCAAAAGGCAAAAATTCGTAAGGAGAAACCTGGCGTTCCAGAAAACGTTCTGGTCGAAAACGCTGAGGTTCTGGATAAATATCTGGGCGATGGTGAGTTAAATAAATACAAGCAGATATTGTCATATCTTTGGGTAAATCGTAACCCATCAATTGCATAGGAGCTTGTAAAATTCGCGGCAAACTAAAGAAAGTAATTGGATAAATTCGTAGTGTTTCTGAGCAGACAGCATTGAGATATGGAAGTTGAGCAATTGTTGTCGGGTCTGCACTTGAAATATCAACAGAATTAAGTTCTTGCCGTAATTTTTCGCGGACTTCTGGTTGATAATGAATCCAGTATAAAGCCCAAGCTAACGCGATCGCAGTAGTTTCATGGCCAGCAAACAGCATAGTCATCAACTCATCGCGTAACTCCTCATCGCTCATCGGTTGACCATTTTCATCCCGCGCAGACAATAACAAACTCATAATATCTTCTGCTGGGGATTCAGGTTGATGGCGACGTTCCCGAATTTCTTGATAAATTAGCTTATCAAGCTGCTGTCTACGCCGGACAAATTTACCCCAAGGACTCCAAGCACCTAAATCTCGTTGCAATGACTGGAAAAATAAGAAAATAACACTCAAAGGCGCATTAAAAGTATCCAACATCTCAACTAAGATTTGCTGAATTTTTTGGTAACGTTCTCCTTCTTTGAGTCCAAAAACAGCGCTTAAAATCACCTTCAGGGAAATTTCCTGCATACTAGGACGAGCGATAAATAATTCGCCAACTCGCCACTGACTAGTAACTTGATGAGCAATTTCACAAATCAAGTTACCATAGGCTTTCATGCGTTCCCCATGAAAGGGCGGCATTAAAAGTTTACGCTGTTGTAAGTGGCGATCGCCATCAAGTAATATTAATGAATTTGTGCCTACCAAAGGTTGAATAACTTTGTTTCCTGAACCTGATTCAAACAACTTAGCATCAGCAGTGAAAAGCTCTTGAATTGCTTGCGGATGACTGATAATTACTTGTGTGGGAAGCCCAGTAAATCTGGAAATAAAAATATCGCCATATTTTTTTTGATGCCAATCTAGGTTTTCGATTGGTTGTATGATTGCTCGCGCTGTCTGAAACCACCTAGGTTCTGTTACTTGAGGTGGTAGATTATTACTGGTTTGGGAGTTTTTTTGGAGAGTAATCATTAGTTATACTCCTACTAAGAGAGTTAGAAACGCAGAGACGTAGAGAGGTAAACGCAAAGTTACGCAGAGTTTTCTCATAATTTAATTTTCATAACTAGGTTAGTTAGTTGTTGATTTTGCTAGTAATCCTAAGTTTTGCTTCAATTGATCAATGGGATCTAACCAATGTTCTTCAAAGCGATAGCCTAGAAGAACATCTGCTGTTTCTCCTAATTCTTTTCCTTTTTTTAAGTTAGCAAAAATTTCTTTGATTTGTTGTGGGGCAAAAATTGGATAGAGGATTTTAGCTAACCATAAGCTAATTTTCAGAGAATTACTATAGTTTTGAGCAGCCCCGAAGGCTAATACACCAATCTCTCCAGCGTAGGTAGTATCAAATCCTAATAAGACATGAAAAATATCGTGGGTAACAACGTAACGCAAAGCAAATACATTCCGTTTAGCAACATCATCTAGTTCAGGGCTAATATTGAGTGGGTTAAGATGATTTGCCTGCATGTGATCAGCATATTCTTTGCCAAAAGTTCCTAAAGGATATTGACTTAATTGCTCTAGATTAATTAGGGGATAATAGCCCACTACTGGTTGTAATTTATTAGCTAACTCTGCATTAATTTTTGCACTAAAAAAATCAGCCTTGAGAATAGCAAAATTGCCTAAATTACTGGAGTTTTTGTAGGCAAAAATAGTTTTAATTTGTTCTATTTTTTTGAGCATAGGAAACTAAGGTTTGAGTGATGCGATCGCTGTTAACTCCCAGTAGTTATAATAGCGATCGCCAATCCTTACTTTTGTTGTTGTGCTTGGGCGATGGTAAAATTAATCTCCTGACCATAGGCTACCTCAAGTTGATAACCATCAGGGTCGCGGATAAAAGCCCAGTAACCAACAGGTGAACCCCAATCATGGGGGCCTTCTTGCAATAATCCTTCTAATTTCGCCTCATCACAGAGACTATCTACTTCTTCACGGCTTTGACAGGCTATGCCAAGATGGAACCCAGATGAAGGTTTACATTGTGCTTGATCTAATTGCAGTAGCACAATCACAAATGGTCGAGTTAAATCACTAATCCAAGCAACTTCAAATTGATTAGTTTCATCAGTACGGCGATGCACCACTTTCATTCCAGCATACTTCTCATAAAAAGCGATGCTTTTATTGATGTTGGTGACTCCCAGCGCAATATGAGTAAAGCCAATATCTGCCATTAGTGCTTTCCTGAACGCATCAAAAATATAACTTTGGGACTAACTCATCAATTCTCTCTGTGCTTCTGCAACTCTGCGTGAACCTGAAACATTTTTCAACGCAAAGGTAAGCTGAATTTTAAATCACTTCTGTAGGAAAGCAAACCTCGATCGCTTTTTCTACTAAATCAAGACCTTTACACACCACCGTATTCCGCCAAGTAATATCTGCGGGTGTAAATACTTCTTCCAGTCGTTGGCGCGTCCATTTTCTCGATGAGTGTGCTGGGGGGGAATGGAAATGGGCGCGATTTTCTGCCCGTAAGGCTTCTACTACTTGGATAACTGGGTAAGTACCAAACTCCGCCGTGAGAAACTTGTAATTACACTGGGGAAACATCGCCCGACACCAAGTTCCTAAACTCCCACGAATTTTATACATCTTCCCATCTGGTTGATAAGGTTCCACAACATCAGCACCAAACTTTTCAATTAACCACTGAGTTGATACAGAATCTGGGGGGTCATCAATAAACAGTTTATAAGTTGCTTTTTGACCCAAACCAGTGTGTAAATCAATATGCAGAACGTTTTTCGCATTGCTAATCCAGCGGGGAAGATTAGCCGCTAAAATTTGATGTGTTTTCGATGGTCTGTGTCCACCGAAAAATAGCCCTTGAGGAAAGTCGTATTGTCCTACCGGTAAGGTATTGATTAAAGAAGTGATGCCGTGACGGAAAATAGTAGCGATCGCTTTCATAAAAAACGGTTCAAAAGGCGATGGTGGTGAAGTAGGGTTAAAGAAGGCATCCAAGTCACCGTATTTTTCAGGACTACCTGTATATTCCTCATTGGGTAGCAGGAAATTACGGTTAAGGTCGATATTTTCCTCATTCCCACGCCGTCCCCAAGCAAAACCATAAGGATTTAAAGCGTGTAACAGCACCAAAGCCGTTCTTGGGCTGGGACTCCAACCAATCAAACGTTCTTCTAACAAAGCACATTGAACAGCAGAACCAAAAAAACCCTCAACCCCATGCAAGCCACTAGAAACAACTAAAATTTGCTCAGGTTGGGAGTTTCCCAATATCGCCACATCAATAGTTAAGTCCTCCTCATCGGGGCCTGTTTGGTCAATGGAATATGTTTCTAATTGGCAACCCAATGCTTGTGCTGCTGCACAGAAACGGTATCGTGCAGCAGCGTAGTTTGGACTGAAGCCAGAAGCGTATGACATGGGGAATAGGGGCGGGGAAGGGGGACAAGGAAGAATAACTAATGACCATTGACTAAAACTTATCTTTCATTCCCCGAATCCGGGCGAATGTTTGCACTTCATCATGGCTGTTGGCGGCTAGTTGTAGGGATGGTTGTTCCCAACGCAAAAAGGGATTTGTCCGTTTTTCCACTCCTAGCAAAGAAGGAACGGTAGCTTTCCCTTGAGTGCGAAAAGTTTTTACTTCTGCATAGCGCTGTTGTAAGTCAGTATTCTCACCATCTACGGTGAGGGCAAATTGTAAATTTTTTAAGGTATATTCGTGGGCGCACCAGACACGGGTATTATCTGGAAGAGAACGAAGTTTTTCTAAAGATGACACCATTTGTGTAGGTGTACCTTCAAATAAGCGACCACAACCACCAGCGAATAAAGTATCGCCACAAAATAATTCTCCCGCTTCGTCTGCTGTGTGGGGGGGGAAGTAGTAAGCAATATGGGCGCGGGTATGTCCAGGAACGAAGATGACCTCAGCCGGGCGATCGCCAAAAGAAATGCGATCGCCTTGTTGTAGAAATACCTGCTGTCCAGGAATTCTCCCTTTATCTTCAGCCCCACCATACACTGTCAGCTTCGGGAAGCGTTGGATTAACTGTTGATTGCCACCTACATGATCATGATGATGGTGAGTGTTGAAAATCGCGACTAATTCCGCATTGAGTTCTGCTAGTTTGCTGAACACTGGTTCTGCTTCTGCTGGATCGACAACGGCGGCAATATTTTGTTGCGTATTGTGTAGTAAGAATATGTAGTTATCTGAGAGCGCCTCAAGACGGAGTACCCGCATTTCCTCTTAACTCCCTTACATTAATAAATTCTTGGTATTTTTGAGATACCGTAAACTTTTGGTTTTATTTATTCTAGCGGGTAAACTGCATTAAGCATGTTAATCTACAACCGTGTTAATACTGAAAGCAACATAAAAACTCATCCAAAACAGTTATTTTTATCAGTAAAAATCCTCTGGGAGTATATATAAATCCGAAGTTAGATTTATTGTGTTCTTTTTAGTTCTAAAAATAGCTAAAAAGACTGTTATCAAATGGTGTAAATATTTGCTATTAGCTACCAACATTAATCGTAATCTGGGGTGCATTTACCTATACTTCAGTAAGCAAATATTGCCAGAATTTTTTGCATTCTTCAGGAGAAATAATGAGCGATCGCCCGTCTATCTACATTAGTATTGATAGTCAATCAGAACTTGCCATAAAAAAAATAGTAGACAAAATTATTTCATCAGGAAAGCTGAGCCGTCAAGACCATGCGTTACTGCTTTCTCAAGTATTTGCTGATGGTCAGATCAGCGATAGAGTCCGTCGCCAGGTTAACCGTATCCTAGATCAAATCCAAACAGGGCAGTTAAAATTAATCGGCTGGTAAGGTATGATTTACTATTCAATTCATCATCAATAGCATCGCTTATTCCTACCTTGTGTATTATGATGTTCTAGATAGCAAGATTCATCATTCACAAGCGCACCTATGTTTGCTCAAAACAACTAGAATCTCTACACCTTTAAAAATATCGCCAACACATGTATCTGGCGTAATCTCTATAATTCATGTCAAAGCAGCATTTTATAGATATTCAAAAATGTAAATAAAAGTTTAGCTTGACAATATTGAGTAAGTTTTAACCAATATTCAAGGCTGTTTATCACCAAAAAAAGCCGAGTAGTAATTTTAGCCAATTCTATACAATTAATTAATTAATTAATAATTAGTTTTATGAAAGAAAGTAGAGGATTTATTACCATATTAACTGGATTATACTCTTTTCAAGACTGCATTCATTTTTTAGCCGCAATTCGCAAATTTCATCATGAACCAATCATTGTTTTAATTGATCAGGTTCCGCCAATTTTATATCCTTTTTTAAAAGCATTTAAAAATGTAATCCTTAAGCCAGCACCAAAACATGAAAATCCAGTAATGTCATCGCGGTTAGCAAAAGTATCTTTATATGCAGCTTCTGAATTTGATCGAACGATTTTTTTAGATTCAGATATCTGCCTTCTAACGGATATAAATGATGTATTTGATTCCTTAGATGAATTTGATTTGCTATTAACTGAAGATGTTCAGCCAGATATCTCAAAAGCTACCAATTTACTGCGCGGTAGTCAACAAGATAACTTAGAGAAAGTTTTGCCAATACTTCAATCTTCGGGCTTACAGCTTCAGGAAAATGATATTCAATATAATAGCGGCTTAATTGCCTTTCGGAAAACAGAGGAAACCAAGAAATTGTTTAGTGAATTTCAAAGATATTTTGACATTATCACTGAACATCAAGATAAATTATTATTACGAGATCAAGGAGCTTTTGCTACTGCGATCGCCACAGTTAAACCTAAAATGAAAGTCTTACCACCAACTTATAATTTTTTGAGTAAGTGGAAAGATGCTTACAAAATTGATCAAGAAATTAAAGTATTACATTGCACCTATCCCTATCGACCTCAGTACGCTAAAAATATTACTCGTTCCTTGTACACGAAAATATTTGATAAACTCGCTCAGTTATTTTTGCCAGATCAAGTTACAAATCCCTGGCGGCAAAAATAATTTATCTTCAAGGAAAATCATTAATAATGCAAAAGAAACTCAAAATTTCCCTACTCGTTTGGAACTTATCAACTAATGATGGTTTCATTCGAGCTTCGCTTTTAGAAAAAGCTTTACATCAATTAGGCTGTGAAGTAGAAATTATCGGCTTTTTATTTGATAAAGAATTATATAGAGCGATTCCGCCAGAAGCAAAATTAAAAACTGTTGAAGGTGGCAATTATCCCGGTTTTTTCAAATCTATCAACAAAATTTTAAAATTAATTGATGGCGATATTATTTATGCAATTAAGCCACAACCCGCCAGCTTTGGGGTAGCCCTAATCAAGAAATTATCCAGTAAAAAGCCAGTAATTGTAGACATTGATGATTGGGAACTTAGCTGGTATGGTGGCGATGCTTGGCACTATAAACCATCACTCAAACAGTTAGCTAAAGACATCTTTAAAAAAGATGGAGTTTTAAGAATACCCCACCATCCTTTATATGTTAAATGGATGGAAAATTGGATAAAGCGGGCTGACGCGATAACAACACATACTAGCTTTTTACAAAAGCGATTTGGGGGAATTTCTATACCTAACGGCAAAGATACTGCTTTATTTGATCCAGCTAAATATCAGCCCGAAGAAAGTAGAAATCGCTATGGTTTATCTGAATATCGCATCTTAATGTTTCCTGGCGCACCTAGACCTTATAAAGGGCTAGAAGATGTTTTAATTGCTTTAGATAAACTGAATCAACCAGACTTAAAACTAGTAATTGTTGGTGGCAGTCCCTACGACAATTATGATGAAGAACTCCGGCAAAAATGGGGACGCTGGATGATAAAATTGCCAAGTTATCCCGCAGATGTGATGCCTGATGTGGTTGCAGCGGCTCATGTTGTGGTGGTTCCCCAGCGAGACACTCCCGAAACACGGGCGCAATTCCCGCTGAAGCTAACAGATGGGATGTCAATGGCTAAACCTGTATTATCCACAAGAGTTGGCGATATTCCCGAAATTTTAGGCGACACAGGTTATTTAGTTGACCCTGGTTCTCCTGACCAAATAGCCGAGCAAATTCAACTAATTTTTCAAGATTTAGATGCTGCCAATGAACGCGGCAGAAAATCAAGAGAAAGATGTGTGGAAAAATATAGCATTGAGGCGATGGCAGCCACGCTCAAGTCAGTAATTGCGCGGTTGTAAGCAGGAATTTTAAATGATAGGCTAATGCCCGTCTCATCATAATTTGTTATTACAAAAAGCCAATTTTAAAATATTTATTTGAGGATTAGCTGGTTTGGTAATTAATTGATGAATAATCTTGTATTGAGAATATATAAAATTTGATAAATCCGCGATGTCTACCAAGCAGCTACTAGTAAGATTTGCCAAACCCTATCCAGGTTTAATTCTGCTGACTATAGTCTTGGGATTCTCTGGAGCCTTATTTAATGGTGTCAGTACAGCTTTAATTGTGCCAGTTATTTTAAAAATTGTGGGGCAAGATGTTGATTTAACTAAAGCTCCAGCAATTCTGAAAAAAATTATGACTCCCTTTGATGGTGTCCCAGATAATTACCGCATATTAGTTATGGCTGGGGTAATTATATTGGTAATTATTTTAAAGAATTTAGCTACCTATACAAGCTCATTAGTATCTAATTCTTTGACGCGTATGTTGATGTCAGATATGCGCGAAGCTGGATTAAAACTATTACTAGAAATTGACATAGATTATTACGCCAAGATGAAAGTTGGTGATTTAATCAACCGTCTTGGAGGCGAAATAGGGCGCTCTGCTACAGCGATTGGCAATACATTTAAATTAGCTATTTTAGTAATTACAATTTTAGTCTTTATTGTTTTATTGCTATCAATTTCTTGGCAGTTAACACTGGCATCTACAGCTTTGCTATCTTTAGTAACTTTAGTCAATCAGTATGCCATTGCCCGTGCCAAAAAATTTGGTAAACAGCTAACTGAAATGTCGAAAGCTTATTCTATCTCCATGTTGGAGACTCTCAATGGCATTCGGTTAGTTAAATCAACAGGTAATGAAGCCACAGAATATCACAGAATTCAAGCATTAATTCGGGAACGGGAAAAAGCAGATTTTCAATCTCAGGCTAATTCAGAAGTAATCGCACCTTTGAGTGAGGTTATGGGAATTAGCGCCTTAATTTTAATTGTATTTTTAAGTAAAACTTTCTTTGCTAATCAAATTGCTTCTCTTTCGGCAGTATTACTCACATATTTATTAATTTTGTTGCGACTGCTACCATTAATCTCCCAGTTAAATGGCCTGCGAAGCAGTTTTGCCAGCACTAGCGCCAGTGTCGAAGCAGTCACTGACTTTTTAAAGTTAGAGAATAAGCCTTTCATGCCCAAAGGTGAAGTTATCTATACCCAGTTAAAAGAAGGAGTGCATTTTAATTGCATTTCCTTTGCTTACCCTGGTCATGAAAAGTTAGTTCTCAGAGATGTGGATTTGTTTTTACCCCGTGGTACGACTTTGGCGTTAGTGGGGGGTTCTGGCGCGGGGAAATCAACTGTTGCTGACCTTTTACCGCGATTTTATGACCCGATCGCTGGCAGTATTAACTTAGATGGTACAGATTTGCGGAAATTTGATATTACATCTGTACGCAAGAGAATGGGAATTGTTAGCCAAGACACCTTTCTCTTTAATAATTCCGTTAAAAATAACATCGCCTACGGACGACCAGAAGCGACAGAAGATGAAATCATCAGTGCCGCCAAGCGGGCGAATGCCTACGAGTTTATCAGCAAATTACCCCAAGGATTTGAAACCTTAATTGGCGATCGCGGCGTAATGTTATCAGGCGGACAAAGACAAAGATTAGCCATCGCCCGCGCCTTGCTGCAAAATCCCGAAATTCTGATTTTAGATGAAGCCACCAGCGCCTTAGATACGGTTTCCGAACGTTTAGTCCAAGAAGCATTGGATGATTTAAGTCGCGATCGCACCACCTTAGTTATCGCCCACCGTCTTTCCACAGTCCAAAAAGCCGATCAAATCGCCGTCCTCGATCAAGGACGAGTGGTAGAAGTCGGAACCCATACAGAACTGTTACAAAAAGGTGGTTACTATTCTCGTCTGTATACGATGCAATTTGGCGATCGTCCAGACGATAGTACTCAACAACATCAAAGTTTAACCCGCATTTCCCACGAAATTCGCACCCGTCTCAACTCAATGATTGGGGTTTTAGGTTTACTTATAGATGATTTAATCGATAATTCCCAAGAACAGCAAGAATTCATCGAAGAATCTTATAAATCTGCTTTGCGAATTATCACCACAATTGATATTTTTCAAGACATTTGGAAACTCCAAATTCAAGAAAGATTTCTCTCTTCTACAGCAGCAAATCAAAGCCTAAATAATCAATATCAACACTTTAACTTGATGTTTTCCGAGTTTCGTGACTGTTTAAATATTATTTTGAATAATTTACAATCTCTTGCCGATGATGCAATCTACACTCCTGAAGAACAACATCAATTTATTACAAATGCTTATAACTCTGCCATTGACCTGCTCGATAAACTAGAAAAATTTGAAGATAAAATCTAATATTTATGCAAAACCATAGTTTACGAAAAAACTATCACTTTTTCCTCACCGAAGAATTACCCAAACCAGAAGCATATTATGTACAAGCGGCTAATGCCGCCAATGGAGCCGCAAACTTAGGTTGTCCTACAGTTTTGATTTATCCTCAGAGGGGTTGGCCCGCAATCAATCCAATTAATTTATTGCAGCCTTTTCAACCAGAAAAACCTCCAGAAAGGGTGATTAAATATTACAATCTGCAAGATAAACTACAAGTGGCGAGGCTGCCAATGCCTTGGCCTATCGATTATTTTAAAAATAAATTTACTAATTCTAAAACCATCGCGACAAAGTATTATTTTCCCTTTCATATTCGAGCAACTACCAAAATTGTCCATGCGTGGAATTGGAACTTTATCAAAGCGGCAATTAAAAATGGTATCCCAGCCATTTATGAGCATCACCACCATGAAGATAAGCAATTTGAACCAGAAATCGTCAATCATCCGTTGTTTCAACTTGCTGTCACAGTTACAGATACAGTCCGAGAAAGCATGATTCAACATGGAATGCCAGCAGAAAAAGTGATTAAACTCCACAATGGTTTCAATCGCTTATTCATGGAGAGACAACCAGAAAAAGCATCTGTATGGCGAGAAAAACTTTTGCAAAATCAGCGATCGCAATTAGTAGTTTATGCCGGAGCCTTACAGCAATTTAAAGGGATTGATATCTTAATTGATGTCGCCAAACAAATGCCCTATGTGCAATTTGCCTGTGCTGGTGGTAAACAAACAGAAGTCGAACATTATCAGCAAATAGCCCAAGCAAAACAAGTTAATAATATTAGTTTTTTAGGTTTTGTTTTGCAAAATGAACTCGCACCTTTGTTACAAGCTGCGGATATTTTGGCTCACCCTCATTGTTCTGGACAAGCTGCTACTTTTACTTCTCCCTTAAAACTATTTGACTATTTAGCATCAGGAACCCCCATTGTAGCGACAGAAATTCCCTCATTAATAGATTTTCAAAATACTGTAGCGATCGCAGCTTGGTGTGAACCAGATAAACCTGGGAAATTTGCCACCGCCCTCCAACAAGTTTTAGAAACTCATCCAAAAAAAATTGATGGCTACCCAGATACCATCGAATTTGTCAAACAATTTTCTTGGGAAAATCGCGCTGCCAAAATTCTCAGTTATGTTGATGAATCTTATCGTCCTCAACTTGTAGCTTAATCTCAAACCAAGTAAACCAAATGCAAATCACAACCGTCGGTATGATTAGCAGCTATAAAGCCTTAAAAACTCAAGGCGATTGGCTGTGGCAACAAACACCTCATCCTTTTGGAGTTTGGCAAAACATTCAACTTCAGGCATTAGCAAACAAGCCTGAGTTTTTATTAATGTATCAGTTTGACTTTCCGCAGATACTCAAAAAGCCCAAACAAAACTGGTTAAGTCGGTTGCAAAAAAAACAGCGATCGCCAGAAGTAGATATTAACTCTTTACTCCGGGGAGTTAGCAAAGAAAAAATAATTTACCTCATGCGAGAACCACCCTTAGATGAGGTAGTAGGAAAACATAAAAAAATTTATCAAACAGCACAACAATATTGTGGCTATGTTTCTGGCCCCGATGACTTTGCACCAATTCCTGAATATATGCCAGCTATTTGGTATCACAGCAACTCATTTAAAGATTTAAATGAAATGCCACCACCAGAAAAAATTTCTCCCTGTAGTTGGATTACTTCGGGGATTAATCGTACAGCCAATCATCGCCAACGGTTAAGTTTTTTGGAATCGATGCAGTCCAGCGATATCAAATTTGATTTGTATGGGCGTGACTTACCTATATCAGCAAAATCCCAAGGTGAGCTTGGTAATAAATGGTATGGTATGGCTCCGTATTATTACAATCTGGCAATTGAAAACTATGCAGATAATAATTGGTATGTAAGTGAAAAACTTTGGGATGCTCTACTAGCGTGGTGTTTGCCAATATACTATGGCGGCCCGGCTGCGGATAAATTATTACCACCTGGGAGTTTTTTAAGATTGCCCAGCTTGGATGAAAAAGGCATCGCTTACATTCAAGAAGTCACTGCTACTCCTGATGCTTGGTATGCAGCCAAAGATGCGATCGCAGAAGCTCGTCAAATCATTCTGCACAAATTAAATCTGCTGAATTGGCTGGCAAATTTTGTGAAAAATAATGGATAAAATTTATGACAAATGGCATCTATACTTTGGCTAATGATTATGTCTACAACCAACTTGTAGCCTTACTCAATAGCATCGAAGTTAATGCTGGCGATGTGCCGGTATGCGTGATTGCTTATAACGATCAGATAGATTTAGTCCGAGCCGAAGTTGCATCCCGAAAAAATGTCACGCTTTTAGAAGATCCAGAAATTTTCGCCCGTTGGGAAGAATTCTCTCATCGCGTTTGGCAATCTCACCCAACAGCGATTGAAACTTGGCAAGCTAAAGGCATTCAGAAATTTTATCGAGTTGGTGAAAATCGCCGTTACTGTGCCTTTGATCCAGGGAGTTATTTTGAAAAATTCATCTATTTGGATGCTGATACATTAGTGATGCAGCCATTAGATTTTGTATTTGACAAGTTAGATGAATATGATTTTGTCGCCTACGACTTTCAATATAAAGATCCTGGCCATATCTTTAAAGTTTCATCGCCAAAGTTGTCCGAAGTATTTAGTCAAGAACGTATTGAATCAGAAATTTTCTGTTCTGGTTTTTATGCTTCTAAGCGTGGTATCTTTCCCCCCGAACAAAGAGAATGGTTACTCACACAATTGAATAATGGCGACTCAGAAATTTTGTATATGGGCGCTCCTAACCAATCTGTACTGAATTATATGCGAATGAAGAGTAATGTATCTTATTACAACTTTTCCCTCAACTTGCCAGAAGAACAATTAACTGGTTGTTGTGCTAACTCGCCTCATTTTGTTAATCAGAATAATGTTCTTTACGATAAAGGCAATAAATTAACATTTTTGCATTATATCGGTTTGTCTTCTAAACTCTTTAATCGTCTTTGTGCAGGAGAAAATATTGATTTTCCTTACAGAGATATTTTCTTACACTATCGTTACTTAAAAGAACCAGAAAATCAACCAAAATTTACAACTAAACCCAAAGCTTATAATGCACCTCCGAGTTTAGGTAAACGAATTCTCAAAAAATTAGGTTTGGCAGTAGGAGGAAAATAAGATGAGTCAGGGAATTTATATTTTTGCCAATGATAAAGTTACAGATCATGCGATCGCTCTGTTGAATAGTATCCGCCTATCAGACCCGGATATCCCGATTGTCATGATTCCCTATGATGAAAACTATCACAATATAGCTGCACTACTTAACCAACATTATGGCGTGCAGCTATATGAAGATTTAGAGTTAATTAATCACATTTCTCAAAAATTATTTGACATTTTTGGCGGACAATTTTTTGCCAGTCCCAATAAACTCCGCAAACCAGCTTGTTGGTTTGGCCCCTTTGATGAATTTTTGTACATTGATACCGATGTTGTAGTTTTTGAAAAACTCAGTAATAACTTTAATTATTTAGCAGAATACGACTTTATTTGTTGTGATTATCAACATTTGGGTGGGATAAAAAATGTTTTTAGTCCCCATGTTGTCGAAGCAAAAGTATTTACCCAAGCGGAAACCAAAGATATTTTTAATAGTGGTTTTTGGGGTTCCAAGAAAAACATTTTTTCTGAACAAGATTTATACGACACCTTTGCTGAGTGTGCCGCCCATCCAGAATATTTTGACTTTAGCGAAAAAGTTTCTGATCAACCAATTCTCAACTATCTCCTGCTGAAACGAATTCCGCGACGCTTTAACATTGTCCGTCGCCCAGGAAAAGCCCCAGGAAATTGGGCAGGTAGCCCCCAGTTCCAGCAACAGGGTCATATTCTCATTGACCCAACAGTTAATCAACCTCTGCAATTCCTCCACTGGGCTGGAATTCACATTCAACCAGGCTGTCCTTATTGGGAAATTTGGGAACATTACCGCAATTTGAATCCAGCAATCCCACCAGCTGCGATTCCCGCCCCGCCAAAACAGAGTCAATGGGAAACAACATTTAAGACAGTCAAAAAACAAGTTCGCAAAATCTTTAATTAAACTGGGAAACAAAGCTACAGACTTAACAAATAACCATTGACCATTGACTTTTGACTAAACAGTTGCGATCGCCCCCCGCCTTTCGCTAGGATCTGTAAGCTTTAGGGTATAGACAAAGCTGCTTGGGATACAGTTACACTCATGTAGGCTATCCTGCTGCAACCCAAGTTATTGAGATTCTACAGGAAAAACAGAAAAAAATGGCGAAACGCGTACAGTTAGTTTTGACTCAAGATGTCAGCAAGTTAGGCAAATTAGGCGACTTAGTAGAAGTAGCTCCTGGCTATGCTCGAAATTACCTCGTTCCCAAGAGTTTGGCAACCCGTGCTACTCCTGGTATTCTCAAGCAAGTAGAACGCCGTCGTGAACAAGAGCGTCAACGGCAATTAGAACTCAAACAACAAGCCCTAGAACAAAAAGCCGCTTTAGAAAAAGTTGGCAGCTTAAAAATTGCCAAGCAAGTTGGTGAAAACGAAGCCATCTTCGGTACTGTTACCAGCCAAGATGTTGCAGATGCAATTCAAGCAGCTACCAGCCAAGAAGTTGACCGTCGTGGTATTACCATCCCCGATATTGGCAAGCTGGGTACTTACAAAGCAGAAATTAAGTTGTTCTCAGACGTAACAGCGCAAATTGACGTTGAAGTTGTTGCCAGCTAAAAACTTGTTGATGTTTTGCCACAGATATACACAGATGTTTTATCAGTGTTAAATCTGTGGTTGCTAATTTCTTCAGCAAGTTGTCGGTAATCACCGAACCACAACCGTGTTCTCTCGCAGATTTTGGACTATAAGGGTAATAGAGACATCCTCATTACTCATCCAAAATCGCATTATGGCGGAAGAATTAAGTTTTCAAGGCGATGGTAGCAATCGCCTACCACCCCAAAATATTGAAGCAGAAGAAGCAATTTTGGGGGGAATTTTACTAGATCCAGAAGCGATTGGTCGAGTTAGCGATCGCTTAGTTGCTGAAGCATTTTACATTAGCGCCCATAAAGAAATCTATCAAGCCGCCTTGCGCCTCCATGCCCAAGGTAAACCAACTGATTTACTTTCAATTACCAGTTGGTTAACAGATAATGATTTACTCGCCCGGATTGGCGGTAGAAATAAGTTAGCCACCCTCGTAGACCGTACCGTGTCAGCGGTAAATATCGACGCTTTAGCAGGCTTAGTTATGGAAAAATACCTGCGGCGACAGTTAATTAAAGCTGGCAACGAAATTGTACATTTAGGTTACGAAACAGAAACCGAATTACCACTAGTTTTAGACAAAGCAGAACAGAAAGTTTTTGGTGTCACCCAAGAACGCCCCCAATCAGGTTTGGTGCATATTTCTGATACTTTAGTCAATACTTTTCAAGATATTGAAACACGCCATCAAGGTATTGCTTTACCGGGGATTCCTTGCGGCTTTTATGATTTAGATGCCATGACCAGCGGTTTTCAGCGTTCTGATTTAATTATCGTCGCTGGCAGGCCGTCAATGGGGAAAACAGCATTTTGCTTGAACCTAGCTCATAATATTGCTGCTGGTTATAAATTACCAGTCGCGGTTTTTAGCTTAGAAATGTCCAAAGAACAGCTAGTACAGCGACTATTAGCCAGTGAAGCGGGAATTGAATCGGGTTATTTGCGGAGTGGACGTATCAGCCAAACCCAGTGGGAACCCTTAAGTCGGGCAATTGGTATGCTTTCCGAAATGCCAATTTATATTGATGATACGCCAAATATGACAGTCAACGAAATGCGATCGCAAGCTAGGCGACTGCAAGCCGAACAAGGCGCAGACTTAGGGTTGATTGTCATAGATTACTTGCAATTAATGGAAGGCGCAGGCGATAACCGCGTACAAGAATTATCTCGGATTACGCGCAGTCTCAAAGGTTTAGCCCGTGAATTATCTGTACCTGTCATTGCTTTATCTCAGTTAAGCCGCGGTGTAGAAGCACGTACCAACAAGCGCCCGATGTTATCTGATTTGAGAGAATCAGGCTGTTTAACAGGTGATAGTTTAGTTACATTGGCAGATAGTGGATTACAAGTACCAATTAAAGAATTAGTTGGTAAATCTGGTTTTGCTGTTTGGGCATTGAATGAATCCACAATGCAATTAGAAAGGGCAATTGTTAGCCATGCCTTCTCTACAGGAATCAAGCCTGTATTTGCCCTTAAAACTCGATTAGGGCGAAAAATTCGTGCCACAGCAAATCACAAGTTTTTAACTATTAATGGTTGGAAAAGACTTGATGAATTAAGTCCTAAAGAACATCTATGTTTACCAAGACATATCCCCACTTCTGCTAAACCAAGCATGACTTATGCTGAGGTTACAGCCTGTAGTGGCACTTCGCTTTACAAAGCAAATTTAAGTAGAGAAAGAGCATTAAAAGTTGCCAAGCTTGTTCAATCAAGTGAACTTTTGTCCCTGGTTAATAGCGATGTTTATTGGGATGAAATAGTTTCGATTGAATTAAGTGGGGAGGAAGAAGTATTTGACCTAACTGTTCCTGGTTTGCACAACTTTGTAGCAAATAATATTATTGTTCACAATTCTATCGAGCAAGACGCGGATTTGGTTATTATGTTATACCGCGATGAATATTATTCACCAGATACCCCCGATCGCGGCATCGCTGAAGTTATAGTAGCAAAACACCGCAACGGCCCTACAGGTACAGTCAAACTTTTATTCGACCCGCAGTATACGAAGTTTAAAAATCTAGCCCGACCGAATTATTAAAGTGTGAAGCATAAAATTTCATACTTCATACTTCACACTTCATACTTTATTTAACTTCCAACAATTCCACATCAAACAGCAGGGTAGCGTTAGGGGGAATTACGCCACCTGCGCCACGGGAACCATAGCCTAACTCTGCGGGGATAATCAACTCGCGCTGACCGCCAACTTTCATTGTGCTAAGTCCTTCGTCCCAACCTTTGATCACTTGTCCAACGCCGATAGTAAAGCTAAAAGGACGATCGCGATCGCGGGAACTATCAAACTTAGTACCATCTTCTAAAGTGCCAGTGTAGTGAACTACAACTGTTTGGCCAGACTTAGGAGTTACCCCAGTTCCCTCTTTGATTTCAACGTATTTTAGTCCAGAGGGAGTAGTTACAACATTGGCATCAGACATAGTGTTGTTCGCTATCAAAGTATCGTTGTTTGTAATGGTAGTGGGCGATGATTGCGCTGGGGTTAAATTAGCAGCAATGGCAGTATCTTGTTTATTGCCTAATTGCCCTAACACTAAAACTACAACGCAAACCAGCATGAAACCCACGCTGAGTAAAATTGCTTTCAAAATTAGTCCTCCCTACTGAGGTCGTTTGGAAAAAGCAATACCAACAGAACACATTTAGTTTAAATCACAAATGACAGATTTAACGCCAAAGCTTATTTTCTAAATCACGTACTTGACGTTCTAAACGGTCAATTCTTCCCCGTAGTTCATCCACCTCAGACTGACGCGCCACCCCTAAATCCTGCATCATATTCCGCATTTGTCGTTGCATTTGAGCATCCCAAGTGCCTTGCTCCGACTTTAACTGCTGTACAATATCATCCATTACGGCCTTCGCTTGTTCAGGATTCAGTTTCCCGTCTTTGACTAATTCATCACTAACTTCCCGCAACTTTTCTGCTACCAAAGACGTTGTTCCAATTCCTACCATCATTAGCTGTTGCAACCAGTTGTTGCTGTCCATACGTCCTTCCTGTTATTTATTTCAAACTAGCCTCCTTGCTCTTGAGTGTATGCAATCAAGCTATGCTGGAAGCGTTGTTATTCTAGCCTACACCTCTATTTTGGCAAATTAGTAAACACAGGGAATGAATGAGTGTGGTGATAGAACTGCTTAAATTTCACATTGACCCAAATCTGCGAGAAAGTTTTATTCAGCAGGATGCAGAAATTTGGACAGCAGCATTGGCAAAGTATCCAGGATTTCTCAGTAAAGAAGTCTGGATTAACTCACATAAACCTTCCGAAGTAACTTTCATTATTCGCTGGGAAACACAAGAACAGTGGAAAGCTATTTCTGAAGCAGATTTAGTAGCGATTGATAGTAAATTCAACCAGGCATTAGGCGATATCTATCAGTTGATAGAGTCAGCAGAATATCAAGTACGAAAATATCCTCATACTTAAGATTTATTTTTGAATGAGACTGATTATTTAATCAATAACAAAATTCACAATACCTCTAACTAACGTAGTATTTGATCAAGTTATTTAGAAATAATATGTCTAATTGAATCTATTAATACTTTTTTGCTATTTTACTAAACCAAAAACCATGTATCTGTATATGAATTTACACTTAACTTTTGTGATAGTAATTGTCTTGAAAAGCTCTTACTCAAGGGTTATACCAATTCACGAAAAGCCTGATACAAATAAAGCATCAAGAATAAAATCCCAACCTGTGATAGAAGCAACAACTGATGTGTTTAATTGTTCCAATCGCTTCCAAATAAATTCTCTTAATTCATCTAAACTTGAGAAGCTTTCCCAAGTTAGATGCCTTTTAACTTCTTCCCACAATCTTTCTATTGGATTAACTTGAGGTGTATGTGGAGGTTGAAATAACAAAACTATGT
>NZ_JADEWI010000106.1 GCF_015207705.1 Nostoc sp. LEGE 06077
ATTTTACCCTCTAGCTTTGAGACATCACAGTTACCTATAATGCCCCTTTGGGCGGGTACTGGCATTGACACTCGCCAGGAGTATTTCTGAGATACTCACTCTCGTCGTGCAACCGATAGTCGCACCAATCCCTAATAGGGATTAATTAAAGTTGCAACATACTCCCATACTTTTTTAGAAAGGCGGCTCTTGTTTCAATCCCTAATAGGGATTAATTAAAGTTGCAAATCAGTCAACGGATATACTTGATGTTAATCAGTTTGTTTCAATCCCTAATAGGGATTAATTAAAGTTGCAATCATTCTCGGCAATTTGTTTTTGTAAAAGCTGGGTTTCAATCCCTAATAGGGATTAATTAAAGTTGCAACGCGGAAGCCAGAAAGCTAAGGTGTATTTAGTTTTCAAGGTTCGATTTCGCGGATGGTGTGATTGTATCATCTCACAATTGAAGTCGCTTGACACAAAAATGCTGAAACGTAGTCTAGGAAAGGTGCGCGGATGTTTTCAATTAAATTTTTCTGCTAAGGCTTGCACCATGAGGAGTACAGCGATTTTGCCTCAACCTTGATTTTCTACACCTACCCATCCGCGCCGCCAGCAGCAAAAATACTAAAATTCTTTGTGTTGATAAGCTAAGTAAATAGCCTCTAAAAATACATCAGGCGCAACTTCTGGCAGTTGATCTAGATTTACAATCGCTGCAACTTGTTGAGTTAACTTAGACGCAAGTGCAACTCTTGATTTGGATGCCATTGCGCCACGTCGCTGCAAATATTCCCGAATGATGGCAAAGTCATCTGGTAAAAGTTGAGATAAATCGGCAATGCCAGATAATTCTGTATAAAGCGACTTAGCTTGTTCAGAAATTGTGAAAGTTGCTGATGCGATCGCTCTTTCTGCCTCAATCACAATTGTACCAGCCGCCCAATCACCCACGCGCTTTTCCCGGTGACTAAACATAATTAAAAAAGCGCCCAGAAATAAAAATTCGTCTAAAGGTCGCAGTAAGGCGCGTAAAGTTGTCTGTGCTAACCCAACAGGTCTACCATCATCTCGCACAACGCGAATTTTAGCAAAGCGTTTTCCTGGGGTTTGTCCTTGCCATAGTGTTTCAAAAAATACAAAATAACCAACGTAAATTCCAAACAGAAGTAAAAAGGTAATGGCTATTAACCACAGTCCAACTTGTGAAGCAATAGTATTTTGATTCTCCAAAACATCAGCTAATTGACCAGATATAGAAATCCAGCTAAAGATACATACTAATAAAACGATAGCCAATACCAAATAGTCAATTAGTAAAGCCCAAGCACGGCTACCTATACCAGCCAGGGTAAATTCTAATTCGACACTTTCGGGGGTGCGAAATTTAACGCGGTTAAAAAAGTGCATAATAATATTTGTAATAGTAAGTAGAACGGTGCAAATAAACCGAAGTATGTAACAAAAAATAAACTCGCTGAAAACCTCTTCCCTTCTGTCTTCTGCCTTGTCATAACGACAATTTTTAACACCAACCTACTTATTTAAATTTCGCGATCGCGTAACTGCAAGCCCAACCCTTCACGGCGACTGCGTAAGTCATAATAAATCACTGCTTTAATTGTTTGCCAAAACGGCACAATCACAGCACTGCCACCAAAACTTAAAGCCAGAATTAACACAGCATAAACTAAAGTAAAAAATCCAGGATTTTCTTCAATCAATGACGCAAAAACCAACTGAATAATTCCCGAAACAATTTGAACTGCAATTTGAATTGGGATGGTAATCAAAAAAGCCACAAAGGAAATAAACATAATCCGCCAAACATAACCTTGGGTTAACTCCCAACTGCGGCTAATAGTTGATGTTGCATCAATATTCTCTTCAATGGCTAAGGGTACATCCACCAAATAAAACCGCGTTAATAGCCACAAAACTGCCACAAAAGCCGCCATACCTATCACAATAGCGATCGCAATCAACAAAAGAATACTAGCAGGATTTCCTTGTTGACCAGATCCCCCAACCAATGCTGCTGATAAAACACTAAACAGGGTAACTAAAATTACCCCACCAACAAGAATCCCTATACCGACAAGAAACATTAACAGCATCATCAGCAAAAATTGCCACTTCCGAGAATTGACAAAGCGCTCACCTGATGAAACACTCTCAGGTTGATTCACTAATTCGCCAAAAGCCAGCCGAGAAATCAGCGCGATGAGAGCGTAACATTTTGCCCATCCATAAACAGGTATTATTACCCATATATATGCTCTCAAAGCCAGTAAAAAATAATCCTTCAGATGAGAACGATACAAGCGCATTCCGGCACTGACAACATTTCCAACGCTGAGTGGTTGTATGGGACTAGGAGAATTAATGTTTTCCGACATGATACCAAATTTCCCTGAAACTACAGTTGTGAATTTGTGGCTATCTTAAGGTAGGTTATAGCCATTCGTAATTCGTAATTTGTAATTCGTAATTAAGAAATGTAGGCACTATCGAGGTTTTTAGCTGAATTAGTGACTAATTTTTAGAAAATCAATCCTCATTGTTAACCTAAAATCTAACAATCCTCAATGATTTAACGCCGTGTGCAACTTTCGCTCAAACCTCACCCCCAACCCCTTCCCTACAAGGGAAGGGGAGCAAGAATCAAAGCCTCTCCCCTGAGAGGCTACGGTGTACACACAAATGTTCGTTGAGTACATCTGTCCCGCCTCGGAATGAATTCCGAGTCTCATAGCGCAAGTCATCTGAAGATGACTGAGCTAAAAATGTCTTCCAGTCCACGCTTTGTGGACTTTGGCTATGAGCCTGGAACTTTAGTTCTAGGCGGGATGTGGTTGAACATGAAAATTTTTGACTTGTGTATACACCGTAACCCCTGAGAGGAGAGCAGGGCTGTTTCATTTTCCAGAGAAAATAAGTTTAGCACAGGGTATTAGAGGGGCAGGGAGACTCTATCCTCTACGACTAACCTAAATTCAAACGAAAAAATAAGACTTTCAGATTTTTCTTCTCAGAATGAAACAGCCCTGCTGAGAGGAGAGGGGTTTGTGGCATATCGCATTATTTACAAATTACTCCCCTACTTTATGAATATTCAACGATGGATTGCACGACGCGAACCAAATTGGCAGCGTTTAGATACCTTATTAAAGCAAGTAGAAAAAAAAGGACTCAAGTCAGTCAGCGCCGAGGAAATTCGAGAATTAGCAAGTTTATATCGTTCCGTAGCGGCTGATTTAGCCCGCGCCCGTACACAACAAATTGGTCAAACTTTAATTCAAAGTTTGCAAAATTTAACTACCCGCGGTTACACGCAGATTTACCAAGGTTCGCGCCGACAAGAATGGCGGGCGGCGGCGGAATTTTACCGTTGGGGATTACCATCTGTAGTGCAGCAAACATTTCCCTACATTGCGTTGGCTACAGGTTTGTTTTTGCTGGGGGCATTAGTTGGTTGGTGGTATGCTTGGCAAGACCCAACATTTATGTCGCTCGTAGTACCACAACGGCTAATTTCTCAGGTACGGGATGAGCATAAATTATGGATGGGATCGATTGTCGGCATTGAACCGTTAGCATCCAGCAGCATCATGATTAATAATCTTTCGGTGTCTTTTGGCGCGGTTGCTGGTGGAATCTCTGCGGGATTATACACAACTTATTTAATGATATTCAATGGTTTATTAATTGGTGCTGTGGGTACTTTAGTCGGTCAAAATAACTTGGCTTATCCTTTTTGGGCTTTTGTGTTTCCCCACGGTGCTTTGGAATTACCAGCAATATTTTTTGCTGGCGGTGCAGGTTTATTATTAGCCAGAGCAATTTTATTTCCTGGTAAATATCGCCGTGGTGATGCTTTAAAGTTTTATGGTTCCCAAGCTGCACAATTAGTATTTGGGATTGTGCCAATGTTAATTATTGCTGGTACGATTGAAGGCTTTTTTTCGCCTAATCCCAATGTGCCAGATCCCATCAAATATCTTGCTGGACTCGGATTATTTGTGTTTTTGGTGTTGTATTGTAACCGCAAACGTCGTTAATTAATTTCATCTCTGTCGTTCACGGTAGAACTAGTTAGATTTTTTGAGGATTTTTCTTTAAATACTCAATTTGCTCTTTAGATAGAGTTGTTCTAATTAACTTGCCTTCAAATCGATGAAATTCTGCAATTATTTTTTCGGGATCAGCATAATTAATTAAAACAAATATAGCCGATGAATTAGGGGTTAAAGCTGCTTCAACTTCGGTTAAGAAACTACTTTCAAACACACTTTCTTTAATGGTAAGAAAGCGATGAAAAAAAGTAGCGCTAATGATCCCACCCCAAAGTTCATTACTCAGATCACCAGGTTTGACTAAATCATGATAGGGTTTAACCCTTATCTTACCCTGTGCATTTTTTGTGATTACAACAGCATCTTCTAAATCAGCTAAATGCTCTTGTTCTAGTTTCAGTAGTTCTAGCAGCATTTCATCTGCTTTATATTTATCATTAAAGCTGATTACTACTAATTCACTCATAGTATTTCTATTATGATTTTTTATATTTCTTAGCTGTATCCACTTTTACCCTATAAATTGTTGGTTGTTAAGATGTGTAGGATACAAAAACAGCAATATTTATGTCGATCATGGAGTAAATGCGGCTGATAACTGTCCATTCGCTGTACTAAAATGTTTCCACCCAAGGCCGTAATTCAACTTCCCATGTCCAAGCACTGCGGGGTTGACGGAGAATGTTGAGGTAAGTTTGAGCGATCGCATCTGGATCTAGTAAACTATCAGGCTTATCCGTGGTTTCTTGTCGTATCGCCGAACGAATTCCACCATCAATAATAAAGTGCGCCACATGAATATTCTGCGGCGCTAGTTCACGCGCAATACTTTGAACTAAACCCCGCAAAGCAAATTTACCCATCGCAAAGGGCGCAGAACGTGGATAACCTTTGACACTAGCCGACGCACCTGTAAAGAAAATTGCCCCTTCACCTAATTTCAGCATTCGTTTAGCGGCGGCTTGGGCTACCAAAAAGCCACCATAAGCAGTAATTTCCAGCGATTTTGCCACTTCGCTAGGGTCAAGGTCAATTAACTTACCTGTAACTCGGAAACTTGGATTATAAACTACAACGGTTGGCGCTCCTAACTTTTGTTCTACATCGTTGAACAGTTGGTTGACTTCGTTTGGTTGAGAAGCATCACAAGCAAAACTAACTGCGCCAATCTCTTGAGACAATGTACTCAGCTTATCAATTTGTCTTGCAGCTAACCCAACCTTCATCCCTTCCGCCGCGAACAAACGCGCGAGGGATGCACTTAGTCCATTACCAGCACCAACAATTAATGCAGTGGTTGTCATTGAGTTTATTTCTCCAATTCAGATTGCAAATTTAATTTACTGGTTTTACTGTCGCTAATTCAGCTAATTTCGATATGATTTCAGACTATTCTATAAGCCCAAATTTCAAACTTTGCTGGAGAAGAAATAATTTTATCCAACGAACCATAATGATTGAGACAAAATTCTTTCAAATCATTGATAGCTAAATGATATTGATCATCTGCTAATCCCCAACATAAACCGTAGGCTCGTGATTGAAAAAAACTTATTAGTTCTTCAACTGTATTGTTAACCGTCCATTCTTTAGCTACTAAGTAATTTGATCTGTACCCTTTTTGATGTAAATATCCTTCTACATCTATTTTTTGTATTGCTGTAGAAATTGGCTTTGATACTTCATACTTAGATAGTATTTTTCGGAAATATCCTTCAAATTCTCTTCTGGCTGGAGGAGTAATCCATTGACAATTAAGATACCAACCTTCTGGCTTTAGCACGCGCTCAATATCGTCTAAAAATACTTTCCAATCAGCAACAGTATGGAGGACATGAACAGTTAATACAACATCAAAACTGTTATCTGGAAAAGCTAATTGTGAAGCATCAGCCTGAATTAGCCGCAAATTTTTAGGAGTACCATTTAATTTTTGACGGCACTGGTTTAGCATTTCTGCTGAGATACCAATTCCTGTTACTGAATAGCCCCATTTAACGAGAGGAATAATATTTAATCCTGTACCGATACCTGGTTCTAAAAAAGATGTTTCAGGTGTGGCACATACAAGTTTAATAATAAAGTCTGCTACTTCTTCTGCAACTGTCTCTGATAACCAGCGTGTTTGGTCATAGATTGGGGCAATATTATCGTAGTAGTTAGACTTTTTCATATAAGACTCATATTTGATTTTTGAAAAAACTGAAGTATCTGTAAGGTGGGCATTAACAAATATATCTCCTAGTTGATTGAGAGTTTGACTGAAAATGCCCACCCTACAAATAAGCAGTCTTTCACTACATACGATGATTACACGCCATATTTTTTAAACCATGCTTGGAGTTTTTTCCAGCCCTCTTTGGCTTCTTTCTCGCGGTAAGATGGGCGATAATCTGCAAAAAAGGCGTGGGGTGCATCTGGGTAGATGATAATTTGAGATTTGCTGCTACTGGATTTGAGGCGATCTCTCATTTGCTCTACAGTATCTACAGGTATGCCTGTATCTTTACCGCCGTAGAGTCCCAGAACAGGTACTTTTAATGTTGATGCGATATCAATGGGATTTTTAGGTGTGAGTTCTGTAGAATTACCCACAAGTCTGCCATACCAGGCTACACCTGCTTTGACTTGGGGATTATGTGCAGCATATAGCCAAGTAATTCTTCCACCCCAGCAAAAGCCTGTAATTCCCACTCTCTTGGCATTTCCCTTAGCTGATTTTACTGCCCAATTGACTGTTGCATCTAGGTCTGATAACACCTGTACATCGGGGACTTGAGCTACTACCTGACGGATTTCGTCTATGTTGCTTAATTTTGACACATCACCTTGACGCACAAATAATTCTGGTGCGATCGCTAAATACCCCAACTTGGCAAAGCGGCGACAAACATCCTGAATATGCTCATGGACACCAAAAATTTCTTGAATCACCAAAACCACGGGAAAATTACTCCCAGTCGCAGGTACGGCTCTATAAGCAGGAATTTCGCCATCTTTTACCGGAATTTTCACCGCACCCGCAGTTAAACCCTTATTATCGGTGGTAATTACTTTGGCAAACACAGGCTGCACTGCTATAACAAAGCCTGTCGTCAGGGTGGCTGTGGTGATAAATTGGCGACGTGATATTTCTTTCATCATTTTTAATTATTGCAGTAGAAAATGACCTGATAATACCCAGCCATCAGAGACGGGAAAAGTTGGCTTGACTAACTATTAGTATCACTAAGTATTACATATTTGCCAGATTAGCAGAATATGAAAAGAAATCAGCACAGAGAATCCAGGAATTAGAATACCTCATATTTCCAGGACTTACGCACAAAAATGTTTTGTTAGGAATGGGTGTAAGGGTATAAGGGTTTTGAATACCTACACCCTGGTTACTGAGCGCAGTCGTTCGCGGAGCGTCCCGCAGAGAAGTACACCCCTATACCCCTTCAACCTTCCCTCTGTAGTCAGATATTTCGCTGCCTAGCCCTACTTGTGTTTCCCAAAAGTATGTGCAATACTTTGAGATATTCTACGGTAAGTCTATAAAGTTATAGTACTTTAATTAATTCCCTAAGTAAACCTGAGTTTGCTTATACTTCAGGGTTTCATTAAAACTACCATACAAGGAAAAATTTCATGAGTAACCTACAACTTTACTTTGCTAAAGCTTCTACCTTTTCCCAGAGAACCCGCGTAGTTTTGCTAGAAAAGAAAATTGACTTTACGCCAATTGAAATTGACTTACAGAACAAACCATCTGATTTCACGCAGATTTCCCGCTATGGTAAAGTGCCAGCAATTAAGCATGGGGATGTAGAAATTTATGAATCTGCGGTGATTAATGAATATCTAGAAGAAGTCTTTCCAGAGCCAGCTTTGTTACCTCATGATCCTACGACAAAAGCGATCGCGCGGATTTGGATTGACTACGCCAATACTCGCTTTGTCCCCGCATTTAACAAATTCTTGCGTGGTAAAGATGCTCAAGAACAAGAACAAGGGCGGAAAGAATTTGTCGAAGCCCTGTTATATATTGAGCAAGAAGGATTAGGTAAGTTATCTGGTAACGGCCCTTATTGGTTGGGTGAAAAATTCAGTTTAGTTGATATCAGCTTCTATCCCTGGTTTGAGCGTTTACCCCTCCTCGAACACTTCCGTAAGTTTACATTACCAACAGAAACACCCCGCTTGCTGCAATGGTGGAATGCTGTAGAAAATCGTGAGTCTATTCAAGCAGTTGCAAATCCTGTGAATTTCTATTTAGAAAGATTCGCCAAGATTCTTGGTGAACCTAATGGTGTTGCGGTTGCTCAAAAGTAGTTTAACTTTTGAAACTCAACAATTCCATTAATTATAGAAGAACCTCTCGGACGGGAATCTGCAATGTACACACCAGTCAAAAATTTTCATGTTTAGCCACATCCCGCCTAGAACTAAAGTTCCAGGCTCATAGCCAAAGTCCACAAAACGTGGACTTGAATATATTTCTCGTTGAGTCATCTTGAGATGACTTGCGCTATGAGACTCGGAATTCATTCCGAGGCGGGACAGATGCACTCAATCAACATTTGTATGTACACCGTAACCCTCTTCTGTCACTTTCCGAGTATTCTAAATAAAAGGATTAAAAGAAAAAACTCTGGAAGGTAAGCAGGGCAATGGATGTGGAATTACAAATCCTGAAACATTTACGTCGAGACGCTCACCCAACA